>CAJUGH010000034.1 GCA_910586215.1 uncultured Acetatifactor sp. | reverse complement strand
CGCCCTTCCAGTCCCGGCAGGGCAATCTCCCCCTCCCTTACATGAAAAATCAAAATCAGGCTCCCGCCTTCCCATCTTCTTTCCATATACAGGAGGCCCTTGTCGTCATCCGCCTGCTCTTTCACCGGCTTTCCCTTTGTGAGCCCGGGGAAATCGTGGCGGATCCGGATGAGCCTCCTATAATACTCCAGGCAATCCAAATTCTGCCGGCTCTCCTCCCACAACATGCCCCGTCTGCAGTCCGGGTCAGGGCCGCCCTCCATGCCCACCTCGTCGCCGTAATAGACCATGGGCATGCCGGGAAGCAGGAGCTGCATTGCCGCCGCCAGTTTCTGCTTCCGCATATCATTTCCGGCGCTGTGGAGAAACCTGGCCGTGTCATGGCTGTCGATAAAGTTCCACAGATACCCTTCCAGGCCTTTGTTCAGGTTTCCCTTTACGAAATTCCGGCTGCCCAGGAAAGCGGACGGAAGGGTCTCTTCTCTCGCCACCAGGTCCACCACAGAATCGTAAAAGGGATAATTCATCACGCTGTCCCACTCGTCTCCTTCCAGGAAGTCCCCGGCATAGTGCCAGATCTCCCCCACCACCAGGACATCCTTTTTCACCGCCTTCATTTCCCTGCGGAAGCGCTTCCAGAAACGGTGGCTGATCTCATCCGCCACGTCCAGACGCCAACCGTCGATATCACATTCCCGAATCCAGTATGCCCCCACATGGATAAAATAGTCCGCCGTTTCCGGATTGTCCAGGTTCACCTTGGGCATGTAACCGGCGTAGCTGAAGGTCTTGTAACTGGGGCGTTTCCCCCATTCCATCACCAGGGGAAAGCTTTGGATATAGTACCAGTCCAGATAAGCGGACTTCTCCTGCTTCTCCCGGATATCCCGGAACGCAAAAAAGTCGATTCCCGTATGGTTGAACACGCCGTCCAGTATCACATACATCCCGTTTTCATGGGCCAGTTTCACCAGTTCCTTCAAATCTTCCCTGTCCCCAAAGGCGGGATCAATCTGGTAATAGTCGTGGATATTGTACTTATGGACGGAGTCGGAGCGGAATATGGGCGTCATATACAGAATATCTGCCCCCAGGTTCCGAATGTGGCCAAAATGTTGGATAATGCCCCGGATGGATCCCTTCAAGTTCGCTTTATTGTCAATGGGCGCCTGATACCAGGTTTCCTCCGGCACTTCCCTGTCCGCGGCAAAGCGGGCGGGAAATATCTGGTAGATCACCTTGTTCTCCGCCCAGGCAGGCAGTTCAAACCGCTCTTCCTCCCGAAGTGTCTGGGGGCAGTCGTACATCCGGTCTATGGATGTGATGCACTGGTCATAGAAATTGTGGTTTCCATAGTATACGGTCTTTCCTTCCTGGTCCTCTATCTCGAAAAAATACCGCAGGCAGACCACGTCTATCTCCACTTCCGCTTCGTAATAGTCCAGGTAATTATCAGAGCAGGCAATCTCCATGGGCTGCGCCCGCCTTGTGTCCATATAGCGGACGGGCAGGTACTTGTCCTGAGTGTGGAGAATGACCTTTACCGCATCGCCCTTTTTCACCTCCAGCCTGATCAGGAAATGTCCTTTCGCCATGGCGTAACAGTATCTTTTATCTGCAAAATGTCTGATTGCCGCGTATTCCATATTTTGTTGCCTCCTTTTTCGGCAGGGGCAGATATGTCCTATACCTTTGCCCTTCCGGCAGATTCTACTGGCATTATACTATTATCCTTCATGTAATTCTTGCAGTATAGTCCTCAATTATTAACATAATCCTATTTTATTTCCCCTGAAAATCAACCTGCAATATCCATTGCAGGCGGCCGGCACGCAGTATATAATAGAACTCCCTTTTCGGAATCGTGGTTACTGTCCACTCGGTGCCTCCGCGAGGGTTTTCGTGCGCATTATGCACGAAAAGCCCGAGACAGCAGGCGCCAAAATGAGCGTTCTTTGCTCAATTCATGACAATAGAATTCTGCACTTGAATTCTATTGTATGTGTGCATCATGTTGCTGTGAACGGCGAAGCCGTGAACAGTAACGAATCGTGTACCCAGTGGGAAATAATTTATAAATATACATTGTAAATGGCAGATAAAGATTTTATAATCAAATATATAATAAATAGGGATTTGGAGAAGTAGTTTGTTTTATGGATAAAAAGGAAATCATCACTTGTGATGAATGTGGAAGCGCTTTTTTTAAGGGAACTTCTAAAATGATGAAATTATGCCCTGAATGTTCCCATTACTTATACGGATACCCAAATTGCAATCATGTTTTTAAGAATGGAAGATGTATTTATTGCTATTGGGACGGGAGTGAAAGTGATTATATAAAATGGCTGAAGAAAATGTAACTTCCAGTTTATAGAACTGTTAAGTTGTTACAGATTATGGAATCTGTATAAAAATATACTTCTATTTCAAAATATATACATTGAGAGCACTTTTCCGAAAAGGGAGATTCTCTATGGAAATATTTCAAGGTAGAAAACTGTACGAATCCTTCATAAAGCGGAAACGTTTCCTTAAGAAAAGCGGGAGGACAGACTGCCCTCCCTTTTCATTTCATCACCCGGTCACTTTTATTTTACCGTCCTGTCAGAACCGTCACAGGACACATTGTGTGATGAAAGAATCATCCCAACAACCTACCGTCATGAATTGCGCCCTTGACTGTCTCAATGGTGGAACAGTCGGATTCCCGTAAAGGCCATCACCATATTGTACTTATCACAGCATGCAATCACGGCATCGTCCCGGACAGAACCGCCAGGCTGGGCAATGTATTTCACGCCGCTCTTATGTGCCCTCTCAATGTTGTCGGAGAAGGGAAAGAAAGCGTCAGACCCTAGTGTCACATCCTGCATCCCGTCCAGCCAGGCACGCTTTTCCTCCCTGGTGAACACAGGAGGCTTTACCTTGAAAATATGCTCCCAGGCACCGTCTGCCAGCACGTCCATGCATTCCTCGCCCATGTATACATCGATGGCATTGTCCCGGTCTGCCCGGCCCAGGCCCTCCACAAACTGCAGATTCATCACCTGGGGGGCCTGGCGCAGATACCAGTTGTCTGCTTTCTGTCCTGCCAGTCTGGTGCAGTGGATCCTGGACTGCTGTCCGGCGCCGATGCCGATGGCCTGTCCACCCTTCACATAGCATACGGAGTTGGACTGGGTGTATTTCAAGGTGATTAAGGCAATCTTCATGTCAATCAGGGCCGCCTCCGGAATCTCCTTATTCTCTGTTACCAGGTTGGAGAGCAGGCCGCCGTTTACATCCAGTTCATTCCGGCCCTGCTCAAAGGTGATGCCATAGACCTGCTTCTTCTCCACAGGGGCAGGGATATAGGCGGTGTCGATCTGAATTACATTGTAACCGCCCTTTTTCTTGGCCCGGAGCAGTTCCAGGGCCTCCGGCGTATAGCCAGGAGCAATGACACCGTCAGATACTTCCCGCTTGATCAGCCTGGCTGTATCCGCGTCGCACACATCGGACAGGGCGATAAAATCTCCGAAGGAGGACATCCTGTCTGCTCCCCTGGCCCTGGCATAAGCACAGGCCAGCGGGGACAACTCCCCCAGGTCATCCACCCAGTAAATCTTCGCCAGGGTCTCATCCAGGGGCAGGCCCACCGCCGCCCCTGCCGGAGACACATGCTTAAAGGATGTGGCTGCAGGCAGGCCAGTGGCCTCTTTCAGTTCCTTCACAAGCTGCCAGCCGTTGAAGGCATCCAGGAAATTGATATAGCCCGGCCTGCCGTTTAGGACTGTCACCGGCAGTTCACTGCCGTCCTCCATATAGATCCTGGAAGGTTTCTGGTTGGGATTACAGCCGTATTTCAGTTCAATCTCTTTCATATTGTTTCTCCATTTCTTTCTGCACACGCATTCCTTTTTCGCTGTGTACAAGTCAATACCCTCACTACAGGCAACGTCACCCGGTCAGCTTCACCGACCTGGCCCATTACCCGCATGCATCCGCACATTCATTCCGCAATTGCCCAGACTGTTGCCTTTTCCCAGTCTATATCCATAGGCTTTTGCCGCCATAACACGCAAAGTCCTCTGTGTCCGTTATCCATTCTTGTTGCAGATCTGAGTCTCATATTTCCCAGTGGCAATATCAATATACCGCACAAACAGGGAAACCTTATTCTCCTGGTCCAGGCTGTTCCAGAGCATCTTGGTAAAAGCTTCCCTGTCATCGGGAATCTCCACGGACTTCGGCTCCCCGGCAAAGCTGGGCAGGGGATTGCCGTCATGCAGGTAGGTATGGATGAAATGTCCCTCACCGGGCAGGGGATTATCCACCTGGAACGTATTCCGCAGGCAGGAGGAAGGATCCCCGTGGTTGCTCTTCAAGATAGACAACACATAACCAAATTTTCCGTCCTCCACATGCAGCAGGCCGGAGATCCTGGGCGTATAATTAGGGCCGTCCGGCTCAAACTCCCTGCTCCTCAAGGTCTGCTCAAAAGTAAGTCCCTTCTCCAGTCCCGCATAGACTGTGTCTGTCTGATCCCCGTTAGTAACAATCGTGTCATATCCCAGCACACGTACCGGCGCATAGATGATCAAGCTGGGATCTTCCAGTTTGGACGGGTCAAAAGCCTGGGTGCGGATCCCTTCCCCATCCTCCACAAACACCCTGTTGCGGCTGTTTGTGCTGCGCCCCATGATGAAATAGGCCGCCACGGCATATCTCCCGCTCTTGGACTCCCCGATCACAATGCCCCTGCCAGGGTAAGCATTGCCTTTCAGTTCCTGTTCCAGTGATACCATATGTCTCCTCCTTTTCCAGTGCAGGAAAATCCATAGTTGCCGTTCACTTGTGCTACCGCGAGGTGTTTTCACACGCTTCCAGCATGACAAACCCAGGCCAGACCGGACTCCTGCACAGACAAAAACCACCTGAGCATCCATGACAAGTGGCGCCCAGGCGGTCGGCTTTGAAACTTACTGCACTCCCTGTAGGTGCCCCTACTTCCGCCAGTCATGCAGTTGCTATCCTTATGTTACACGGCTTTCACCAAATTTGCAAGAACCTGTTGCAAAAATTTTTATTCATCCACACTGTAGTTCGGTGCTTCCTTGGTGATATGGATATCGTGGGGATGGCTTTCCTTCAGGGAGGCAGCAGAGATCTTCACGAACCTGCCGTTCTTCTTCAGTTCCAGGATATTGCGGGCACCACAGTAGCCCATACCGGAGCGCAGGCCGCCCAGAAGCTGGAACACCGTATCCTCCACATCCCCCTTGTAGGCCACCCGGCCTTCCACGCCTTCCGGCACCAGCTTCCGGGCATTCTCCTGGAAGTAGCGGTCCTTGCTGCCGTTCTCCATGGCGGCAATGGAACCCATGCCCCGGTAAACCTTGTACTTCCTGCCCTGGAACAGTTCATATTCCCCAGGACTCTCCTCACAGCCTGCAAACATGCTGCCCATCATGCACACATTGCCCCCTGCGGCAATGGCCTTGGTGATATCCCCGGAATATTTGATGCCGCCATCTGCAATAATAGGGATATCATACTCCTTCGCCACCGCATAGCAGTCCATGATTGCCGTGATCTGGGGGACACCGATACCTGCCACCACACGGGTGGTACAGATGGAACCTGGTCCGATTCCCACCTTTACGGCATCTGCCCCCGCTTCAATCAGCGCCCTGGTACCCTCCCCGGTTGCCACATTTCCAGCCACCACCTGGAGGTCAGGATATTTCTCCTTAATCATCTTCACACAATTTATTACATTCTGGGAATGTCCATGGGCAGAATCCAGCACCACTACGTCCACCTTGGCATCTACCAGCGCAGCCACACGCTCCAGCACATTGGCCGTGATGCCCACGCCTGCGCCGCACAGGAGCCTGCCCTGTTCATCCTTTGCCGCCAGGGGATATTTGATGGTCTTCTCTATGTCCTTGATGGTGATGAGACCCTTCAGGTTGAAATCCTTGTCCACAATGGGCAGCTTCTCCTTCCTGGCCTTGGCCAGGATCTGTTTAGCCTCCTCTAAGGTAATGCCCTCCTGGGCAGTGATCAGTCCCTCACTGGTCATGGACTCCTTGATCTTCTTGGTGAAATCCGTCTCGAACTTCAAGTCCCGGTTGGTAATGATACCCACCAGCTTCCGCCCCTCCGTCACCGGCACGCCGGAAATGCGGAACTTCCCCATAAGGGCATCGGCATCTGCCAGGGTATGTTCAGGAGTCAGGGAAAAGGGATCTGTGATAACACCGTTCTCAGAGCGCTTCACCTTGTCCACTTCCTCGGCCTGGGCCTCGATGGACATATTCTTGTGAATGATACCAATGCCGCCCTGGCGCGCCATGGCTATGGCCATACGGTGTTCCGTCACGGTGTCCATTCCCGCACTCATCATAGGAATGTTCAGCTTGATCTTCCTGGTCAGCCAGGTAGTCAAGTCTACCTGGTTTGGTACTACCTGTGAATACGCAGGTACCAGAAGTACGTCATCAAAGGTAATGCCTTCTCCGATAATCTGTCCCATTTTCCATCCTCCTGTGAGATAATGATATAATTGTATGAAAATTGTTAAATTTCGAATGAGTATAGCAGACTTAAGTCTGAAAGTCAACCAGATATCTGTAATAAGTCACCTAAAAATCCCTATCCAGGAATAACGTACAGGCAGACTGCGGCTCTGGGCCAGGACTCCCATCCCTGCTGAAACGACAATTCAGCCTGACAGGGATATCTCCCCTACAGACTGAACTGTTTCTCTTCCTGCATACTCCGTACCGGTACCCTTGTACCGATTTCGCATACAAGGTACGGATGGACTGGTACCCCGTTACAGGAAGCCTTGTGTCATCCGCACCCTGGAATGAATTGACGCACCTGTATGGGTGTGCTAGCACTGTGGTATACTAGCACCATGATATACTAGTCAGAATACACCTTCCTGGGGGCAGCATTCTTCATGACCTTGATCAGATCCTCCGAGGGACTTAACAGGATCTTCTCCCCACCTTCATAGAACATGGCATAGCGCCTGTCGGGCTGAAGTTCCTCCCCAATGCTGTAGTCCTTCACTTTCACATTGCGGTTCTTGTAATTGTCCAGACGGTAACTTTTCACCGGGGCCAGGATCTCCATCCGTTCCAGGGTGTATGTGGCAACCCGCTTCCTCCTGGACTTTGCCATCACCTTGTCCACCACCAGTTCCTTGTCCAGATACAGATACTCATACTCCAGATCCGTGAATAGATTCACGAAATAGGCGCCTACCCCTGCCACAATGGCAATGATAAATGCAGGCGGGAAAAGGAATGCCGCCAGTACCAGGAGTACCGTGAGCATGATCAGCAGCCCCTTCAAAAACTTCCCCCACAGGGAGGTCTTCGCCTTCACCAGGCATTCCACATACGTATCACTCATCTCGTTAACCTGTCCTTTTCTTATATTCCAGGACACCAGGCCTCCCTGTTCCCTGCAGTGTGTACGATGCAGGATACCTGCCATGGATGTGCCCACCTGGTCCACTGGTTCCCTATCTCCTTTTATGATATAACATCTGGCCATAAGTTGCAAGGCAACTTTCCACAAAATATCTCTTTTTATCTTTTTTTTAGATTCCTATTAGAATACATTCATTGACAAGATTGCAGACAGAACGTATCATGGTAAGAAAACAATGTGCTGACCTACTTATTTACAGTCAAATGACACAGAATGCATTTTCCGTCTGCAGGGCGGCAGAAGGAGACAATGCAGTGGCATTGTTGACTGATGGCACCGAAGGGTTAACACTCTTGGCAGATGGAAATGCAGATAAACCATGTAACGAAATGTCATCGGGTCAGAGCGCTGGTGAGGTGACATGCGGATTTCAGCATAGAAGAAAGGCGGTAGATACCATGCCCGTAATGGACGAATTCAGAGAAGAGAGACAGGCCCTCAGGAACGGAACCCTAAAAGACAAATTATCGTATTTTATCTACTATTATAAATGGCATACCATTGCGGCTGTAGCAGTGATTGCCATGATCGTATCCTTCGTGACCCAGCTCCTGAACAGAAAAGAAATGGCCTTCTACGCCTGCATACTGAATTCCGTGGAACTGGAAGCCGCCGAAGCCTACAACCAGGGATTTGCAGAATACGCGGGTATTGACACCGGTACCTATGACCTTATGTTTGATTCCACACTGTACATGTCTCCGGATGGCCTGGATGAGTCCTCTGTGGCCTCTACCCAGAAACTGATGGTCTACATTGCCGCAGGGGAACTGGACGTGATAGTCTCCGATCCAGGCGGCATCCAGAACTATGCCAACAATGAGACCTTCTATGATATGCGGGATTTCCTGACCCCGGAACAGGTGGCTGCTTACCAGGACCACTTCTACTACATCGACATGGCTGTGGTGGAAGAGAAAAATGCAGCCGTGGATGCCCTGGATGATACTTATGTCCCCCGATATCCTGATCCCAGGGATCCCGAAGCCATGCGCGATCCCAGGCCAGTGGGACTCTACCTGGACGGCAGCAATATCCGGGAGAGTTATCACTTCAAGGACGAGGATGTGGTGCTCTGTGTCCTTCTAAACGGACAGCACCCGGAGAATACACGCAAATATATTGACTATGTGATGCAGGCCGCGCCCCAGTAGGGCCGGCCTGGGAATTACCTGTCCCAGGTCCTGGTTGCTTCCCTGCTTCCGGCCTGGGACAGATTGCTTTCCTCTTTGGCCTGGCAATGGCTTGAGGGGTATCTGGCTTACAGCAGTTCCTTCAACAGCTTTCCCACAGCGCCGGGATCTGCTTTCCCTTTCATGGCTTTCATGGTCTGTCCCACCAGGAAGCCAATGGCTTTTTCCTTACCGCCCCGGTAGTCCTCCACCGACTTGGGATTGGCTGCTATGACCTCCTTCACCGTCTTTAGGAGGGCGCCTTCCTCGCTGACCATCTTCAGTCCATTTTCCTCCACATAGACATCCGGATCCACATCCTCCTCGAACATGGCTTCAAATACTTCCTTGGCCACAGTGGAGTTGATGACCCTGCTCTCTGCCAGGGCGATCAGCCTGGCCAGGTGGGCCGGGGAGAAACGGATGTCTTCGGGATCCAGCCCTTTCTCCTTCAGCAGCCGCAGTGTCTCCACCATCAGCCAGTTGGACACCTTCTTGGGGGCTGCCCCACAGGCCACAGTCTCTTCGAAAAGGTCTGCCATATGCTTGGAAGAGGTGATGATCTCTATATCGTAATCTGGAATGTCATATTCTGTCTTGTAGCGCTGCATTTTCTCGGTACGAAATTCTGGCTGTCTGTTCTTGATTTCCTCCAGGAATGCATCACTGATACGCACGGGAACCAGATCCGGATCTGGAAAATACCGGTAATCCTGGGCATCCTCCTTGGAGCGCATGGCATAGGAAGTCTCCTTTGCCTCATCCCAGCGCCTGGTCTCCTGCACCACCTTCCCCCCGCTCTCCAGCAGATCGATCTGACGCTCCTTCTCCCCCTCAATGGCCCTGGAAATGGCCCGGAAGGATCCCAGGTTCTTCATCTCCGTGCGGATGCCATATGTTTCCGCCCCCGCCTCCCGCACGGACAGGTTCACATCAGCCCGCATGGAACCTTCCTGGAGCTTACAGTCACTGGCCCTCAGGTATTGGATGATCAGACGCAGCTTTTCCAGATAGGCGATGACTTCTTCCGCATTTCGCATATCCGGTTCGGATACAATCTCAAGCAAAGGGACACCGGAACGATTGTAGTCCACCAGAGACACATCCTCCCAGTCATCATGGATCAGTTTTCCCGCGTCCTCCTCCATATGGATCTCGTGGATGCCCACCTTTTTCCTTCCACCTAAGGCAGTCTCAATCTCCACATAACCATTCCTGCAGATAGGCAGATAGAGTTGGGAGATCTGGTAATTCTGGGGATTGTCCGGGTAGAAATAGTTCTTCCGGTCAAATTTACAGTATCTGGTAATCTCACAGTTGGTGGCAAGCCCCACTGCCACCGCATGCTCCAGGACCTTTTTATTCAGTACCGGCAGGGAGCCTGGCATTCCCGTACACACCGGACAGGTGTGGGCATTGGGAACTGCCCCGAAAGCGGTGGAACAGCCGCAGAATATCTTCGTGTGGGTGGCAAGCTCCACATGAACTTCCAGACCGATGACTGTCTCATATTCCCTGGTCATTTACATGCCCTCCTTTCTCCGCGCATAAGCTTGCTGCGACGCCTCTTCTCCTGAATGCTGCACCAATCCTGCACCCGTTACCTGCCGGATGACATGTGCCGGTTCTGCTCCTGGTGCCTGCCGGATGACATGTGCCGGTTCTATGTCTGGTGCCTGCTTCGGATTCTGCCCAGATGCTTTGTCCCGTCTCAGCTGTTCATAAGTGTATGCCACCCTAAGCAGTTTTTTCTCCTGGAAACAGTCTCCCATAAGCTGCAGCCCGATGGGAAGTCCCAGATGGTCCACGCCGCAGGGCAGGCTGATAGCCGGCAGTCCTGCCAGATTCGCGGAGACCGTATAAATATCTCCCAGATACATCCGCAGGGGATCCTGCAGGCTCTCCCCCAGCCTGGGAGCCGTGGCTGGCGCCACCGGGCTTAAGATGCAGTCATATCTGGCAAAAGCCTGGTCAAAGGCTGCCTTAATCATGGCTTTCACCTGCAGGGCTTTCAGATAGTAGGCATCGTAATAGCCGGAACTGAGCACGAAACTGCCCAGCATAATGCGTCGCTTTACCTCCGGCCCAAACCCCTGGGAACGGGTCTGTTTATACATCTGATGCAATTCTTCTGCCCCTGCCGTCCTGTAGCCATATTTCACCCCGTCAAACCGCTCCAGGTTGGAACTGGCTTCTGCAGCCGCAATGGTGTAATATGTGGGAACTGCATATTCCACCAGATCCAGGTCAAATTCTTCCACCATGGCACCTTGTCGGCCCAGAAGCTGTGCAGCCTCCAGTACGGCAGTCCTCACCTCCCCGTCCAGGCCCTGGCCGAAGTAATCCTTCGGAATCCCGATCCGCATCCCTCTTACATCCTGTACCAGGGCTTTCGTGAAATCCGTATCCTCCCTGGCTATGGAAGTGGAATCCTTCTCATCCCTGGCGGCAAGAACTTCCAGTATCACTGCACAGTCTTCCACCGTCCTGGACAGGGGTCCTACCTGGTCCAGGGAGGAACCGTAGGCCACCAGTCCGTACCGGGACACCGTTCCGTAAGTGGGTTTCAGCCCTACCACACCGCAATGGGAAGCAGGCTGGCGGATAGAACCACCCGTGTCGGATCCCAGGGCAAACACGCATTCCCCAGCAGCCACTGCAGCTGCTGACCCTCCAGATGAACCCCCTGGCACATGTTCCGGATTCCTGGGATTTTTGGTGACTCCCCAGGCAGAGGTCTCTGTGGTGGAACCCATAGCGAATTCATCCATGTTCGTCTTCCCTACCACCACGGCCCCGGCATCTTCCAGTCTCTCCACTGCCGTAGCGGTAAAAGTGGACCTGTAGGATTCCAGAATCCTGGAGGCACATGTGGTAGGCAGTCCTGCCACATGCAGGTTGTCCTTGATCGCCACCGGAACACCTGCCAGTTGGCCCGTAAGTTCTCCTGCCCGGATACGTCTCTGTACGGCTTCTGCCCTTTTCAAGGCTGCCTCCCGGTCCACCGCCACATAGCAGTTGTAGCATTCCTCCACTTCCCCGATCCTGTCAAGCACCGTCTCCATGGCCTCCACTGCTGTTGTTTTTCCCTGTCTTATGGCTGTAGCAAGTTCCACAGCCGTAGAAAAGCCTTTCTCCATTTTATACTACTACCCCCGTTCTAACCTTCTGGAACCTGTCGCTGTTTGGATATACACTCCTTTTACTATCAAAATCCATCGTTTCCGACAGGCACCCTGGATCTAGACAAAAGTCTTCGGCACCAGGAACATGCCGTCCTTCTGCTGTGGCGCATTGCACAGGGATTCTTCCCTGCCATCGCCGTTTGTCACCACGTCCTCCCGGAACACATTCTGTACCTGGAATACATGAGACATAGGTTCCACCCCGGAAGTGTCCAGTTCCTTCAACTTGTCTATATAGTCCAGCATCTGTCCCATATCCCGCCTGGCCTGTTCCTTCTCCTGCCCGGAAAGTTCCAGTTTTGCCAGGATTCCCACATATTCTATGGTCTCGTCACTGATTACATTTGCCATATCCTACCTTCCTTTCCCACTGTACCCTTAACGTCCTGTCCATACCACTGGTCCCTGTCACTAGTTCGTGCCGCTGTGTTCCTGCCGCTGATCCCTGTCACCGTGTTCCTGCCACTGGTTCCCGTCACCGCAGAGGCACTGCCTATCCCCGGATCTTCACATGTACTTCCCTAAGCTGCTGCTCTGTGACCTCCCCAGGCGCACCGCACATCAGGTCCTGGCCGGAACCGCTCATAGGGAAGGCGATCACCTCCCGGATGTTCTCCTCTCCCCTAAGAAGCATCAGCATCCTGTCCACCCCTGGTGCCATCCCCGCATGGGGCGGCGCACCAAACTGGAAGGCCTGGTAGAGGGCACCGAATTTTTCCTTCAGGGTCTCCTCCTCATACCCTGCAATGGCAAAGGCCTTTGCCATAATATGCATATCATGGTTCCGCACTGCACCGGAAGAAAGTTCCACCCCGTTGCAGACGATGTCATACTGGTATGCCAGTATGTCCAGGGGATCCATGGTTTCCAACGCTTCCAATCCTCCCTGGGGCATGGAGAAAGGGTTGTGGGTAAAGGCAGGTTTCCCAGTCTCCGGGGCCCGCTCATACATGGGGAAGTCGTTCACATAGCAGAAACGGAACGCCTTCTCCTCCACCAGGCCCAGCTTCTCTCCCAGTTCATTCCGGATCTTCCCGGCATAGTAACAGGCCTTCTCCTCCTTATCTGCCATGAAAAAAATGGTATCTCCAGGCTGTAACCCCGCCAGTTGTGCTAGTTCCTCCTTCCATTCCTGTGGTATGAATTTGTCAATGGGTCCCTTATACGAATGGTCATCTGCCACCTCCAGGTATCCCAGCCCCCCCATTCCCAGAGAAAGGGCGAACTGCAGCAGCTTTTCATGGAATCCCTTGCTCATCTCGCAACTGACCTTAATGGCCCGGACACATTTCCCCAGGAAAGGCTTAAATGTACATTTCTGGAAGAAGTCTGTCACATCCAGGATCCGCAGGGGATTGCGCAGGTCCGGCTTGTCACAGCCGAATTCCAGCATGGCCTGCCTATAGCTGATCACCGGGAAAGGTGCCTTCGTCACGGCATACCCTTCTGGCGCAAATGTCTCAAAAGTGGCAGACAATACTTCCTCCCCCACCTGGAACACATCCTCCTGGGTGGCAAAACTCATCTCAAAATCCAATTGGTAGAATTCCCCCGGCGATCTGTCTGCCCGTGCATCCTCATCCCTAAAACAGGGAGCGATCTGGAAGTACCGGTCAATACCGGAAGCCATCAGAAGCTGCTTATACTGCTGGGGTGCCTGGGGCAGGGCGTAGAACTTTCCCTTGAACCTGCGGGAAGGCACGATATAATCCCTGGCCCCCTCAGGGGAGGAAGCGCACAGGATTGGTGTCTGGATCTCTACGAATCCCAGATCTGTCATCTTCTGCCGCAGGTACCCGATCACTTGGGAACGGAAGAGAATGTTGTCCCGCACCTTCCTGTTTCGCAGGTCCAGGTAGCGGTACTTAAGCCGCACCTCCTCCCTGGTCTCCCTGGAGGAAGATACCTCAAAAGGAAGCTTCTGGTATACCTTTCCAAGCACCGTGATCTCACTGGCATCCAGTTCGATGGTTCCAGTGGGAATCTTCGGGTTGTATGTCTCCTGATCCCTAAGTTCCACCAGCCCCGAGACACTGATGCACATCTCCCGCACAAGTCCTTTCAGCAGGCCCTCCCTGCGGATCACCACCTGAAGTACCCCATACATATCCCGCAGGTCTAAGAAGGATACTCCACCGTGGTCACGGATGTTCTCTACCCATCCGGCCATTCGCAAGGATTTTCCAATATGCTGTTCCCCGATTTCCCGGATGGTCATGTCCCTGTAGATCTTGCTGCCTGCTTCCATTGTCTTTCCTGTTCTCATAAAGTGGCTCCTTTCCTGCCTTGATGTGTCCGGGGTCTTCTGTGTAATTACGCATAGGAATTTTCCCCTGTCTGCCGCGCCGGATGTCCGTCAGTTCCATCTGCCTATTTCCTTTAGACACCTGTGTACACAAAAAAGCCCCGGAACACAGTTTCCTGCATCCCGGGACGAATAATATCCAGATATTATCCGCGGTACCACCCGCATTGAAGCACTGTACCTTCCATCAAAGGCATTGTTCAGTCCTTCCACTCTTACACTTAACGCGTGCAACGTGCTGCCCTAGCACAACCTACATCTAATCCCACCAGCCTTCCTTCCAGCCAAAGTGAAACCTACCTGTGTCCGCTGCGTTCAGACAGCCTGCTCCGGAGTGTTCCCTATATTAGTTCCCGCGTGGGGCGCTCTCAGTCGGTGACGCCCGCCTTCCTGTCGTTTTCCCTAAAAAGAGTCTCCTTCATGGCATTTGCCTTGCGGCCCATGGCTGTACATTTTCCTGTAGCTTACAGCGCCGCAAGTAATTTGAATGATATGTTACCACACCTGTATGAGTTTTGCAAGTACTTTTTTGACTTCCCTCAGCCATCCCGCACCTGCACCTCAAACCGGCTCTCGATCTGCTCCAGTATCCTGGCATACTGCTGCATCTCCTGGCTCACCGTCTCCTTATCCTCATACTCCTTCTTGTAGCAGATCCGGTGTTCCATGCTGGCCCAGAAATCCATGGACATGGTACGGAACTGGATCTCCACCGGATAATATTCCATGGCATCCAGACAATGGATCGGTACGCCGAACACCGCATGGAAACTGCGATATCCGCTTTTCTTGGGTGATTTGATGTAGTCCTTTTCCTTGATAATGATCAAGTCTGTCTG
The DNA here is from genome assembly GCA_910586215.1 of uncultured Acetatifactor sp. Lineage (GTDB taxonomy): Bacteria > Bacillota > Clostridia > Lachnospirales > Lachnospiraceae > Acetatifactor. The sequence goes on along the minus strand of CAJUGH010000034.1, from coordinate 26,647 downwards.
CCTCTTCAGACAGTCCACCAGGTCATATATCTCCCCTGGAAAATAGCAGATCACCCGGATGCCTGCGATATCCATGAGGTGATCCTTGGCATTCATCACACTGTCTGTCAGTTCCAGTCTCTCCAGCTTATCCTCAATGCTTTTCTTCTGTTTGATGCGGTTCTGGATATGATGGATTGGCTTTCCCGTATCTTTGCTGTATATACTGTGATTCAGTATCTCCAATTTGGTCAGCATAACCCTGGTCACATCCTCATATGGTTTTATCAGTTCATAATACTGCTCGTTTGTCATTTGGAACCTTCCTGTCGCTTTGCCGGAGCTTCCTTCCCGCTCCGGACAGAATCTTTCTATATATACTTCCGCCCCTCCTCTGCCAGGATCCAGGTTATGGAAGTCATTTATTTCCCACAGCAATGAGTCAGGTCAGCGAAATCGACTTTGCGCCGCTGCTTGCTGCCGGGTTGTTGACTTCCAGTATCATACGAAACAAATATGAACCGCATGTGAGCATTTTATAAAATAAACCTTATGATTTTCTGAAATCTCCTGCTTAAAAAGTAAGCTTCTTCATCCTGTCCAGGGCTTCTGCCGTATTCTCATGACTGCCAAAGGCCGTCAGCCTGAAGTACCCCTCTCCGCTAGGTCCAAAACCAGATCCCGGTGTGCCTACCACACCCACTTGTTCCAGCAGACAGTCAAAAAATTCCCAGCTTGTCATATTACCCGGTGTCTTCAGCCAGATATAGGGCGCATTGATGCCGCCGGATACCGTATACCCTGCCTCTGTCAGCCCTTTATAAATAGTGCTGGCATTTTCCATGTAATAGGCAACCTGCTCCTGCAACTGCTGCCGGCCAGCTTCCGAGTATACAGCCCATCCTGCCCGCTGGACAATATAAGGTGCCCCATTGTACTTCGTCCCATGCCGCCTGGCCCACAGGTCATGAAGGCGCACATCCCCGCACTTCAGATCCCTGGGTACCACGGTAAATCCCAGACGCACACCGGTAAACCCTGCATTCTTGGAAAAAGAACGCAGTTCAATGGCACAGTTTCTGGCTCCCTGGCATTCATAGATACTATGGGGTACATCCCTTTCGGAAATATATGCCTCATAGGCCGCATCGTAGAGGATCACCGCGCCAGTCCTTATGGCATAGTCCACCCATTCCTGCAACTGCGCCCTGGTGATGGTGGCACCGGTAGGGTTATTGGGAAAGCACAGATAGATCATGTCCGGTTTTTCCTCTGGCAGGCTGGGCACAAATCCATTTTCCATGGAGCATGGCATATAGATCACATTGCTCCAGGTGCCCGTCCCGGCATCATAGCTTCCTGTACGGCCCGCCATTGCATTGGAATCCACATAGACCGGATACACGGGGTCACACACGGCGATCCTGTTGTCCAGGCTGAAGATCTCCTGGATATTACCGGAATCACATTTTGCCCCGTCAGACACAAAGATCTCATCGGCTGCAATCTGGCAGCCCCTGTCCTGGTAGTCCTGCCTGGCAATGACACTGCGCAGGAATTCATATCCCTGGTCTGGAGCATACCCATGGAAAGTCTCTGCCTTCCCCATCTCCTCCACAGCACCGTGCAGGGCTTCAATAATGGCCGGTGCCAGGGGTTGCGTCACATCCCCGATTCCCAGGCGGATGATTTTCTTGTCCGGATGGGCCTGGCTGTATGCAGCTACCTTTCTGCCGATGGCAGAGAAGAGGTAGCTTCCTGGAAGTTTCAAGTAATTCTCATTGATTTTAAACATTTTATACTTCCCCCTCAAATACTGTTACCGCAGGGCCGGTCATGTAGATCAGGTTCTCCTGCCTGTCCCACGCAATCTGCAATTCCCCGCCCAACACCTTCACCGTAATCTCACTGTCTGTAAGGTCATTCAGCACACCTGCCACCAACACGGCACAGCACCCGGTACCACAGGCAAGCGTCTCCCCGCTTCCCCTCTCCCAGACCCGCATAAAAACATGCTTCCTATCCTGTATTTCCACAAACTCCGTATTGACCCGTCTGGGGAAACGCTCATGGTTCTCAAACTGCGGCCCTATCTGCTCCAACGGCAGGTCTGCAACCCCACTGGTAAAGACCACTGCATGGGGGTTGCCCATGGATACACATGTCATGCGCCATTCCTGCCCATCCACACAGATCGGCTCATCCACCACCTGTTCCCCGTCCGCTTCCACTGGAATCACGGCCGGCTGGAAAATGGGACTTCCCATATTCACCCGCACCTTGTCCACCATGGGGCGTCCTACCGCCCTGTCCGTCTGTTTCCCTATGTAGAGATCCAGATATTTGACCGCTCCTGCACTGACCACTGTAATGTGTTCCTTGTCCGTCAGGCCTTTGTCATATACATACTTGCCCACACAGCGGATTCCGTTTCCACACATTTCTGCCCGGGTGCCATCCGCATTGTACATCTCCATCTCAAAATCAGCCACATCCGATGGATGAATAAAGATCACCCCGTCCCCGCCTATGCCAAAATGCCTGTCGCTGAGCCTTCTTACCAGTTCCGGTTTTTCTTCCTGTGGAACCTGTTTTGCTGCCCCGTCTATGTAGATATAATCATTCCCACAGCCCTGCATCTTCGTAAACTTCATTCTGTTACTTCCCTCCTGCCTATCTTCCCATGTCAATGACATATTTTCCATTTCATCCACATATCTTTTATAAAAATAAGATTAGGGGAATATGGATGAGTGCGAAAACAAAAATTGTTGTACTTCATATGAAGGAACTGATCTATACCGGAATCTTTGCCGTCCTGGGCATTCTGTTCCTTGTCCTGCTGGTCATGATGTTCCTCCCGGACAAGAAAGAACCACAGACTCCCAGAGATGCTGTCACCGATGTCAGTTCAGACTCCCTCTACATACCCGGCATCTATACCACGGAACTGGTCCTGGGCAACCAAGCCATAGATGTGGAGGTCATTGTGGACAGCAATGTCATCACCTCCATCCGCATGGTCAACCTAAATGAAGCCATTACCACCATGTATCCGCTTCTGGAGCCTACCTTTGACTCCATCTGTGAGCAGATATATGAGGCCCAGTCCCTGGATCAGGTCACTTATACTGCGGAAAATAAATATACCTCCCTGGTTCTTCTGGAAGCGATCCAGAATTCCCTGGATAAGGCCGCTGCGTCTGACAAAACTGGCTCCCAGTCATAAAAACAGTTTCCAGCGAAAACCCGGCAGTTACTTCTCACGGCTTCATCGTTCAAGGTAACAGGATACACACCGTCCACTCCACAGGAAACAAGATCTGCCATGCCTGCAGTTATCCTTCCTATAACCGCCATGCCAGGACAGCAGCACACACAGGACTATGCCTGTAACTGTTCTGCCTCGTCCAGCCACAGCCTGGCACTGGCATCGGAGGGCATGCGCAGATCCCCCCTGGGAGACAGCGCCACACTCCCCACCTTCGGCCCATCAGGCAGACAGGAACGCTTGAACTGCTGGCCGAAAAATCTCCTGTAAAAGTTTTTCAGCCACTTCAAGATGACCTCCGGCCCATATATTCCTGCAAAAGCAAGCTTTGCCACCCGATAAACCTTTGCGGGTGGGAAACCACAGCGCAGCATGTAATATAAAAAGAAATCGTGCAATTCATACGGACCCACCAGATCCTCTGTCTTCTGGGCAATCACTCCGTCCACTGGCGGCAGCAGTTCCGGGCTGACTGGCGTATCCAGCACATCCCCCAGAACCAGGGACAATTCCCTATCCTCACAAGTGTCTGCATAATACTTTACCAGATGGCGCACCAGGGTCTTGGGTACCCCGGCATTTACCCCGTACATGGACATATGGTCCCCATTGTAGGTGGCCCATCCAAGCGCAAGCTCCGACATGTCCCCTGTGCCGATCACCAGGCCCCCTTCCCGGTTGGCAATATCCATCAATACCTGGGTACGCTCCCTGGCCTGTCCGTTTTCATATGTCACATCATGCCTGTCCAGATCCTGCCCGATATCTGCAAAATGTACGGTAACAGCTTCCCGGATATCCACCTCTTCCAGTGTCACATGCAAAGATCCTGCCAGCTTACAGGCATTGTCATAGGTACGTCCTGTAGTGCCAAAACAGGGCATTGTCACTGCCACTATCCCTCTTCTGTCATATTCCAGCAGGTCAAAAGTCCGGGCCGTTACCAGCAGGGCCAGGGTGGAATCCAGTCCCCCCGATAAACCAAGCACTGCTTTCTTCGCACCCGTATGCTCGTATCGCTTCTTCAACCCATAAGACTGGATCGACAGGATCTCCTCACAGCGCAGCCGGCATTTCTCCTCCTCTGCGGGCACAAAAGGCATCCGCTCAAAGGTACGCTCCAGCCTGGTCTGCTCCATGGTAAGCCTGAATGGCACAATGGTGTGAACTTCCCCTGCACCCTGGCCAAAGGTTCCCATCCTGCGCCGGTGGGACAGAAGCCTGTGTACATCCAGGTCCCCGTATAATGCCCCGCCTGTGAAGCGCTTGGACTGTGCCAGCACAATGCCATTCTCTGCAATGAGATTGTGTCCCCCAAACACCAGATCCTGGGTGGACTCCCCCTCTCCTGCGGAAGTATACACATAGCCGCACAACAGCCTGGCACTGGCAGACTTCACCAGAAGCTCCCTGTATTCGTCTTTGCCCACTGTCTCATTGGAGGCAGACAGATTGGCAAGCACCGTGGCCCCTGCCAGGGCATGTGCCGTTCCTGGCGGACTGGCTACCCACAGATCCTCACAGATCTCACAGCCTACGGTGAGTCCTTTCATATTCTCACACTGGAACAAAATATGGGTGCCAAAAGGAATGCGTTTTCCACCAAGACGGTATTCCACCGGTTCCCTGTTCCCCTGGGCAAAATGCCGTCCCTCATAAAATTCTGCATAGGAAGGAATATTTGCCTTGGGAATAATCCCCAGGATCTCCCCATCCTGCAATACCGCTGCCACATTGTACAGGTTCCCATCCCTCTGAAGGGGCAGTCCCACCATCACAAGGGCATCCCTGCCCCGGGTGACATCCGCAATCTGAAGTAACTGGGAGAGAGCGCCTTCCAGCAAGGTATCCTGTAGGAACAAGTCCCCACAGGTGTACCCTGTCAGACACAGTTCTGGGAATACAATCAGCTTCGCTCCCTTCCCGTATGCCTCCTCCAGATTCTCACAGATGATGCCTGCATTGTACGCGGGATCAGCCACCTTGATCTTAGGTGTCACAGCAGCCACCTTAATAAATCCCTGCTCCATAAAACCTCTCTTCTACACCTACACCGGCCCCGGGGACTCCCCTGGAATCCCCCGGCTCAGCAATTCTTCCAGTTCGTCCACTTGAAATACATATTTTTGGTTACAGAAGTGGCATTCCACCCCGATCTCATGCCCCTCTTGAATCATTTGTTGCAATTCCTTCTTCCCCAGGCTGATAAGGACCTTCTCGATTTTCTGTCGGCTGCAGTTGCAGGAGAAAGACACTGGCATGGTATCCGTCAGTTCCATGTCCAACCCCTCCAGAACCTTCCCCAGCATGGTCTCCGGGGTATCTCCCCCATCCAGCATGGATGTCACAGAGGTAATCCGTCCCAGATTCCCTTCCAGTCTGTCAATCACCTGTTCCCGGGCAAAGGGCATCAATTGTATGAGAAAGCCCCCTGCCTGTTTCACCTGGTTATCCCGCTCCATAAGCACACCCAGTCCCACGGAGGAAGGCACCTGCTCGGAAGTGGCGAAATAGTATGTCAAATCTTCCGCAATCTCCCCTGTCTGCAATAAAGTCTGCCCCACATAAGGCTCCTTTAATCCCATATCCTTGATCACACTCAGCATTCCCGCCCCCACAGCGCCTGCCACATCCAGTTTCCCTACATGATTGGCTGGCAGGATCACATCCGGCACATAGGGATACCCTTTTACATGGCCCATGGAATCTGCTGTCACGATCATGCCTTGCATGGGACCATCCCCTTTGACCTGGAGTGTCAGAAGGTCCCGTTCCCCCTTCAGCATACTTCCCATCATGGCCCCGGCACTTAGAAGACGCCCCAGTGCTGCCGTTACCACCGGGCTGGAATTGTGTATGGCCCTGGCCTGCTCCACCACCTGCCTGGTGGTACAGGCAAAGGCCCGTATCTGTGCATCTGCCGCCGTTGCACGCACCAAATAATCTGTCATCTGAAAGCCTCTCTTCTACCTATTTCCCACGTAAATCCTGCCACCATGTAAATCCTGCCAGCTTCAGCCAGTTCTTTCCGGCCCACACCCTAAAAGGTCAGCATTTCCCTGTAAGTCAGCGTTTCCCTGCCACCACACACACGCGTCCGCTCTCCTGCGTAACCGCCCCTTGTGTGTCTGCATCCAGCACTTCCAGCACTGTCATGCCTGCCTGGCTTACCAGCTTTGTCATCTGCTCCACTGTATAACCCCGCTGCAGGTGTGTCTCCGTAAATTTTCTGAAGTTCTCCCCCTCTTCCCGGACAAACACCGTCAAGTCATACTCGTTGAGCTGGCCCTCCGGGTCATAAAAATTCTCCCAGATAAAACTACAGTCCTCCCTGTTCTCCGCAATGGTGGTATCACCAATCAATTCCCGGTATTTATAGACCGTATTGAAGTCAAAGAGGAAGATGCCGCCAGGAAACAGATAGTTATACACCAGTGAAAACACGGTGAGAAGTTCTTCCTCTTCCAATATATAGTTCATCGAGTCACAGACACTATACACTGTCCCCACGGTACTATACAATTCCAGTTCCCGTATATCCTGACACAGATACAGAATCTCTGAACCACTCTGCTCCTTCTTCCCCATGGCAATGTTCAGCATGTCTTCGGACCGGTCCACGCCGATACAGTCATAACCCTTTGCATACATCATTTCTGTCAAGGTTCCTGTGCCACAGCCCAGGTCCACTACCAGGTTCTTCTCAGAGTCCAACAGATCTTCCGCATCCCGGCAAGGTTTGGAGACACCATATTTCCGTATCATGTCCTCCAGCCTGTCACACCATTCCCCATACGGCGTATCATCCATAAAGGTGTCATAAACACTGGCAAAATCCCCGTATGTCTCCATTTGTCCCTCCTTCTTTCGATCTTCTTCCTTTCCGCTCCCTGGGTTAAGACATCCCTGTACCAGGTCTTCCTGTAAAGTCCTCACTTACCTTCCAGCCCGGCTTTCATCGCCAGCTTCCCTTCCTCTGGCCTTCCACATCATTCCCCAAGTTTCATGGCTATCCCAATGCCTACTGCCAGACACAGCACACCTGTCACTGCACTAAGAACCGTCACTGCCGGAAAACTCCCCATCAAGAGGATGGCTATGGGAGATGAGACAATCAGTCCGATAATGGCCCAGTAGGCGTACAGTGGAAATCTCTCAAAGATAAACTCCACCAGTTTTGCAATGGCGAAGACACCTGCCACTACACCCAGCCCAAAAGGAACCAGGATCCCGCATCCAGCCAGGATGCCATCCATATCCATAGAGGCCAGTGCTGTGAAAAAGTCTTTTACCGCATTCAGCACCGGGTGATAAAAGCCCATGAGCATCAGCATCATGGAACCGCTGACCCCGGGAATCACCATGGTGGCCGCCGCCACAATTCCTACCACAAAAAGCTGTAGCACCGTCCCCGCATTGAGGGACAGATCCGCAGAGGCCCCTTCCGTCTCCCCCACAGCGGCAAGGCCTACCACCATGACAAAAAACAGAAGTCCTGCAATGATATGGCCCACTTTGATCTTCTTTCCGCCCACATTTTTCCAGATGGCAGGCAGGCCTCCCAGAATCAGTCCTATGAACAGCAGGTTTGTCTGTATGGGAAAATGTTCAAACAGGTAAGTGAGTCCGAAAGAACTCCCTGCAATGGCAATCACCATCCCAATTCCTATGGGCAGCAGGAACAGTACACTCTTCTTAAACTCCTTGAACAGATGGGTGATACAGTGAATCAACTTGTCATAGATTCCCATGGACACCATCATGGTTCCCCCGCTGACACCAGGAATAATGTTTGCAATACCAATTACCATACCTTTTAAAATACTCTTGATCATGATCCTTATTTGTTCCTCCTGTCTTGGTTTCAACTCTGGTTCATGCCCTCACATATGTCTCTAAAAATCCTAGCAACCTGTCCATCTGCTGGTCTGTTCCTATGGTAATACGCAGATATTCCGAGATCCTGGGCTTATCCCAGTGACGCACATAGATATCTGCCTCCCTAAGGGCTGTATAGATCTGTCCGGCAGGGATAGACGCATGGGTGGCAAAGATAAAATTTGCCTTAGAATCCGGGAAAGAGAATCCCAGTTCCTTCATTTTTCCCTTTGTCCTCTCCCTAGTGGCAATGATCTTCCCCACTGTCTCCCTAAAGTACCCTTCCTCCCGCACCGCCTCTGCACCCAGAAGTTGGGCAGGCAGATTCATGGTATAGGAATTGAACGCAAATTTCACATTGTTTAAGTAGCCTATGAGCTTCTCCGAGCCGATGCAGAATCCGATCCGCAGTCCTGCCATGGCCCTGGATTTGGAGAAGGTTCCCACCACCAGCAGGTTGTCATACTGATCCAGCAGGGCCAGGGCGCTCTCTCCCCCGAAATCGATATAAGCCTCATCCACAATCACCACCACATCCCGGTTGGATGCCACAATCTCCTCCACCACATCCAGGCTTTCCAGAAGCCCCGTAGGTGCATTGGGGTTGGGGAACACGATACCCCCATTAGGCTGGCAGTAGTCTGCCGGACGGATGTGCCAGTCCTCCCCAAGGGGACAGGTACGATATGGAATCTGATGCAGCCCTGCCCACACATCGTAAAAGGAATAGGTCACATCAGGAAACAGAACCGGCTTCCCGCTGTTGAAGAATGTCATAAATGCCATGGACAGAACATCATCGGATCCCACCCCCACAAAGACCTGGGCTGGTTCCACGTGATAATAGGCGGCCAATGCCTCCACCAGGGGCCTGCTGTCCATGTCGGGATACAGACGCAAGGCATCATAGTCCATTTCCCGGGCCAGTCTGCCTACCCCTGGCGCAGGGGGATAAGGACATTCATTGGTATTCAGCTTAATCATACCAGGTCTGTTGGGCTGTTCTCCTGCCACATATGGTACCACTTTCCGTACATTTTCTTCCCACTTCATAAATATGGGTCCTCCCCCTTCTATTATTCCTCAAGAACTATGAAAGAATATACCGTATCCGTCCTGTGCCTTGTCTGAACTGTTACAAGATATCCTCTATTTTCCCTCCGTCATCAGCCTGGTCAGTTCCGTCCTATATACCTGCGCCTGCTCCTGATTGCCCAGGCCCTCATAGCAGCGAATCAGACCTTCCAGGCCTTCCTTGTTCCCAGAACGGACACACAGGATGGGACTTGTCTCGTACACTGCATTATAGTACCACACAGCCCCTTCCTCCAGATCCTGTCTGTCCTCGTAGAAATGGCCCATCTCACAGCAGATCTCCGAACACGCTTCTTCCGCTATCACTTTGGATGCATACTTGAAGAAGGTGATGGCATCTCCTGCGAGCCTGGCCGCCCTGGACACCACACAGCAGGCCTCCGCTATCTCTTCCTGGTCCCTGCCTGCATCTGCAGCAGACGCCATAAAAAACGGCATGGCCCTGGAAAGATCCTCCACATCCCCGGCCAGAAAAAGCTCCCTGGCATACATGGTGTGCAGCCTTTTTGGCAAACGGTATCCCGCACTGCAATGCCTGTAAAAATTGTCCAGGTCACGCTTGGCATGGCTCTCCCTGGGCACATGGTCTATGACAATGTCGCTGTCATACACTACCGGTGTCAGCCGGATGGTCTCATGGATAGGCGCCTCCCACACGAAATCCCGTTTCCGCTTAAACAATTTAGGACGGTATTCTTCGTCATAATTATAGACAGTGGAGAACCGCAGTTGATTGGCATACTTCATCTGCACAATCTCGATCTCCGGAAGGAGGGATGCCTTCATCTTCCGAAACCGCTCCCGGTTCCCAGGCGACAGAACCTCATCCGCATCCGCAGAATAAATATAGTCCATACCCGCCTTGGAAAAAGCATAATTCCTGGCAGCACTAAAATCATCTGTCCAGGCAAAATCGTATATCCTGGAAGTATAACGGGCTGCTATGTCCCTGGTCCTGTCCGTAGAGCCTGTGTCCACTATGACCACTTCCTCTACCAGGTCTGCAATACTGTCCAGGCACCTTGCCAGGATAGCTTCTTCATTTTTTACAATCATACATAGGGAGATTGTGATCATGCCACCGTCCTGCCTCTCCGGGAAATGCTTCCGGCCATTTTCCATGTCACTTGCCAGATTCCCATGTCACCTGCCAGACCTACCGTTTCCTCTGTCCAAACAGTTATCATCATACCAAAAAGAAGGCCGTCACACAACTGTTCTTCCAAAATATTTCAGAAAAAATACCAGATAAAAGGAAATGGTGATGTAAGGCAGAAAAGGAACCGGCTTCTTCAAGTTGCCATATCTGTTCAAGTTCCTCTTCACTGCCTGTATGGGCAGCAACAGTACCACAGCCAGCAGCATATGCATCAGATACTCCCTCATACCTGCCCCATAGGCACATTCCACCAGGGCACAGACACAGAATGCATAACAATCTGCCAGCCCGTACAATCTCGCGAATAAGAGCAGTTGAAGCACACAGAACGCTGCCAGGGCCACCATACTGCCAGGGACTACAAGGATGGCACCCATGGCTTCTATTCCATCTGTCCCATTACTTGCCCCTGGCAAACTGAATGTATGGGGCAGACGGCACCGCAGCCACAGCAGCACCAGGGCCGCCGCCCCGGAAATCCACCACACAAAATTGTACACCTGGCAGATGGCCACATCCGTGATACAGGCCAGGAGAAAGCAGCCCCAGATCACTGCCAGAAGCAGCTTTGCCAGATAGTCCCCTGTGCCTGTCAGATACCATACTGGCAGACTGCCTGCTATCCCCCCTGCCAGTACTGCCATACGGCATCTTCTGGTGACGGGGATGGGAGTATGGGGGTCCAGCCATCTGATCCAGGCCAGTCCCCCTGCCACCACCCCCAGAATCACCGCGGTCATCGCAGTCTGGTGCGGATCTCATCCAAAATGGTTCCTTCCACCTGGATGACCCCCACGGCAGGATGTTCTTCCAGCTTCTCTTCTCCCTTGAAGGCCCGCACCGTTATACTGTATTGCTGATCCACCGGTATATCCAGAGGAATCATAAACTGCTGCTTTTCTTCCTGTACGTAGGAGGGCCTGTCTGTATAGACGTATGTCTGGTTCAGTCCAGGGCATTGGTTTGCCATTTCCTCCGGGAATTCCACCTCCACGCGCTCCGCATATCCGCGTACTGTTATGGTAAGAATACCGCTTTCTCCCCTCTTAAACACTGGATCGTGAGGCGGCAGGATTCTCTCCACATAGGCCTCCAGGGCAAATTCCGTAACACTGCTTACCACCTCTGTCACATTGCCCACCTGGTCCACCGCCCTGGCCGTAACGGTAAAGCTGCCACTGTAAATCGGCTCATCGGCTGTCAGTTCCACTTGAATGACACCATCACCATCTGCTGTCCAGGTCTGTCTACAGTCGTTGTCCGTGTTCACGATTGTGACAGTAAGGTCCTTTAAGCCGGACAACAGGTCCACCGCAGATATCTGCAATGTGATATTCTCCCTGCCCCACTCAATCAGTTCTCTCTGTTCCAGGATCTCCATGCCGCTTATCACAGGTCCTTCCCCGTCTGCAATCACCGTCATCCCATTGGCCTGGTCCTTTGCATACTCTGAGTATACGCTCGTTCCCTTCCAGTCAGCCCCGGCCACGGGCAGGATGCGGATCCTCTCTCCCGACAGTTCCGGTGCCAGGGTAAATTTCTGCAAGGCTTCCAGATTCCTGTTTTCCTGGGATCTCACTGTAAAACCATATGGATAGATGGCCGGAAGCGGATCTCCCTCCGATGCATATCGGATTCCTGCTGCCTCCGTACGGATATCCGTCTTCTGGATTGCGCAGGAAGGCGTATACAGAATATGCCTGGCTGCATCCCTCCCCTTTTCTGTGTGGGTGCCGGATCCAGGAACAAACTCAAAAATAGTATAATTGGGCTGGTACTCTCTGGTGGCAATCCCTTCCATATAGGTCTTGCAGCGCAGTGCAAACGGTGTTTTTCCATCACTTTTCACATACCAGGTCTTATATCCGCCGCCCTGGTAGACATTCTCTCCCTCTTCTATCTCCATCTGCCGGGTGTACAGTTTCCAGGGGACATTTCCTTTGGCATTTTCCACGGGAATGTGTGTGGTAACACCCCTATTCCCAGCCACGTCCACTGGCGCCACATGCAGGTATTTTACCTGGGCCTGTCCATTGTCCAGAAAGTCAACTGCTGCCCTTGTACCCTGGCATAGCTTTCCATTTGCTTCCGTAACCTCTGTGGCCTCTTCTTCATCCACCAGCACATAGTATCCCCGGATGCCAGACACCAGGGTATTCCTTGTGATATTGGACCGGCACAGCATTTCTTCCGAACCTGGCAGGTAGGATTCCACCTTATGGTAATATGCCGTACCAGCATCTCCTGGCTCCTTCCAGGTCACAAGAACCTGGTTGTCCTCTCCCGGCTCCAGGGTCACTTCCTGGGAAACTGCATCCGGCGCTGCCAGGTCCGGGGCCTGTACCCCTTCCATAGATAAAGTCTCCACATATCCAATCCTCTCTGAACAAATCAAGACATCGCCGTCTCCCTTATGTATACCCGCTGTCTGGGTATAATCATAGGCATGGGCTGTGTTCACATAGCTGCTTCCTCCATAGGCCGGCATAGAACTGACCACCTGTCCTTCCTGGTATCCGCAGGCAGCCCACCGTCCTCCCAGCAGTGTGACATTCCGATAGGCAATGCCTCCATCTGTGCCCTCCCTGGTATGGCTGTAGGCCACCACATAGAGTCCTGTCACATCCTGTGGCAGGTCAATCACATACCGGTAACTTGCCGCTTCCTCATGCCAGAACCAGGTGCCCTCCCACTCTATCTGTGGCAGGAAAGGTTCGGCAACACGATTGGCCCATGTTCCTTCCCTTCTTAGGAAATTGCGCCTTGTGTCATAATACTCCCTAACAATTCCACTGCTGCCGTCTGCGTAGAACACATCCTGGCTGACCTGGAACCCATCCTTGGTCCATAAGGTCCAGCTACTGTTAAAGCTTCCCGTTTCCTCATCCCGTTTATACAGGACAGTAAAAGATGGTTTCTTACGGCTTCCCGGCTGCATACCACTGTGTTCCCGGTTATATAGGTTCACCAGTTCCCAGTATGTCTTCCGGAAAAAACAGTTGCCATTCTGGTCGTAAACCCCTATGTACACATCTTCCGCAAACCCGCCATAATGGTTGTGGCCAGCCCTCATATGGATGTCCAGTTTCAGCTGTGCATTGCCCAGGACTGGTATCAGATGGTTCCTGTCCCCCAGAATCGAATTCCGGATAATATTGTGAAACCCATCGCTCCAATAAGATCTTGAGGATAGATTTCTATATGCCTTATACCCGATGGATGCATTGTCTGCCAGGGCATTGTATCCCGACTGGATGTAGCATGCCTCGTTGTGGTGATGCACAATGCGCTCCCCTGCCACACCTCCCTGGTATCCTCCGCCTCCTCCGGTCATGCCGTCCTGTCCTTTTCCACCTTGGATGATACCTGCCGTGCTGCCTCCTGGTCCCCCTTCCCCGTCCGGGGACGCACCGCCTCCACCCCCAGCAACCAGCAGAAGTCCCTTCCTGTTGCTGGTAATGGTGGTAGCGCCTCCACCACTGCCATAGACAGAAGCCTTCCCGCCGTTCTCATAACCATCCCGGCCCCCTGTTGTAATGGTGAGTTTCTCTCCTTTTTCCAGCCACACCTCCATGACAGTCTGCCCTCCCAGACCGCCTGTATACATTCCATAGTCTGCCCCCTGGGCACCGTTTCCCTTCAAAGTATACAGCCCCGTATAGGGAACCGTATATTCCACGGCACGGCCCCCATATGCATAGTGCTCTTCCACCCTGCGGCCGTTGCTGATGTCATCGGTTCCGTTGACCGCCGTCCAGGTCTCCCCATCCCTGCTCTGACTGACCCGGTAGACCTTACCTTTTCCATCGGACTGGGACCAGGACAAGTCCACCGCCCCTCTGCCTCCTGACACTGCATAGTTATCCCGGGAGGCAAGCTGCAGGTCAATCCACTGGGCATACAGCACCAGATCCCCAGAGGGAATCACCGAGGCACCTGCCCCACCTGCAGGCTTCCCAAATCCAGCATCATAATACCAGCCCCCGAAAGAGAATCCCTGTTTTGATGTGGCAGGTAAAAAAACCGGATCCGGGGCATATCTGGCCTGGATGGTATCCACCGTGCCGTCCGGGGCTATGTAATAGTAAGTCTCTTCCCGCAGACGTCCTCCAAATGGCTGTACCATGCTCCACTCTACAAAATGCTGGGTACCTGTCAAAGGCGCCACAGGGCTGCCACCGTTTGTCTCAAAGGAGATCCTATACCCCGCCGGGGCCTCCACCAGCCCGGTGTCCAGCACATAATGCTCCCCATAATTTCCTGTCACAGAAGTGACTGCCCTGTTTCCTCCATAGGAACCTCCTGCCGGATCCACCTGCAGAATACTTTTGGATGGACGCCACTGGGCATACAGTGTCACTATCCCCTGGTTTCCTTCTGTCCAGGTATCTTTTACATGGCAGTCTGCCTGCGTCAGGTTCCATATCTCCTCCTCGTCCCCATAAGCCGTCCCCGTTCCATCCGCCCTGGTATTCCACTCCACAAATTCATACCCGATACGGATATACTGGTTCCTGGTCAGATGGGTGATGGGTGTCACCGGCATCCCCTGGTATGTTGTGGCATTGTTGTACATATGGGTGCTGGGCACCATATGCCCGCCGTGGCGTCCCTGGCAGTTGGCATCATAGAGTACTTTATACTGGTTCCAGGAAATGGCTTTGCACACATGGCTATGCAAGCTTACCCCCTGTTCCAGGTTCCTGCAATGTGGGCAGAGGTAATAATAGCTCATGCCCGTCCCCAGGTCCAGATAATCAATGGAGGCTGCCGCCGCCCTGTCCATATATATGAACATATCCGTCAAGTTTCCCCCGCAGTCTGCACAATAAGCGATCCACCCGGAATCATAGTACTGTCTGCACTTTTGCCTTCCGAAGTCCAGCCCGTGCCAGTCCGTGCCCTCCCTGGGATAATTGTTGTGGATGCAATGTCCACTCTTCAGCTGCACCACCCATTTTCCAACAGGCAGAGTCCCCGTCTTCTGCGCCCAGTAGACATGCTCTCCCTGGCCCGGACTGCGCAGGGAGGAGGGGATCCCTGTCTCCACAGTGGTACCCTTCTCATACCAGGTATACCCTGTAGCCTTCCCCCTGGTAGTCCAGGCCTTCCCATCCGGCCCGAATGATACATAGGAACTGTTGTAAATAGTCTGTGCCGGAACTGCCAGGATCCTCTGAACAGGTATCCCCCACATGGCCAGCACCAGAAAAAGCCCTGCCCACAGTCTCGCCTTTTTCCAATCTATACCCACTCTTTCCTCCCCTTTATTCCCGCGAGCAACGAGCCAAATGCCTGCAAGCAGGCATTTGGCGACTGCCGCGAGGGTCAAATGCTCCGCCCCTTGGGGCGCTTCAAGTTTGATGCCCGCGCACTTTAGTGCGCTTTGCTTTGCGACGGGATATTTGACTGCAATGTGCCGCACCGTCTGCACTTCATGCAGCCCTTCTGCTCCCATTGCAGTGTCACTGTGTCAAATACCTGGCCGAAGCTCTCCTGGTAATCATGCTCCTCCACAAAATAAGAATTCCTGCCCAGTTCCATACCGCAGACTTCACAACTGGTTACTTCAACCGTAGGATGCATACAGTCCCCATGGACCTCCTCCCTGACCACAGGCACATGGGGCAGTGCCTCTTCCTCCCCTGCCTCTCCCAGATACCCACATCGGACGCAGGTCATCTGATAGGTGCCTCCTCCCAGACAGGTAGGTTCCCCCGGCCAGTATACCTTCTCATAGGCATGCCCAATATACACCTTATCCCCGCCATGGCAGGTGATGGCTGCCTTCTCCAGGGGCCATGTGCCCAATATCCCCATCTCCTGTATCCATTCCAGTCCCATACTGGTATCCCCTTTCAGCTTCTTCCCCACATGGCCGCATCCGGCCAGGACCAGAAATACCACTGCTGTCAACAGCCATGCCAAGGCTCTCCTCCGGCTGCGCCGGCTCTTCTTTCCCTGATCCATACATACCTCCCTACTATTCTTCCTGCCATGATCTTAGATTTTCTATTGACTTTACGCACTTTACCACCCGCAGGGAGCCATTTGCCAACTGGGCATAGAAGGACTCTACGTCTTCCCTGTCCAGATATATATTCACCCGCTGGGCCGCCGTGTTGCCATCCTCATTTGCAATGGCCTTGCCAGAGGCATCGAACACTTGCTGTACATACACATCCGGCCAGACCAGTACTGTCTTTTGCTCCTGCACGGCATAGATATGTACCCTGTCTCCGGCCCGCAGCACGCCGCCTGCCACCTGATAGAGGTCTTCTGCCTTAAAACCTGCCACCACAGGTTCCTTCAGGTCCCGCAGGATATCTTCCTGTGTCTGGAACATTCCCTGGGTGAGCAATACCCCTGGTTCTATGTCCCAGACCGGAACCAGACCCTCCACCTGTTCCGGCATCCCCAAGGCCGTGGCCGGGATACAGCTCCGATCCAGTTCCCGGGCCTGGAAGTACTGCCCATAATTCTGCCCTGTGATCTCTACACCCCTGGGAATCTGGCACAGGGCAATATAGATGGTTCCCTTCTCATATTGTGTCAGCACTCTCTTCTCCAACTGCACCATACCCACAAAAATGGCCACCGCGGCTACCAGGGCTGCCACCACGCCACCTGTCTGTAAGCCCTGGGTGGAAATCCCCTTCTTTTCCCTGTCAGCCCTTCTGCTTTTCCTCTCTCTCATACCCCGTCTCCCTTTTGCTCCAAGTCTGTCCCCATGCTACTCTCTGTTGCTTCTTCCTCTATTGAATCCGGGCCTGTCCGGGAGGCTTCCGGCTCCTTTCCTTCATCGCCTTCTTCCTCCCCCTCCTGGATCTCCCCCTGGCCCACAATGTCCACCAGCTTCCCCTTATGGGCTTTCGTGCATATCCCCAGAAGCCCCTCTACCTGGTAGGAAATCTCACTGTACACCCCTGTGGCTTCAATCTGGTTGCCATCCGGTGCCACACAACTGCCCAGCACCTCACGCCAGCTTGTCATCAAGCCATTTTCATCGAAATAGAAGATTTCCACCTGGCTGCCGCTCACATGGTACAATATGTACTTCACCACCTGCACCGGCCCGGAAATGATGGCCTCTCTGGGGCATTCCCAGCTATCATCCAGGTTCAGGTTCCCCTGCACTGCACTTTTGTACCTCTCATATGCCTGTCTGGGATCGGCAACCTTCACCTTGTGGCTGATACCATACTCTTCCACATCAATCACTGCGGAGGCTAAGTTAGACAGGGCCAGGGCATCCTCCAGGTACTGGGAGGAACTTCTGAAGAGATCCACCTGTAGCAGGCTGCAGAGCAGTACCCCGAAAAATAGCAGAAAGAACACACCTGCAGCCCACTCCACCTGTCCGGGTTCAGTATTTTGCAGTAGAAACCCTTTTTTCCTCAAAGGCATATTCCCCCTCCAGTCTGCCCCGGATCAGAAGAATCACAGGATTGCCATATCCCACACTTTCCAGGGAACTGCCGTCCAGCCCAAGTTCCGTGGCACCCACCGCTTCCAGTTCCTGCAGTAACAGCACCCTGTCTGATTCCGTGAGGCTTCCTGTTGTCTCCATCCGCAGAATGTATTTCCTGGCAATCTGGCTCACCGCCGTCTTCCCATAGATCAACTGCACATTGTCCATGTAGGACAGCAGCAGTACTGTCATGGCCAGCATGCAAAGTCCTGCTGCCAGAAGATCCCCCACACTGCCCTCCTCCCGGCTCATGAAGACACCCCTTTTAGGATATTCTGCGCCTCAGATGTCATGGCATTCACAATGGTCTCGATAAACGCCTTTAAACTGTCCTTCATCACCACACACAGCAGCAGGGCAATGATGCACAGTCCCACTGTAACCAGGATCCCATCGATTCCCGGCTCTTTTCTCATCCCCATTCCTATGAGTTTCCTTCCCATCAAGTGCATCTTCCGTCCCGCACATTCCATCCAAACCTTCATCTTCTCTTTCCTCTCTTTCAGCCATACCAATGGCCATACGATTGCTGCCTGTCAGAATCCGGCTGCCGCCCCGAACATATAGGTCACACAGGCGTAAAGGGCTATTCCCAGCACCACCGCCAGTACCCCCAGCTGGTAGAAGGTAATACTCCGGTCCAGGGCTGCCTTCTTCCGCTCCAGGACTGTCTCCTCCATATCCTTGATCTGTTCCCCGATATCCCCCAGAAGTTCCAGGGCCTGTCCTGACTCCAGGGCCTGGAGAATGGTGATACACAGGGAGTCAATATACCGGTTGTCAAATTTTCCCTGGAACCGGTCCAGGGCCTCATAGATATCTGCTTTCATCACAATGTCCCCTGCCAGTTCCAAAAGGGCGCTTCTCAGTCTTTCCTGCTGCACACTCCCATAGCATTCCGCCAGTGCGTCCGTCACATAGACTCCCGCCCGGATCTGGATCTCCAGGGCGTGATAGACCAGTTTCAGTTCCGGAAGCAGCTTCTCATTGTCCCGGCCATTCAGATACACCAGCATCCCACAGGGCAAGAAAAACAGCAATATTCCTACTGCCACACCCCATTCCCACCCCATAGGCCATAATGCTGCCATGCTGCCCAGGGCCAGCAGGATCCGCACTGTCAGGAAGCATTCCGGATTCATCTTGCGGCCATAGTGAAAAGCAGCCCCGTTTTGAAGCAGCCACTGCCTGGACCTGCGATACCAGCTACTCCCCCTCTGCCTCTGCCGTACCAGCCCCGACAGTTCCCGGAATGCCTTGAATACCACCCGCTCCGGATGATACCCCCGCCGTAGCACCACAAACAGCAGGAAAGTCAATCCGGCCGCTATCCAGGGCAGAATCTGTAATGCCATTACAATCTGCTCTTCCCTCACCTATATCCTCCTCCCTATCCACAGGTATCATGCCTTTTAAAGACTCTTTCCCACCGCCGACACAAACAGTTCATGAACTAGTGCCAACAAAGCGCAAAAACCGCGCAAAGCGCAAAAACCGCGCAAAGCGCAAAAACCGCGCAAAGCGCAAAAACCGCGCTTGGAAGAATGCCCGCCTTTGGCATTCTTCCCGGAATGACTTAGATTTTCTTGGGTTGGGTTCTTTCCAACCTTAGAAAATATTCATTCCGTTCATACTTGTACCCTCTGCATCTGTCCTGCAAACAGCCCGAATATCACTGCCAGCACACACAGGCCGATCCTGCCCGGCAGGGTGCCGGTGAGCAGCCACCACACGGAGATATCAATGAGATGACCCACCGTGAAGAGTACGGCCACTGACATGCCCAGCAGCAGGGCCATATTGACCAGTGCTTCCCGCAGCATCCCCTTCCGCTCCTGTGTCACCCGCAGATATTCCCGCAGACTTCTTCTGCTGCTTGTGACCAGGGCAGAGAAATCCGCACAGTACCGGATGCTGATCTCCATATTGCGGGCCAGCTCCTTGAACTTGGGATGTTCGATCCGCTCTGCCATGGACAATAGTGCCAGCCCTGCATCCCCGGTTGTCTGGGCCTCATAACTGCAGGTGTCCAACGCGCTTTTAATGGGTTCCTCCATATATCTGGCCACCTGTTCAAAAACGCCTGTAACCTCTGGGGCCGTGATGCTGTAATTGCCCAGGAAATTCAGCAGTTTCATGAGACTGCCGTTCACCCGCCGCAGGTTAGTCATACACAATAGCCGCAGCCACAGACACTCCAGGCCCACTGCCAGGGCCGCAGACACGAAGGCTGCCCCTATCCCTCCAAATAACAGCCCCACCAGGAACACTGCCACAGCTACCATCACATTTCCCGCGATCCACCACTCTGCCTTCAGTCCCGGATACCGCAGTTTCAAGCCGCTGTACTGCAGCTTCTGCTCCAGGGCCACCAGCGGGGAATGCTCTTTTTTCAGTTCCAGCAGCCTGCGTCTGCCCGCCAGATTTCTCTGTCTGGAAGCCATATCCATGTCCCACCTGGTCCTTCGCAGGAATGCTATCAGGCGCCTCATTACCCTTATCTTGTAAAATAGCAGAAAAAACCCTGTAAACAGGCTCACCAGTATACCTATTCTCATCCAGGTCTCCATCCCTGCACCTCCCTGTACTTCTCCTGAAAATCTTCATTCCGTGCATACTTATGGTCCCCGCACAGGATAGGGCAGCCTCTCACAAAATCCTGTCATACAGAAGCCTCCTCTCCTTCCCGTCCCAACCCCTGCAGGCGAAGATCTCCTTCACCCGGTAATGCTCCATGAACACAAGGGTCTGGAAGCAGTCCATCATCTTCATCAGTTCATCCCTGGAATACCGGCTCTCATACATGGCATAGTCCACCAGCTTGTCCGTGGCCCGGTCTGCCGAGGGTGCATGTATGGTTGCTGCACAGATCTGTCCGGTGTAAGCCGCATTCAGCAGGTACAGCGCCTCTGCCCCTTTCACCTCCCCGATGATAAAGAAATCCACATCCATGGTCAGTCCGGCAATGCTGATATGCTCCAGGTCATAGCTGACCTGCTGTTCTCCGGCACCGGGCAGTGAATGAAGAAACATCATATCCGGATGGAACCGTGTGGTCAGTTCATCTGCCTGCTGGGCCACCAGCACTGCCATATTGTTAGGCAGGGTCTCCTTCAAGGCGTTGAGGATGGTAGTCTTCCCGGAGGAATTACCCCCGGCAATCAGCGTAGACCCCTGTCTGAACCGCGATACCAGAAGCTGTGCTGTCTCCCGGTCCATCATCTCCTGTTCGATCAGATCCTTCATCTGCGGAAAATATCTTGGAACTTTCCTGATGCATAGATAAGGTTCGCTGTACGTGTTGACGAGAGGCATGGAAACCGTGAACCTTAAGATAAAATCCGGATGGCTCTCGTTGTCCGTGAACCTTTGAATGGCATTGAGATTAGAAATATTAACCTGATTCCTTGTAGCAATGTAATCAATAAACTGTCTGTACTCCCTGGGGGAGGAAAAGGTGACATCTGCCGCCATCCTCTGCCCCTTTTTCTTGATGCGGATATTGTCATAGCTGACCACCCGTATGTCGGAGACCGTCCTGTCGTCAATCAGCCCCGAAAGCCTGGAGTACCCGAAAATATATCTCTCGAATTCCCCCAGCAGTTTCCCGGCCGCCTGCTCCGGCAAGTGGTAATAACTGGCTATGTGGCCTGCCGCCTCTGCCAGAAAAGCCTCCTTGGATAGCTGGCCTTTCTTCATCTGCATCAGTGACTGCTGCTTCTGGGTGGTGTAATCTTCCACAAGTTCCTGCAGCAGGCTGTCCCCGGCGGCTCCATATTCTGTTCTGATGTTGTCCTACCTCCCTGGCCTTGTCCTGTTCCCTGTGCCCTGCATGATACTACCCTGCACCAATACCCTGCCTGGTAAAGATTCTGGTGCCGGTTTCCTCCCGGTTCCGTCAAAAATACCGCGCATTTGCATTTCCTTCGGTTCCTGTAATATGAATGCGTACCCCTGGCCGATCCAGCCGATAAAAACAAGATGAATAAGATGCTTGCATCGATTCGTGTTAAGTGAATCTAAATTTACACCTCCAGACCTGGAATGTCAAGACCATAACCGTGATTTTTTATCTTTGGGCACCATGACGGTAAATGGCCCGATTTGTTGGTCAACTTGTATATCAAAAGTTCAGCCAGTCCATGAGTAAAGAAAGCTGCGAAGCAGCGAAAAGCGCCTTGGGCGCGGCTTTACGAATGGCGCGGGCTGAACCTTTACTTTAAAGAAAATCTCCATTCCCTTCAAACTTTGCCCCTGGCATAAGAGCGGACCGCCAAAAAAGAAAACAGTGGTATCTCCAGGATACAGGCCCCTACCATGGCCACAGGGGTCCATACTGCCCATTCCCCCACCTGTAAGAAAACAAAATCCGTTAAAGCGTATAGAAAGCTGGCCTGTATGCTGGTGCCGCTGGCTGGCAGGATACTGCAGATCCAGGCGCCTGCCGCCCCGGGTATGGCCATGCAGACCACCACCGGCGCCATACAGAATCCCAGCGCTGCCGCCAGGGACATGACCATACTCTTGCACCTGGCAGAGAGAAACAGGGTAAAACTCACCGAGGCCAGCACCGACAGGAGCCCGGCAGCAGCGAAAATCCATTGCAGTTCCCCTATGGTTATATCAGCAAGCGTCACAATGGAATATGTCATCTGAATGGATGTCCCCAGGCAGTCCCATCCAAAAAGACTGTCAGCCGCCAGGATATATGCCATAGCACAGATCCCGAACCCGGTGCCGCTGATGAGGAGCACAGCCCCCACCCTTGCAGCCCCCAGCCTCATCCTGCCATGCCGGGTGCAGCGCAGGATATCGTCTGCCCCGGACTGGTAATCGGCAGAGAACACCGGTGCCGCCATGACCACACAGCACAACAGTACCAGAAACCCCATGATGTTCTGATAATCCATCACTGTAGAATTCATACCGGGATAGACCGTAAATGGTTTCCCCACCCGGTCATACATTTCCACTGCCTTGTGCTGTGCCTGGAGACTGTCGGGACATTCCATGGCCATCAAGGAAACAATCCGTTCCTCACAGGTGGCATAATAGTCTTCCAGCATGGCCGGCTCAATCTCCATCAGCGCAGGTGCCATACCTGTATCCGGATCTGCAAAAGCCTCCTTTACCCCATGGAGCAGGGGTGCAATGGGCAGGATCTCCCGCTCATAGACTCCTTCCGGCAAGTCGTAGGACTCTGTGACACCATATGCCCTCAGACAATCCTGGTAGGTTTCCACAGCCTCCCGGACCCGCCCCGGTGTCACCAGGCCGGCCGCCGAGGCCTGGCGTTCCTTCTCATAGGCAATGGAAGCCAGCCCCGTAAGGTTCACCGGGTTTCCTGCCTCATCTGTACCGTTGCTGTAGCAGTAAGTCACTGGCAAATAAGCCAGAAGCACAGACAGCAACAGCGCCAATACCAGCAGGATCCAGGTACGCCTTGCCAGCCATACCCGTTTTAGTTCCAATCCCAGAATCCTCATGCCGATACCTCCTCCCTGCCTATTTCCCCCGCCATATTCTGGGGAAACATCCACAGATACAGATCTTCCAGACGGGGCATCACTGTCACGGAATCGCCAGTGCAGGGATTATCTGCCAGATACCGGATGCTCACCCTGCCATCCGGCTCATTCCGCAGACTGATGACCTGCAATCTGTTCTCATATTCCGCCACCCTGTCTGCCGTAGCCATACAGTTCCACACCCTGCCCTCCACCTGGCTGACCAGTTCCTCCGTGGTGCCAGTTGCCAGCAATTTTCCGTTCCCCATCATGGCATGGCAGGTGGCAATATATTCCACATCGGAAACAATATGGGTAGAAATCAATACAATTCTATCCTGGGCAAATTCTGACAGCAGATTCCGAAAACGCACCCTCTCGCCAGGATCCAGACCTCCGGTAGGTTCATCCAGGATCAATACCTCCGGGTCATTCAGCAGGGCCTGGGCAATACCCACCCGGCGCCTCATACCTCCGGAAAGCCTGGTGATTTTCTTGTGGCTCACACCTGACAGGGAAACCTGCTCCAGCAACTCCCGAATCCGCTGCCTGGCCTGTTGCCCTGGTATCCCCTTTAGGGCCGCCACATACATCAGATATTCCTTAACAGAGAACTCCCTGGGAAAACCAAAATCCTGGGGCAGATATCCGAATATATTCCGGTATCTTTCCCTCAGTTTTCGGATGGGTACACCGTCATATACCACCTCTCCTGCAGTAGGGTGCAGAATTCCTGCAATCATCCGCATCAAAGTGGTCTTGCCGGCTCCGTTAGCTCCTAACAGCCCCCAGACACCTGGAGTCAATTCCAGACAGAAATCTTCCACTGCATGCTTATCCTTGAAGCTTTTAGACACATGATCCAACAATAGTTCCATGGAAAATACCTCCTCCTTCCAATCTTCTGATACCTTTCCAGGGCAGATATGCAGGATCCTCCAAGAACATTTCTTATTCGTAAAAAATCGAAGTGTCAAAAGAAAATCCCCTGCCTTGATACAATTATTGTACCAGATACAAAGGATCTCTTTTCTTGTATACACATACCATATTTTGAATTTTTTTTATGGACTTTCTTACAGTTTTCCCACAGCATACAGTCGCTGATATCTGCCAGCATGTCCCAGAGCCAGGCTCATACCTGCAGTACTAATGTCTTGCAAAATGAACAAGAAAACTCCCTTTACTGCACAGTTTTTACATGGCTGGTTGCGGTATTTTTATAGTAAATATTGTCATTCCCTGTCTGCTGGCCGCTGTGATAGTACCTCCGTGGAGCGTAACAATCTGTTTTGCAATGGCAAGCCCCAGGCCGGAACCATCTGTACTGCGCCCTGCATCCAGCCGGTAAAATTGCTCGAAGATCCGATCCAGTTTCTCCTGTGGAATGGTGTCTCCATGGTTGGCAAATTGCAGTTCCAGTCCCCCTTCCTTGTATTCGGCAGTAACGGTGATCTGACTTCCCTCCTGACTGTAAAGCACTGCATTCCGCAGGAGATTATCGAATACCCTCTGCATCCTGTCCACATCGCATTCCAGTACAAGATGTTCCCCCATATCCAGCCGGCAGGTCAGCTTCTTTTGTTCCAGAATGGGCTGAAATTCAAATACAAGCTGTTCCAGCAGCCTGGAGAGATCGATCCTGCTGCATTGCAGGACAATGTGGGATAGATCGTATTTTGCAATCTCCAGGAATTCGTTGAGCAGATCCTCCAGCCGCTGGTTCTTGGCTAAGGAAATGGAGAGATATTTTTCACGCAGTTCTTCTGATATCGCCTTCTCTTCCAACAGCAGATTCATATAACTGATGGAGGAAGCCAGTGGCGTTTTCAAGTCATGGGCCAGGTACATAATCATGTCATTTTTTCGCTGTTTCATCAATGCCATATCACTTTTCTGCCGGTCAATGATATGTCCCAGCAAGTTCATTTTACGTTCTATAGGCAGCAATTCTGCAGGCAAGGAGACCTCTCCGGGAATATCCAGCATCAGATTGTCCATACCTTTACTGATTTGTTCAAAATACCTGGTAAAATAGCGAAGGTAAATATGAAGAAATAAAAAAAATATTCCTGCCATAGACAGAAGGATGATAAGATCCATATGGCGGCGGAATGCCCTTTCATAGAAGCTGACAGCAGCATCTTTCTCCATACCGAAAACATTCTGGAAAAAGGACGGTATCATCCTTGAAAAGCCGGCCTCAAATAGAAAGTTATAGATGCCATAGATCATAACAGTGGCCATACCCAACAGGCATACTGTATGTATCAGAATCTTCCTGGCAAGGTGTCTGAATGCTTCATGATTCCTACTTTTCAATGGTATATCCTACCCCCCATACTGTTTTGATGAACTTCGGATTTCTGGCAGGTTCACCCATTTTCTCCCGAAGACGGCCTATATGGGCCATGACAGTATTGTTATTATCCAGGTACTTTTCTCCCCACACGGACTCAAATAGTTCTTCGGAAGGAACCACAATTCCCTGGTGTTCACAGAGGTACCAGAGGATTGAGAATTCCATGGGTGTCAACTGCAGTTCCCGTCCGAACAGGTAACATTTGTGCCTGTCCCTATTGATCACAAGTCCCCGGATATCATACTCCCTGGGACATTTCTCCTGCCTGGGAGCAGAATGATTGTACTGCATGTAGCGCCGTAGCTGTGTCCTCACCCTGGCCACAAGTTCCAATGGATTGAAAGGCTTGGTGATATAATCGTCAGCCCCCAGCGTCAGTCCCTTGATCTTATCCCCATCTGACACCTTTGCCGTAAGCATAATCACTGGATAATAGGATTCCTCCCGGATCTTCCTGCATATCTGGAAACCATCCCCATCTGGCAGCATGACATCCAGTATGGCAAGATCCAGATGCAGATTCCCATTGCCGATAAAGGCCAGGGCTTCCCTGCTGTTGTAGCATTTGTGGACAGTATAGCCGTCATTTGTAAGGTATAATTCTATGATATCTGCAAGTTCTTTCTCATCATCTACCACTAAAATGTGAATGTCCATTTGGTTGCCACCCTTCTGCATTGTACCTTTCTGACGGGTGTAGTATAGCACCATTGATAACTATTTTCCTTATGGTTTTCCTGCTTTTTTCTTAAAATTTTCCTACGGCAGACTCCCTATCCTGGTGTTTTCCCTTGTAACAGTTCAGACAGGGCATTGAACTGTTACTTTTCCTGTTACTTTGCTCATGTGAGATAAAGAAGTAAAAGAAGTTTAAAAAATTTTGCCGTTCCCTGTCCGGCTGACTGCCGGACGGGTCGGGCTTTAG
>CAJUGH010000033.1 GCA_910586215.1 uncultured Acetatifactor sp. | reverse complement strand
GGAGGAAAATGGGAGAGATTGACAGGAAAATGAAGGAATACTTTTCCGACAGGAGCAGCTTCCGGACGGAACTGCGCCTGCTCTTCGAACTGTATGCCTGCCGGGACAGCAGGGAGAAACTGCAGAACTACCTGGATAGCCATAAGGAATGTTCCCGTGTGGACTGGGAAACCTGCCAGATGCTGGGTGTGATGATGAACATTAGGGAATTGGAGAGGATTCGGAATAATAATGATAATAATAAAGAAGCAGAGGAGGGAGTGGACATGTGCCAGGCGCTTAAGGAATTGATTGAAGAGGGCAAGTTCGAAGGGATGGAGGCAGGAAGACTCGAGGGAATAGAAGCAGGAAGGCTCGAAGGCGAAGAGCAGATGGCCCGACTCGCCCAGACACTCATGGCCCAGGGAAAAATGGAGGAACTGAAAAGGGCTTTGTCAGATGCGGAATACAGGCGTTCTCTTTTTGCCGGGTATGGGATGGCATAAGTCATCTCAAATTGCAGAATGGAATAAATAACATGCCATTCATAATCTTTCTTCCGCACATCAAAACGCACATCTATACGCCCCAAAATGGCATGTTTCATATTAAGAATACATAAAATTTCACATAAAGTCTTCAACTTTATTGATTTTTGACGATACATGTACTACAATAGAATTTAGACAATAGAACCTGCTCTTGGTTCTATTATAAATACACTCCATACAAAAAGATTTCAAACTGATGTAGTATACAGGTTCTAAAAAGTCATCCGTTCACAGCGAGTCTGCGCCGTACAAGTGATATACGACTAGAAGATAAAGTTCCGCGGGCATGTTCGTTTATGGGGGGGCAGTGAGGCCGGGGAAGAACGATGGCAAATGGGGAGAGGTCACAGCAGGTGCCACAGCAGGCTGTGGCAGGGACGGCGGTTTGGCAGGGACGGCTGCGAGGGACCATAGGGCAGCCAGGGCTACGATATGACACGTAGATACCACACATAGCCATGCAGCACTGTGACAGGATGGGGGAGCAATGAAAGACATTTTGTATGTATATATGTTTGGTGTATTTTCGCTGCGATACCAGGACAGGGATGTCACTCCGGAGAAAAACACTACGAAGAAGAGCATGCAGCTGTTGCAGCTACTGCTTTATTATAGGAAGGAAGGAATCACCAGGGAGAAGCTACTGCATACTCTATATGGACAGGGCAACGTGGAGAATCCTTCCAACAACTTGAAAGTCATCACGTATCAACTTAGGAAGAAACTGGTGGAAGCCGGACTGCCAGACTGGAATTACATCGAGAACAGAGGCGGTACCTATTACTGGACTTCCCCCATGGAAGTGGAAACGGACGTGGAAGTGTTTGGAAGCCTGCTCCAGCGGGCAGAAGCGGCCACGGACCCGGGGGAACGCATGGATCTGTTCTGTGAGGTCTGCCACAGCTACAAAGGAGAATTCCTCACCAACCTCTCCGGGGAGGAGTGGGTGATGATGGAGAGTACCTGCTACAGGGAGCAGTATTTTAAGGCTCTGGAGGCAGCAGAGCAGGAACTGAAGGAACGGAAGCGATACCTGGAACTTCTGGAACTGTGCAATGATGCCATTGGCATGTACCCCTTTGAAGAATGGCAGGCGGTGAAGATAGACTGTCTTATGGCCATGAACCGTTTCAAGGAAGCCATGGAAGTCTACGAGGCTACCACCAGGATGTATTTCGAGGAGATGGGACTGCCGCCCTCTGACCGCATGCTGGACCGGCTGCGGGACATGGGCAGCAAGATCTACACCAGTGCCCAGGCGGCGACCAGCATTACCAGTATCCTGCAGGAGAAGGAACCCAGGAAGGCAGGCGCCTATTTCTGCGGGTTTCCCAGCTTTATAGACGGTTACAGGATGATGAGACGGGTGGTAGAGAGGCATGGAGAGTCTGTGTACATGATGGTATGTACCCTGACAGATGCCAAGGGGAACCATTTGGAAGACAGAGACCGTATCCAGACTATGACACCTATCCTCCGGGAGTCTATTGGGAAATCCCTGCGGAGTGGCGATGTGTACAGCATGTACAGTCCCACTCAATTTGTGCTGTTGCTCTTCGGCACCCAGGGAAGCGGCTGCGGGCTGATCCGGGAGCGGATCCTGAAGAGATTTACCACGGGACACAAATCCTGGCGGGAATGCGTAAGATTCTATGCCACTTCCGTGATTGACGTGGGACAGCCGGTGGAGGAACTGGAGTTCAAGGATGTATTTTTTGCTTAAAAGTTCAGCCATGCTTCGCAAAATGGGCGAATCATGCTCGCATGAGTGAGCACATTCTGCGAAGCATGAGCGGAGCGCCCGTTAATGAGTAAAAAGTAGCTGCGTAAGCAGCGAAAAGCTCCGAAGGAGCGGTTTTGCGAATGGCGCGGGCTGAACGGACTATAATTTAGATTGAAAACACGCATTGGAAGAAAAATTAACGGTTTTATTAACCCTGCATAAGGTATAGTGGAATCAGAAAGTAGTTGAGACAGATCAATTCAGATAAATGAGCAGTAGGAAATGAGATGTAAGGTGTTGTTTGGACGCACGGCCCGGGGGGACAGACGGACAGGGCTGCTGCGGATAAGGAGGTATTCGGATGGATTCTTCTATCTTCAAGAAAGCAAGTGAATATCTAGGGGAAAAGAATAAGCACAGGCAGTGGAAGGTCACTGTGACGGCCCTGGCCGCCGTGGTGGTAATCGCCACAGCCTATATCTTGTCGAAACCGGCGCAGACCCTGGTGAATGATACCTACTGCGGCGTGGAGGAGCATACCCATACCGAGGAGTGCTACAGCAGGGAACTGATCTGCGAGTATGCAGACCTGGAGACCCTTCCTTCTGATACACAGGATCCTGCCGGCCAGGAGTCTGTCTCCCAGAAGCCGGAAGGAACCACTTCCCAGGGAACTGATACCACATCCGGTACTGCCCACCAGCATGACGAGAACTGTTACGTGGAGGAGAAGGAACTGACCTGCGGCCAGGAGGAAAGCGCCGGCCATACCCATACAGATGCCTGCAAGACCATCACGGAGAACAGGGAACTGACCTGCGACCAGGAGGAAAGCGCCGGTCATACCCATACAGATGCCTGCAAGACCATCACGGAGAATAGGGAACTGACCTGTGGCCTGACAGAAGGCACCCAGGCAGACGGCACGGAACACAGCCATGGGGATGGCTGCTATACCGTGAGCCGGACAGAGCAGATCACCTGCGGCCAGGAGGAAAGTGCCGGCCATACCCATGGTGATGCCTGCTACACTGTAAGTCAGACAGAACAGATCACCTGTGGCCAGGAGGAAAGCACAGGCCATACCCACAGTGATGCCTGCTACCAGGTTGTCCAGAAATTAGTCTGCGGTCAGAAAGAAGGCACTACAGTGGCAGAAGGCCAGGGGGCTTCCACGGATGTGTCCCAGACAGCGGGGACCACCACTCCTGCAGATGGCGGCAATGCGGACAGCCAGGCTGCGTCATCTACCGGAGACCAGGCGTCTGCTTCCACGGAAGGAACCACAGGTGACACAGATACCACCGGATCTGCCCAGGCAGGTACAGATACAAATGGAACTACCCCTGCAGAAGGCACCACGGAAGGCACAGATGCCACTGGGACTGCTCCTGCAGAAGACAATGCCGAAGGCGCTGCCCACGTCCACACTGAGGAGTGCTATGGGGAAGTGCTGGTCTGCAAGGCAGAAGAGCATACCCATGGTGACCGGTGTTACCAGGAAGTGTTCTGCGGCATCCAGGGCCATACCCACGGCGTAAGCTGCTATGATGAGGAAGGGGAACTGACCTGCGAGATCCCGGAGCACAAGCATACGGACAACTGCTACAAGGAGCCTCACTGCGGCCTCACCGTCCATATCCATGGCACAGACTGCTATGACGAGGCCGGGAACCTTACCTGCGGCCTGGAAGAGCATACCCATGTAGACGAATGCTACATTTCCAATACCTACTATTGCACGGGACAGATCCATGTCCATACCAACGACTGCTATGACCTGGAAGGCAACCTGCGTTGCGGCAAGGCTGATTACTGGGTACACAGCCACAGCGAGACCTGCTATGACAAGAATGAGAGACTGATCTGCACCCTGCCCGAGCGGGAGGAGACCACAGAAGGGGAAGAAGGCGAAGGACTTCACACCCATACAGAGGAATGCTACGGTGTACGCGGCGTCCTGGCCTGTGGCCAGATAGAAGTACTGCGCCACGACCATGACGACACCTGCCGGATAGAGCCTTCCGTATCCTGGACAGATACCACCAGTGTGGTGGCATACTGTGGCAGACCGGCCCACACCCACCAGGATACCTGCAAGGACAGCGAAGGCAATATGATCTGCAACCTGGAAGAGCACATTCACACCGAAGAGTGCTTCGAGGAACCTGGTTACGGCTGCCTGTCTCAGATCCATATCCATGAGGCAGACTGCTATGACAAGGACGGCAATCTCCAGTGTGGCCTGGCAGACTATGTACTTCACACCCATGGCCCCCTGTGCTACGGCCTGGACGGCAAGCTGCTCTGCACCCTGCCGGAGATCGTGCCCCATGTGCACGGCCCGGAATGCTACACCCAGGAAGCTGCAGCCCCTGTAGAGGCTGAGGGATCTGAGGAAGCTGCTGGTACTGGGGAAAATGCAGAAGCCACAGAAGGCGGGGAGCCTGTGGAAGGACAGGAGAACACACCTGTGATGGTGCTGACCTGCACCCTGCCCGAGGTAGAGGTTCATGAGCATACGGCAGCCTGCAGGAACGAGAACGGCGCCCTGGTATGTGGGAAACTGCAAGTAGCAGAGCACGTACACACAGAGGACTGCATCATTGATGCAGCCGACATTGAGATCACACAGAGCTTCAAGGGCGCTGACTTCATCGTCACTGCCACTTATAATAAGAAGGAAGCTAACCTGCCGGAGGAGGCAGTGCTCTTCGCAGAGCGCATTACCGCGGAAGGCAATGAGGAATATTACGCCCAGCGTGCGGCCCAGTACCAGGAGATGCAGGGCGAAGGGGATGAGAACACCATGCAGGCCCTGCTGCGCATCGGCTTTACCGCAGAAGGCGCAGAAGTAGAGCCGGAAGCCCCTGTGACCATCACCGTACAGTTCCTGGATGAAAACGGCATGGCAGAAGGCAGCCCTGTGACCGTGGTACACTTCGGCGAGGCAGGTAACGAGCGCATCGAAGGAACCAACGCACAGAAAAACAGCACCACCTTCCAGATGAACAGCTTCTCCGAGGTTGCCCTGGGGTGGAAGGTACCTGCCAAGACCGTTACCGTGGATAAGACCTTCACTTATGAGGATGATGCCTTCACCGTGAAGTTCCATGTGGAAGGGGAAGCAACCCTGCCCACAGAGGAGGAGATCCAGGAAGCCAAAGCCCAGGCCGAGGGAAGCGTCAGCGGCGGGGATGCCAGCGTCAGCGATAGTGATGCACAAGTGGCCGGATCCGGGGAAGGCCAGGAGGCAGCGGCTGAGACCGGGACAGAAGGCGAAGTCACCAGCGAGGATCTGGAAGCGGTTGTGGAGCCTCTGGGGGAGGATACGGAGGAATATGAAGCCGCCCTCGCATATGCGGAAGAAACTGGTGCAGAGGATGAATTGTTGTCACTCCAAGTGCTTTCCTATGGACTGACCTATGAGAATGTGAAGCTGGACTTGACAGGTTGTAAAGTAACCATGGAAGTAACCCCTACAGAAGCATTGATTGCGTTTGCAGAAGGTGGGGAAGCCAATGTTATGGCCATTGACGATGCAGAGATAGAACCCGGAGATGTTGCGGATCTGGGTGGCGATGTATCTTTGATCGGTGGTAATATTACCCAGGGCGAAGATGGGCTTGTGGTGGACAATGTATGCACTTCCTTGGTGAGCAGGGCCACAGCCGATGTTCCATTGGTCTATGAGATGGTTGCCCAGGGTACGGACAATACCGTTGCTGTTATGTCCAGCAGCCAGGCAAACCCTACATTTACGGTTAGGTATCTGGCTACCTTGGATATTGTGAAAAAGAGTAAAGATGGAGATGATGCAAAACAACCGGTAGTTATCAATACAGATACAGCAGAAGACGGGAAAATGCCAGTTAATGGAGAAGACTGGAAAACAGAGAATGGTAAAAAGAAATTTCATGTTTGGTATCTTACTACGGAATTAAAAGGAGATAAGAGTATAATTGCATCTGAGAGTAAGACAATGGAGGTATATGAGAAAAAGTCTTATGAGTTTATTATGGCTCCGGGACTAGTGTATGTTGATAGACTGGCAAAAAATGGAAATTACAAACTAGTGAGGATTGAAATTACAAACAAAGATGGAAAGAAGGAAACTTATGATTGCTGTAAATTGAATTGTAGTCAAAAGCATACACATACATCTGCATGCTATCTGAATTGTAATGATCAGCATGAACATACAGATGAGTGTTATAAGGATGCAAAAGAATGGTCATTTACGAACAAACAGGAAACAGTGGAGGGGCATTCAGAGAAATTCATCCTTATTACAGAAGGAGCTGCTATAGATTTAATATATGTGCTTACTTCTGACACGCCGTCTAACAATATGAAGTTCTATGACTATGATATATCGGACGGGAAGGTTTATGACAGTACCGCCATGAAAAACAACAATCCCGCTGGTTCATTGATACCAAGGAATGGAGCGGTGGCTCATAATAGTGGTGATGTATGGTACATGTATACAAATAAACAGGGTATCAATAGCAATTTTGCAGACCAGAATTTTGGTTTTGGTAATGGTGAAGGCCTAGCAAAAACAGGTATGGGAAGCTTGATTTGGGATGGAAATACTTTGAACCAAACAAATGGAGGCACTTTTAGCGGGTGTACATTCGGCCTAGTCACTAAACTGAAGAAAGATGGAACGCTACAATATGCTAGTGGTGTGAAAGCTCCCAATCTGTTTAATGAAGGGGCTGCGACTGGCAAGACAGAATATGACGGCTCGCTCACCTTTAGGCGTATGGGGGATACGTATACTTTGATTTCTTCAAAGGTTACTGAGAATGGAAAAGATTCTTCTGCGAGTAATTTAGATGAATTTCAAAGTAGAGATAACTGGAACAAAACAAGAACTCTATGGTCCAATAACTTTTATCCGCTGGATAATGTAAGTTCTGCTGGTAGTGATGGTCATGATTTAAAGTTCGGTGCAGAGGACTTGGAAAAACTTTATACCTTTACGGATGCAAATACAAAATTACCAGCTCCAGAATCTGACTATTACTCGACGGATCCTTCTAAGGGCAATCACAACCATTACTTTGGCATGTGGTATACAGTTGAATTTGATTTAACAGAGGATTACATCGGCCCTCTGGAATACATCTTCTACGGGGACGATGATATGTGGGTGTTCCTGGACGGAGAAGGCGAAAATAAAAAAACGGACAATAACGGCAATGTGGTTTTGGATGCGGAAGGAAATCCGGTTACTGAAAAAAGTTCTGTAGACGGTCAGCTTATCTGCGACATCGGCGGTGTGCATGGTGCGGTTGGTGAGTATGTAAACCTGTGGAACTATATTGAGAAGGGAACAACAGGGCACTACACACTATCCTTCTTCTACACAGAGCGGGGAGCATCCGGATCTACCTGTTGGATGCAATTTACCCTTCCGTCTGTATCGTTTATCACACCGAAGCAGACAACAGGGCAACTCCAGGTAGAGAAGGAAGTTACCGGTCCGGAGACTGACGGGGAGTTTGGATTTAAAATTGGATTCTACGAAGATAAGAATATGACTACTCCTCTAATGCACAATTTCTCATATGAGAAGCGCAGGTACTTATTTGATGAGAACGGAGAAGTCCGTAAAGACGAAGACGGAAATCCTGTTACAGAATTTGTTTCCAATGATGTATTAATATGGGATGGAGCCTGCTTTACATTAAAGGCAGATGAATACATTACCATAAGCTATCTGCCAGATGGTGCCTATTATAGGATCGAAGAGGTCGGTCCAGTAATTGCACAGAAAGATGGGGACAGATTAAAGTACAAAGAGGATGGGACACCGGACTGGGAGGTTCTCCTTGATAATCCATATACGCCAGATATTACCGGAGGAACTTTGAATCCAACGGATAAAAGAGTAGTCACAGGGGTAATTAAGAGCGGGCAAGGTCAGATGGAAAAAATTCATTACAACAATCTTTACCAGTTTGAACTTCCCGAAACCGGTGGTACAGGTACCGCAACCTTATATGCATTGGCAGGCGTCTTAAGCATTCTGTTTGGCGCAGGCCTGGTGTATAGAAAAAAATTCAGAGAAAGGAGGGCGTAAGAATCCTCCTTGATCTGAAAAAGGAGCACAGTTTTGTGAAACTTTAAAACCATAGCTTCAAAAGCATCAAAATAAATTGAAGGGAGAGTAAGATTATGAAGCGTATGAGAAAGTTAGTCAGCGTAGTGCTGGCAATGATGATGGTTTTGGGGATGGGACTGACTGCATTTGCAGCAGAACTCCCTGTTCCTCCTGAGGCAGTTGATCAGAATGAGTATACCATCACGATTCAAGGCAAGACGAGCGACCATAAGTATGTGGCATACCAGGTTTTCCAGGGTGAGTTGGCCACAAAGGAGAGTAACGGAGGCACTGTAAACGTTCTTTCCAACATTAAGTGGGGTAAAGGAATTAATGCTGAAGGCACTGTTGAAGGAAAAACGTTGATGCAAGCCTTGGCAGAGGCCGACATTGCAGTAGAAGTGGACGGCGTCAAAACGCCCATTACTGTGACTATGACCGCAAGTGAAGTTGCAGGCATTCTGGCAAAATGTACAAATAATTCCGAGCAGGCCAAGAAGTTTGCGGATGTTGTAGGTAAGTATATTGTTGAGGGAGAAGGCAAGGACTCTACAACAGTATCTCAGCCTGGTACAAATAACGTATATGAGATAAAGGTTACAGCACCTGGTTATTATCTGGTCAAAGACAAGAGCGAGGTTAAAGGAACTGTCAGTGATAATGATGGTATTACAGTTGGGGCAGCATCTACAGATTACATTCTGGAAGTGGTTGCAGATGTGGATGTGTTAAGCAAGGACACCATCATTACATGGGATAAGGATATTGTTAAAGGCGTTACAGGTGATCAACTTAATACAAGTGATTCTAATACTGCTGCAATTGGCGAGAGCGTGAATTACCGACTGACATCTGTAGTACCGGATCATAGCGCCTACAAGACATACTACTTCATTATGAAGGATCAAATGAGCGCTGGTTTGGATTTTAACAATGATGTGGTAGTTACAATTGATGAAACCGGTAAGAAAAATGGTGGAACGGTAGAAACACTGGTACGTAATGAGGATTATCATGTCTATACTACAATTAACGGTGAGACCTATGTTGTAGGTGTAGATGGTAAACTTTATCAGTATGAGAAGGACAGCAGCAATGATGAGTATACCCTTGTGGGTAAAAATGTTACATGGTCTGCAACAGGTGCTGCATTCGAAATTGCTTTTACAAATTTAAAGGACTATGCAGTAAATGCTCCTATTAGTGTTACCTATAGTGCTACTGTAAATGATGATGCAAAAGTAGGCGTGGAAGGTAATCCTAATGCATTTAGGATAGAGTATTCTAATGACCCGAATGAGGAACGTCCTGATCCGTCTCCGGAGACACCTGGTATTCCGGCTGATAGAACAGAAAATCCGCTGGGAGAAACACCTGATAGTGTTGTCGTAACTTATGTAGCAGTAGTAGATATCTACAAGACACAGGATAATGAGACGACTCCTTTGGCGGGTGCAGAATTTACTTTAGAAGGAACCTATACGCAGGTAACATTAAAGGGTGGAGTTAAGTTTGAGCCAGCAACAGATGGAACATGGTATCTTCTGAAGAATGGCAAGTATACAACACAAGCTCCTATTGCGGACTACATGGAAGAAACACCTGGTGCAACTAAAGGTTATGTGGTGGCTGAGGGCGATTACGAAGGAACAGATACAGTGACAGTGGGTGGTGTAATATACCGTCCTTACAAGGTGGAGACCGATACTGACAAGACTGTATATGTACTTGTAAAGTCAAATGCAAACATGTATGAATATGAAGATGACGATACAACACTCAAAAGATTCAACAAGGTTACTGCTGATGCGAACGAAACTGTAACGAAGAAGATTACCTTGGTTGGCACATCTGATGCAAGCGGTCATATTGTGTTCAAGGGGCTTGGTGAGGGTATATATGTTATTACGGAGACAATCACACCTGCAGGCTTCAATACAATTGCACCCTTTAAGCTTCAGATCACATGCACCTATCCTTCGAAAATTGTAACTGGTGAGGAGAAATGTACTTGGGGCGTTGGAGATGCAACAACGAAAAAAGAAGACGCAAATGAACCGATATTTAGTGTAACCGATACGGAAGTAAATGGCACGACTTTCACTGGTATTTATAGTGCAAACATTATTAATATGTCCGGACTTGTCCTTCCTTCCACTGGTGGCATCGGTACCACGATCTTCTACGTGACCGGCAGCATCCTGGTTCTGGCAGCAGTGGTTCTGCTTGTGACCAAGAAGCGCATGGTGAGGGAGAAATAAGATCTCACATGTAAGATGTAAAGAATTGCAAGCACTACAAGCAATACACGGAAATCCTGTTGTATAAGGAAGGGGCTTCGGCTCCTTCCCTATGCAGCAGCAAGGAGAGTCCTGGATGAAGAAGCATTTACCGAATATTATCTTAACAGTTATTCTGATTGCAGGTCTGTCCTTGCTGCTGTATCCCACAGTCAGCGATTATTGGAATTCGCTCCACCAGTCCAGGGCGATTGCGAACTATGAAGAGGCAGTGGCCGCCATGGACGATGAGACGTATGAAGAGTACTGGAACCAGGCCCTGGATTATAATGAACGGCTCTGGAAGAGAAGCAACCGGTACTACCCCAGCGAGGAGGAGCAGGCAGAGTACCAGTCCCTGCTGAATATCTCCGGGAACGGGATCATGGGATATATCCAGATTCCTTCCATTGATGTCTCCCTGCCGGTCTACCATGGGGTGGATGAAGCTGTCCTCCAGGTGGCAGTGGGGCATATAGAATCCTCTTCCCTGCCAGTCGGCGGCGAGGGTTCCCACTGTGTACTATCGGGGCACAGGGGCCTGCCTTCT
Organism: uncultured Acetatifactor sp.; assembly: GCA_910586215.1. Lineage (GTDB taxonomy): Bacteria > Bacillota > Clostridia > Lachnospirales > Lachnospiraceae > Acetatifactor. Next base: position 32,770 of record CAJUGH010000033.1, on the reverse strand, counting down.
GCCAGGCTGTTTACAGACCTGGACCAGTTGGTAGAGGGTGATGTCTTCATGCTGAAGGTCTTGAATGAGACACTGACTTACCAGGTAGACCAGATCCGGATTGTGCTGCCGGAGGAGGTGGATGACCTGGATCTGATCCGGGGGAAAGATTACTGTACTCTGGTGACCTGCACCCCCTATGGGATCAATACCCACCGCCTGCTGATTAGGGGATTCCGGATTGACAACCTGGCAGAGGGCGTGACGGTTCGTGTGACACCGGATGCCACACTGCTGGATCCCAAGCTGGTGGCACCTGCCATAGCCATTCCCATGCTATTGGTGCTGCTGCTCTGGCTCTTGATTAAGTATAGGAAGAAATAGAAGCCTCTGTGAAGCGGAAAGGCAGAGACTGGATGGGGGGTAGCAGAGACCATGACAGACAAGGAGATGCACAGACTCAGTAGACGTGAGCTTCTCCAACTGCTGCTTGCACAGGTCAGTGAGACAGAAGAACTGAAGAGGCTGCTGGCAGAGAGGGATGACCAACTGACGGAGCTTCATGAGAATTACGAGCGTCTGCGGAAGCGCCTGGACCAGAAGGATGCGAAGATACATGACCTGCGGAATACCCTGCACGAGGAGAGGACGACCCGCAGGATCGAACTCCAGGAGGCAGGTTCCATTGCCGAAGCTGCCCTGCGGCTGAACGGGATATTCGATGTGGCCCAGAAGGCTGCGGACCAGTATCTGGAGAATATCAAGATGCTGAGTGACCGGCTGGAAGCCGGGGAAGATATTTTTTCCGGGGAGGATATATCTGATATAGACTGGGAGACAGACCTGGATCTGACGGAACCGGCCCAGGAAGAGCCGGATGCCCTACAGGCACCGGAAAGCCAGGAGGAAAAAGGGTTTCCAGAGGAGCCGGAGATCACCGGATCCAGACAGGATGAGGAATCTGATACTGACAGCGCACCATCCATGATGGATGCGGAGGAAGATTCCGGGGAAGAACAGACAGAACCGATAGATATAGATAGATTGACAGAGGCAACAGACAGTGGATTGTCAGGAGATCTGGACGACCCCATAGCAACAGGGAGTCCAGACGAAGCAGTGGATGGAGGGGAGCTTCGGGAGCAGGGAGTGTCCCAGGACCAGGAAATACCGCAATACTGGAAAGTGGAAGCATCCCGGGAACTGGAGATGTCCCAGGAACTGGGACTGGAAGTGCCCAAAGAGTCCGATGTGGCCAGGGAGCAGGATATATCCCAGGAACCGGGAACTATACTGGAACTGGAAGCAGCGCCAGAACAGGAAGCTTTGCCGGAGGTGGATGCGGCAGACCAGCCTGGGATGCTGTCAGGACAGGAAGGGGCAGCCCATCTGGAAGAGGTGCCCGGATCAGATGGTTGGAAAGAGCCGGACACATCACAGGAGGAAGAGCCGGAATCGGAAGAAGATGCAGACCTGGAGTGGCTGGAGGGATTTGATCTGGAATGCACGAAAGGTTTTAAATAGAACGGGACAGAAGGGACAATATGGCAAGGAAGAAGAAGGAGAAAGAGGAGAAGGTACTGGAAGTCCCCTCTTTGAGCCAGATAGAAGCGGAACTGCAGAAGGAGAATCACAAACATACCTTTGGACGGGTCATGCGAAGTACCATCTACACGCTGCTGATTGTGGCGGCTGCGGCGGTCCTGGTGGCAGTGATTTTCCTGCCAGTGTTACAGATCACCGGGACTTCCATGACAGAGACTCTGTGGAATGGGGATATCGTGGTGGCACTGAGCGGGTCAGATTACAAGACTGGCGAGGTTGTAGCCTTTTACTATAACAACAACATTCTGGTGAAACGTGTGATTGCAGTTGCAGGCGACTGGGTAGATATCGACAAGGATGGCAATGTGTATGTGAACAATGTGCTCCTGGACGAACCCTATGTCACGGAGAAATCATTGGGGATCTGTGACATTACACTTCCCTACCAGGTGCCGGAGGGGCGGATCTTCGTGCTGGGAGACCACCGGGCCACCTCCGTGGACAGCAGGAGCAGCACGATAGGCAGCATAAGTGAGGAATATCTAGTGGGCAAGATATTGTTCCGGGTCTGGCCTCTGACAGACATCGGAATGGTCAAGTAAGGAGGGAATCGTCTATGAAACGCAAATGGATACGTGTGCTGACGCCGCTGGCGGTGGCCTTTAGCATGGTACTGGCGCTGTCATTTCCCGGAAGGGCGGCTGAACTGGTAGACTTGAATCAGAAGTGTTCCCTGACGGTTACTCCGGGGAATTTTACAGGGGACGGAAGCACTTACCTGACGGATCAGCTTGGGAAGGCAGCAGTGGTCATCGACCTCTATAAGGTGGCTAGTGCCAAGCCCAATACGGCCAACGGATATACCTATGACGGGTACCAATATGAGTTGCTGGATCAGTATAAAGGTGAGAATGGACTACAGATCACGGATAAAATGACCAATGCAGACTGGAGGGAACAGTCCCAGCAGGCAGCCAGGATTGCTCTGGGGATCACCGCGGATCCCGATACGGGAGTGATCAGTGGGAAAGCTTTAGAACCGGTGAAACAAGGGGAAGCGGTGAACAACAGCATAGAGGATCTGGATGCAGGTCTTTATCTTCTGGTTGCCAGAAGGGGAGGAGCCGGGGATCCGGATGTGCAATATAGTGATGTGATGGATTACACCGTGATAGGGACAGATACCAGTGACCCGGGAAATGTCAAGGAGAAGATTGCCACTATAGCCAATTCTCCCGAATGTGTCTTTACCTTCGAGCCGGAACTGATCTCCCTGCCAGGGAAGGATCCTGTTACAGATGAGAATGGGAATCTGGTGAGCAATACTGCAAATCCCGGTCCCTGGCGCTACCATATGTCAGCCGTACTGAAGGTACAGGCAGATATCCGGTACGGACGGCTGCAGATTACCAAGGTGCTTCCAGAGTATGAGACGATCGAAGGGGATGTGACGCCAAGGCCGGTGACATTTATCTTCCAGGTAGATGCCACCTGGGAAGATAAGATTGGTGGTACAGGTAGCAAGACATACAGTGATGTGGTGGCCATAGATTTCACAGAGGCAGGATCCAAGAATGCATATGAGATAGGGAAGGAAGTGAGATTCCCGGTGGGAGCCACAGTCACAGTGAAAGAGGTCTATAGTGGTTCCAGCTATCAGCCCTATCCCGATGATGTAGTAGATGAAGATGTCCAGAGAGAAGCATTTGAGAAGAGTACTACAATCAGCGAAGCGGAACAGACCTTCGGAGTGACTTTTACCAACTATTACAACAGGCGCCATATAGACGGCCATGGCATTACCAACAATTTCACTTACAGCAGTGAACAGGATAGATGGATCTGGACTTCCGTCCATGCCAACGGAACCACAGGCGGTGATCCCAGCGTATCCGGCGGTGATGCGAACCAGGGCGGCACAGGCAGTGCTTCACCCAGCCCGGCACCGGAGGTAAGCCCTACACCGGAAGCCAGCACCAGCCCGGATGAGGGTATGACTCCGGGAGGAAGTTCCACACCCGAGGCAACGCAGACCCCGGACAGCAGCGCGGCTCAGGGTGGGGATACAACCAACCCGAACCCGGATGACAATACATCTCAGGATGGAGGAAATCCAGCCGGGGGTGAGCAGACACCAGCAGATGGCAACACACCATAATTGAGGAGGGAGAGAGAATATGAAGAAGAAAAGTATTGCAAACATATGTCTGTCCCTTCTGGCAGCGGCCACTGTCCTTACCGTGGGAGTGAACAGCGCACTGGCGTATTTTACCACTTACACCACGGCCGAAGGAGGGATCCCCATCCATCTGGGAGACCGGACAGAGATTGAGGAGAGCTTTAGCAATAAGATAAAGCATATTACGATCACCAGTGAAGCAGGTTCGGAGCCGGTGTATATCCGTGCCAGGGCTTTCTGCACCAGGTATGGGTATAGCTACCAAAGTGTTGTGGACGGGGCATGGACTGAGAATCCTGGAGACAACCACCGCATTCCCGATGCGGACAAAGGTCAGTACTGGTACTATACCAGTATCGTCAAGGGTGGGGAATCCACGTCCACACTGGATGTAATCATAGATATTCCGTCCCAGACTGACCCGGCAGTCCCTGGACAGCCGGCCCTGGAAGACGGCGACAGCTTCAACGTAATCGTCATCTACGAGAGCACCCCGGTCAGATATGATGAGAACGGCAACCCTTACGCAGACTGGAACGAGAAACTGGATGTGGTCACAGCTACCGGAAGTGGAACCGTATCAGACAGTGATGCAGGAACAGGGGACGGGAGGTGATGCAGATGTCAGAGAATAAGAGAAAGACGAGACCGGCCCGGCCAGATGGGAAGGGGAAAGCATCCGGCGACAGGTTTTCCAAGGTGAAGAAGTTCCTGGCTTCCCCGGCAGTGACCATGTCCCTTTTCGTCCTGGCCATTGTGATGCTCCTGGGAAGTACCGTGGGAGGTGCCAGCGCCGTGCTCACCTATGAATCCGCTTCTTACCGGTCCAGAGTACAGATGTTCAACATCGGCGTGAGCCTGTTCGAACAGTGCGGGGACAATGCCCCCAAGAAGGTGTCCTGGAGGGATTATGACACAGAGGAGAAGGATTACTGGGACGAGGGCACCATTGCAGACAAGATCAAGAGTGCCAAAGGGGATTCCCTTCTGACCGACCTTCTGCCGGAAGGAGAAGAACTGAAGCTTGGCAAGAAGTATAAAGAGAGACTGTATGTGCAGAACACCGGTGACATTGACCAGTATGTCCGGGTCACTATCTACAAATACTGGATGTCCGCGCCGCTACTGGATGCGGAAGGCAAGGAACAGCTGGATGATAAGGGCCAGGTGGTAAGGGAAAAGCTGCCGGAACTGGCCCCCAGCCTGATCGACTTGAACCTGGTGAATTACCGGTTGAACAATGAGGCCCAGAGTGATGACAGCCAGCGCTGGATCCTGGATACGGCATCCTCCACCAAGGAGCGTACCGTCCTGTACTACCGGGATATCCTGAAGGCGCCCGGCGAGGGGGTACCGGAAGCCGAGACCAGGACCCTGGATCTGACGGATTATCTGATGATTGATTCCTCCGTGGCAGACAAGGTGACACAGACCACTGACACAAGGACGGAAAACGGGAAGACATACACCACCATCACCACCACATACATCTATGACGGGGTGGAATTCCGGATCGAAGCCCAGGTGGATGCGGTGCAGACCCACAGTGCGAAGGATGCCATCTGGAGTGCCTGGGGCCGGGAAGTGGAGATAGACAGCAACGGTTCACTGATTTCTGTGAAGTGAGGAGGGGAACGACATGAAGAAAAAATGCATAGGTCTGCTTCTGGCGTTCTGCCTGTTTGCATGTACGGGAATGGAAGCCCGTGCAGATGACCTGTTCGGTCAGTCCGGCTGGAAGGTTACTTTTACAGCAGAGAACAAGATGGAGAGCAATTTCGGCAGTGGAGACATGGACGAAGCCATATCCGGCATGCAGCCTGGGGATAACATCACTTTTACACTGGATCTGGGAAGCCAGAACAGCAGTGTCACGGACTGGTATCTGACCAACAAGGTGATACAGTCCCTGGAAGATACCAGTAAAAACGCGAATACAGGTGGTGGTGCCTACACCTATTACCTGGCCTACACAGGTGCCAACCGTACCGTGGTACTCTTTGACAGTGATACCGTAGGCGGTGAGGGTTCCGGGGGACTGAAGGACGCCACAGGCGGCCTGGAGAATTACATTTACCTGGATACCTTGAGTTCCGGCCAGAGCGGCAGGATCACCCTGCGGGTAGCCTTGGACGGTGAGACCCAGGGCAATGCCTACCAGGATACCCTGGCGAACCTGCAGATGCAGTTCGCAGTGGAAGTCCGGCCCGGCCCTACCACCGTGGTAGAGGAGGGACCTCCCGGAACACCCCAGCCCGGTACGCCTGGCAGAACCATCATCGTCCGCACAGGGGATGACACCAACCTGGTGCCCTATGTGGTAGCCATGGCCGTCAGCGGGATCCTGTTCCTGTTTCTGGGAATCTATGGTGTCAGACAGAACAAGAAAGAGAAGAGGAGGGCTGCGTAATATGAGAAAGATACGACAATTACTAGGCTTGATTCTTTCCCTGTTGCTGGTCACCTCCCTCTCCATGCCGGTGAAGGCAGCACAGCTGCCGGGTACGCCAGGCGCGGATTCCTACCCGGATACCTATACTTTCCGTATCTTCACTGGCCAGCAGAGTGTCATGCTGGAGCGGACCGGGGATACCAGCCTGGGCAGACTTTCCGAAGATGGCAAGATGTTTGTCATAGATGGATTGCAGTATGGGCAGAGGATGAATTTCCGGTTTGAAGAAATATCCGTGGTGGATCCTACGCCAGGTGGAAGTGTTTCCGGCGGTGACGTATCTGGTGGGGATGTATCCGGCGGGGATGCCCTGGATGAGCAGTACAATTACTATAGGTTGATAATTGAGGAATTTGAGAAAGCAAATCCCGATGCCACACAGCCTATCCCGAAACGCCAGTGTGAGATCTTGTTCCGGATAGAGAGCAAATACTATATCATCGGCACACGGGAGAGTGGTAAGGACAACGACAGCGCGGAGGCCAAGTGGGCATCGGTGCCGGTGGAACATGATGCGGACTATGTGGCAGGCTATGCCCTGCTGAAGGACTCCGTGGAATATACTGTCCGTTATGTGAATAGTGCAGGTGTAACCCTGCGGGATGACGACAAATACCGCGGCACCATAGGCGATAAGCCGGTGGTATCCTACCGGTACTTTGACGGCTACCAGCCCCAGGCCTACAACCTGACCAAGACACTGGTGGCAGATGCTTCAGAGAATATCTTCACCTTCGTGTATAGCCCCGTGCCCGCACCGGGTGTCACGGTGACTACGATTCCGGGGCCTCCCGGACCAGAGGGACAGCCCGGTGAGGATACCATCATCACCGTTCCCGGTGGTGGCGGTGGTGGAGCAGCAGTTCCCCCCGCAGTAGATGACGGAGGTGGCGAACTTCCCGGAGGCGGTGGAGGCGGTCAATTTGAGACAATTCCCGAACCGGATACCCCAACTGGAGCACCGGCTGACCTGGAAGACCTGGATGAGCCGGAGGTTCCATTGAGCGGTTTTGATGCTGCCAATGCTTTCCTGGTAAGCATCCCCTTGCCTGCTAAGATACTGGCAGTAGCAGTCCTTGTAGTTCTATTAGGAGGCGTTATCTGGTGGATCTTAAAGTGCAGGAAGAAAAGGAAAGATGACGTCGAGGATGAGATGGATGCCAAAGGCTCCCCGAAGTCCAAAAAGCATCCCAAGGAGAAATCGTGAGAAATCTGCGCAGTAAGATGCTGTAAAGAGGCAGCGCAGGAGAAAGCGTAAGAGGATAGCATTGGAAGAGATAGAGACTGACAATTCCTGGAGGAAGGCTGTTTCCAGATAAGGAATCGGATGCCTGTGAGAGGGGGATACGTTCCCCCTCTTTCGAAATGGGCGGGAGATGTAGGATTGATAGCAGACGTTTATACATGGAATTGCAGGAAAAGGCTGATGCTGTCCGGAATTATGATTGATATGTCCGCAGGAAGGTATGTACGTTCCACTCTTGAAGCGGGCAGGGAGGTATAAACATGAAGCGCGGGAAGATAGCCCCTGCCATCTGTAACATACTGGGAACCTTGATCCTGCTGTCCGTGATCGCGACTTTCCTTCCGGTCACGATCCCACGTCTCATGGGCTATGAGGTCTATAATATCTTGACCGGCAGCATGGAACCAGCCATTCCCGTGGGCAGTCTGGTGTATGTGGAACCCATGCAGCCTGCGGACGTCCAGGAAGGCGAAGTGATTGCCTACCACAGCCTGGGCGGCACAGTCACCCACCGGGTGGTGCAGAACCGCCTGGTAGAAGGGGAATTTGTCACCAAAGGCGATGCCAATGCCCAGGAGGATCTGAATACCATCCCCTATGCCAGCATGGTGGGCCGGGTGAAATATCATGTCCCTTTTCTGGGTCAGTTCCTGGTGATCTACAACAGCGGCCTGGGCAAGATATATGTGATCTGCTATGCGGCCTGCGGCGTCCTGTTCAACATGCTGGCCACGAGACTCCGTGACCGGGCCAGGGAGCGGCAGAAACAGCAAGACGAACAGACAGAAAAGCAAACAGCCAAAACAAAGACCGCAACGGAAGATGTGGCAAAGGTTGGTGCAGCAGAAGAAGGCAGTGAGGCAGAAGGAACTCCAGGCAAGTCTGATCCAGTTGTATGATAGATAGTGAATAAGTAGCATTTTAACGGCGGGGCTGTAATGTCCCGCCAGTTTTATTCCCGCGAGCAATGAGCTAAGTAGGCGTACTTGTACGCATATTAAAGTCAATTTCATTGACTTTGCGAATGCCGCGAGGGTCAATACCCCAACGATGGATGCTAAAGTGTTTTCGGACAAGTAAGAGACAGGATATCTATCATAGGAAAAAGCAGTTGTTTTTCCTATAGACATTGCCTATAATAGAAGCAGAAGCAATTTTAGGTGAATCTGGCGGGAAGGTGTTTTAGGAGGATAGTGTTGTGTTTGGTTATGATGGAATAGTTGATTTGAAGGGAATGGGTATTCAACAATACAAGACAGATGTGGGATTTCGGACACTTGTGGAGAGTGTAAATGAGAATCTGTATATCATACCTAAGTACCAGAGAAAATACCGCTGGACGAAAGAGCAGGTTGTTTCCCTGGTGGAATCACTGATCTTTGGCCTGCCCATTCCACCGATTTACACCTGTAGGAATGAAAAAACCAACTGGAAGTGCTTGACGGCCAACAGAGGATCATGAGCTTGTTTTTTTATTACATTGGCTATTACTTGAATAATCGCAGGAATAGTTCTTTGGACTTTTCAGATCTGGCGGTGGGGGACTGTACCTTTGAAGAAGCAATTAGAAACCAGTTTGACTTAGAAGAATTGCATATTGAAATAAAAAATAAGAAGGGGGAAGTAATCAATTTGGACTATGACGCCTTGCCGCTGGAGGTGAAAAGGCGTGTGGATTATACCACCATTACTGTCATAGAGATTAAGGTTGACGATAGTAAGAAACGCCCATCTGTATTGCGGCAGATATTCGCCAATCTGAACACAGGTGGTTCCATATTATCTGCCCAGGAGCAGAGAAATGGAATCTATGGGTGCGCCTTTTATGATATGCTTCATGATTTTAATAGAAATGATAGTGCCTGGAGAAGGATATGGGGCAGGGAAGATGCAAGCGAGAAGGACATGGAGACGCTGCAGCGGTTCTGTGCTTTAAAAAAATATGCCAGTATAAAAAAGAAGAAATATGGATTTGATTTTGTAATAGAGGGATATAATGGCTCCTATGGGAGGCTGCTGGATCGTTTTTCTGAGGAAGCCATGGAATTTACACGGAGACAGATCGCAGAATACAGGAAAAGCTTAATAGAATTTTTCACATTGCTTCAAGTCACTACAACCCAGTCCTCAAAAGTTGCATTATTGGAAAGCTTTTATATTGTATATGAAAAACTGGGTGTTTATGAGTTGATTACACCCCAGATATACAATGAAGTGTTGAAAAATTCAAAATATGTGGCAAATGCAAGGCAGGGCACCGTGAAAATGCGGAGCATGAATGAAAGGTGGAAGACAGTATATGAAATTTGGACAGGAAAAGATGCGCAGTACGATTAGCAAAATATTGGCAAGGGAACTGCCGCATCTGGATAGCGTTATTGTGGGGGATAATTCTAGTGGAAAAACGTTGATGTTGAAGTTGTTTATAGAACAGGTGGGAGGAACTGGCATTACAGTATAATGTCCTGCATATGGAATTTGAACCAGCTAACGGAGACCATACATATTCTGATGCGGAGAAAAATTTTATTGGGGAACACATGAAAAGGTTTCGGTTAAATGATCCCAGGTACCGTACACGCCAGCTATATGATTTCATCCGGAATGTGGTAGATAACCATGGGAACCTGCCAGCATATGAATACAATAACCTGTTGGTGAAGCTGTTCCGGGAAAAATTAATGGGCAGGACGCAGGAAGAAGTGGCAAAAATCTGTGAAAGTATTTTTGTGATAATGTTCCAGACATAAATCATGGAGTGCAATACTGCTTTGGCGACAGGACAACCTGGGCCCACACCATATAAGAGACCCGCACCGTATACGAGGAGGATAGATATCCTATATGAGCAAGAAAATAAGATATATCATCATGGCGCTGCTACTTGCAGTCTTCTGCACCATGGGCGGCATCATCCTCTACACGCAGTATAAATATGCCCAGGAGGACAAAGTCTATGAACAGGCAGCAGAGGAATTCACCCGGCGCACAGATGCCGGGGCCGGGGATACCCTGGGTGAGGCCGGGGAGGATACGGCAGGTATTCCTCTGGAAGTGGATTTTGGGAAGCTTAGGGAGATCAACAGTGACGTGATTGGCTGGATCTACTGTGAGGACACGGTGATCAACTACCCTGTGCTACAGGGACCGGACAATGACTACTACCTGCGCCGGAATATAAACCGCAAACACCAGACGGCCGGCTCCATATTTGTGGAAGCCACCAACCGTCCTGGATTTGTGGATTCCAACACAATCATCTATGGGCATCACATGAAAAACGGTTCCATGTTCGCCTGCCTGGACGAATGGAAGGACCAGGAATTCTATGAGAGCCATCCAGTGATGTGGCTCCTGACCCCGGAACAGGACTATCAGATCCTGCTCTTTGCAGGCTATACCACGGCTGCCACATCAGACACCTACACCACCTTTGATGCGTCCTGTGAGGAACTGGAGGACTACCTGGCCCGGTGCCTGAAGCTGTCAGACTTCCAGGCAGACCTTGGCCCCGGAGAGGAAAGTGTCCTGGATCCTGGTGCCAGGTATGTGGTGCTTTCTACCTGTGCCTATAATTTCGAGGATGCCAGGTATGTGCTCCATGGAAAACTGGAACCGGTGGAGAGGTGAGTTTCCGGCATTTTATATGATACTCCAACAATAGAAAGGATAATCCATGGCAATGAACCCTACATCCCTCATGAAACTGATGGCGGCAAAAGCCCAGTTTTCAGCGAACCATCCGAAATTTGAAGCATTTGTGAAGTCCGTCATGTCCAGGCCCTTAGAGGAGGGAACCGTGGTAGAATGTACGGTGACAAGGCCTGGGGAAGGCCCTGTCACCGCCAACATCAAGGTACAGCAGTCAGACCTGGAATTATTACAGGAGTTAAGGGAGCTTATGAAATGATTTATCTGTCACATTTTTCCTTTCCGGGTATAGAGAGGGAGTATGACTTCATCCTGGGGATTAAGAGGACCTGTTATGATTCGGTCTACCCCTTTCAGATCCTGTCCAGGCATGGGCTGCAGATGCTGGACTTTGAGCCGGTGACGATTCTCTACGGGGGGAATGGCTCCGGGAAGACCACGGCGCTGAACGTGATTGCAGAGAAGCTGGGGGTGAAGCGGGACACACCCTACAACCGCAGTAATTTCTTCGGGGATTATGTAAGGATGTGTGAATTTGAAGTGCGGGGTAAGGTGCCGCCGGTCAGCAGGATCATCACCAGTGATGATGTGTTTGACTTTATCTTGAACTTAAGGAACCTAAATGACGGCATTGACCAGAAGCGGGAGGAACTGTTCGAGGACTACCTGGAGAACAAATATGCCCATTTCCAGATGAGATCCCTGGAAGATTACGAGAAGCTGAAAAAAGTCACCGAAGCCAGGCGCAGGACCCAGTCTAAGTATGTCCGGAGCCAGCTTATGGACAATGTGAGGGAGCATTCCAACGGGGAGAGCGCCTTCCTCTATTTCTCGGAGAAGATCCAGGAGAATGGCCTGTACCTGCTGGATGAGCCAGAGAACAGCCTCTCCCCCCTAAGACAGCAGGAACTGCTGAAATTCCTGGAAGACTCTGCCCGATTCTTCGGCTGCCAGTTTGTCATCTCCACCCATTCCCCTTTCCTGCTGGCCATGCGTGGAGCCAAGATTTACGACCTGGACGAGGAACCGGTGGACGTGAAGAAGTGGACGCATCTGCCGGGAATTAGGGCTTATTATGATTTCTTTAAGGGACATGAGAGGGAGTTTGAAGGGACTTCACTTGGAAAACTGTAAGGAAATGACGGAGAACAAAATTCCTGGAAGAATCATGGTCAAAACAGAAAAGACAGGCTGATGCCGCCTGTCCTTTCTGTTTCTATGGATTTCTGCTGATTTTTTCTCCCTGTAATCCACGTCTTAATTGTAATTCTCAATACAGGGCTGGAACATGCTCTTGTTCACGCCGCACAGAGGGCAGCACCAGTCATCTGGCAGATCCTCAAAAGCAGTACCAGGTTCGATGCCGTGCTCGGGATCTCCCTTCTCAGGATCATAGGTATAGCCACAAGGGTTACAAAAATATTTCTGCATGATAAAAATCTCCTTTCCAAGTTGTGATAAGTGTGATGCCGGTTAGCCGAAGTATCTGTTCAGAAGACCTTCAAACGCCGAGGCGTTTGCCGGTTAGCCGAAGTATCTGTTCAGAAGACCTTCAAACGCCTTGCCGTGTCTGGCCTCATCCCTTGCCATCTCGTGTACGGTGTCGTGGATGGCATCCAGGCCCAGTTCCTTTGCCCTCTTTGCCAGGTCAACCTTGCCAGCAGTAGCACCGTTCTCGGCATCTACCCTCATCTGCAGGTTCTTCTTGGTGGAATCGGTTACAACTTCACCCAGCAGTTCAGCAAACTTAGCAGCATGCTCGGCCTCTTCGTAGGCAGCCTTCTCATAGTACATGCCTACTTCGGGATATCCTTCCCTGTGGGCTACCCTTGCCATGGCCAGGTACATGCCTACTTCAGAGCACTCGCCCTCGAAATTAGCGCGGAGATCAGCAATAATATCCTCGCGTACACCCTGTGCAACGCCTACCACATGCTCTGCGGCCCAGGTCTTCTCGCCTGCCTGTACGGTGAACTTCTCAGCAGGTGCATGGCATACAGGACACTCGGCAGGTGCGGCATCCCCTTCGTGAACATAACCACATACTTGACATACATACTTCATAATACTTGTCTCCTTTTCTTGAAAAATGATGGATAATTCTATAAAAAGCTATAAAAGCCTTTTGTCTGGGAGGGTCTATTCTGCCAGATCAGGACGAATCCGGCCCGTGGGAACAGTGGCCGCAGGTTCCATAGAAATAAGTAACATGACCGTCTATATGGCCATCAAAATCAGCCCCGGCAATATCCTTAATCCCCTCGATGCTGTCCATCTTCAGATCCATGACACTGCCACATTCCGTGCACACGAAATGATAATGAGGGGAAGTATCTGCATCAAAATGGTCAATTCCATCGCCGATCCGCAGCCGTTGGATCTCACCGATCTGGGCCAGGAGGGTTAGATTACGGTACACGGTTCCCAGGCTGATATTGGGATTGCGCAGACGGACATTGCTGTATACCACATCCGCGGTGGGGTGGTCTTTTCGGGACATGAGGAATTCCTTGATCATTTCCCGCTGTCTGCTGTGCTTGAGCGCTGCCATTGCTGCCCTTTCTCCTTTCCTAAAAAATAGGAATGATTCCTGTTTTCTATTATATTGTATTTTGTCCTAATGTCAATAGGGTTTATACTTTTTTAAGGATAATATTTTGTGGAATTTATACACTAATGGAGAAAATATGTTATACTATTTTTACTTTGGATGGGAGATGGGGATCCTCATGAAATTTAAGACGAGATTAAGGGTTGTTTTCATTACCATTATTGTACTGCCCATGGTGTTGGCGGCGGTGGCTTTCTTTGCAATCGGACTGTATCTGATGAATGCGCAGAAGGGGCTGTCTTTTGGACAGATGGACTATGATGCCATGTCAGAGAGCATGCAGGAGGTGGTGGAAGCCACAGACAGGGCTTATCATATGCTGTGGGAACAGGTGCAGGAAGACCCTTCCAGGCTGGAAGACCTGGAGTATCTGGAGTATGTGAATTCCAGGACGACCAGGCGCTCTACCTATATCATCGTGCGGAAGGATGAGGAATTGTATTATGCCGGGAACAAGACGGCAGCAGAGAACATTTTTCTGAAGCTTCCTAAATTCGGCAGTGGGGATTCCGTAGAAGAACCTGGATACTATTATGATGAATATGACAAGTTTGTCAGACAGATTGATTTTATGTTCACCGATGGCAGCAAGGGCAGCGCCTTTGTGGTTTCCAGGATAAATTTTATGATCTCCAGGAACCTGCTGGTGGATATGCTGGTAGCGATGTTCCTAATTCTGCTGTTCACGGGTATCATGCTTACCAAATGGATCCACAGGGGGGTGTTCAATCCCATTAATGAGTTGAATGTAGCCATGCGCAAGATAAAGGAGGGGAATTTTGAGTATGCCCTGCAGACGGATGCCAGGGGAGAGATCGGGGATCTGTACCGGAATTATGAAGACATGCGGCTTAGGCTGAAGGAGAGTACAGAGGAGAAGAAAGAACAGGAACTTCAGAACCGGGAACTGGTGAGCAATATCTCCCATGATTTGAAGACCCCTATTACAGCCATCAAGGGATATGTGGAGGGCATCATGGATGGGGTGGCAGACACATCAGAGAAGATGGATAAATATATCAAAACCATCTACAACAAGGCGAACGAGATGGAACGGCTGATCAATGAACTGACATTTTATTCAGGTATTGACAATAACAGGATCCCGTATAATTTCCATCGCATCAATGTGGCAGATTACTTTGATGACTGCGTGGAGGAAGTGGGGCTGGACCTGGAATCGAAGAACATTGAACTGAACTATTCGAACCTGGCGGAACCGGATACGCTGGTGATCGCGGATCCGGAACAGATGAAGAAAGTCATCAATAACATTATCAGCAACAGCGTAAAATACCTGGATAAGCCCCATGGTGTCATTGACATCCGGATCCTGGATGAGAGGGATTCCATACGGGTGGAGATAGAGGACAATGGCAAGGGGATTGCCCAGAAGGATGTGCCCAAGATATTTGAGCGGTTCTACAGGACGGACGCCTCCCGGAATTCCGCACAGGGTGGAAGTGGGATTGGCCTGTCCATTGTGAAGAAGATTGTGGAGGATCATGGCGGATATATCTGGGCCACCAGCAGGGAAGGAGAAGGTACCTGCATGCATTTTGTACTAAGGAAATATATGGAGTTGCAGGACGGGAAGTAATGTCCGGATAGGAATGCGTGGACCGTGAATATGAAAATGCAGGCAGGATGGATGTAGAATAAGAGCAGGAGGCCGGGAGAGGGCAGAACGGAGGAGACAATGAGCAGGATTTTGATTATTGAGGATGAAGTGGCAATTGCAGACCTGGAGAAAGACTATCTGGAACTCAGTGATTTCCAAGTGGATATCTGCAATTCGGGGGATGAGGGCCTGGCAACAGCCCTGGCAGGGGAATATAACCTGGTGGTCCTGGATCTGATGCTGCCCGGCATGGATGGCTTCGAAGTGTGCAGGAAGATCCGGGAACAGAAGAATATCCCTATTCTGATGGTGTCTGCCAAAAAGGACGATATTGATAAGATCCGTGGCCTGGGCCTGGGGGCAGATGACTATATGACAAAGCCTTTCAGCCCCAGTGAACTGGTAGCCAGGGTCAAGGCCCATATGGCCAGGTACGAGCGCCTGGTAGGCACCAACCAGAAGCCCCAGAATGATATTGTGGAGATCCGGGGCATACGCATTGACAAGACAGCCCGGCGGGTCTATGTGGACGGAGTGGAGCGTACTTTTACCACCAAGGAATTTGACCTGCTGACGTTCCTGGCAGAGAATCCGAACCATGTGTTTACCAAGGAGGAATTGTTCCGGGAGATATGGGATATGGATTCCATCGGGGATATTGCCACTGTCACGGTGCATATCAAGAAGATCCGGGAGAAAATCGAGGCAGACACTGCCAAGCCGCAGTATATCGAGACGATCTGGGGAGTGGGGTATCGGTTCAAAGTGTGAACGGAATGGAAAAACCAACTGTGCAGGTGGAAAAATATAGAATACGGTATGGAACAGTGAAAGAGGCTTCTGCGCAAGGATTAGCCTCTTTTTTGTCGTAAAGCGCGGTGGAAAATTATGGGAAAACTAAAATATTTCAGAAAAATACTGGAATTCTTCTGGGTTTTGTGATAAAGTAATGATAGCAGAAATATATGGCAAAAACACACGAGTGTGTAACAAGGGGAGAATAGAAGATGGCAAAAGAGAAAGGGAGTATTGATGGAATGCAGGTGACAAGTAACCAGTCTGAGGTGAATGGTACTTTTGATCAAGAACAGATGGAAAAGGATCTCAAGGCATTGAGGAAATATGGGACTGGCTGTAGCTGCTACGGCTGTATGGGACTGGATGATGAGATACAGATTAAGCATCCATGGTTTTTCGGCAAATACCGTGAGCGTAAGGCCCGGGAACAGAATGAGAAGATTATTAGATCCAGGGAGAAGACCCTGGTGGAACTGAAGAAGATTCTGGCAGACTATGAAGAACGCATGGGAATATCAGAAAACGGTAGCCAGTAAGCTCTGAAGACGGCAGAAGGGAAGGCATCCCTTTGCGCCGGTCTGGGAACTGTCATAGAATAAGTCTTTATATCTGATTTGTCCAAAGCATCCTATACGGGATTAAATCTTAACCGTTCCTTACGGTTTCCCTGTTTTTATCCATTTTATCATATTCCAGGACTTCCAGGAAATCCGTACTTGCGCGGGTTTTGTGGTTTTGGATTTTCCTGCTATTTTCATGGGGTGATGTCTAACCATTTCCCGGCTGGCAGTACCCAAATTCCTATTAGTGACAGCGTTAGTGGCACTACAGGCGCATGGACATCCCTTTCGCAATTCTGAATCTGGAAAACAAGTAAGCCGCCCTGCTCTCTGGTAAAGAAAAGGCGGCTTACTTAGCGTTATAATTCGCCGGGACGGATAGGCGCAATCTATCTTCCGACTGTCCTGTTAAGCACATTATACCAGCAGTGCCAGTCAAAGTCAACAAAAACCACCCGGTGCGCAGGCACAAGACAGCATTAGGAGTTACTTTTCACAGGTGCCGCCGCGAGGTGTTTTTGTGCGAATTCTGCACATAAAACCCGAGACTGCTTGCGCCAAAATGAGCGTATTCTGCTCAATTCATGACAGTAGAATGCCTGCATTCTACTGTATGTGTGCATCATGTTACTTTGAACAGCAGAGCCGTGAAAAGTAACGGCTTAGGAATATCTTGGAGGGATACGGTCAGCAGGGATATTGTACCATTTTTGGAGACAGCTTGTAAGCGGGAGATCTACAGGACAATATAAGTTGTAAAAGAGGCAGAATCACGTTATAATAGAACCTATATGATACCAGGGTCAATATGAGGTGATATTATGCTAAGTAAGTTAGTGAGTTCCATGGAGAAAATATACCCGGAGAGGGAGCTGCAGGCTGAAGTGTATTCATCCGGGCAGGCCTTCCAAGGGGAGCGGCTGAATTTCCAGGTGGCTTACCGGTGGGAGGGAGTCCCGGCCTGGGGGCAGGCAGAAGTGGAGTCAGAACTGGAAGGAGTCTCCCTGCGGCTGGTGGAGTTGGAACCAGGGGAGTATGTATGCCCGGAAAATGGGGATGACAATTACCAGAGAAGGTCTCCTGGGCTGTTTCCGGATATCCTGAAGCCCCTGGAGGGGGATTTCCGGCTGTATCCAGGGCAGTGGCGGGCGCTGTGGGTGTCCATAGATACCCGGGAGGAGGCGCCGGGGGAGTATCCGGTGACAGTACGGATCCGTGTGGATGGCAAGGTTGTGGGAGAGGAACATTTTCTGTTTCATCTGCTGCCTGCCAGGCTTCCGGAGCAGAAGCTGGTGTTCACCCAGTGGATGCACACGGACTGTATCGCCCAGTGGTATGGAGTGGAAGTCTTCTCAGAGAGATGGTGGGAACTGGTGGAACGGTATGTCCGCTTTGGCGCGGAGCATGGCATCAATATGCTGCTGACACCGCTGTTTACGCCGCCCCTGGATACCCTGGAGGGAGGGGAGCGGCTGACGGTGCAGCTGGTGGACGTGCACAGGAAGAAAGGAAAGCCGGAAGGCAATGAGTTCGTGTCCAGCGTCCCGGAAGAGAGAAAGCCGGGGGGACGGGACCAGGCAGACCATACTCTGGAGGAAAGGGATTGGGAGGCCAGAAGCGGGCCTGCCTGGGAGTTTGGCTATGACAGGCTGGAACGCTGGATTGCCATGTGCCAGCGCTGTGGCATCCGTTACCTGGAGGCCAGCCATCTGTTTACCCAGTGGGGGGCAGTCCATGCGCCCAAGATCATGGCGGAAGTGGATGGCAGGCTGGAGAGGGTCTTCGGCTGGGAGACGGATTCCCTGGGGGCAGAGTACGAGGGTTTCCTGCGGGCTTTCCTACTGGACCTTACGGGCTTCCTCCGCCGGATGGGATTGGAGGGAAAGGTATTCTTCCACGTGTCGGACGAGCCATCCAGGGAGCATTTGGAGCGCTATGGCAGGCTGTCCCGGCTGGTGCAGGAGCTGACACCCGGCTTCCCGAAAATGGATGCCTTGTCGGATTATGACTTTTATGAGGAAGGGCTGGTGGAGGTGCCGGTCTGTGGTACCAGTTATATAGCTCCTTTCCTGGAACATAACCTGCCCCACCTGTGGGCTTACTATTGCTGCAGCCAGGCCGTAGGGGTGAGCAACCGTTTCCTGGCCATGCCAGGAGCCAGGAACCGCTGTATCGGCTTACAACTCTATCATGGGAAGATAGAGGGTTTCCTGCACTGGGGACATAATTTCTGGATGAAGCAGTTTGCCACAGGTCCCATAGATCCTTACCGTGTCAGCGATGCAGGCGGTGGGTTCCCCGCGGGGGATGCCTTCAGCGTGTATCCGGGTCCGGAAGGCCCGGTGGCATCGGTGGGACTGGAACTTTTTCTGGAAGCCCTGCAGGACCTGCGGGCACTACAGTTCGCAGAGGCCCTGTCAGACAGGGAGACCGTGGAGGGCCTGTATGCGGATGTGGCATACAAAGGATTTGCGGTAAGTGCCAGAAGGCCTGGGGAAGTGCTGGCAGTGCGGCAGCAGGTGGACAGCCTGATCTGCAGTCTGGCTGGATAGCAGGCAGGGAGGTATGCCGGTACTTCTGCCTGGGAACCGTGATGGAATCCACACCCTGGACCTTGGTGTCTGTATGGAATCCGAGGAGGAACTGGACACAGTGCCTGATAGAATAGGGCAGGAAATTACGGAAAGGAGAAAAAATTGCAGATAAACAGTGAGAATAAGGGAATACTCCTGCTGAAAAAGGGACAGAAAGGAATCCTGCATGCAGTATTTGGCCGCTTTGGGCTGATCCTGCTGCTGCTGTTGCTACAGGTATTCCTGCTATTCAGCATATTTACCTGGTTTGCAGGGTTTCTGCCACACTACTGGGGGGCATCCCTGGTGCTGTCTGCTGTGATGGTACTATGCCTGCTTCGAAGTCCCGCCAACCCTACCGTGAAGATTACCTGGCTGATTGTGATTATGCTGATGCCCGTATTCGGCGTGCTCCTGTATGGGTATACCCAGAGCAACCTGGGACACCGTGCCTTGAAGGTGCGCATGGCACAGATCATCCAGGGCACCAGGGAAGAGATTGTCCAGCAGCCAGAGGTGATGGAGCATCTGCGCCAGGACAATCCAGGGGTGGCTTCCCTGGCCCACTACATGGCCCGGAGCAGTTGCCACCCTGTGTTCCAGGGAACCGCAGCCACATATTTCCCCCTGGGGGAAGATAAATTTGAAGAAATGCTGAAACAGTTGGAGGCAGCGAAGCATTTTATCTTCATGGAATATTTTATTGTGGATGAGGGGGTAATGTGGGGGCAGATCCTGGAGATCCTGGTGAAGAAGGCCTCCCAGGGCGTGGAAGTACGCTTTATGTATGACGGGTTCTGCGAGTTTGCATTGCTGCCCCGGGACTATCCGAAGCGTCTGAAGGCCCTTGGAATCCAATGCAAGGTCTATGCCCCAGTGCTGCCTTTTGTGTCTACCCACTACAATTACCGGGACCACAGGAAGATCCTGGTAATAGACGGCCACACAGCTTTCAACGGCGGCGTGAACCTGGCAGACGAGTATATCAACCAGAAGGTGCGGTTTGGCCACTGGAAGGATACAGCCGTGATGATCAAGGGGGATGCGGTGAAGAGCTTTACCCTGATGTTCCTGCAGATGTGGGGCATTGATGAGAAAGAGCAGGATTATGGGAAGTACCTGTCCTATTCTACCTGCCCGGTGCAGGGGGCGAAGGGCTATGTGATCCCTTATGGGGACTGCCCCCTTGACAATGACCGGGTGGGGGAGAAGGTATACATGGATATCTTGAACCGTGCCCAGAAATATGTGCATATCATGATGCCTTACCTAATTCTGGACGGAGAGATGGAGATGGCACTGAAATTTGCCGCAGAGCGGGGGGTGGAAGTGGTGATCCTGTTGCCGGGTATCCCGGATAAGCGCATTGCCTATGCCCTGGCCAAGACGCATTACCGTTCCCTGATGGAATCCGGTGTGAAGGTCTACGAATATACGCCAGGATTTGTCCACGCCAAGGTATTTGTCAGTGATGACAGGGAGGCGGTGGTAGGAACCATCAATCTGGATTACCGCAGCCTGTACCATCATTTTGAGTGCGCCACCTACCTGTACGGAGTGGACTGCATCCCCGGGATTGAGGCAGACTTCCAGGACACCCTGGCAAAATGCAGGCAGGCCTCGGAAGAGACCCTGCGGAAAGAAAAATGGACCATGAAACTTACTGGATTCCTAATGAAGGTGGTGGCACCGCTGCTGTAGAATATGGGGTGGATGCCACGGTGAATCAGAGATTTGTGCGTTACTGTTCACTCGTGCCACCGCGAGGCGTTTACACGCGCTTCCAGCGTGACAAACCCGAGATAACCTGCGCCAAAACGCCTGCATTTGGCGTTTTGTGTGCATAATTGCTGTGAACGGAGTGAACAGTAACATTTGTGCAGAAGCGTCACAATTTTCTCTGGCCGCAGAACCAGATCTGGGATTTGGTTCGCGTCCTACTTAGAACGCTTCGGAATGGAGATTTGGTATGATAAGAAACAGGGGACAGCATAGCAGAGGATACAAGAGAATGAAGATCCTCTTTACAGGCATCCTGGCAGCAGCGCTGTTATGCGGCTGCGCCGGGACAGCACAGGGTGGTGCCGCAGGCAGGGACGATACTACGACACAGGGTGGTACGGATAAACCGGACAGCACGGGCACTGTGGATAATACCGGACAGGGTGCCCTAGGAGGGCAGGTACAGGGTAGCCAGAATCGCCTGGAAAACCAGGGAATACAGGGCAGCCTGAATGGCCAGGGCCAGGAGACGCCTGTGGAGGAAGTGCCGGAACCGGTGGTTTTCGAAGCCCAGGATCTGGAGGGGAATACGGTTACTTCGGATATATTCGGGGAGTCAAAGCTTACCATGGTGAATGTGTGGGCTACCTACTGCAATCCCTGCCTTAGGGAGATGCCGGAACTGGGAGAACTGGCCGGAGAGTATGATGCGGGGACATTCCGGCTGATCGGCGTTGTCAGCGATGTCCAGGAAGGGGCTGACCAGGAAATCCTGGATGCGGTGGAAGGACTTGTGACAGATACGGGTGCGGATTACACCCATCTGTTGCTGAACTTGTCCCTGTACAATGGAATGCTGACAGACGTGACGGCAGTTCCCACTACCTTTTTTGTAGACGAGGAAGGAATCATTGTGGGCAGTGTGGTAGGAGCCAGGGACAAGGCATCCTGGAAGGAGATCATAGATGGGTACCTGGAAGAGCAGTAAAAGGGCAGGGGAGGCAGAAGGATCCATGCAGCCAGAAGGGCCCATGCAGACGGAAGTGGGGCCAGGCCGGGATACACAGCCAGGAAAGCCGATATCCCGGCTGGTTCCGGGATGGCTGCGGGGTGTGTTTGCAGGCATCCTGTTTCTGGCCATTGGGGCAGCCTGGGGGCAGATGGCGGTGATCTGGAGAAAAGCGGTGATGATCTGCCTGGAATGCATTGGCATCGGATAATAGCGCGGATGTGGAAGATGAAGGTCATGGAACTGTCACGATATTTGATATTGTGCAGGGAGTCTGGGTGTAGTGCTGATAAGGGATGATGTGATAGATATGATTCCTGGATGATAAATAGTATGGTGTATTATGATAAGTAAACTACGGCTTGTAATTCAAATTGGCTTCACAATCCTTACAAACGGATATCTATATGGGTTTTTGAACGGAAAAATATACCGTGGGAACCTAAAATATACCTGTGTGCCAGGGCTGAACTGTTATTCCTGTCCCGGGGCGGTGGGATCCTGTCCCATAGGGGCGCTCCAGGCCCTGCTGAACCAGCGGGGGTTCCAGGTGCCTTTCGGGGTGCTGGGCTTTTTCTTTCTCTTCGGCAGCCTATTTGGAAGGTTCATCTGTGGCTTCCTCTGCCCTTTTGGGTTGGTTCAGGATTTGCTGCACAAGATTCCGCTGTTCAGGAAGAGAAAGCGGCTTCCCGGCCACAGGATCTTAAAATATGGCAAATATGCTGTGCTGCTGCTTCTGGTGGGGGTGGGGTCTGCCTTCCTTTTCGGGGGGTATGCCAAGGTTCCGGCATTCTGTAAGTACCTCTGTCCTTCGGGCACCTTGTTTGGCGCCCTGCCGCTGCTGGCCATGAACGAGCAGCTCCGTAGCCAGGCCGGGGGACTGTTTGCCTGGAAGCTGGGGGTGCTGCTGGTGCTGGTGGTGGCATCCGTGAAGGTGTACCGGCCCTTCTGCCAGTATCTGTGCCCCCTGGGGGCAGTCTACGGGTGGTTCAACCGCTTCAGTCTTGTCCAGGTACACTGGGAGAAGGAGCACTGTATCTCATGTGGGGCTTGTGAAAGAGCCTGCCCGGTGGCCTTGCCCGTGGAAGAGATCTCCCGCTCACCGGAGTGTATCCGCTGTGGGAAATGTGTGGAAGCCTGCCCGGCCAAATGCCTGCATTTTTCCGGGAAAGCTTTTGCCGGGAAAGAAAAGCGGATAGAAAAATAGCATTGGCATAAATTGGACTGTTCCATTCCAGCTTGAGGGAAGTTGTCTCTTTTTTGAAATATTCCAAAGACGAGAAAAAACTGGAGAAACTGTTACAGGAAAATGACAGATTCCAGAACCTGGACTGGAAGGCCGCAAATACCATTAAGGAATGCGCAGGAATAGAAATGGAAATAGAGGAAGAAGAGGGGAGTGTAAATATGTGTAAAGCAATCGAAGATATGCAGAAGAGAAAATATGAAGAGGGTGTAAAAGATGGAGAAAGCCAAGGAATAAGCCAAGGTATTCTCGTTACGCTTTATGGGCTGGTGAAGGATGGGATCCTGAAAACGGAGGAAGCTGCTGCCAGGGCAGAAATGTCTGTGGCAGAATTCCATAAAAGGTGCGATGAGCTACTCTTATCATGAATGAGATAATACAGCAGTTTTGAAAGATGCGAAGTATCCAAGGAACACTGTGGAAAACAACATCCGATAGCTTGTATGGGGAAAACTTTGGTACATAGGCAAGTCACTCTTTTTTAGGAAGGAGAATTTCATATGGCAATTGGAGACAAAATTTACAATCATTTCACTACATACACGGATCCTCACACAGGCATCCGGGTCACACGCTTGACAGAGCCGGACCATACAAGCCACCACATGTATTTCTACAACAAAATGTCTACGAATGATGGCAGGAAACTGCTGTACTGTCCGGAACTGGAGGGGGAGAGGCAGCTCTATCTGATGGATCTTGGGACCGGGGAGGCGGTGCAGCTCACGGAAGGCGGGGAACTGGATGACTATGGCGGCATGATTTCCGCAGACGACAGGTATGTGTTTTACTTGCAGGGGAAAAAGATATGGCGGCTGGAACTGTCCACCTGGAAACGGGAAAGCGTTTATAACGTTCCGGAAGGCTGGGCAGGGGGCAATTGGGGCATGAGCGATGACAACCGTTACCTGGTGATCGTGGAGATGCTGGAAGCTTCCCGGCCAGCACCGAAGAAAGGGGAGGGGTGGAATTCCTTTGCGGCCACCTGTCTGGCAAAGCCCCGCTGTCGGATCGTGTACGGGGATCTGGAGACAGAAGCCTTTCACACGGTGCTGGAGGACAATTGCTGGTTCGGCCATGCCCAGATCCGTCCTGGGGATCCGGACACCATCCTGTTCTGCCACGAGGGGCCTTACGATTTGATCGATGCCAGGCTGTGGCTGGTGCAGAGTGACGGTAGCCGGTACAGATGCTGCAGGGAGCAGCCAAATGACTTGATCCTTACCCACGAATTCTGGCTGCCGGACGGTTCGAAGCTGGCCTTTGTATACCGGGAAACCACAGGGGAGAAGGCAGAGAACATCCGTATGATCGACCCGGATACCCTGGAAGAAGAAATCTTCATGCCCTGCTCCCCCTATGCCCATTTCATCTGTGACAGGAAGAACCGCTACATGGTAGGGGATGCCCAGGGAAGTGATGTACCCATCCATCTTCTGGGCAAGGAGAAACGGGAAGAGATGCCCGGGGAAGTGAAAAATGATTTCATTTATCTGGTGGATGTGGAGAAGCGACAGGAGAGAAGGCTATGCTACCACGGCACCTCCTGGCTGGCTATCCATGGCAATTCCCAGGATTCTCATCCCCATCCCTGTTTTACCCAGGACAATGGAGCGGTGGTCTTCGTGTCAGACAGGGAGGAAAAGCCCTGTATTTATCTGGTAAGGGTAGGAGACTGAGGATATCCACGAAAGCGTATATGGAGTATAAATACGAAGGTAAACCATCATACAGTAAAACTTAGGAACAAGACTTTTCGGTCAAGAATTTCAACTATGGAATGGTATGTGTCAGAGAGGGTGTGACCCCCTTTAAGCGCAAGAGGGTATAAATATGTATGAAATAAGAAAAATTCGCAGCGATGAAGTAGAGGAAGCCCTGGCCCTGGCCTGGGAAGTTTTCCTGGAATTTGAGGCGCCGGATTACCGGCCAGAAGGAACGGAAACTTTTAGGCGGGATATTGTGGAAAATGAACAGTTTATCACCATGTGCCGCCAGGGAGTTGTCCCTATCTATGCCGCTTTTATCCATGAGGAAAGTGGGGAGGAAAGGCAGGATGGAAGGGATGGCCAGTGTGCCATGCAGCAGGCAGACCAGACACGGGGCAGGATGGCCGGTATCATAGGAATGCGTTCGGAAACCCATATTAACCTGGTATTTACCAGGAAGGAATACCACAGGAAGGGTATCGCCACCGCCATTTTCCGGTACTTATTGGCAGATATCCGGCAGAAGAACCCGGCTATTCAAGCAGTTACCTTGAACGCTTCGCCTTATGGCAAACCTTTTTACATACATTTAGGGTTTGAATCCCTGGCAGAGGAACAGGAAAAACACGGAATTCGGTATACACCTATGAAATATGTCATAAGGGAGACGGAATAGAACCATATTTGAAGCATCAGAAGAGATTGGAAGAGGACTGATAATGTCAGATATTTTGCACCTTTTTGCCAGGGAAACGGCAGACTGGTTTGCAGCCGCGCTGGGGGAACCAACCCCGGTGCAGCAGGCAGCCTGGCCTATCATTGCATCGGGCAGGCATGCACTGGTGAGCGCCCCCACGGGAACCGGCAAGACCCTGTCTGCTTTCCTTGTGTTTTTGGATCAGATGAAACAGCAGGCCAGGGAAGGCACTTTAGGACAAGAACTGCAACTGATCTACGTCTCTCCCTTGAAATCCCTGGCGGCGGACATCCGGGAGAACCTGCGGCGCCCCCTTGAGGGAATCGGGGCGGAGGAAGAGATCCGGGTAGGGATCCGCACCGGGGATACTCCCCAGAGAGAGCGGCAGCAGATGGTGAGAAAGCCTCCTCATATCTTGATCATTACCCCGGAATCCCTATACTTGATGCTGACCAGCAAGACGGGACAGAATGTGTTGGCCACTGCCAGGGCAGTGATCCTGGATGAACTGCATGCCATCATAGATACCAAGCGGGGTGCCCATCTGATGCTGTCCCTGGCCCGTCTGGACCAGCTCTGCGGACGGCACCTGCAGAGGATCGGACTGTCTGCCACCATAGAACCCCTGGACCAGGCAGCCAGGTACCTGGCACCGGAGGAGGTGGGGATCGCTGCCCCCGCCATGAAGAAGCAGGTGAGCCTGCAGGTACTCAGTCCTTATGTGGATGCCACCGAAAAACACCGGAAGGATCCGGTGTGGGAGGAACTGGGCAGCCTGGTGTTCCGGTACTGCCAGGGCAGCCGCAGTGTCATTGCCTTTGTAGAGGGAAGGCGGTATGCGGAGAAGCTGGCTTATTATGTGAATCTCCTGGGTGGGGAGGATTTTGCCAGGGTTCATCATGGAAGCCTTTCCAAGGAGCAGCGGGCGCAGACAGAGATGGCCCTGCGGGAAGGGCGGCTCAGGCTGTTGTGTGCCACTTCCTCCATGGAACTGGGAATCGATGTGGGGGAGATTGACCAGGTACTGCAGGTGGGCTGTCCCCGCACCGTTTCGGGTACCATGCAGAGGCTGGGCCGGGCCGGACACAATCCCGGCCGGGTCAGTGTGATGTATCTGTTTCCCAGGACGGCGGCAGAATGTGTGTCCTGTGGCATGACGGCCCAGCTGGCCAGGCAGGGCGGGGTGGAGCATCTGAACCCGCCGGAGGAATGCCTGGATGTGCTGGCCCAGCACCTGGTGTCCATGGCAGCTTTCAAGAGTTATGAGGTGGAAGAGGTGATGGAGATTCTGCCCAGGGCATGGCCTTTCCGGAATCTGTCCAGGGAAGATGTGGAGGCGGTACTGGGGATGCTGGCTGGGGATTATGAGCATGAGCGAGACGTCCCGGCACGCCCCAGGATTCTCTATGACAGGATCCATGGACGGGTGGAAGGGGACGGTTACAGCCGCATGCTGGCGGTCTCCGCAGGAGGAACCATTCCGGACAAGGGACTGTATACCGTCAGGACGGAGGAAGGAGTCAGACTGGGGGAGGTGGACGAGGAATTCGTCTATGAGACCCAGAAGGGAGACCGTTTTATCCTGGGGGCCTTTGCCTGGAAAGTGACGAATATTGGCAGGGATACGGTGACAGTAACCCAGACGGCTGTGGAAGGAGCCAGGCTGCCCTTCTGGAAAGGGGAGATCAAAGGGCGGAATAAGCGGACCGGGGAGGCTTTCGGGCGCATGTTCCATGCCCTGCAGGAGGCAGCAGAAGAGGGCCGGCTGCGGGAGGCCCTGGGGGAACTGGGGCTGGATGAATCTGCCTCCCTGCTGGCGGCCGGGTACCTGGAGCGGCAGATGGGGATCCTTGGCAGTCTGCCGGATCACAGGACCATCCTGGTGGAACATTTCCGGGATCAGTCCGGGAACAGCCAGCTGATGGTTCATTCCCTTTTTGGCAGACGGATCAATGCACCTTTTGCCCTGCTGGCAGCGGAAGCCGCCAGGGCGCAGTTAGACCGGGACGTGGGAAGCGTGGATGAGGAGGATGGTTTCCTGCTGTATTCCTATGGGGATGCCAGCCTGCCGGAGGGTATCCTGCAGCGGGTGGATCCCGACACTTGTATCAGGCACCTGGAGATCCTGCTGCCTGCCACGCCCCTGTTCAATATGGCCTTCCGCTACAACAGCGGCAGGGCACTGATGATGGGGGTGCGGAAAAACGGAAGGCATCCCCTGTGGATGCAGCGGCTGAAAAGTGCCGAGATGTTGCAGCAGGTAGTCCGCAGGAAGGAGCATCCCCTGATCCGGGAGACCAGGAGGGAATGCCTGGGAGAACTGTGGGACGCAGAAGGGCTGCGGGAACTGCTGTAT
Source organism: uncultured Acetatifactor sp. (assembly GCA_910586215.1). Lineage (GTDB taxonomy): Bacteria > Bacillota > Clostridia > Lachnospirales > Lachnospiraceae > Acetatifactor. The sequence continues at coordinate 4,816 of CAJUGH010000033.1, read as the reverse complement.
GACATCCGCTCCGGGGCTGTGCAGGTACGGGAAGTATATACACAGACACCTTCGCCCATGTCCCTGCCCCTACAGTGGGCACAGGAGGCGGCGGTCATGTATGACTATGCCCCTACACCCAGGGGGATCCATGGAGCCGTGGAGGAGGCCATGCAGGAGGCCCTGGCCCAGGAAAAGGAACTGATACAGCCGGGCAGCCGGGAACTGGCCCAGGTGTCTGGGAGAAGCCGTCTGCCGGAGAATTCGGCCAGTCTTCACGCCCTGTTGATGACGGAAGGGGATCTGGCAGGCGGGGAGCTGGATGTGCCGGTGCAGTGGCTGGAAGAATTGGCCAGGGAAGGCAGGGTGCTGTACCTGGAGCAGGGCCTGTGGATCGCCGCGGAGCAGGAAGCGGAGTACCGTGTGGCACTGGATGCCGGGCCAGGCCAGGGATCGGAGTACCAGACAGCGCGGGAGCCTGCTACAGGCCAGGACCTGGGTTCCCTGTCTGCCCTGGAACCTGGGGGCAGAGAGGAAGAAGGTGGCCGGATGGCGTCCTGTCCTGGCAGGGAACAGCTTCATATTGTCCGGCGTATGCTGCGCTACCGGGGTGCGGCAGATGCCGCCCAGGTGGCCGCCCGCTACGGTTGGACCGTCTCCCTGGCGGCCCGGATCCTGGAGGAACTGTGCCGCACTGGAGAAGCCGAGTGCCAGGCAGGTATTTACTACCATGCGGCCCTGTACCGGCGGGCCAGGATGCAGACCCTGCAAAACCGCAGGCAGGAGGCCAGGACCTGTCCTGGGGAGAACTATGCGGCATTGCTTCTGGGGCGACTGGAATCCGGCTCTCCTGGGCCGGAACGCCTGAAGGAGGTACTGAGGCAATATGCAGGCTGCGCCTTGTCCGCCGCTGCCTGGGAAGGCCTTCTGCTGCCTGGGCGGATCGGAGGCTACCGGGAATCCATGCTGGATACTTTCCTGGCAGAAGGGGAACTGTTCTGGCACATGGAAGGAAAGGGAAACCTGCGTTTTGACTTCCAGGAGGAAATCGACTGGGATGCAGATCCAGCCGTGGCTGCCAGGCAGCAGACACTGACAGAGAAGGAGCAGCTTCTGTATGAGGCCCTGCTGCGGCGGGGAGCCAGCTTTATGCAGGCGTTAAACGGTGTGCTGCCTGGGGAATCCCCCCACGCCACTTTGCTGTCCCTGCTGGAAAAAGGGCTGGTATATGCGGACAGCTTTGTGCCGGTGCGGCAGTGGCTGCAACAGGAGAAGACCCGGAAGGCTAGTGTGCGCCAGCAGGTAAATACCCGTGTGAAGGCCCTGCATGCAGGAAGGTGGGATGTGGTGCGTCCCTTGAAGGAGCAGGCTCTGGAACAACGCCTGGCAAGATGCTTTGGACGCAGCCTGATCCTGTGCAGGGAGACGGCGGCAGCCTGGGGACTGCCCTGGCAGGAAGCCCTGTCCCTGCTGCGGATCTGGGAGTACACGGGCCAGGCCAGAAGAGGTTATTTTGTGGAAGGGCTGTCCGGCGCCCAGTTTATCCGCAGGGAGGACGCGGACTATGTGGTACATATCCTGCAGGATCCGGGACGTCTGGGCCAGGATCCGGTATGGATCCATGCGGCAGACCCGGCACAGCCCTGGGGGAAGATACTGCCCCACAGGGAGGGCTGTAGTTTCCAGAATGTGCCGGGAAATGTGGTGGCATGCCTGGAAGGCCGTCCCCTGGTGGTGCTGGAGAGACAGGGGAAGACCCTGCGGCTCCTTGCACAACTTCATGAGGGACTGCTGGCAGACTGCCTTCAGGGGTTTGCCCGGGAATATCACAGGGGCAGGCTGTTCCCGGGACAGAAGCGGGTGATCGTGAAGGAATATCCGGATGGGGAAGAAGTGAGAGAGGCCCTGTCTGCGGCTGGGTTTATCCGGGAAATGCAGGACTATGTGCTGTACCGGTAGGAATCCGGACACACCCTAAAAATGTCAAAATCATTAATTTTTATTAAATTTTGCTCGAATAAATGGACAAAAGGTGCCATTTGGAGATAAAATAGAAGAAAAATTGCAGGAAAGGCAAGAAAGGACTTTTTTCATGAAAAGGAAAGTATTAGCAGCTATCGTGATTGCAATGGGACTGATGGTGACGGGATGTGGAGAGGATGTACCTACAGACTCTCCCTTACAGACCCTGCCTCCCCAGACCGTAAGTGATGAACCTTCTGATACACTTGATCCATCCACGCCGGATGAACCTTCCGGGGAAGAGGAGGGAGGCGAGACAGATGCTACAGGCCGCAAGCCTGGTGGAGAGACCCACACCATCGGCCAGAGAAGTGAGGTCAATGGCCAGGTACAGAGCCGTCTCACCGGTGAGTGGAAGGATGCGGAAGTGGCCAACAGGAGAAGCCTGGCCCTGATGATCCCTAACAACAAAGCGGCCATGCCCCAATATGGCATTTCCTATGCCAGCATTATCTATGAGGCACCGGTGGAGGGAGCCATTACCCGAATCATGGGGATCTTCGAGGACTACGATGACCTGGATCGCATCGGGCCTGCACGAAGCAGCCGCGACTACTACGTATATGAGGCTATGGCTTACGGCTCCATTTACTGCAACTGGGGTCTGGCTGTTCCCTATGTGGCACCCATTATCAATACTGACAGGATCGACAATGTGAGCCAGCCCTTGTTAGGGATTGAGCAGGGCGGCGCCTCGGAGGCCTACGACCGTGTGAGCAGGCCGGGATACAGCAAGGAATATACGGGTTATCTGTTTATCGATGGCTACAAGAAGGCAGTGGACAGACTGGGCTATGACAAGACATATGCAGATTATGGGAAATTTGACCAGGCCTTTACTTTTGCGGACGAGGGATATGTGGCTACCTACGACAGTTATCCCGATGCCACCAAGGTCTATCCCGGCGGTACCCAGTCCAACAGCGGCGGCTATGGCAATGCCAACCCCTGTTTCGAGTACAATCCGAAGGACGGGCTTTACTACCGTTCCCAGTACGGCTCTGCCCAGATAGATGAGTACAACGGGGAACAGCTTGCTGTCTCTAACGTAGTGTTCAAGATCTGCCATGGGGAGGCCAGGGATGCCAACGGATACCTGGCATTCGAGCTGCATGGCAAAGGGGATGCCTATGTATTCACCAATGGCAAGGTGATCAAGGGCACCTGGGAACATAGGGATGACTACGACAACAATACCTTCCGGGACGAGAACGGCAATGAGATCGTGTTCAACCAGGGCAAGACCTGGATCTGCTGTATCTGGAAGGAATATGCGGACAAGATTTCTTATGAATAAAACAGATAAACCTGGCACAGGCAGGAAAAAGACAATGGCCAGAAGCACTATTATATACTGGTGTGTGGCGGCCTTTGTAGCGCTCCTGAACCTGTGCGCCTGGAACAGTGCGGCTTTCTGTGACTGGTATATCGGGCATGTTTTCCCCATATGGGTGAATACCTATGGAAGGCTTACGGGCCTGTTTCCCTTTTCCGTGGGGGAGTGGATGATCCTGGCAGGGCTGCTGCTGGTAGTGGCGGCCCTGGCGCTGGGGATTGGGTGGATCGTCGTGGGCGGCGTGGCCCTGGTCCGCAGGGTGGCAGGCAGGAAAGCAGTGGAAAGCAGGCAAAGGGCACTTGATGGGAAGGGCAGCAGTCCGGTTCTGGCAGTTCCCGGTGGTTTCGGCCGGCTTGTCAGGAACTATTACAGGGCCTTTGCCTGGATTCTGCTGGCCGTGTGCCTGGTTATGACCTTGAACTGTCTGGTGCTCTACCATGCCACCCCCTTTTCGGAGCAGCATTTCCAGGGGGATGACGGGGAATATACCATCCGGGAACTGATCGAAGTGTACAACCTGGTGGCAGGGGAGTGCAACCGGCTGGCCGGGGAGATGGAGCGGGATGGGGAGGGCAATGTGGTCTATCCTGGCAGTAGGGGGGCAGACGGGGAACTGCTGGACATGCAGGATATGGCCAGGCAGGCCATGGCGGCGCTGGGGCAGGAATATTCCAGGCTTGGGGGGTATTACCCCCGTCCAAAGGCCATGTTTTTCTCGGATTTCATGTGCCAGCAGCATATGCAGGGGTATTATTTTCCCTTTTCCATGGAGGCGAATTATAATGATGTGATGCATATCCTAAATAAGCCTTCCACCATGTGCCATGAACTGGCGCATCTGCGCGGGTACATTTATGAGGACGAGGCCAATTTCATCGGTTTCCTGGCCTGTGTGAAGGCAGAAGATCCTTTTTTCCAGTATGCGGGTTACTTGAGCGTGCTGAACTACCTGCACAATGACCTGTACAGGGCCAGCAAGGCAGGCGGGGCATCTTACGAGCAGGCCATCCAGGACAGGCCGCCTGTCACCGTGTCCCGGCAGGTCTGGGAAGACAATATCTTCGTGTCCCAGGAGGAGTGGGACCGGATCAACGCAAATGCGTTGCTTGATACGAAGCTGGTGGACAAGGCGGCAGACACTTTCATTGACACTAACCTGAAGGTGAACGGCATAGCGGACGGGAAGGTCAGCTACAGCCGGGTGGTGCGGCTGCTGATCCAGTATTATAGAAAAAATACATAAAAGGGTATTGACAAATACTCCCTTCCCATGTAAAATAATCCATGTTGTGACGCAAGGATACACGTTACAGGCCCAGATAGCTCAGTTGGTAGAGCAGAGGACTGAAAATCCTCGTGTCACTGGTTCGATTCCGGTTCTGGGCATTCTCCGCAGGGGAACGGCAACAGCCGTCACTGCGTTGACATATATGCGGGTGTAGTTCAATGGTAGAACACCAGCCTTCCAAGCTGGATACG
>CAJUGH010000032.1 GCA_910586215.1 uncultured Acetatifactor sp. | reverse complement strand
CCCCCGACCTTTTGGTCCGTAGCCAAACGCTCTATCCAGCTGAGCTAAACGCACATATGTTATGGGATCTAGTATCACCTGCAACATAAAGTATAATACCTGTTTCCTCTGAAAAAGTCAAGCACTTTTTGATTCTTTTTCAATATGTATTATAAAAGGTATTATAAAACGATATTTTCAAGCGAATTCAATGTGCCACTTACCACTATTTGTGACCTAAAGCCCCATCTACAGAAAACCCCGCTGCAAAGCAGCGGGTATGTGTTCTCCGCTTCGGTCGGTGCTGAGCATGTGCCATCTGCACTACGCACCCCTCGCGGCATTCGCCAAGTCAGCTTGCTGACTTTATGCTCGTGCAAGCAGCGGCACAAAGTCAACCTTGTTAACTTGGCTCGTTACTCGCGGGAATCAATATACAGCTCCCCAGGCAGTAGTGGTTCTTTCAGAATCAATGTCCCGCCCATCATATGCTACATCATAATGTATTTCTCCAGACTCATACACCGTCTTCTGATAATAGATCTCCCCATCATTTTCCCAGCCAGGCTTTCGTTTCCCCGCTTCAAACACCTCATATACAGTAAAGTAATATTCCTCGCCAGGTGAATGGCTTCCATAGAGCACACACACCCGTTCGCCATCAACTAAATCATCAACTGCCGTTCCTGTAAATTGTTGGTGGCTCTCGCCAGATATACCATATCCATGGTAATCCCGTGTAAAAGGCCCATTGAAAAGATATCCTGCCATCTCACCCTGCATCAGATTATAAGTGTAAGTGACATCTACTGGGTTCACATAGTCTCTTAGCTCAAAATGAAAGCCCTTTCCGTTTTCAACACGATAAACAATTTCGTAGTGATTCCATTCAAAGTGGGGGTCACTTCCATAACCCCTATAACGGTACCTTAATACACTTCCGTCCGACAGTTTTGTCCAGAACGAATACCAAAGCATATCATCTAAGTCTAAAAGAGCGCCGATGCCAGCGTGCCCAGATACTCCCACCACCCCTTTTTCTCTCAGATAAACACAGACCTCCTCTGCCATTTGTGCATTCCATGCGGTATCTGCCAAAACATCGTCCCCTGCCAGCCCGGCCTCTATGACCCTGTTTAAGATGGATTCCAGTTCCTCATCCGCTATCAGATATGTATTATCTGCATAATAACCACTGGCTCCCTCCCATATTTCCGGCATCTCAGGTATCTGGACAGGCAGAACAGAAAGCCGCTCCTCCAGCCCTGCATCCCCGGTGGCTTCAATACCCTGGGTCAGAATCCGACGCAGGGCCTCCGTATCTCCCATGGCCTCATAGGTATCTGCCAGCGCGGTATAGACATCCACTCTTTTGGGGTCGATTTCCAGAGCTGCCGTGAATGCGATGACTGCTTCCTCGTAATTGCCCTCGGACAGAAAGCGCATTCCCAAGTCGTACTGGTTCTCGAAGTTCAGTTCCGGGGAGGCCTCTGTCTGCTCTTCCACGGGCTGCGTCTGATCGCTTCCCGCTCTTTTGTCTTCTGCGGACTGCTTTCCACAGCTTGATGCCATCATCACAATAATACACATGACCGCTGCCACCTTTGTCAAGCTTATCTTCATGCCTTGCTGTTTCCTCTTTTCATTCCGCATTTTCCAACTTTCCCTTCTATCACGGTTTGCCATTGGGGCGCGAAGCAATACTCCCTTTGTACCGTCCCCTACAACCAGCCATTGGACTTCAGCTGGTCAGTCAACAACCCCGCTGCAGAGCAGTGGGGTTGTTGACCCTCGCGGCATTCGCCAAGTCAGCTTGCTGACTTGGCTTATTGCTCGCGGGAATCAAGCTCTTCCATTGCTGTAGATATGAGGTATCCTCAACCATATCGATAATCATTCACTAAATTGTTACATATGTCACCTGCCTGGCTGCTTCATATGTATGCGGCTCCTTCTCCACGGCTTTATGCCCTACTGCTATGGCGATCTCATAGGCATACTGCTCCGGCAGCTTCAAGGCTCCATGAAAATATGCCTCCTTCTCTCCCCGCAGTGCATCGTAGATGCAGCCTATGATCAGACTCCCCAGTCCCAGTCCCTCCGCTGCCAGGGCCATATTCTCCACGGCAATCCCTGCATCCAGGGAACTCCACCTAAATCCCTGCTCTGCGCTTAATATGATGACAGTGGGTGCCTCATAGTAAAAATTGTGTTCCACCCCGGTCAGCCCCCGCAAACGGTTCTTTTCTGCCTCGATCTCCCCAAGCAGGGGATGATCTCCCTGCAGGACCGTAAAATGAATCTCCAGCCATCTGGTACGATCAGCTTCTCCCCTCGGCGCACCATGACAATCAGCGTATGCCTACCCAGGTTCAGTTCCCGGATACGCCTGCCAATCCAGGGATGTTCCTCCCTAAGGCAGATCTCCTTCAAGGCCATGTCCCCTTCCTCCTGGTATGCTTCTGCTCCCAGGATCACCTGGTCTCCCTCCCGGATCACCACATTTCCCCTGGGTACCACCATTTTGGATCCACGTCTTACCAGCGCCACCAGAAGTCCCGGCGGCAGTGCCAGTTCTGCCACTTTACGGCCCAGCCAGGGATGCCCTGCCACTGCTTCCAGCCGGACGAACCGAAGACCGGCGCCAGCGGCTTCCTCCTTCCTGTTTTTCAGACGGGTATACTGTTCCACAAAACCTGCGGAAAGGATACCGGTGGGAATCGCCACCATCCCCACTCCCAGAAAGGTGATCACCACACCGAATATCCTCCCTGGAAAAGTGACCGGGTATATGTCCCCGTATCCCACTGTCAGAAGAGCAGACACAGCCCACCAGAAACCAGAAAAGGCATTCTGGAACACTTCCGGCTGGGCCTCATGTTCCAGGCTGTACATACACAGGGAAGAAGCCACCATCAGCACCAGGATGATGAAGACCGAGGACAGGATCTGATCCTTTTTCCTGCCAATGACCTCCCCGATCACATTCAGCGCATCGTAATAGGCATTGATGCGGAACAGCCGGAATATCCTTATCACCCGAAACATCCTAAAAGCCACCACCCCCGCAGGGAAGAATACTGGCAGAAAGTGGGGCAGGAAAGACAGCAGGTCGATGATGCCGCTGAAGGAAACCATATACCGGAATACCGCTTTTCCCTTTCCCATTCCGGGATAGAGATATTCCGACGTCCAGATCCGCAGGCCGTATTCCACCCCAAAGGCCACCACTGTCACCCATTCCACCAGTTCCAGGATATCCATATACGGTTCTGCCTGGTCAAAGGTAGAGAAAATGACAATAAACAGGTTCACCAGGATCAGGCACATCAGCACCATGTCAAAGAGCCTGCTGGGCCAGTCCTCATCATATCCTATCTGGATAATGTCAAAAATTCTTCTCTTTCCCACCTGTCTGGTTCTGGCCTGTGACATATTTCCTCCTGGAATACCTCTTACATATTCATAGGGATCATTTTATTCATTGTATAATGGGAAACCCTCCTAGTCAAGGTATTTACGTCCCTACTTGTCACGCTGGAAGCGTGTGAAAACACCTCACGTCACCCCCCGTGAAAAGTAACTCCCTATCTGCTCATCCACCGTTGAACCCGCAATATCTATTGCCTGCCAGGGAAAAATATGGTATCATTTATGATATCATGCAATAGAGAAAGAGAGAAATTCGTAATGCGCAAACCCTGTATTCCTAAGAAAATCGGAAAAAATCTAAAAAGAGTGGCCGTGTTTTGTCTTGTGGCCGCCATCCTGTCAGGCAGCAGTGTATCTGCTATGCCCAGTCAGAAAACCTGCCCGCCACATATGTTCCTTGATATGATATACAGTCACCGCACATCATATACGGATACTCATGAATATACCTATCCTTCTGGCCAAGATGAACATCCTGCCGCAAGTGGCACCTGCCGCTATCAGCAATACCAGATCCATCTGCGGGTAAGGTGCGCACATTGCGGTCTGGAGAATGGCGATATGATCGTGATAAATGGTGGCACTTTCCATCATTCTGCCTGTGAGTTGTCAGATACCCCGCTACAGACAACAGAGCAGTAGACCTGCATCATGACAGGTATTCCCGCAGGCTATGGTATATTCTCCCGTCAATCCCCATCCGTCTGTCCGCATATATCAGAGAATTATAGATGGCCTCCTGGGTGGCTTCCGCTGCCGCCCGAAAGAGCAGATTGATCTGTCCTTCCGGGAAACAACGGATGGCTGTCAGTTGCTCTTCCTCCTGGTCCGGCATAAAATTCCCATTGGTAAAACCGAGGAACACATCCCCGCTGCCATGTCCCATGTAGGATCCAGTCCGAACCAGCCCTACTGCTGCACGTTTCAACACCCGTTTAAGCTGTCTGGCATCCAGAGGCACATCCGTGGCCAGGACGATCATGATGGAACCCTTGTCCTCATAGGCATGGATCCATTCCCTGCCAGATGTCCGGATCTGAACTGCCGCGCGGCTGCCTGCTTCCTGGCCTTCCACAGCCTTCTGGCTGCCTGCCTCCTGGGCCGCCCGCATCTGCACGATTTTTTCTCCCACAAGATCTCCGCAGATATCCAGATCCTGTAGGCTGCCAAAGTTGGACTGCACCAACACTCCCACCGTATACTGCTTCCCCCCAAAAGATACGATCCGGGAGGAAGACCCAATCCCTCCTTTTAGCCCGAAGCAGACCGTTCCGGCACCGGCACCCACCGCTCCCTGTGCAAATATCTCATCCGCACGGGCAATGGCCTCCATCACTTCAGCTTCCCCCACGGCACGATGCCTTATATGATTGATCCTGCTGTCATTGGTCTCTCCCACCACTGGGTTGACGCTGTGCATCTCCACGCCGGCTTTCCCACACTGGATACAGGTATATTCCACCAGGGCATCTGCCACCCTGCCCACATTCAAGGTATTGGTGAGGGCAATGGGTGTCTCCAGGGTACCCAGTTCCTCGACCTGGATGCTGCCCATGGTCTTGCCAAACCCGTTTAGCGCATACACTGCGGCCAGGGGCTTTTTCCCATATACCAGTCCCTCACAGGGCAGGATGACCGTGACACCCGTCTGGTTCTGGTCTGTGTCCACCGTGCAATGTCCCACTTTTACACCCGGCACGTCCGTAATCAGATTCCTCCTGCCAGGCCTTCCCGTCCCCACCACATAGCCATATTCCCTGATTCCCATATGCCGCTCCTTTCCTCCACTTTCCCGGGCATCCATGCCCAATCCCGGCGCTGTGATTTTTCCCCTTACAAAAACACTGCTCACCCCTCGCCTTCCTGTATCCCGATCCTGGCCTTTTCTGCTCCATTGCAGTGTTTTGGTCCGGTCTCATTTCGCACTACTCCCATCTTGCAGCAAAATCCACCAGTTCCCCATACCCCTCCCCGAACACCTTTTCCGCAATGGCAAACCCTGTCTCCAGCCCATGATAGCTGTTGGAGAAATAGACCAGCCCGTCACCTGTATCCACCCCCAGGTAAAACAGACTCTTGAAATTCCCATTATCCCCATAGTGCCAGAGCATCTTCTCCCTGCCTAGCCACACCCCCGCCCCGGCTCCCCAGTATAGCTTTCCAGCCGGATCAGAAACAGCGGTCTGGGGACTTGCCATTTTCTCCAATAACGCCTTGTCCTCCCAGAGGGCCTCCAGGAAATGGCAGTAATCCTCCAGATTCGTATACAGGGAATACGCCGCATTGGGTTCCCTGTCCAGTTCCCTGACCTGGTATCTGTCCCTCTGTGCCCGGCCCTGCACATCATAGCACATTGCCACATTTTCACAGGAAGCGTCCTGGTAGCGCAGTGCACTGGCATACATGCCCAGCACAGGAAATACCTGGCGAGCAAAAAGATGATCCAGGGTATCCTGGCACAGGCTTTCCACACAGGCCTGCAGGTACCGATAGCCTTCCCCGGAATAGCGGAACTTCTCCCCCGGCCCGCCAAGCAGCCTAAGGGGTTTCTCCCCCCAGTTCTCCAGTCCTGCACTGTGGGACAGGGTGTGCAGCACTGTAATCCCGTCTGCCCCTGGCTCCCTGCAGACGGGATACCCTGGCAGCCTTTCTGCCAGCTTTGTCTCCATTGACAGCAATCCCCGCCGCTCCAGACCCAGCACATAGTACGCAAACAACGGCTTGGTCAGGGAAGCCGCCTCATACAGAGTTTTTCCCGTCACTTCCCTGCCCCGTTCCCTGTCCGCATATCCCAGGCAGAAGGTCTCCTTCCGCCTTCCACCCCTTAGCAGCCCCAGAGAGATGCCTGGCACCTGGAAACGTTGCATCTCATCCTGGAGCCATTGCGGGTTTAATGTATCCATGTTGGTACCTCCGTGTATGTTTCTATATACATAGCCCTCAGATTCCTAATCAGAATCCTGCCCTTAGATAATCCCAGGCCTTGGAACACTTCCCTTCATACTTCATCTTTTCTTATCTTCCAATAGCCAGATTTGTTAGAACCCACACGCTCGATGTAGCCATATTTTTTAAGTGCCGCAATTCCCCTGTCGATGGCCGTCTTCCCGACCCCTAAATTATTTTCTAATTTCGGCTTGGTGATATTGGGGTCATTTCTCATTTCTGCAAGTATACGCAATTGCGTTTTGCTTAATGAGGTTTTTTATCACCCTCTTTATCACCCATCACATTTATCCAGCGGAAAGGTATCTTGACCACAATAGAATTCTCCCTAAATTCATATGCGTCACGGCCATACCGTTCCGTAATTGTCGGCACGCCTCTTCCCCCTCAACCCAGAAGTTCCCTCTTCCTCTGGATCATCTCCTCGATCTTCTCTATATAGAGCGCCACGTCCTTCCCATTCTGACACCGCTCAATGCGCCCGTCGGGATATACCCTTTTGGTAATCGCCCCGGCCCCCAGAGCCACAATGGTCTGCACTTCCTCCATGATTAAGATATTGTACAGCCCGAACTTTCCATCCCTTGCATAGCCCACGTTCTCAAAATTCCCCGACATATTCTTCTGCCGGTAGAGATAGTAGGGTACCATCCGGAGCTTCTCTGCTCCCCTGGCCGCAATGTCCATGGTTGCATCCGTATTGCGAAGCATGCCCACCCCGTTCTCCTGGATCCAGAGGTTCAGCCTGGAAGCCCTCTTGATGGCCAGGGAATGTACTGTGAGGCTGTCCGGCGCCAGTTCCACCACTCTGTCTATGGTGTGCTGCACATCTGCCTCCGTCTCCCCGGGCAGCCCCAGGATCAGATCCATGTTGATATTGTCAAAGCCCTGACGCCTGGCTAAGGCATAAGCCTGCTCCACCTGTTCCACACTGGCCTTCCTGCCGATAAAATCCAGGGTCTCCTGTTTCATGGTCTGGGGATTCACGGAGATGCGGGTGACACCGAAACGCCGCAGCACATCCAGTTTCTCTTCCGTAATGCTGTCTGCCCTGCCGGCTTCCACAGTAAATTCCTGTACAGTGGAAAAATCGAACAGTTCCCGCAGCCGCTTAAACAGGCGTTCCAACTGGGCAGGTTCCAGGGTGGTGGGTGTCCCGCCCCCTATATACACCGTGTCCAGGATCTTGTGGGCATAGTGGGCCGCCACAAATTCCATCTCCTTCACCAGGCAGTCCACATAAGTCTCCACCTGTTTCCGATATCCCCCAATAGGAAAAGAGGTAAAAGAGCAGTACAGGCAGGTGCTGGGGCAGAATGGAATCCCAATGTAAAGGCTGTACCCATCCACATGGTGGATGTCTGCCAGAAGCTTCTGCTCCCTGCGGGCAATGTCCAGGGACAACTGTGCCTTTGTCCCGCTGACAAAATATTTCTCCTGGTAATGTCCCAGGACCTCCTGGTCACTTTTGCCCTGTTCCAGCAGTCCCATGGCAATCTTGGTGGGACGGATGCCTGTCAGGTTCCCCCAGGGAAGCTGACGGCCCGTTGTCTGGCATAAGGTCTGGTATAAGAAACATTTAAATCCGTACTTATAATCTGCCTGGGCCTCCACAGGATCCGCGGAACCCGTGTCTGAATCCTGCTCCTGTGCAGAAACAGGCTGCGGGACTGTGCCATTCCGCTGCGCAGGTGCAGGATCTGTAGAGATCTCCGAATCTGGAACTACATATTTCCAGTCAAATTCCTGCCCCTCCACCTTAAGCCTGGCACCCTCTGGCTGCAGCTGGATGCGGATCCGGACTTCCCCTTCCAGCAGCCTGCGCTTCTCCTCTCCGGTGCCCGGTGTCAGTACCTTTACCTGTTCCCCTGGATAGAAAGCCTGCACAATGGAATGCACATCATATTCAAAATGATCCCTGTTCAAGTCTACTACAAACATGTCCTTCTCCCTGTCATCCCCTAGTATAATCCACCTAAATTATCATTATTTTTCGCTGGTCTAAATTTCCATCTGACTGCGTTGGCTTCACACGTTCAGCCGCCTTGCAGAGCGAAAATTTATCCTGTGCCAAACATACGGGCAATTGGGGTGGATCATACTGGAACCGTTTCCATTGCTGCAACGCCACGGGGTTCATGCAAAAACAGCCTGTCCTCCCCAGCATCCGAGGACAGGCCGTATCTGTTCGTTTCTCTATACACAGAAGGGATTGTACTTCTTCTCATGCCCGATGGTGGTACTCTCCCCATGCCCGGGATACACCTTGGTCTCCTCCGGCAGCACGAAGAGCTTTTCCCTGATGGAACGCACCAGGGTTCCCATGCTGCCAGTGGGAAAATCCGTCCTTCCCACAGACTCTGCAAACAAGGTGTCCCCTGCCACCAGGAAACCTGCCTCCTCAAAATAATAGCAGCACCCGCCTGCGGTATGCCCCGGTGTGGCGATCACCTGGCAGCACAGATCTGCCGCCTGGATCACCTGTCCGTCCATCACATACACATCCGCGTAGGTACTGCAGGCCCTTCCCGCCTGTTCTGACACATTCATGCCGGGACTTTTCAGAAGTTCCCGCTCTGCCTCACAGGCATACACCTTCACAGGGTCTTCCCCGTCCCCTTCCCTTTCCGCATTCACTGCATCCCGCAAGGCATCCAGGCCCCAGATATGATCAAAATGCCCGTGTGTCAGCAGTATGGCTGCCACGTGGAAACCGTTTTTTTGGAGTGCCCGGTAAATATTGACTCCCTGGTCAGCGGGATCTGCCACGATGCATTCCTTTCCGCCCTCCCGGTATAAGAAATAACAATTGGTCTGGCATACCCCCAGCACCATACGTCCGATCTTGATCTCGGCCATCACGCATCCTCCTACCTGCTAAATTTTTAGCCCGTCGTCCTCTCGATATCCAGCACGCTCTCAATGCTCCGCACCTTATCAATCACCCGGTTCAGTTCCTCCCTGCTGCCGATCTCGAAGGTGGTCTGCAGGGTAGCCTGGCCCTGTTTGCTCACCCTGGTGTTCATGGAGAGGATATCAATGTTCCGTTCCGTGAGTACCCTGGAGATATCTGCCAGGAGGCCATTGCGGTTGTTGGCAAATATCTTGATCTCTGCCACATACTTTTCTTCCGCATTTTCCGGTGCCTGCCACTCTGCATCAATGATACGGGACCTCTCGATCTCTGGAAGGTTCATCATGTTCACACAGTCTGTCCTGTGGATGGACACCCCCCGTCCCCTGGTCACAAACCCCACGATCTCATCTCCCGGCACCGGGGAACAGCATTTGGAGAAACGCACAGAGAGATCCGCTATGCCTTTCACCACGATGCCGCTCTTCGTCTTCATCCGGGTAGGCTTCGGGGTCAGCAGGGCGCCTGCCTGGGAGATACTCTCCAGAATCTCCTCGTTTGTCATGATTTTCTTATGTTCTTTGTCGTACAATTCCTGTAGCTTGTTGACGATCTGGCCTTCCTTCAGTGCGCCGTGTCCGATGGCTGCCAGGACTGCATCCCAGTTCCGGAAACCGTATTTGCGCATGACAGCTTCCAGGTATTCATTCTTGGACAATTCGGAAAGGTTGATAGATTTTGTCTTACAGTAGGTAGTCAGCAGTTCTTTTCCCTTGACAATATTGTCTTCCTTCAGTTCATTCTTGAACCACTGATTGATCTTATTTTTAGCCTGGGTACTCTTGACCACGTTCAGCCAGTCCCTGCTGGGACCCTTGGAGTTCTGGGAAGTAAGGATCTCTATCCGGTCCCCGTTCCGAATCACATAGTCAATGGTCACCAGCTTACCGTTTACCCTGGCCCCCACCATCCGGTTGCCAACGGCAGAGTGGATGCTGTAGGCAAAGTCAATGGTAGTGGAACCTGCGGGAAGGTTTTTCACTTCCCCGGAAGGAGTGAAACAGTACACACTCTCAGAGAACAGATCCAGGTCATTCTTCAGCAGGTTCATGAATTCCCGGTTATCCGACATGTCCCGCTGCCACTCCAGGATCTGCCTGAGCCACACCAGCTTCTCCTCCTCCCGGCCTTCCACCCGCTTGCCGTCCGAGGCTTCCTTGTATTTCCAGTGGGCCGCGATCCCGTATTCTGCCGCCTTATGCATCTCAAACGTACGGATCTGGATCTCAAAGGGCTGTCCTGTGCTGCCGATCAGCGTGGTGTGCAGGGACTGGTACATATTGGCTTTGGGCATGGCAATGTAATCCTTGAAACGCCCTGGAATGGGTTTGTACATCTCATGGATCACCCCCAGGGCCCCATAGCAGTCCCGCACGGTGTCCACAATGATCCGCACTGCAAACAGGTCATAGATCTGGTCCAGGGTCTTGTTCTGGTTCTTCATCTTCTTGTATATGCTGAAAAAGTGCTTCACACGGCCGTCTACCTTGGCCTTGATACCGGCATTTGCAATATGCTCGCTTACCTCATCCACGATCCCCTGGATGTACTTTTCCCGGACACTCTTGCGCACGGCAATCTTCTCCACCAGGTCATAGTACACATCCGGCTCCAGGTATTTCAAGGATAGGTCATCCAGTTCGATCTTAATCTTGCTGATACCCAGACGTTGGGCGATAGGGCAGTAGATTTCCAGAGTCTCCCTGGCAATGCGCTGCTGGCTCTCCGGGGTCTTGTATTTCAAGGTGCGCATGTTGTGCAGCCTGTCTGCCAGTTTGATCATGATCACCCGGATATCCTTTGCCATGGCCAGGAACATCTTGCGCAGGTTCTCTGCCTGCATCTCCAGCTTCACATCCGGCTGGTCGCCCCCTGCGGACAGTGGAATCTTCTCCAGCTTGGTGACACCGTCCACCAGAAGGGCCACGTCGTCCCCGAATTCCCGCTTCAGGTCCTCCTCCGTCATGATGGTGTCCTCCACCACATCGTGGAGCAGCCCTGCCACAATGGTCTCCTTATCCAGTTCCAGGTCAGCCAGTATGATCGCCACGTTCAGAGGATGGATGATATATGGCTCCCCTGACTTGCGGAACTGATTCTTGTGAGCATTGTACGCCACCTGGTATGCCTTCTCAATCATGGAAATATCATCGCTGGGATGGTATTTTTGCACACGCTGGGTAAGCTCCCGATACAGTTCATCCGGATCCACGAATTCATGGGATTCATTGATTCTTCCATCGTCAAAGAGACTCTCATTCTTTTCTTCTGCCATATATATCTCCATGCTCTCCTGCTAATTGCCGCGGCAGGTTTCTTACTTTGATTCCGGCCCTCACTTGCCTGGATAGCAGATCGCTGACTCCAGCCTGTAGCTGGCGAGACGTTCCCGCCCCTTCAGCCCTGCCAGTTCCATCAGCACCACGATTCCCACCACCTGGCCGCCCAGTCCTTCAATCAAGCGGACCATGGCCTCAGTGGTACCCCCGGTGGCAATCAGGTCATCCACGATCAGTACCTTCTGGCCAGGCTTGATGCTGTCCTTGTGCATTTCTATGGTGGCTTTCCCATACTCCAGGTCATAAGAGATAGAGACCGTTTCCCTGGGCAGTTTTCCTGCCTTACGGATCAGCACAAAAGGCTTCTTATTATTATAGGCAATGGGAGTTCCAAATATAAATCCCCGGGACTCAGGCCCTGCCACCACATCATAGTCCAGGTCCTTCACCTTATCCTGCATGGTATCCACTGCAAGCTGCAGTCCCTCTGCATCCTGTAACACACTGGTCACATCCCGGAAGATGATACCTTCCTCGGGAAAGTCCGGAATACTTACCACATATTCTTCCAGTTTCTTCATCTTGTCTTCCTCCTTGTATGCCCTGTATATCCTAAGGATTCCACCAGTCCTTATATCCTGCTGTATGACAGTAACCGGCCTGGTATTCCCTATGACAGGCTATCCATTATACATACCAGTCATGGCCTTGGGGCACTGCCCTGGCACCTTGTAAAATCGCCATTTTCTTTACACTTCTCTGAAAAGTATTTTATAATGTCGCTTCTGGTAACAATTCCGATAAAAACACTCCTGTCATCAATCACCGGAACAAAATTCTGGTTCTTGGCCTGTTCAATCAGTGCCTCCATGGCCGTGTCAATGCACACCGGCTTCACTTTCCCCCCCTGGAGGATATCCCTGACTGTCATATGCTCCAGACGTTTCATGGTGATATCGGAGAGATTCTGGTTCCGGTCCAGAATATTCCACAGAAAATCCCCTTCACTGATCACACCCACATACCGGTCCTCCACATCAATCACCGGTATGGCCATGAAGCCGCTCCGTTTCAGCCGTTCCAGCCCCTGGCGCAGGGTCATGTCATCCCGCGCATAGGACACTTCCACCTTAGGCAATAGAAAAGATGCTATATTCACTGTCGCGCTCCTCTTCCCCGCTTGTGTACAGTACCACTTCCTTTTTCATATAAGGTCTGGCACCGCTACTCGTCCTCCATCCTTCGCTTCCATCTACCGGTCTTCTTCCCCGGGATTGGCCTCCCTCCGGGCACCTGTCTCCACAATCTCCGTATATGTGCTGTCCACCGACTGGAGGCCCTCCAGGTACCGCTTTAACTTTCCCGCAAAATAGATGGTATTGCAACAGTCCGTGATGCCGCTGAAGATCAGCCCCAGGCCGATCAGCCGAAAGAGCAGCACAGCAGATTCAAAAGGATTGCATACAAGCAGTATCCCTACCACCACATTTACGGCTGCCAGGACCAGCACTACCAACCAGTTCCCATACTCCATGCGCTTCATGTCAATCACGTCCTGCAGCTTGGCGCAGCCGCTGAGCAGTACCATCAGCCCTAACAGGAACGGGATCAGGGACACGATCAGTTCCACTTTATTCAGCACAAATATTCCTGCCGCAATGGCTACCAGTCCGATCAGAAATTCATTGTGATAATAATTCTGCCTGGCATCCCGAATCAGATAGCAGATCATGGCAACCGCTCCTGCCAGGATCAGCACGATCCCCAGGATATACCCCACTGTCTTGACCATTGTCACCGGGATCACCAGGGACACAATCCCTAGTCCGATGTACAGGATCCCCGTCATGAGTGCCTCCCACTTTACTTCCTTCAGCCGTTTCATCTCCATACCCCCGTACCCTATTCAGGGCTGTCTTCTTCCAACACCTTCCAAGGCAAAAACGAAGAACCCGCCGCAACGAATTCTCCGTCTCTTGATTCTACGCCTGCTTTCTGCCACAGCACTTTTTATATTTTTTGCCGCTTCCGCATGGACAGGGATCGTTGGGATATATCTTCGCTTCCTTTACAATGGTAGTGGAGGATTTCTGTTCCTTATAAAGGGCCTTCCTGGTTCCCTCGTCAAAGATGTCATTCCACTCCTCCAGGTTATAAAGCCAGTCAGCCTCTGCCGCCACCATATTCTTGTACAGCAGCGCCTTCTCAAAGCCCAGGTTCACCTCCGTGTCCTCCTCCATCTCCTCGATGGGGTTCGGCTCCTTCAAGCTGTCATTGATGCCGTCCAGGAATCCTGTCATGGTCATGATAGACACGCCGTATTTTTCTGCCAGATCCTTCACGGTACCCTTCACGACTTCGTCCGGACTCTTCAGAAGCTGGGCATAGATCTCCTTCTCCTCCTGGAAATAGTCCCCCCAGAGCCGCTGCAGCTGGTCCTTGCCAAGTTCCTCATTGTATGCCTTCTCTCTCCACTGCTCCAATAATGCCATATCTACACCATCCTTATTCCTGGGACCACGAAAATGCACCTGTTCCCTCCTTGCATTTTACGCCTTCCCGTACTTTCTCTGCAGATATCTGTGACCGTCTGCCCCATCGTGTTAAAATGAAAGGATCAAACTCCGTCCACCCAAAATCTGCAACTTACAAGGGATAGTATATAACAGAATCATGTTTTAAACAATATTTTTTCTTATTTTTTGATTCTTCTGTATAAAACTTTTTTCACTGGCCACACTATGTATTGTCAAGGAACCCCCTCCTTTGATCTTACAAAAGATAAAAATAATACTTATCCTCCCCTTTTATAAAAGATCCCGGGCTTCGCGTTTGGTGCAGGCCCGGGATTTTTGTGGATATCAACGAACAGACAATCTATGGCACTGTCTGTACAAATATAATAGATATATTGTCATCTGCGCCATTATTGTATACCGTTTTTATAAGTCGTTTTATCGACTCTTTCATGGTTCTTCTGGATCGTGCCGTTTTCAATTCTAATATCAACTGTTGTTCCTCACTGTTTTTGTATAGGCCATCACTGCACAATAAAAATTTCTGTCCTTTTGACAGTTCATCCACCCTTACATGTACAGCCACCTGGGGCGAGGAGCCAACTGCCTGGGTCAGCTTTCCACAATTTACATGTGCTGCTATCTCCGCTTTTGTATAAGAACAGACCGTGGTAGGCAGCATGTCCCAGATATCATCCACAGAGAGCAGGTCAAACCGATCTTCCCCATAGCTGTAAATGTGGCTATCCCCCACAGAAAAAGCCGCATAACATCCTTCTCCTACCAGCAATGCCGCCACTGTCGCTCCACATACCTGTCCCTGGTTATACTGTAGATAAATCTTTCTGTTTACCTGCTGTATCCGTTCCTGTACCTGTTGGCAGATAAATTGAAATTCTGCTTCACGTAGCCTAGGTTCCAATTGTCCCCAGTAACTCTCAAATTCCCGGATGATACTCTCACTGGCCAGTTCTCCCTTCGCGTGCCCTCCCATGCCATCTGCAAGTACAAATAACCCCCATCCGTCTTTCACAAAACTGGAGACAGCATCTTGATTGGTCTCACGGCATAATCCTGGATCTGTCACCCCACAATACAGTATTTTCCTTGTCAAATGCATTTTCTTCCCATTACTCCGCAGTAAAAAAATATTCCCATTTGCCTATCTTTATCTTATCCCCTGCCTTTATTTCTTCCTTGGCACTGATTCTGTATCCATTCACATATGTCCCGTTGGATGAATCCATGTCTTCAACATAGTATTTGCCATCTATAAAACTTATCTCGCAATGTTTCGATGAAACGGCATCATCTGTTGTGATGGCGATGGCACAAGAGGTGGGATCCCTCCCCACAAGCACCTTATCCATGATACCACACTGATACATCTGAACAAGATTTTCTACATTGGTGAACTTCACCACATGACTGGGTTCCACATATTTTGTGTCATTTTTATCTTCTGAGGATGTTCCAAATATGCAGAATGTGTTTTTAATATCAAGAGGATTTTCTGCCGATCTGCCATATTCCCCATATCGCTCTGTTTTTTCCTTTCCCCTTGTAACCACCTGTTCCTTTCGTATACCACCTTCAACATACCGCTTATTCCCAATGCCTTCATCAAGTTCTTCATATACATCCCTGGAACCTGGCTTTTCCTTTCTCCTCCTGTAAATACAGAAGAAAACAATTCCTATTACCATCACGATACCTGCTGCCAGGACGATGATTATACCTGGAGAAAAGAGCTTGCTTGACCTCATAATTACCTGTCCAGGCTCATCCTCCATATTCTCTTGTTCTCCTGTTCCTTCTGTCAGTTCTTCCCCGGATTCCCCCGGAAATTCCTTTTGCTTTTCTCCTATCTTGAGAAAAGGAAGATTAATCTGGGTCTGTACTGTATATGAATCTGTCCCCGTCCTTAGAGTCAACTGTGAATTCTGTGTACTGCCATCCTGCATCTCCTCCGGTATCTGAACCCTTATCTGCAATATACCATAATCCACACTTAACCCCTGTACAATTGACAATTCATCTGTTTCTTCCTCCAACAGGAAACTGGAAGCAGCGGTAGTACGTGACAATGTGAAAATATTTTGTATTTCTCCCTGGTTTTCCTCTTTCATTATCGCAATTATATGTACGGGATACGGAGTCTCTTCCAGCAAATCATACAGTTCATCCCATGAATACCCGGTATCTGCCGTATCTGCACCATCCGTTATCAAGACAATCCTCTTGTATCCTGCGTCCTGAATTTGATTGAAAGCTTGAATTGCCTCATACAGATTATTTACGACAGAAGCATCTTTGTCCTCTCCTTCTATACTTTGAATCATCTGCTTTAGCTCTGCATAATTATTACTATATCCCGCCAAGCAGGACAATTCTTTATCCAGGACTGCAATGGCAAACTGTTCTTCTTTTACGCGGTTTGCTATCAGATCCGTTAAGATCTCCTTTATCCTCTGCCCTTCCTTCTCCATCACAGATAAGGAATTATCCCATAGAATCAAGGTATATATGGGGTCTCCCATATCCTTCACCAGTTCCGTGCCATGTACTATACAGGCCATCGTCCCGATCTGGTAGGTAACATCCTGCACCGGTTCTTCCAGTCCATCTACATATAATATGACCTCATCCTGTGTGGTATGCTTTTCTACCATAGACAGTCCTTGTGACGCACAAACGAATGCTGGCCAGAGACTGCCAAGAAGCAGAAACATTACAAACCCGCCCCAGAACTTTCCTGCCACCTTCTTCATGAGCATATCCTTTCCTTGTATATATCCTATCTCATCGTTATTCCATTTTTTCTTCTACTCCTGTTGCTCAAACGGTTTGACTTCATGAATAGCCGCCCTCAATTTTTCCTCAAAAAGGAACCTCTGCTCATTTTGAAATCCCAATGCATAAATCCTTTCAATCTGATCATGGTTGAAAAGTGCCGTGGCTTCCGGCCCGATAAATCCCTCTGGATATGCACAGCCCGCATAGTCATATATGGTCACTTCATCCCCCATTTTATACTTGCAATATCCGATAATCATAAGTCTCTTACTAGCATTTTTCAACAAAACCACTGATCCGATTGGTAATGTCCTCTCAAACATCCTCGCACCTCCTAACTGCTTATTTCCCCATATTTACTCCGGCCGTTCCTCAGAAGATCCACTTTCCCCTTCATATTGTTTCGCCACCTGCTGCTTTACTTCTTCTACCCTCTGCTGCAACGCATTCATATATACAAAGGTTTCCCTGTCCTGATATCCGAGTGCCAATACCCTTTCTATCTGTTCATTATCAAACTGGTATATCTTCAAGGTATCCATGTAACCCTCCGGATAGGGGAATCCGGAATAGTCGTACACATATCCCGGCCTTGCCGGTCCAGTAGGGCAGAAACCGCATATCATCATTGGTATCTCTGTTCCCTTTAAATTTACCACGGAACCAATCGGCAACAATTCTCTGCTCATAAAATCCTCCCTCTACATTTTTATTCTACCCTTATGTAAACACATCTCTGCCCTTTTGTCCATCAAAAGCTACCAGCCAAACCATCCGGAAACGGTTGCCCACCCTTGATTCAAGGTTTTTCCCACTCCCTCTGCCAGGTCGCCTACCACACCCGCTGCATCTTCCACAAAATCCCCGACTGCATCTGCTGCACCTTCTATGAATTCTGTTGTGGCCTGATAGGCATCCGCTGCTGCACTGCCGATATTTCCTGCACAGTCTATGATATTGTCTATTGTACCAGATACATCCAGATCCAGTTTCACACTTCCACCAATTCCCAGACATGCCCCGATATCCAGGCTGAACTTCCCATCTTGGAATCCTACGTCAAAATGGCCACCGACTCCCACTTGAAAGCTCCCCTTTACATCCATTTTCGTCCCGGCAATATCCATCCCCATGGTTTGGGATACTTTTAGCAGGTTTGCTTCTCCAGACAACTTTACATTTCCCTGTGGAGCAAACTTTCCATCTTTATCCAAAAATCTTACTGCGAATTTCCCCCCTGCTTCTACATTTGCCACATCTAACTGTGTCTTCGTATGGAGACCGAATAAGTCGTTTCCCAGTTGAGCGGAACTCTGGGCTGCAAAAGCAGAAAGTGCAACTCCCACTTCTGCTTCTACACCTCCCAAGGTCACATCAAAGGATTTATTCCATTGTTGTTTCAAGAAATCTGCAGTATACGAATAGGAGCCCCAGTCCGTCTTCACGTCCTCCTGGCCTAAATGAAGCATACTGCCTTTTATGCTGGATGCTATCGACCAGATCGTGGTATCACTTCCTATTTCCTTCGTCTTGCCCTGGTCTGATTCTCTGTCTTTTGAAGAGTCACCTTTCACCTCCATCCATTTCCCGTCTTCCCTTGTCCATTTTTTCTCTTTTGGTTCCTTCCATAAAGTCCATTTATTTTCCAGCCACTTATCTTCCGTCTTTCCCTCACTGTCTTTTTCTGTCCCCTTCAAGGAACTGTCCCACGAAGAACAGAATAAAGCATTTCTCACAACTCCGATTCCCACTCCCAGCGGCATGGCAATGCCTATATCCGCTTTCCCTATTGTACTGCTTTCCTGTCCGCAGATACGCTCCTCTGTCCTTTTGTACTCCATGCTGATATTAACCAGCGCAGAACGCATCCTCTCCACATCAGCTTCAAACTGACCTACTTCACTAGCAAGCCTGTCCAGGGTTCCCTGGAGATTCTCCCTGCTCCTTACCTGGAAGCTTAAGCACCTTCGAACAGAACATATATCCGATTCCAGCAGGGAAAGCGTGTTCTTCATATTTTGTTCTTCCTCTATCCTTTGGGAAACAGCAGATAGATTTATGGCGAAATTTTCCATCTTATATACTCCTGGTTGATCTGAAGACGATTTTATGTGACTTTCAATCCGTCCCTGCCATTACAGTAAAAAATAATCAGCAACCATTGGAAGGGCACTGGAAAATACAGTGCCCACATACTGCACCTGTTGCCTTTATGGAATGACGTCTCCTGGCAGACTGTTGGCAATTTCCTCACTTTTGTTCTCAGCCTCCCGGTATATACCAGCCATTTCCTTCAGATCTGTCACATGTTCTTTGATCATGGCCGACAGCTTCGCAATATCATCATTTAGCTGATTGAACTTATTCTTATATGCGGTGGCTGCTGTTCCTTCCCAGATTGTACCCAGTCCATTCACCTGATCCGTCATACTATTGGCCACTCTCTGTATTTCTGCCATAACACCTTCAAATTCGTTTGCCGTACTCGCCAACTGTTCAGGTGCAACTATAATCGTTCCTTCCATAAATAAATTCTCTCCTTTCCCGTCTGCGGTTTTCCCATACCAGAATCAATATTTTCTTGTCCGCGCAATCTCCACATTCCTTCGCTCTGCTTCCTCATATTTACCCGCAATTGTTTCCAATGCCTGGCAGTACTTTTCAATCTCTGACGCAAACTTATCCATATATGCCTTATCATTTAAAAATGCGCTGTGAAAGGCATCATTTGACGCGCCTTCCCACTGTGTATGTAAGGTGCCTTCCGAACCTTCCAGCTTCATTACCTGCTGTCTAAAATTAGCATTTGCTTCCCTCAGTTCACCTGCAATCCTACGAACCTCCGTACTTGTCACCATGATTTGTGCCATTTTCTTCTCCTCCACATCTTCAATTTTGTCCACCTTTTTGTCGTAAACTGCTGCTTCTTGATTCCTAATTCGTCACAGTTCCAAACATGCCGATGCAATCGGCACAAACAATACGTCAGAAAAACACTGCCCTAGAACCGTCCACCCCCACCTCCTCCTGGAAAATTACTTTTACTGCCTGTCACTATATCCATGGCATTCTTAATTCTTTCCGTTACTTCCTTTGCAATAGCCTCACTGGATACGCCGTCAGAATTCCCCTTTTCTACATGAGGGCGGGTGTTTTTGAAAAGATCAGTCGGTACAACTGCCTCATTCCGTACTGCGTCTGCTCTCGCCGCAGCCTGTCGCTCCTGTGCAATTCGCAATGCCGCCATCTCCGCATTGTATATGTTCTTCGCAGTTACACGAATGGTATTTGCTGCTGTATGAAGAGAAGATATTGTCTTTTCCATATTTTCCATTAACAGGACCCCTTTTTGAATATATCTGTCTGCATTTTCCCCTCGCCAGTCATTACCCAATTTATTCAAGGTGTCCCTTAAATCTGTTGCCGAAACCCTTTTCAATGCTTCTGCAATGCGATCCAATTCATCAGCCTGCTTTCCTGCCTGATGAAAATCCATTTGAATCTGATGTCCACTTGCCATATTTCACCTCCTTCCTACAGAACCACATCTCCTGGCAGTTCCCGGATCACTTCCTGCACTTTCTGTTCTACGTCCAGGTATCCCTGTGCAATCGCTAGCAACATGCCAGGGTACTTTTCCAGGTGTTCCAGGATTTTATCCAAATCATTGTGCAACTTGTAATATGCCTCCCGATATCTATCTCCTGCTTCCCCCATCCAATAACCTTTTGTTCGATCCATCAGTTCATTTATATCTGTAAAATGTCTTTTTACAGAATTGACTTTACTCGAAACTTCAGCGCTTTTTTCTGATAGGATATCGGGGGTAACTTTGAAATGAATTGCCCTATCGTCATACTCCATTCCATTTACTTTCAATCTATTTCACCATCCTCTTGAATCCTTCTTTTCACTTCCCTATGCATATCCCTGTGTACTCTGACGTACACACCAATCCATATCTGCAATTTAATCTCTTCTGTCCTACCAGCTAAACTTCTCCCCACACACAGGGATCAGCATCAGCTTCGTATTTCCAAGCTGGAGCCGGTCATACGCCTCCATCTTCTTCGGCCCCATCACCAGTTCATCATTCAAGTAACACAACCCGCTACCATCCCCGGGTCTTACAAAAAACTCTCTCCTGTGTGGTTCATACATGACAAAGGTCTGCTTTTCCCTGGACACCTGCGCATCCATGATGACAACGTCCATGGAACTGGCCCGTCCCAGAGAATTGTTGCCGGACTTGAGAGGAAAACCGATTCCATAATCGTCCCCTTCCACACAGATCAAGTAACCCACGGGAGGATCTGTTCCCCCGCTGGTTGAAAAATAGCCAATGGTACGGCCATCCTTTCTGTCCGTTATATTCCGACTGTCTCCTGCCACGCCCCTGCCCATATTTTCTTTGCTATCCTTCCCTATATTATCAGCCACATCTTCATCCACGGCCCCCCCAGGTGTATTCCCCTGATTTCTGCCTGTTTCATGGCTTTCTCCATCTCCAGGCCTGTTATATTTATTCTCTATCCATGCTTCTTCCTGGGATGGCGCTTCCCCAGGTTCCCGGGGCATACTATCCTTTTTCGGAACCTTGTCAAGGTCCTCCGCACCATTTTCCATGTCCTGGTATCCGTTTTCTGATACGGCTGATATATGTTCTTCTCGTACATTACATCCAGCTCCCATTCCTTCTAATATACGAGTATCGGACGTGCTTCCTCCTGTCCTTGGATTCTTTTCCTGGAATCCCTGGGTTATGGTTCCCCGGTCTTCTGTATTATTACTTTCCAATAGCTGCGTTTCACCTTTTGCTACGGCTGTGCCGCTATGTCCCTTGTCCTCCCTTCCTCCACTTCCGTTTTCTTCTCTCCCTTTTCCCGACTGTCCGTCTTTCTTTCCAAAAAATCCCTTTTTCCCGGCCCTTTTCCTCTCGGCTTTTCTATCCTTGCCTTTCTTATGTCCGATTTCCTTATCCTCAGACAGCTTTTCCATGGCAGATTCTCCCTGATGCCGCCTCTCGCCTTCCACCGTAAAAACTCCTTGCCTAATGGGAGCCATTCCCGCTGCACAATGAGGACACTCCGTATATTTGCCTGCATCATACCAATGCCCGTTCGAGCATTGTTTTTTTCCGTCCTCTTTATTTGTCTCCATCTCACATTTCCTCTCTTCCCACTACAATCCAGGAAGCATTGTCCTGGGCCGGGTCATTCTTCCTTAGGACTGCCTCCTGCAACTGGCGGGATATGGCATTTATACTGGTTGGTTTCCGCAGGATTTCCTGTAGTTCTTCCTGGGACACGGTCTTGTACAGGCCGTCTGAACAGAGCAGCAACTTCTCCCCGGCATCCCCGGTAAAAGGTATCCGGCCATAGTCAAACTGTTCCGCAATGCCCATTCCCAGATAGCTGGTGAGCCATTCCCTTTTCCCGGATTCCTGCCGGTATTGGGCCTGCCCTATGGTTCCAGCCCTTCTCCTTGCTTCCAGCACCGCCCCGTAGTTATGGTCTGTTGTCAGACAGTATAGTCCCTGACTCCGTGAATCCCGGTCTTGCTGTTCAAGGCAGCGCAGTCCCTGGTTCTGTTGTCTACGGCCCTGCAGCAGGTACAGCCTGCTGTCCCCCATGGAAAACCAGTGCAGCCAGCCCCCGCAGACCAGGGCCGCCACCACCGTTGTCCCGGCATTCATCCTCCTGCCAGACGGGTCACGCAGGCCGAAAACCGCATCGTCCAGCCGTTCCATCTCCCGCTGGAAAAAAGCATGCATCCCCTCTTCCCCCATGACGGGTACCTTCCCCAGATCAGCAAAGAGAAGATCAGCCACAGTGCGGCTGGCAATGTGGCCGTTGTCCATGCCCCCTATACCATCACAGACCACGGCAATGAGCCTGTCATCCCTCCTGCCGCAGAGTAGGGAATCCTCCTGTCTGTTCCTGGTTCCCTGGAGGGAAATGGCACTGTAGGAAAGCTTTCCTTCCCTGAAAGTACCCTCTGCAGGCTCCTGGAGGATACGGGTACGTCCTGTGTGAATATGGCCCGTATGGTCATGATCTTTATGGTCAAAGTCTGTATCAGTATCTATTGTGAAACGGGAATCTCTTTTAGGCTCTTTCATCTGTCCATCATTTCCCGGCTGCCTGCCCATGGTTCCCGGCGGTTCAGACGCTGGATTATGCCTCTGCCAGGACATTACAGTCGCCGGATGCCATTTCCTTCCCGCCGCATGCCTGTCACATCCTTCTGCCTGCCCCCCGCGGCATTCGCCAAATGGCTGCTTCGCAGCCGCTTGGCTCATTGCACGCGGGAATCAGCGGATCCAGACCGCCAGCGCCGTGTAATTGTCCATGTCCTGTCCCGCACCCCTCTGCCGCACCACCTGGTTCATGGCATCCAGCCATTCCTGGACACTGCCTGCAGCCTTGAGGCATTTCTTCATTTCCCTGTCCTCAATGTACTCCCAGAAGCCGTCCGTACACATGCAGAATGCCTGTCCCTTCTGAGGCTTCAGTTCCTTCTCCAGCGCATACTGGGGGGAAGTCCACGGGATCCCCATGACCCGCAGCAGCCGGTTCCTGTCCGGGTGGTGTCGGATCTCGGCCTCCCTGATCTCCCCCATGGACACCATCATCTGGGGCACGCTGTGATCCTTCGTCCTGGAGACCAGTTTATGCTTCCTAAAATAGTAGGTGCGTGTGTCCCCCACATGCCCCCAGCGAATTGCGGCTGCATCTGCCAGGAGCACGTTCAGGGTGGTTTTCATGGCATCCCTGGCCCCTTCCCGCCGCTGTAGTTCCATCAGTTCATCCTGGGCCTGTCCGAACATTTCCTCCAGGGAGACCTGCCCCGAAGCCCCCTGGTTTTGCCGGGAGGCCATCTGCATTACGGTCTCGCACACCAGCTTCGAGGCCACTTCCCCTTTTCCATGGCCGCCCAGCCCGTCTGCTACCACGAAGCAGCAGACATCCCCGTTCCTGCCTGCCAGGGCATAGTCCTCGTTATGCCCCCGGTCTCCTTTTGAGGTACTTATTGCGTAGGTTATCTCCATTTATCGTTTCTCCTTATACCGGTACAGGGTGCGTTCCTGGACTTCCCGCATGTCGGAGGCGTCCACCTTCTCATCCCGGTAATCGGACCAGTTCCCCCACTGGTAGAAGTGGTAGGTGATGATGTCCGTCATGTCCCGGTATTTGTAGATGGTCTGCTCCTTCACCTTGCGGGTATCCGATGCCGCAACAGGATCATCCCCCCAGGCTGTCCAGTCTGTCCAGCGCTCATAAGTATACTCATAGTGGGGGATCTTGTCCGCATAGCGGTACAGTGTCCGGGTGTTCACCTCCCTGTCGTACCATGCTGTTACCGGGGTATCCAACCAGGTAGACCAGCCACTCCACTGGTAAAGGTGGTGGGTATAATTGATGGTACGGCTGCGGTATACGGTGTAGGGCTGGGGAGCGTACACATCACGTTCCCCAAGTATATACCACCTGTCAGATAAACCTGTTCCATATGCATTGTGTCCATCATCCGTAGATAAGTATGGCTTTGCCGCTGTCCATCCTGTTTCTTCCCACTCTCCACGAGCAGCCCAGGTATAATAATTATTTCTATCATGGATAAAGTTATCTATAGCATCATAGTCCGGCCCCCAATACACATAGTGGTAATAATTATATTCCTTCCCCACTACCACCTGTCTCTCCCTGACTTCCGTCTGCACCTCCACCTTCTGGCTCTCGGATTCGCTGGGCGACACGGGGTTCTCGCTCCAGTCCGTCCAGGCTCCCTCGCTTTGGGAGGTATGGCTGTAGGTGTACCCGCTCATGCTTTTGGAACCGGACTGTGTCCAGCTTCTGTTCCTGGACTGGTACTGGGTCTTCGTCTCCACCTTCCTGGTGTCAGTGCCAGACACTGCGGATGTACCCCAGTCGCTCCATCCGCCGTAGTCATCCAGGTAATAGGTCCGTGTGCCGATCTGGGTCCAGCCGCTCATGCTGCTCTGGTCGGAAGTCACCTTCTCGTAGTCCTGGGAGGCATACTGTTTCTTCTCCTGAATCTCACGGCCCTGCTGTCCTGCCGGCCTGTCCACAGACCAGGCGCTCCACTCCCCGTATTCCCCTTTGGAAGTGGTCTGGTCATACAAGGTCCAGCCCGGCATACTGTTCTGAAGGGAGGTGGTGGTGGATTTGTCCCGGAAGCTGTACTGCTTCTTGGTCTCTATCTCATAACCGGATTTGCTGACCCCTTCCGGCAGTCCCGTCACCCAGCCAGACCATTCCGGCTCCCTGGCCACGATATCATTGACCTCCTGTGTGCCGCTGCTGACTGTGATGGTCACTGCCGTGCCTTTCTTCACTTCCGTATGGGCCGTTATACTCTGACGGATCACCTTCCCTTTTGCCACGGTACTGTTCTCCTCATATACCACAGCTACTTTCAGTCCCAGTGCCTCCAGCTCACTCACTGCCACTGTCTCGTCCTTGTACTGGATATCCGGCATGTACAGTTTTACACTCTCTGCCACCAGCACCACCCGTATCACATCCCCCTGGTGTCCGGCGCTTCCCGGCGCCGGGGTCTGTTCCAGGATGCTGCCAGGCTTCTTCCCAGGCGCCTCCCTGGTCTCTGCCTTTACAAGGGACAGTCCGTATTTCCCAAGTTCCGCCAGGGCCTTTTCCATGGTCATGCCCGTAATGTCCGGTATGGTCACTTCCTGTTCCGTGTCGATAAAGGTATCATAACCCCTGGATACCGTCAGTACAACGGTACTTCCCCGGTAGGTCTGTTCCCCAGCGGCAATATCCTGGGCCATGACTACCCCTTCCGCATATTCGCTGTATTCCTCACAGATCTCCACCACCAGGCCCATGGCCTGGAGCATTCCGATGGCCTCATCCCTGTAGTAGCCACACACATCCTGCAAGACCACCACTTCCCGGCCTCCGCTGACTACCACCTCCACCACCTGCTCTATCTTTACGATCTTGCCCTTTTTAACATTCTGTGACAGGACCAGATCCTGGGGGATGTATTCCGAGTACTGCTTGTCCACGATCTGCAACACCAGTTCCGCTTCCGTCATCACGGATTCCACGGTGTCCAGTTCCCCGTTCACCAGGTTCGGCACCCGTGTCATCCCGTCCGGCAGGGCAAACCCTTCCGGGACCAGCCTGGAGTAGTCGATGACCCCGGTGGCCAGCAGCACCGCGAAGGTGGCCACGGCCAGGCTGCCCGCGGCAATGGCAAGCTTGGACCAGAGGGGCCATTTCCCCACGTCTGCCTTCTTCAGCCGGACGAACCGGAGTTTTACCCTGTCATCCTGGTACATTTCCTTTTCCAGTGTCTCCAGGTCCTGGGTTCTGTCCCCGGTCTTGATGTTCAAGGCATTCATGACAGCATGTTCCACACTCTTTGGGATCACTGCCCCTACCCTGGAGGGTTTCTTCAGTTCCTCCTTCTCCACCCGCTCCATTGCGTCCTCCGGCACGATGCCCGTCACCATGTGGTAGAAGGTGGCCGCCAGGGAATAGACATCCGTCCAGGGCCCCTGGTCCCCCCGGCTGCGGTACTGCTCCACTGGCGCATAGCCAGGCTTGATGATCACCGACAGGCTCTTGCTGTGGGAGGTGGTGGCAAACCGGGAGGCGCCGAAGTCCAGGAGCTTCACCTTCCCGTCCTCCGTGAGGAAGATGTTGTCCGGGGCTATGTCCCGGTGCAGGATCCCCATCTCATGGACCTTCTTCAGTCCTTCCAGGACAGGGTGCAGGATTGCCTTTGCCTCCTCCACGGGCAGCTTCCCCTTCTGCTCCAGGTAACTCTTCAGGGTCTTTCCCTCCAGGTATTCCATGACGATGTACGCGGTCCCGTTTTCCGTGAAAGTGTCATAGATCTGCACGATCCCGTTGGCAGACCGGAACTCGGCCAGCATCCGGGCCTCCTCCAGGAACTTGTCCAGGCCGCTCTGGAACTGTTCGGTCCGCTCCCCC
Organism: uncultured Acetatifactor sp.; assembly: GCA_910586215.1. Taxonomy (GTDB): domain Bacteria; phylum Bacillota; class Clostridia; order Lachnospirales; family Lachnospiraceae; genus Acetatifactor. The sequence continues at coordinate 20,233 of CAJUGH010000032.1, read as the reverse complement.
TCATAGGTGGTGACCTGGGACTGCCCGGGGATCCTGGTGGAGAACTCCCCCGGCAGGTATTCCTTGATGGCCACCTTCCTCCTCAGCGTCCGGTCCCAGCCGATATAGGTGACCCCAAAGCCCCCGAACCCCAGCACGCTGCCCACCAGGTACTGCCCCTCCTTCAGCAGTGTCCCCGGTTCCATGTGGTAGGCCTCCCTGGGAGGCGTGCCCACCTCGTAGCCGCAGTAAGGGCATATGCCGTATTCCTCTTGAAATTCCTCCATACATCCCAGACATCTCTGCATCATCTTCCACCCCTGTCTCCATTCTGTTCCTGCACGGTTCCCCTGCCGTCTGCCTGTAATCTTCTGCCGGCCTGTCCGGGCCGGGATTCCCGCTGCTTCCTGTCTCTTCCTGCCATTCCTTCGCCAGTCACTCCCATGATGCCTCCAGTTCCCTAAACCACCGGTCAATGGGAGCCTGCTGCTCCCCGGCCATCTGTACCTTCCCGATCCCGGCCTCCAGTCCGGCAAGTTCCCCGTTGATCTCCATGTAGGCCCGGTATACGTTCTTATTCAGGGGAAGGTACTGGCCGTTCTGCACATACAGCACATCCTGGGCCTGGTCTGCCAGCAGGTAGACCAGCACCTGAACGGCTGCCGCCTTTTCTGCCTCCGTAGCCTCCCCGTCCATGCTGTAATAGTCCCGGAAGGCCCCTGTCATGCCCTTTTCCTGCCAGAACCCCACTTCGTATACTCCCGGCAGGTTTGCCTGGACCCATTCATAGCAGGTATTATCTGCCAGCAGGCAGGCCGTTTCCATCCCAAGGAACCCTGCCCCGTCCGAGACCCGGCCTCCTTCCCCGCAGGCTTCTGCCCAGTCCCGGAAATCCGTTACCGGATCCCCGCCCCCGTACAGGTTGTACCAGGTAAAGTACCCGCCCGGTGTCACCAGGTAGTCCCCTTCCTCCACTAACTTCCCCACGTCCCTTTCCCCCGTGCCTGCCAGGGTACAGTGGTAGGCCACCGGCATGGAAAAGGCCAGGGGAAGCTGTCTCCTGCCGGGGAAGAAGTCCCTGTAGTGATCCAGGAAATAGTACTCCCCCGTATCCAGGAACCGGAAGACATCCGACAGGTCTTCCAGTGCCCCGTAGTCTTCCTCCCCCAGGCAGGAGGAATCAAACAGGGTGGGAAGGCTGCCTGCCTCCATGGCCTGGCGGAGCCTTTCCTCATAGACCTGCCCGTCCATGCAGGACACTTCCACGTCCACCTGGGGATATTCTGCCCGGAAGGATTCCAGCGCGCCTTCCAGCAGTTCCTGTTTCTCCCCTGGGTCTTCCCCGGGATCCGTACTGGCCCAGAGGGTGATCCCCACGGGATCCAGTATGGCCGCCGCTTCCTTCCTCTGTTCCACGATGTCCATGCACACGGCCGCCCCCGCCATCACGGCCACGCTGATGGCCCCGATGGAGACGAACCTGCGTACCTTGCGCAGCCACAGTTCCTTCCCCACATCCCGGACCATCACCTCCCCGGACAGGGCCTCCCGGAATTCCTCCGCACTCTGGAAACGCAGTTCTGGCTGCAGGGCCATGGCCCGCAGGATGGCATTGTTCAGTCCCCTGGATATGTCCGGGCGCAGTATCTTAGGCGGCACCAGGCCGTCCTCCTCCGTCCGGTTGACGGACTCCTCCGGGGCCTGCCCGGTGACTGCCCGGTACAGGGTGGCCCCCGCCGCATAGATGTCGATCCATGGTCCCTGCCTTCCCTTGGACTGGTACTGTTCCGGGGGCGCATAGCCCGGCTTGAGGATGACCGTCACATTCACGGTCTCATCTTTTGCGGAGAACCGCGCCGCACCGAAGTCGATCAGCTTGATGCGCCCGTCCCTGCACAGGAAGATGTTGTCCGGGCTGATGTCCCGGTGCAGGATGTCGCTTTTATGCACTTCCGAGAGGGCTGTCAGCACGGAATGCATCACTTCCAGGGATTCCCGGACCGGCACTTCCTCCCCCCTGTCTGCTTTTTCCTCCAGGTATTCCCTGTAGTTGATCCCTTCCAGGAATTCCATGACGATGTAGGCCGTGTGGTTCTCCTCGAAGAAGTCGTATACGTTGACAATGTTGTCATGGGTATTATACCGTGCCATGTTCTGTGCTTCCTCCAGGAAACGCTGTTTCCCTATGCGGTATTCCCTCTCCCTGCGCCCGGAATAGACAATCACGTCCTTCTCCCCCGGCACCCGGTTCACCAGTCCTGCCGGGTAGTGTTCCTTGATGGCCACGGTCTTGGCTAGGGTGCGGTCCCAGGCCCTGTACGTGATCCCAAAGCCCCCGTCCCCCACTGACACACCCACCTCATAGCGTCCCCCGCTTCCCAGGACGGTCCCCGGCACCAGGAAATACAGTTCCCTGGGCTTCGGCTCACGCTCGCAGCCGCAGTAGGGACACATATCATACTGGCTATCATATTCCTGCATGCAATTCATACATCTGGTCATTCTACCCATCTCTTCCTGCCAAGAAACTGTTAAAGCGTAAATCTAGACAATTCCTAAATTGCTTTGCGCCATCCCTATGTTCCATCTCTATATAAATACCAGCTTATGTTATTTTTATCCTGTCAATTTCATCTTTCACACTAACTTCACATCTGCGATAAGAATCAATTGCATTTTCTATACTTTTCGCTATATTTTCCACTGCCTCACACATATCATCAAAAACCAGCCTGTCTCTCTCAAATTGCTGTGTAAATATTGTGTTTGCAAGCCCTTCCCACATCTGGTTCAGTTCCTGCATTGCGGTAAACATCTGCTTTTCCTCTTTCCTTATTAGGTGAAGCGCATTCTCCAGCTTTTGTAGTTCCTGCGACAGGGTCGAAATATCTATCTCAATGTAATCTGCCATATATCTCCCCCCCACTATTCATAATATTTCGTTCGCATGCATCGTAGCTCTTTGCTATCCATTCTAATTCTGCTGCCATTTCTCCCAGCAACATCTGCTGCCTCTCTAACTCCATATTCTTTCTGCCAATCTCATATACGACCTCTTCCATACCAGCCTGATATCTCAGATGCTTCACTATATCTGTCACCTCACCGAAAAGCCGGATGAATTTCCTGCCTTGGCATCTCATATCCTCCGTTGCCATTCTCATGGCCCCTATATTTGCCTGTAACATCATCTGCTCCCTTAGGAACTGTTCTGCATTCCTATTCTCGTAACATCTGCGCTAAACCAACAGTAACCTACTTCCACTTTTTATCCCATAGTCTTGCAAAGTAGCATGCCTGTCCAGGATTGCCGGATCCCCATATTGGCATAACATTAATTTCTCCCGGTTGCCCACTATTGTACATTGCTCCATCTGGCTGACCATCTCTGCAATTTCCTCTATCACCATTGCAATCTGCGCATTCTCATCCAACCGGAAATCATACTTTTTCTCCACGCTGGGCACTGCCACATCTACCAATATCACAAACACACCTCCCTATAGAAACTCCTGCTGTGTGATAAGTCCTTACACACTTTCATGAAATTTTTTATGCCTTCACAAATGGTATCACTACCTTCTCCACCTCTTCCTCGTTGCTCGCAGGAATCATACCAATGCCCGCTTTCTGCGTTTTCTCCTGTTCCAGGTATGGTATATTGCTGAAATCCAGGTAACGAACATTTTTCATATTTCCACCCAAGTGAATTCCCGCATGATATCCTGTCAAACTTTCAAAAATTTTTGTATTCTGCACGACATGCACGGTATCTGGATTGATGCCCAGAAAAAAGTATATCCTGTGGGATTTTCCTTTTTCCGCTATGTTCTCTACAAATGCCTTGATCTTAAGTACCTGTTCTTCCGGCTCGACAATCGACAGCACAAAAGGCAGGATATCTGACACTATGATAAAATAAGGAATCTCTTCCTGCATGGCTGTAAAGATTTCTGCTTCATCCTTCCCTTCCCCCATCAATCTGCGTTTCAAGGCATTCCTCTGCCGAAAAGGTTCCACCAGACTGCTGAAAAACTCTGCCTGTGCCTCCTGGCCTGCAATATATTCTGCCCCTGCTGCCAGGGCCACTGCCCGTAAATCTTCTGCACCATGCTCTATTACCACAGCCTTCCCGTCCATACTCGCGGCAGACCGCAGAATTGCTTTCAACAGGTTGGTCTTGCCTGTCCTGGCCCTTCCAGACACTAGATAGGAATAAGTCCTAACCAGGTCAATGCCATAGACATCTGCACTTGCCATATCATATCCAATTGGTAGGTGGGTACCCCTTTTCCACATATCCTGCACTTCATCAAGCTGTTCATATTCTGACCAGACAGGCCTTTCTGGGATCACAGGAATCTTCCTGGCCAGATGCCCGTCCCATGACTCGCGCATCAGTCCACAGGCATGGTCCACTTTTTCCATCCGGCTATAGTCATCTTCCGCTTCCATAGCCAGTGCTGTCTGGAATTCCAGAATATCCTCGCCTACTACTGCTAACCCGCGCCCCTTTACATTACTTTCAGGCAGCACCTCGATGACACTGGTTCTAAAAGCATCCATGTACGCAAATTTGTCGTTCATCTGTAAACAAATGACTGTTTTAAAGTGGTCCCCAAATTTAGGAAAAATTTCTGTAGATACAAATCCCATTGCCGTAATCACAAGATAGATGCCGCACCCCATGCCCTCCTTTGCAAGCCTAAGTACCTTGTCATCATATCTGTTATCTGTCTTTTCCCGAAATGATCCAAATTCATCTATGGCTATTACCACCGCTGGTATCGTTATGCCATGAATCTGTGCATATTGGGCATAATTACTCCCACCCAAAAGTCTTTTCCGTTCCTCTATCATGCGCTCCATCATATGAAAGAATCTGTCAATTTTCTCTGTATCTTCCTCATATAAGATTCCTCCTACATGGGGAGCCTGTGCCATACAGATGTGCATTCGGCTGCTGAAGTCCAGAATATACAGATTCAGCCAGTCAGGCGGATAACTATTGACCAGTCCATATAATATAGTCTGGAGAAAACAACTCTTTCCACTTGTAATCGTGCCGCACACCGCCAGGTGTCCATCCTTGCCAAAGTCCACTATCAAAGGATTCTGGGCCTGGTTCACTGGATCATCATATAGTCCCACAGGTGTAGAAAGTCTCCATTCACTTTCCTGCCGCAACCAGTATCCTGTATAAAACGAACCATTGGTACGACCTTGTAATTCGTGTAAATAGATTCTGTCAGGCAGCAATGGGAGCCAAAGCTGCATCTGCCCAGGATATCCTTCTTCTCTGGCAATTTTTCCCAAATACTCTACTACTGCCTCTAGCTGAGACATTCTTCTTGCTTCTGGTAACTTCCTATGCTGGCTGTTAGCATTCCAGATCACCCGCTCGGCTTCCTTTTCTGGTAAAAAATCATTAAGTGCTGTACAGGCCTCCATATAGATTTCCATCAAGTCTTCTATTCTCTGTCTGTTATACGCTGTATCAGGATACTCCAACTTCTGCCTTTCAGCCTCCTCAAAGAAAAGCGACACCCAGTTTATCTTCTCCGAAAGCGCATAGATACTTCCCTCGCCTGCCGCCTTCATTACAGACAAAATATTTTGTATCCACTTCTTCTGGATCTGTCCCTGTCGCCTCCTCTCCAAACTACTGCCTACCAAATCTGCCTTCCCGGCCAGAGACAGCATAGATGCTATTTCTGGCTGATTTGCATCTCCTGTGTCTTCATATGGTACGCCACTGTATCCAGATTGAAACAGTTCATATACCTCGTCATTACCAACCTGCAGGTACCCCCGTCCCGTCTGGGTAATGTACGCCGCATCTGGTTTATGCAACATATCATTACTATCCTGTCTATCCTGTACCCGCAGACAAAGATGAAATTTCGCATTGCTCCATATGTTTTCATCCACTGTCCCGCTCGGCTTCTGTGTAGCCAGGATCAGATGTACTCCCAGGCTCCTGCCAACCTGGGCTACAGATATGATTTCTTTCATAAATTCCGGTTCTTCCCTTTTTAGTTCTGCAAATTCATCAATAATGACAAACAAATGTGGAACCGGGATAACAGCCTCTCCATTTTTGTATAATTTTGTATAGGAATTGATGTTATTCACATTGTTTTCCGCAAAAACACGTTGTCTCCTATGGTTCTCACTCTTAATCGATACCATGGCGCGACGAACCTGACTGCCAGACAAATTCGATATGGAACCCACCATATGCGGCAACCCCTGGAACAAGCCTGCCATTCCTCCACCCTTGTAATCAATTATGAAAAATCCCACATCCTCCGGGCTGAAATTAATCGCCAGAGAAAGCAAATAGGTCTGCAAAGTTTCTGATTTTCCAGAACCTGTAGTGCCAGCTACAAGTCCGTGAGGACCGTGATACTTTTCATGCACATCCAGATAGCAAGGCATGGATCCTGCTTTCACACCAATCAACGCCCGCATATTCTCGTACGTGCGATTTTTCAGCCATTTTTCCTTTACATTTAATTCTTCCAGCTTTCGCACATGATGCATTTCCAAAAAGGAAAGATACCCCGGAATATCGCTCCCCTTTTCCATCTCTTTTACCTCAACAGGAAGCAGCCTCCTAGCAAATTCCTCCAATTGTGTAGAAGATATTTCATCAAATATAAGAGCATATTCCTCCTCTTGCCGCAAATGATATATTCCGTTATAGTCATCATCCCTTTGCAGTATATACTCACACATATTGGGAAGCTGCTCCCGGCTTTCTGACAAAATCAATGTTGTTAAACCATAACACGACTCTCCTTCCTGGATATACTTCATAATCAATTCCCCCTCCAGGAGTTCTATATCGGATACCACCAGTATGTAATAGGGTTTGGGAACAGTTTCCTTCTTCAGTTGTCCTTTTTCTGCACGCATTCGTAAGATTTGTGTCAGTTCAAAAAGAATATCGCTTGCTTCCGTTTTATTACTTGCCACATAACGGCTTCTCCTGTCTTCCGACCAGACATGGGGCAGCCACCTGGCATATTCCCAATTCTCTTCATCCTTGTTTTCATCATATATAAATACCAGTTTCACATCTGTATAACAATTACTTGCTGCGATCTGAGTTACAAGAGGACGCAGGATTTCATAGGCACCCTTTTTCTTCTCTCCCCCTACTATTCCGATCAATCTGTGTGTCAGCAGATCTACATTCACCGGCACATCATAAAGCGTACTAAACTCTTCCTGTATTCTCCGTGGCTTCTCTGCTAGTTCATCACTAATCAATGTAAAATGTTCCCTTGGCACCTGGATGGCCATCTGAAAGAGAAGGTTTCCTATTCCGATCCGCTGATACAGGAAATCTCCGTGCATACTATTCCTATTCCAAAGTTCAATGCTACCTGCCCCATACCTGGCCACCACCGAAGCTGCCGGATACATACCAAGTAATGCATCCCTGCTTGCCTCATACTTTTCCCGAATCAGACCTGCCCTTTTCACCAGATAACTACCATACACCTGGAAACGCTTTTCTTCTGCCCTCCTAACCTCCTTTTTCCCAAAATTCATATTGGCTAAAAGCCAAAATACACCGATTAGAGCCGAAGCCACTGCGGTTATCATGCCTGCGTACATATACACACCCGCGTTCCTGCCTTCTGAATTGGCACTGATAATTGCCATTACACTTCCTATCAGCATAGGAATCATCATGGTAAAGGAAGGGCCTATTGTCATCCATAAAGGCTTCTTATTCTCCTCCTTGGGACTTGGTGGTGCTTCTATCTCAATAGTACCCGTATCCAATTTAATATAATTTCTGGGTGCCCTGTGAAAATAATGCTTTTCCCTTTCCTTCGTGTGCTCTGTACGATTTGCTTTTTCTGCAGGATGCCCTACATAACCAGGAAGTCTTTGGCAAACGGTACACGCTTCATCCTCTGAACTATGTACCGCAATCATATCCTCCAAATATACAATTTTCAGTCCAAAAATATTGATACAATCGCCTACTTGTAATGCAGAAGTGCCTGTGACCCTCTTATCATTCACAAATGTTCCATTTGAACTTGTATCCTCAACACAAAATCCATGTTGTACCCTTCTCAAGGTTGCATGATGTCTGGACACCAATGCGAGTGTCTGGTATACAATATCGTTATTCTCCTCACTTCCAATAGAAATACTCTCCAGGGAAGAGATATCATATTTCTGAAACACAGAAAAAGAATTTTCTACTTCCCTCACAATTAACGATATGATTTCTCCTTGCTTTCTGTGAACAGTGATAATGTCGCCATCTTTTAGTGATTTTCCTACGATCCCTTTCTCTATCGTATAAAAGTACTCATCTGTGCATTTTAAAAACCACTCTCTATTTACCACTTCCAGCTTTAATATCACATCGTTCGCATAATCAAATATATTTTTTTTCAACAGAATCTCTGTATCCGTATTATTTACGGCAGGTAGAAGAATCTCACAAAATGCTTTCTTCGTATAGGCAGATATCACAATGTTCATAATCCCTCCGTCTCATGCGTAAGTAGCATATGGATGTCCATCCAAAAATTATTACACTGTATTCAGAAATGGCCTGTTGATATAAATAGTAAAATTCAATCAGTCAAGGATATTATACATACATTGCTTCTTATAGTCAATAATTACTTCTATTAGCCAACATTCGATATGATGATTTCTGGTAAAATGTAGAGAAATAGGAGTTATCTAGATGAAAAGTATTGACTACATTGCCATCGGCAACCGCATTATGATTGCACGCAAAAATATGGGACTTTCCCAAGAACAACTGGCCGAAAAATGCGGTCTATCAACCTCTTTCCTAGGACATATTGAGCGAGGAAGCCGTAAAATGTCCCTCGAAACCCTGGTTACATTATGCAGTGTATTAAATATGAGTGCCGATTATATATTAATGGACGAAATGCCCGAAAATGATGTTGTACTCCATGAAATATTATGTGAAACCAAGAAAAAAGGCAGTTTTTACTATTCACGACTTGTTACAGTTATCAAGGCTTTAGCAGAAGTCATCGACAAAATATAAACAAAATAAAAGGCAGGTATAGTCTATGCCTGCCTTTTCCATACTATGCACCATCCATATTTTTTCTGCAAATCTCCACCAAATATAAACTGTCCCCGTATTTGCCATGCCTACTTTATCTTCCATTTGAAGGACAGTTCAAAAATATTCACACAAACTTCACCGCCGTGCCATAGGCAATCACCTCTGCTGCCCCGGCCATCACGGAAGCCGAACTGTAGCGGACATTCACCACGGCATCTGCGCCCAGGCTCTCTGCCTCCTCCACCATGCGCTTGGTGGCAAGTGCCCTGGCTTCATTCATCATCTCCGTGTAGGCCTTCAGTTCGCCACCCACCAGTGTCTTGAAGCTCTGGGTAATGTCCCTCCCCAAGTTCTTGCTCTGGATGGTGCTCCCCTTTACCATACCCAGCATCTCAAAGTTCTTCCCCGAAATGTAATCAGTATTGACTAAGATCATCCTCTTCACCACTCCTTATCTCCCGGATTCGCTCCACCAGGACAAAGATACAGACTCCTGCAAGCAGAAGCGGCACCAGGCCGAAAAGCAGCTTCGCCCCAAAAGGCATGGGCAGCAGCACACAGGCCATGAAGAATCCCACATAATACAATACAAGGATTACAGTAATGACAATCGGCGCCACCATTTTGATACTGTGCTTATCTTCCATATCCGCTCCCCCTGGAATGCCTGCCGTCTGGCAGAACCCCCGATTTTTGATATCCCCATTATACCATGACAGGGATAATGCGTAAACAGTTTTTCATGTCCATATTTCTGTCTCATGGGCCACCCGGTTACTGTTTACTCCGTTCACAGCAACTCTCCCCGGGCAACCGAAACAGGGGATAGGATCCGAAGAAATGCTTTCCGCCAAAGTCTTCCCTTCCGGCATACGCCAGGTAACAGGTACACCGCTTCCGTCCGCAGAGGGGCCGGAAGATCTCCTGTCCGTCTGCCTCATACCAGTTCACCGCCTTTCCCTTGCTGATATTACAGGTACGCATCCTGCCGTCAGCCTCCACAAAGCACCGGTTCCCGCACATTTCCTCCCTGGCGGCAGGGTATTGCAGTTCCTTCTCAAAAAAGGGATCTATCTGGGTAAAAGCGCAGACTTCCTCCGGCGTATAGTTCCTTCCAAGGCCATCCATGCGATTGACCCACAGATAGACAGCAGCGGACAGTTTCCTTCGCAGTTCCACAAGCAGGGGGATATTGGCGGGAACGCCTACCCCGCCCACGCAGAGACTGACACCCAGTTCCCTAAGCTGGTGGCATATTGCCACAAAGGTATCCACATCTGTCATCTCCGGGTGAAAGGTGGCCCAGAGACAAAGCTTTCCCCGCTGTGCCCCTTGCTGTCCAAACTGCTCCAGGCATTTCTCCACGGGAAAGCTCAAGTTCGTCTGCATTCCCACCCTGTCAATGTCCGGAACCACCGCCAGACATCCTAAGCCTTCCCAGTACCAGTCATGCAGGGAGGCTTCCCCATAAGGAACCACCAGCACGGCACCGATGGAAAGCTCCCCGGCCCTCTCCTCCACACTGTGGCAGAACCTGGCAAAATGGGCCCTGTCCCTTTCCAGTTCCACCACCGATGCCTTATGTTTGGAAAAGGGACAGTAGGAGCAGCGGTAATTACAGCTTTTCAAGTCCCCCCTGTAAAGTATGGTCTTTTTGTCCATGTTCCCTCTCCCATTCCAGCATTCTGTCCCTAATATCCTCCGAGATCAGCATAGGGCCGATGTAATCGGATAAACCAAGCCCCTCTTTTGTGAGGGAATACAGGCTGGCTTCCTTTCCTTCCCTGCCCCGGTTCCCTTCTGCACCCCGGTTCTCTTCCACGTCCTGGTTCCCTTCTGCACCCCGGTTCCCTTCCGCGTCCTGGTTCCCTTCCGCAATCCATCCCCTCTCCATCCACTCTCCCAAAACAGGGAAGTCTTCTGCTAGTTCCCTGCCAAAGGCCTTGCGGTAAGCCTCCTTAGAGATACCTGGACGGATCAGCAGGTGTCTGATCACATATCTCCTGCGCATCTCCTCTTCAGAAAGCAGGATGCCATGGGTGGCAGCCAGGAAATCCTCCCTCCTTCCAAACTGCCGGATCTCTTCCAGGGCCTCCCTTCTGGTGATCCGATAGGGGGTACAGGTATGGAGGGGACCCAGGTAGCTTCTTCCCCCGCATCCCAGGGACAGCGCCCCCGACAGGCCGCACTCGCACAGTACTGTTCCTGGCCGTGGATTCCTGGCAGACCGCCTTTGGAACCGCCTCATGGAGACCTGCACATAACCGTTTTCCTTCAAGCAGGCTGATCCTGCCCGGTACAGTGCATAGGTATGTTCCGGATCCAGCACATTTCCCTTTCCCTCCTGCTCCATCCTGACCCCATGCTTGATGTACAGGGGATAGAGAAAGATTTCCTCCGGGGCATAGGCCACCGCCGTTTCCAGGGATTCCAGCAGACTCCCCGCTGTCTGTCCTGGCAGCCCGTAGATAAAGTCAAAGTTGACGCAGGCAAAGCCTGCCTCCATTAGAAGCCCTGCTGCCCTCCTGGCCTGGGCCGGGTCATGACGCCGCCCCAGCCAGGCAAGTTCCTCCCCTGCAAAGCTCTGGATCCCCAGACTGACCCTGGTGACGCCCAGCTTCTTCAGCAGCGCCACCTTCTCCCGGCAGGTCTGGCGGGGCGCTGTCTCTATCACCACCTGGGCCTCCTTCCCCAGGGGCAGCATGCTCCTGACCATCTGGAAGACCCAGTCAAGCTGCCCCTCTGAAAGCAGCAGGGGAGTGCCCCCGCCTATGGTAAAATCCCCGAAAACCGTACTTCCAGGCAGGACTTCCCTGTACTGCAGGACCTGGCGGCGTACTGCCTCCAGATACTCCTCCACCAGGGCCTGGTCACACCCCGCCACGGAGAACAGGTTGCAGTAACCACATTTACTCTCACAAAAAGGAAGGTGAAGGTACAAACTGTGCCCTTCACCCTCCAGGTTCCCCATATAATCTCCCAGATTTACGTGCTGCAAAGGCCTGTACGCCGTCTTGTGGGGATAGCTGTACATGTACTGGACATATCTGTTCATGGGCGTCTCCTCTCCTGTAAACATTTCCCATTTTCCTTTTAAGGCTATTTTCCAAAAGATCCGTTTTTGTGGTAAAAGTTCAGCCGTACGCTTTCCACTGGCTGAACTTTTATAGGAAAAAGTGCTTGTACGGCACTGTATTTACCACCGGATGGTTTACCCCATGAAACACATACCCGTCCTCCCCATAGCAGGTGCCATGATCGGAAAAGCACACCACAAAGGTCTCTCCCCGCTTCTCCTTCCAGCCGTCGAAAAGCCGTCCAAGCTGGCCATCCACATACCGCAGGGCCGCCCGGTGGGTCTCCAGGCTGTCATTTGCTTCCTCTCCCTCCAGATAAAAATAATTGGGATAATGAATGGCACACACATTCACATATAGGAAAATCTTCCTGGGATCCGTATTCTGCTCCAATCGTTTCAAGATGAAGTCCACCTGGTTCCTGGTGCTGTCCTTCATCGGACAGGAAAAGGAAGGATTCCAGTAACTCTTCTCGAAAAAGGAAGGAAATATCTTCCCCATCTGGGACCGCTTGTCGAAGAAAGCCACCCCTCCTACGCACCAGGTGTCATAGCCGTCCTGGTGCAGCCCCTGGACCAGGTTAGGGGCATCAAAACCATAGGAACCCTTCGGGGCCTTCCTGCCCATGCCCATACTCTTCGGCAGGAAAAGCATCTCCTGCTCCGCAATGCTCCTGGCCTCATCCCTGGAAGGGAGAAAACCGGCGAAAATAGCATGGTGGGAGGGATAGGTAAAATTACCAGGTGCCTGGCGTTTCTCCCAGGCACCGTACCGGTTCAGGACGGGCGTTCCCCCTGCCTGCTCCTCCAGGATGGCTGCATCATACCGCAGGGTATCCAGGCACACAAACAGGATGTCGCATTTCCCTACAACTTCTCCCATATCCACAGAACATACCCTGTCCTCCATGCTCGCCTTAAATGCTGCAAAAGGTACCTCACTCATGCTTCCCCATATCCTTTCCTACCCTTTTACTTATTCTATCCCTTCCATATCGATACCCTGTGCCCGCTTCAGCAGCATATACCGATCCCACGGAATCTTCACTCCATTATCAGCATCTCCTGCATCATGGCAACCTGCCGCCTATAGATCTGATTCTCCCCATAGACATCCCGGTGCAGCAGATCCCCCTGGGCATTCATCTCGATGATGCGTGGCGCCAGGCTCCCCTTTTCCAAGAGCACATCCATGCCGATGCTGTGCAGCCTGGGATAGCAGTCTGCCGCCCGGAGACAGACTTCCTGGATCTGTTCTGTGATCCTTGGGGATAGGTGCAGGTCCTCATAGGCCATGGCATGGTTGTTGAGATGCAGGTTCGTAATGGGACCCTTAGATAGCCTGGGCAGGATCATATCCACCTGGCCGCCCTGTACCACCACCCGAAGATCATAGCAATACCCCTGGAAGGATGCTTTCGGATGCCATCTCTCCACCACACATTCCAGTCCAAGGAGGCTGTCCAGGAAAGCTGCTGCCTCTTTTCCCTCCAGCCGGTACATCCCCTTGGTGTTGTACAGCCCGCCCCCTTTCAGGGCTGCGCAGGTATAGAGCACCAGCCTTCCTGTCCTGTCTGCGTAGCGCAGGGCTGCCACTCCTGCCGCACCGGAGCCCTGGACCGGCTTTACGAATACCTGGCTGATTCCTTTTTCCCTAAGGAAATCAAGCAACTCTTCCGTCCCTGAAAAAGTCATTGGAAACAGTTGTGTCACAGGAATCTGCTCCTGGATCAGTCTCTCCTTGCATATGCGTTTGTCCAGCAGTTCCGCAATATCCTCCGGATGGTTCAGAAAGGCACCCGCCGTCAGGCCTCCTAAGCCGGATAGCTGCCTTCTGTACTGCCCTGCCAGCCCATCCAGTTCCTCCAGACGACTGCTTTCCCATTCTGGTGGATCTATCTTGACCACATACTGTCTAAAGGCCTCCTTCTGCCACTCCTGCCCTATCAGCCCTGGCACATCCTTCCAGTCCAGAAAATCCACCGGCACATCTGCCAGGGCTGCGGCCTTCTTGAAATAGACCTGCCGTTTCCCCCCTTCCGTGCCCACCAGAAGGATCCTGCTCATTCTGTCAGCATGGCATTGTACCATAATTTCCCATTCCACTCATCTGCCTGCTCCTGCTCAGACACATCCACTTCCAGGGGCAGGTTCTTCAGTGCCGCCATCATGTCATCAGACAGGTAATGATAGTGTACATCCAGTTTCACCAGATTGGGCAGTCCGGGAACCTTATCCAGCAGAAGCTGTCCTCCCTTGTCCGTCAGCGTTCCGCAGGACAGGTCCAGGGTAGCGATCTGGTGGATGTACTTGCTGGAAAGCACCACCTCTGTCAGTTCATCCTGGATCTCACTGTCCACGATTCCCAGGTAATCCAGATTCGGGAAGTCGCTCCCTGCCAGAAGTTCCCGGATGGTATCCCCATTTCCGTCAAAGCCATATTCCTCCACTCCGATATAGAGCAGTAGTTTCCGCAGGCGGGGCAGCCTGGCCCTCTGGATCTGTGCAATCGCATCCGCACCCAGGCCCCCACAGATGATGGTCAGGGACTCCAGATTCTCATGGGAGATCTCCCCCAGGTTCAGATCCATGCTTCCCTTGATGGTCAGGCTCTTCAGCTGGGGCATGGCCTGCCAGAGGCGGCTGTAATCCCCCTGCATGATCCAGGAGACCTCACAGTCCTCAAAATCCATGTCGCCCACAAAGAGCTTCGTGATATGGCAGAACCTGTCCGCATGTTCCACAAAGCCGTCCAACAGGGCCTGGCAGTCCTCCTGCGCCGGACATCCCCAGCATCCGATGACCAGTTCCTCCAGGCCTGGAAAATCCGGATCCGACAGGATATCCTCCACCATTGTCTCCGCGTTTTTACCCTTATCGTAGTCATCATAATCGTACGTGTAAGTCTTGCTCTTTCCCATCTTCCGCTTCAGCCGGGCCTATGCCTGCGGCTTCCTCCTCTCCTGCCATAACTTATTCCTAATGGATATGTCCCTTCTTTACTACTCTTTCTTCTTTACAGTTTTTCTTCTTTACTTTTCTTTCTTCTTCACAATGCTTTCTTCTTCCACCGTCCCAGCTTGTAGAAGATTCCCGTGATCACCGCCCCCAGCACCCAGGCGCACAGCAGCGAGATCCACAGACTCTCGTAGCGTCCCTGGGGCAGGTCAGGTGTCCTGGTCAGATACACCAGGCCATAGACCAGGGGAACCCGGATGCCCACTGTGGTGAGCAGGGAGATCCACATAGGTGTCACCGTGTCACCAGTTCCCCGCATGACCCCTGACAGACTCTGGGTCACAGCCATGGCGATATACCCCACGGCCAGGATCTTCATCATATCTGCACTGAGCTGGGCAAGTTCCCTGGTATTGGTGAAGATCCCCATCAGATAAGGACCAAAGAGCAGAATCAACCCTGTAATCACCGCGGAAGTACCCGCTGCAATCAGTGTTCCCTGTCTGGCACCCTGCTTCACCCGGTCGAACTGCCTGGCACCCACATTTTGTCCTGCATAGGTGGTCATGGCCGTACCAAAGGAGAAATTGGGCATCATGGCAAAGCCGTCCACTCTCATAATGATCACGTTGGCAGCAATAATCATCTCCCCAAAGCTGTTGGTCAGGGACTGGACTACCACCATAGCCAGGGAAAAGATGGCCTGGGTGATACCCGAAGGCAGTCCCAGCCGGATCACTGTCCCCATATTCTTCCCGTCCGGCTTCAGATACTGGGCCTTCATGTCGAAGAAATCTGTCATCTTCCGCAGCTTCAGCACACACAGCACTGCAGATACAAACTGGGCGATCACCGTGGCCAGCGCCACACCCGATACTCCCATGTGAAGCCCTGCCACGAACCACACATCCAGCACAATATTGATGGCGGTGGCTACCAGCAGGTACACCAGGGCAGACAGGGAATCCCCCAGCCCCCGCAGGATGCCGCAGAGAATATTATAATAGGCCAGTCCCGCGATTCCCCACAGCAGGATCAGCAGGTACGAGGTACACCAGCCGATAATGCTCTCGGGGGTATCTAACAGTTCCAGGGCCGGACGTATGGCTACCGTACCTACGATCATCAGCACCACAGAAGCAATGGCGGTCAGTGTCATGGTGCTGCCTATGGTCCTGGACAGGTTTTCACGGTCCCTGGAGCCATAATACTGGGACACCATGATACCTGCACCCATGGAGATTCCCACGAACAGTACCAGCAGCAGGTTAAAAATCGGACCTGCACTGCCCACCGCCGCCAGGGCATTGTCCCCCTCATACTTTCCCACCACAATGCTGTCCACAGTATTGTATAATTGCTGGGCAATGTTGCCGATCAGCATAGGTACCGTAAATGCCACTATTTTCTCCCAGGGACGGCCCTGGGTCATGTCAACCTGTCCAAACAGGCTCTTCACTTTCTCTAACATCTTATCACTCCTATTCTTCCAGGCTCTTGCTCCTCAGATGTGTCCTAATTCTTTATCCCTAGTTCTTTTCTCTTGATTCTTTATCCCTAGTTCTTTCCTCCTGGTTCTTTATCTCTGGTTCTTTATCTCTGGTTCCTTATCTCTGGTTCCTTCTCCCGGACCCCGTCTGCCTGGTTCCCTATAAGAACAGTATAACGGATGATTCCCCACATTACAATGCTGAATTCGCCGCTATAAAAGATCGGATAGCAATCTGCCCTGAATTGTGATACAATCTGAGAAAACACCCAGAAACCCAAGGAGGGATACCGCATATGGACAAAGAAACCAAGAAGCAGAAACGGGCAAGGCAGACTTCCAGGCAGATTGTGGCCCTGGCCGGGGTCGTCCTGCTGGTTCTATTATACCTGGTGACATTGGTGGTGGCTTTCCTAGACCAGTCTGCCTCGGGGCGACTGTTCTGGGTCTGCCTTTTTGCCACCATCGCCGTCCCGCTGCTCATCTGGGTCTATACCTGGATGTATGGGAAGCTCACCGGCAGATCCACCATGGCTGGCGTATCCTCCAGCCAGTCCCTGGACAGGGCAGATCCTGCCGTCAGCCAGGAACCGGAAGACCAGACATCCTCCCTTACTTCTTCCCAGGGGCCGTAAGCCTGGCCAGTTCCCTGGAAGCCTGTTCCTTATCCTGGAAACAGATCCCCAGAAAGCCCAGGGCCCTGGCCGCCTCCACATTCCCCGGCGTATCATCCAGGAATACACACTCCTGCGCCACAAGCCCATAGCGGTCCAGAAGCAGCCGGTAGATCTCTTCTCCCGGCTTCACCACCTTGTCCCGGTAGGACAGGATCCCTCCATCCATATAAGGGATGAAATCCAGGGCATCCTGGCAGTCCTCATACGCCCTGTGGGAGAAATTGGACAGATAATACACCCTGTATCCTGCTGCCTTCAGTTCCTGGATCCAGGGAATGGCATAGTCGCGCTTTGTGACCATACCTGTCACATTTCCATAAGCCTTGCGCAGTTCCTCCTCAATCTCCGGGTCCAGGCTCACAAAGGCCTCCAGAAGCTTCTCGTCACTCCACTCTCCCCTGTCCAGTTCATCCCAGTAAGGTCCCATCACAGAAGCCCTGGCAATCCGTCCAATCATCTCCTGGTCAAAGCCTTTGTCTGCGAGAAACTCCCTCCAGCGGAAATCTGTCAGTACATTTCCAATGTCAAATATAATATTCCGTATCATCCTTCCCATCTCCTCCAGATTGCAACAGCCCCGGCAGGCCACTGCACTGTCCGAACCGTTCTCCTGACTTCATTTCCCCACCTACAGGATCAGTTCCATCAGTTTTTGTGCCACCATAGGCGGCTGCCACCTCTCACTGCGTACCACACAGAAATTCCTTCTGGGAATCATCTTGTTGAACCGCAGTTCAAAGAGCAGGCCAGAT
The DNA here is from genome assembly GCA_910586215.1 of uncultured Acetatifactor sp. Classification (GTDB taxonomy): domain Bacteria; phylum Bacillota; class Clostridia; order Lachnospirales; family Lachnospiraceae; genus Acetatifactor. Next base: position 2,214 of record CAJUGH010000032.1, on the reverse strand, counting down.
TCCAGGTACTCTGCCGCAAACTGTCGCACCACACAGCCCACTCCCAGGTTGCGCAGGGCAAACTGTACAATCATGTCGCTGGTAGCCAGTTCAAATTCCGGCTGCAATGCCACACCATTTTCTGCCAGGAACGCATCCATACAGCTTCTGGTGCTGGTATGGCCTTCCAGGAATATCATGGGCAGATTCTCCAGTTCCTGGAAGTCCAGCGTCCTGTTCTTGTAAGCCATGAATTTGCGTCCTGCCACGAACACATCCTCGATCTCCCGCACAGGAACCGCCTGCAGATCCTCCCCGGAAGAAAAGGGTGTACTCACCACACCGAAATCAATCTTCCCCTCCCGCAATAGCTGCAGGGTCTGGGGGGTAGGTGCGTTGGTGACAATGACCTTGATACCAGGGTATTTCTCGTGAAAAGTCTCCAGGAAAGGGAGCAGATAAAAACGCAGGGTCATGTCACTGGCTCCGATGCGCACCTCCCCAAGTTCCAGGTTCTGCATCCTTACCACCTGTTCCACGCCCTGCACAATCTGCTCATACCCCTTTTCCACATGGGCATACAGCACCCTGCCCTCCGCCGTGAGCTTCATCCCCCTGGAACAACGTTCAAACAAAGTAACGCCTATGCCCTTCTCCAGGAGCTTCAAGGACTGGCTCACCGCAGGCTGGGAGATGGACAGTTCCCCGGCAGCCCTGGTAACGCTGCCGGATTTTGCCACATAATAAAAGACTTTAAAATATTCCAGGTTCCCTGTTATTCCGTTCATCCCAGGGCACTCTTCCTGTAAATGATATCTTCCCTGCCAGGGCCGTTGCTCACCATGGTAATGGGATATCCGATCTGCCCCTCAATGAATTCAATGTATCTCCTACAGTTTTCAGGCAGATCCTCGTATTTCCGGATGCCCCGGATCTCGCATTTCCAGCCGGGTAGTACTTCAAACACAGGCTTTGCCTTCTGAAGCTTCGCCGTCACCGGGAACTCCTTCGTCACTTCCCCCTGGATCTCATAGCCTACGCACACCGGGATCTCCTCCAGGTACCCCAGCACATCCAGCACCGTGAAGGCCACATCCGTAGTACCCTGTAGACGGCAGCCGTACCGGGAAGCCACACAGTCGAACCATCCCACACGCCGGGGCCTGCCGGTGGTAGCGCCATACTCCCCGCCATCCCCGCCCCTGCGGCGCAGTTCCTCGGCTTCCTCCCCGAACAGTTCGGACACGAAAGCCCCTGCTCCCACTGCAGAAGAGTAAGCTTTGCATACAGTGACGATCTGCTTGATCTCATAGGGCGGCAGTCCTGCACCGATGGCGCCGTAAGCCGCCAGGGTGGAGGAGGATGTCACCATGGGATAGATCCCGTGATCCGGATCCTTCAAGGTACCAAGCTGGCCTTCCAGCAGCACCGTCTTTTCTTCCTTCAGTGCCCTATCCAGGAAAGCCGCCACATCACACACATAAGGGGCCACCATATCCCGGTAGTCATGAAGAGTGGCAAGCAGTTCCCCAGGCACTATCTGGGGCTTGTGGTAGAGATGCTCCAACAGTACATTCTTCAACTGACAGACCCGCTCCACCTTCTCCGACAATAGTTCCTCATCGAACAGTTCACTGACCTGGAACCCGATCTTGGCATATTTATCTGAATAGAAGGGCGCGATTCCTGACTTGGTGGAACCGAAGGACTTACCTCCCAGCCTCTCCTCCTCATACTGGTCAAACAAGATATGATAGGGCATGACGATCTGCGCCCGGTCTGACACCAATATCCTGGGCCTGGGTACTCCCCTGTCCACAATGGACTGGATCTCCTGGAACAACAGCGGGATATTTAGCGCTACTCCATTGCCGATTACACTGGTTACATGCTCCGTAAAGACACCGGAAGGCAGCGTATGCAACGCAAATTTCCCATAATTGTTCACAATGGTGTGTCCCGCATTTGCCCCTCCCTGGAAACGCACGATAATATCTGCCTCCTGGGCCATCATATCCGTGATCTTGCCCTTTCCTTCGTCCCCCCAGTTGGCTCCTACAATCGCCTTAACCATTTCTCCTCCATTCCCTGCCACTTACGCGGCAGATCCACTATTTTCCAGCCCCAGTCCCCCTGCCTGTGGCTGTCTATTCCCGGCCCTTTTGTACTGGATTTTCACCCCGGCATCATATATTTAGTATAGTATAAACCTCTATATAAATAAAATCAATATAT
>CAJUGH010000031.1 GCA_910586215.1 uncultured Acetatifactor sp. | reverse complement strand
TTTCTTGGGCCAGGTACTTTCTGGCCTTAGAAAATCTTCATTCCCTTCACACTTCCACCTCTCCCGCCTCGAACACAGGCCCCTCTGTACAGATCCGCGCATTGTGAACATAGGAATGAGGATCCACTTCCCGGGTCTTCACCACGCATCCCAGGCAGGCACCCACGCCGCAGGCCATATGTTCCTCCAGGGAGATATAGGCAGGAATCCCTTTCTCCTGGGCATATACCTTGATGGCCCGCAGCATAGGCATAGGGCCACAGGCATAGATGATGTCTGCCTGCAAGCCTTCTGCGGCAATGGCATCCATCACGTTTCCTTTCGTTCCCAGGCTGCCGTCCTCTGTGGCAAGATACACCTTTCCATACTGTTCCAGGTCTTCCCGCAGGAAAGTCTGGCTGTCCCGGTAACCCACAATTATGTTTTTCTGCGCCGCCTCCAGGCACTTGGCCAGTTCCAGCATGGGAGGAATCCCGATGCCGCCTCCCATGAGGAACACTTTCTTGTCCCTGGCCGCCTCCAGCGGAAACCCATTTCCCAGCGGACCTAAGATCTCAATGGCATCCCCCTGTCTGTAATGGGAGAATTCTTCTGTTCCTGCACCGGCAATGCGGTACACAATGCGCAGGGCCATTCTCTCCCGGTCTGCCTCACAGATGCTGATAGGGCGCGGCAGAAGGGTACTCTTATCCCTGGGGTACACGCCGATGAACTGTCCGGGACGGGCCTCTTCCGCCAGGTCGGTTCCAATCCACATATCAAAAATCCGGGGAGTTATCTCCTGCTGGGACAGCACTGTGGTACTTTGCTTCTGCTTCATATCCTGTGATCCTTTCCTAATTACGATATTTTTGACTATGATCCCTTTCCAGAAGAAAGTATTCTTATTGTTCACTCGTACCACCGCGAGGTGTTTTCACGCGTTTCCAGCGTGAGAAACCCGAAACTGTCATGCGCATAGAGTTCTGCGAACTCATTGAACGCCTGCATTTGGCGTTTTGTGTGCATAATTGCTGTGAACGGAGTGAACAGTAATTTCACAGATTCCTGTAGACTATCCTGCCACCACACACAGTGGCTTTCACCTGCCCTTTCAAGGGCCAGCCCGTAAAAGGAGTGTTGGAGGACCGGGAGGCGTATTCCCCACAGACCACTTCTGCATCCGTGTCAATCAATACCAGGTCGCCGGGGCCTCCCTCTGCCAGATACCCTGCATCCAGTCCATACATGGCCGCAGGGCCTGTACTCATCCGCTCCAGAAGCTGCCTCATGGTCAGATAACCCTTGTCCACCAGTTCCGTGATTCCCAGGGAAAGGGCTGTCTCCAGGCCAATGATCCCGCTTAAAGCCTTTGTGATATCCTGACCCTTCTCCTCCCTTGTATGAGGGGCATGGTCTGTGGCAATGATATCAATGGTGCCGTCTGCCAGTCCCCGGATGATGGCCTGCCTGTCGGCCTCCTCCCTAAGAGGGGGATTCATCTTAGCCAGGGCGCCGTACTGTATGGCAGCTTCCTCTGTCAAGGTAAAATGGTGAGGGGTAGCCTCCGCGTGGATCCTGGTATCTCCTGGCACTGGCCGGATGTCCCTGTTCCCATCCATCCCCTGGCATATTTCTTTCCAGGAGTTCCCTTCCTGGCACCCATCGGACTGGCATACCTTTTTCCAGGAAGCTATGCCCTGGCACCCTCTTGCCTGGCATGCTTTCGCCCTGCGCACCAGTTCCACCGATTCCCTGGCACTGATATGCTGTATGTTGATACAGGCCCCTGTCTCCAGGGCCAGTCCCAGATCCCGCTCCACCAGCCGGATCTCCGCCTCCCTGGGGGATCCCCCCACCCCGAAGTACTCGCTTGCCTTTCCCCTATTGATACCGTTATTCTCAATCAGGGAGGCATCTTCCTCGTGAAAACTGATGGGCCTGTGCAGGGCTGCTGCCTCCTCCATGGCCTGCCGGACAATATTCCCATCCAGCAGGGGGATGCCGTCATCGGTGAATCCCGCTGCACCGGCCTCTGCCAGCTCCTTCATGGGAGTCAGTTCCTCTCCTTTCATGCCCATGGTCACGTTGGCACAGCTTTCCACATGGATCCCTGTAGCCTTCCCCCGCTCCAGCACATCGCAGAGGGTATCCAGATTGTCAATGGGCGGCCTGGTGTTGGCCATCATCACCACTGTGGTATAGCCTCCCTTTGCTGCTGCCGCCGCACCGGAATGAATATCCTCCTTCTTAGGAAAACCAGGATCCCTGAAATGCACATGCACATCCACCAGGCCAGGAGCCACCAGCAGTCCCTGGGCATCCAGGACTTCACAGGATTCCGGGATCCCGCCGTCCTTACATGTCCCACAGGCCTCCGGAATTCCACAGACTCCGCAGGTCTCACGGTTCTGCGAAGTCCCTTGCACCTCATGGGAATCTTCCCGTATAAAAGGAGCGATCTGCACAACCCGCCCCTCCTTTATGAGAATGTCATACTTCCCTTCCAGTCCCGACCTGGGATCTATCATATAACCGTTTTTGACCAGCAACACAACTGCTTCCTCCCTTCCGGATCCTTTGCCCCCATATTGGCAGGATCCTGCCGTTCCTCCGCTTCCTGCAACAGAATCCCTATACCGGGTGGGACAATTTTCGCTGACAGCATGATTATACCGCCTGCAGTCCCGCAAGTCAACAACAGCCCCGCTGCCTGAAGCAGCGGGGCTGGAAGCACGTTACTTTTTACGGCCCTGCCGTTCAAAGTAACATGATGCACACAAAATGAGCAGAATACGCTCATTTTGGCGCAAGCAGTCTCGGGTTTTATGTGCAAAATTCGCACAAAAACACCTCGCGGCCCCACCCCGTGAAAAGTTACGGAAGCACACAGCTATTGGACCAATTCCGACATTGGCGCAAACGTGTAACCCATCTCCTCCCATTTGGTGAGCAGTTCATCCAGGATCTCCCCATTGGTCCTGGACGTATTGTGCAGCAGCACAAGGGCGCCTGGGTGAATCCGGGCGGTGAGCTTGTCCAGGGCTGCCTGGTGGGTAGGCTGGTTGTCCGCATCCCAGTCCACATAAGCCAGGCTCCAGAAACAGGTAAAATACCCCTCTTCCTGGGCCAGTCTCATATTGGTGCTGCCACATTTCCCTTCGGGCGGACGATAGTAGGGGGAAATCTCCTGCCCGGTGATCTCCTGGAACAGGGATGCCACATCCCCCAGTTCCTTCCGGAAGGTCTCCTCATCCAGCGTGTTGATATCATAATGATGGTAGGTGTGGTTGCCCACCGCATGTCCCTCCTCCACCATGCGCTTTACCAGTTCGGGCTGGGTCTCCAGGTAATGGCCCACCACGAAAAAGGTGGCCGGGGCATCATGCTTTTTCAAGGCATCCAGGATCGGTTCCGTGTTCCCATTCTCATAGCCACAGTCAAAGGAAAGATAGATCACCTGCTCCTGTCCGTCCCCACAGAAGTAACCGCTGTACTGGGCAAGCTCCTCTGATGAGACATTTCCCACCGGCTGGGTGCCCGGATCCCCGAAGCCAAGTCCCCAGCCCTGCCCTTCCTCTGTCAGCTTATCCACAAAAGGATTCTCCACGATCTGGGGAACCGGGCGGCTGCTTTCGGGCTGGGCATCCCCTGTAGGGTTTTCCTCTATACCTTTCCCATCCTCTTCTTCCAAAGAATTTCCCTGGTCGGAGACCTCCCCGTCACCAGTCTCTCCAGGAGATACTGACCCGGCAGAAGATCCATCCCCGGAGGCCTCCCCATCAGATGACAAATCTGCCATGGACAGACTTTCCAACTGCACCGTTTCCTCTTCCCTGCCACAACCTGCCAACCCTCCCAGCAAGACCGCCACACATAAGGCCGGTACCATGATTCCTGTGCTCTTTCGTTTCATCTGTATACCCTCTCTCTCTTGTTTCCCCTATATCGGATTCCCACTTTTATTCCTATTATGCACCATGGCATAAGAAAAAATCCTGTTTGCGGAATTCAGTGCAGCTGACACAAACAATGGATGAAAGCCTGGGAAGAATCGCTTTAGCGATTCTTAAAGGAATGGCAACGCCATTCCTTGGGAATGACTTAGATTTTCTTGGGCCAGATACTTTCTGGCCTTAGAAAATCTTCATTCCCTTCACACTTCCAGACATGCTGCCTTTGGCTGCACAAACAATTCGTGAGAAAAACGCTGCCCTTGCGTTTTTCAGTGTGAGAGAGGCGCTATTTTGCGCCGTAGAATTTCTTAGACGGTGTTCTTTGGCGTCTTAGAAATTCTTCTCACACTTTTACTATAAGGGATATATGCATCATATTTCCATCCTTTTTGTAACAACCGGGGAGGTCCGAATGGATCCCGGACCTCCCGCAGAGATGGTTGAGGTTCTTTGGAGGAGCAGAGGACGCAGATAGCCAAGTTACATGTCGGAAGCGTTGTATAGCAGAAGCAAAACTTTCGCAAAATTGCATAGGAATGTGTCCCATGGACACATTGCAATTGTTGACTTCGCGGCAGGGGGTATCTGAACTGTTACAAACTTTCAGACATGCTGCCTTTGGCAGCACAAACAATCAATGAAGAACGCTGTCCTTGCGTTCTTCTGTGTGAAGTTTTAGAATTTCTTAGTCTGTGTACTTTGCAGACTAAGAAATTCTCTTCACACTTTCAGAAGCCACAGGATAGGGCCATCTGCCTTAGGTACATCCTGCACATCAAATGGGAGGGTTCTATTTCCAGGGCCTGCTCCAGGTATCCTGCCGCCTTTTCCCGGTTCCCCAGGCCCAGGTTGCCAAGGGCACACAAGTAATAGCAATGAGACCGGTTTCGCAGGGTATAGTCCTCATCGAAGATGAGGAACTCAGGCAGGGACACTGCAAAATAGGGGATCTTCACTTCGTCTTCCAGATGCTGCTCCCCATAATCGATTAGGCGGTAGAACCTGGCCCTGGCTTCCCGGACTTTCCCCAGTTTCAAGTAGGACAGGCCCTGGTACAGGATCATGTCCGCAGGCTGGTCATTGTAGTACATGGCTCCGGCAGGTTCATCGGTTCCCAGAGTGGCACTGGCAAAACACTCCCTGGCCTCCTCTCTTCTCCCCTGTCCTTCCAGGGCAAGGCCCAGGTGATAGTATAGATGGTTGTCCTTGGTGCCTTCCAGTTTTCCCTCACCCAGGTTCTCCGGGTATACAAAAGCTTTCCGGAGCAGTTCTTCCGCTTTCCCATAGTCCTGTTCCCCAAGGGCTTTCTGGGCCATGGACAGAAGGGCCAGGGTGTATTGGGTGGTAATCTTTCCCTCACCGCCCTCCCAGGGATGGAACTTGTGGCACATGATACAGTCATATGCTTTCTCATGGTTCCCCGTAAGGTTCACCAGGGTAATATACTCGATATACAGGTCATCCCTGCCCTCCAGGAGTTCCCTGTGGGCTTCGTAATCTTCCAGGCGCTTCTCAAAGCTCCAGCCCAGTTTCTTGTGGAGCTGGTCCAGTTCCAGGAAGATCCGCACATCCGAAGGATCCAGAAGGAAGGCTGTTTCCAGTTCCCAGCTTGCGTTCTCTGGCTCTTTGCATTTATTGTAGTAGGCCAGGGCCAGGTTGCGATGTACCGTGGGAAAGCGGGGATCTGTCCGTGCCGACAGTTCCCACAGCCTCACCGACTCCTGCCACTGGAGTTTGTCATAGTACAGGTTGCCCAGATAGTAAGGTGCCTTGGCATGGCATCCTCTCCCGATGGCATACCGAAGCACGGCAATGTCCTCCAGCTTGTTGGGGAAGCAGTAGTCGGGAGCCATTTTCTCGGCTTCTTCCAGCAGGATCTCTATAGCTTCTCCGGCATCTGTCATCTCCATATCACCAGTCTTCTCCTTGGCACAATCCCTTTCCTTCCTGCCACTTTCCTTTTCAGGGCTGCACTTCCCGGCCACCTCCTGCTGCCACAGGTAATAGGCCTTATAGTAGGCAAGCATGGGCCAGTTCCTGGTACAGCACTCCAACAGGGCGATAGCCTCCCCGTAGGCCCCCCACTCTGCATAATCCCTTGCAGTCATCAGATAATTTTCCTGGAAATCCCGCATCAAGGCATCCAGTTCCTGGCCCTTCCCCCCTTCCGGATCTCCCTCCAGCAGGATCCGCTCCCAGCCAGAGACAAAGTCAAAGGGATCCAGCGCCAGGTTATCCTGCACCTGTGCCAGGGCTTCCCTGGTCCTGCCAAGCCTGCGCAGCAGATAAGCCTTCAGCCCCCTGGCCTTCACATTGTGGGCATTTTTCACAAGAGCACGTTCTATATGCCCGCGGGCCTGCTCCAAACATCCCCGCCTGGCATCGATGGCCGCCAGATAATAGAAACTCTTTTCCTGCTGCTCACTGCTCCAGGAAGCCTTGTAAAAGGCATCATAGGCTTCCTCATCCTTTCCCTGGTAAAGCAGGCACAGCCCCAGCAGGTAATAGGTCTCACTGTGATAGGGGTTCGGATTTCTCTCTGTCAGCCGCTCCAGGGCCTTCTCCAGGTATTGCTGGCTCTCTTCGAACCTACCCCTCCGCATAAGCAGCAGGCCATAGGCATTGTTGATGCGGATGTCCCCCGGGTCTCTCTTCAAGCCTTCCAGGTAGTAAGGATCCGGCAGATAGGTGGCATGACGGTACTGTTCAATGTGTTGTCCGGTCAGGTACAGTTCCTCATTGGTCTGTATCCCGGCAGGTTCCCTGGCCGCCCTGGCAGGCTCCGGCAGCTTAGCGATTACCGGTGCTTCCGGCTGGTATTCCACCAGGCACTCCCCCCCTGCATAGACTGCCAGACGCAGTTCCTCTTCCTTCACCCCCCTGCAGTCCACCTGGGTCTCATAGACCGCTACCGGGCTGATGGAGACCGTCTCCTCCAGGATCATCTGTCCTGCCGCCCAGAATTTCACCGTGGCATTCTCATAGGCGCTGGTGGCATAGACCTTCACGGCAGCTACCCCTTCCTCATAGGACAGGGCAGCCGCTGCCTGCCTGGTGGCATTTTTCACCTGTCCCAGGGCCTTATAGGGCATGAAATACTGACAGAATACCTTCTCCTCAAAGGGCTTCAGCCAGGTGAAATCGGGCTGGTTATCGGTAAATACGCCTGTCATCAGTTCCACATAGGGACCATCCTCATCCGTCAGGTTCCGGTCCCAGGCCTTCCCGAAGTCCCCGCAGCCCCAGGTCCACTGCTTCTTGCCGGGAGAGATGTGATGATCTGCCACATGGAGGATGCCTGCCCCCACACCATAGTCGTATCCCCCTACAAAATCATACTTAGACTTTTCCGCCATGTAGGAGGTTGGCACCGGGATATTTTTGTACCGGGAGATGTCCACGCCCTCGCTGTAATCCTGCTTATAATATACGCCCGTGGCAATGGGAAACCGGGACACATCCCGCTTGCCATGATCCATCACCGCATGGACATCCGGCGGAAACACAGACTGGGTATTCTCATTCACCGGGACAGCCGGGTTGGCCCACCACAGGAAGGTCTGGGGCATAGAAGTCCGGTTATAGAGCTGCCCTGATATCTCGATGTATGCCTTTCCCGGATACAGGCTGATCCGAGCGATGCCCTTGGTGCCATACATCTGGTCTACATCGTGCAGCAGCACAGAGACGCTGCCGTCTGTATTCTCCCGGAGTACATAGTCCACTGGCAGAAAGGTGGTAGGCCTGTGATGCTGGGGCCAGTTGAACTCGATGCCGCCGGAGATCCAAGGGCCTGTAAGGCCCACCAGGGCCGGCTTGATCACCTGGTTGTAATAGACAAAATCATAATTGTTTGTCTTGTCATAGGCCCTCTGAATCCGCCCTCCCAGGGAAGGCAGCACCATCACTTTCAAGTATTCATTTTCCAGAAAAACCGCCTCATATTCCTTATCCACTTTCTCATCACTAACCTTCTCAATGGTGGGATACGGATATACCTTTCCCGTGCTTCCCTGATAGACACGCTTGTCCAGAAAGATGGGATTCTTCTCTGCCTGTCCAATTTCATAGGTGGGGATGACGACTTTTTCGGCCCAAATCTTTGCATTATTCATTTTTGCTGTCCTCCGTCCTGGGAATCTTTTTAGTAATTCCTATTTTACCACTGGAAACTCACTGCTTCCATATGGTAAATTGTCTTCCTATTTATTTTTATTGCTCTTGTTTCTTACAGTGTTGCATGATACAATAAACAGGAATCCATCAAAATAAAATCCCGAAAGGAACATCGTTATGAAAGAGATATCTAGAAATGCCATATGTATGATTGTCGTGTTTGTAATTTTACAATATGCAGGTGCAATGTTCGGCTATTTTCCCTTTATCGCGAATGACCTGGCCATCCGGGCAGTGGAATTTACCGGCCTGCTGATAGCTATCGTTGTAGTCACCTGTACCTGCTGGGTCATTCATGTGATACAGAATAAGAACAAATAGTGCCAGGTCTATACCTGCTTAGGCAGCAATACTCCGCTACAGGCAACAGGAACCCCTGGCAGGAAAAGTTTTTAGGAAGCACGTCCAAAAAAGCCGGAAAGGAGGCATGACACGGCATGTTATCACGGGAAGAACGGATTACGGCAGATTCCAGGTATTATGTCTATTCCCCCAGCAGAACTGCAATGGAAATGTTCCTGTATCCCCTACAGTGTGGGCATTTTACATACCTGCCCGGCTACCATCTGTCCCGGGAATCCTTTGACAGTTTCCTGCTTCTGTATGTCCAGGAAGGTACCCTCACCCTGCAGGCCCAGGGCCAGACACAGACTGCCTCCAGGGGGCAGTTTGTACTCCTGGACTGCTACCAGCCCCACGCCTACTCCACGGATGTTGGGTGGAGTTGCCTATGGTGTCATTTTGATGGTATCACTGCCAGACACTGGTACCAGAATATCATTTCCCGGCTGGGCAATGTGTTCACGGTTCCCGACTCCCAATACAGCGTCAGCAGGCTCACCTCCCTTCTGGATATGTTCTCCTCAGAAAGCATGATCCGGGAACCGCTGCTGTCCAAATATCTCACAGATATCCTGACAGCTTTCCTGCTCTATGTGCCTTCCGATGACCGGGTCAATGCCCATATCCACATGGCAGAGAAGATCACCGCCTACATCAGCGAACATTTTGCAGAGAAACTCACCGTGGACAGGCTGGCTTCCCTGGCAGGCTTAAGTGAATATCATTTCATCCGCATTTTCAAGAGACAGACCGGCTTTACCCCCCATGCATATATCCTGAACACCCAGATGAACACAGCCCGGTACCTGTTGAAGAATACTGCCCTGTCTGTGAAGGATATCTGTTTCTCCACCGGGTTTTCCTGTGAGAGCGTGTTCTGCAGCACCTTCAAGCGAAGGGAGGGACTGTCCCCTGCCCAGTACCGGGAGCGGGGATGAATCTGTTGCTTTCCCGGATTTACCGCGGTGCCCACAAAATACATGTCCTTTGCGTTTTGCAGGCACCGGCATAACGGTTTTGTGTCCCGTCTGGACAGTTGCGCCACATGCCCGCCTGCTGGCGCGGGCGGCCTTAGGAGACCTGGACTTAGGACACCTGGATCTCATAGACCGGACTAAGCTGCACCTGGTGGAGGGCCGCCGTCTGTGTCCCGCCTTCTTCCCGTCTTCCTGCCATGGCAGATTCCACATTCACGCAGGATCCCTCCCGCAAGGGTGTGATATAGAGCACCATCTGCCCTTCCGGCAGTTCCCCGGCAAAATCCCGAAGGCCTATCTCCCAGACTGCCCCGTTTGCAAAATTGTCGTGGACCAGCCTGTTGCCCAAGAAGGCATGGCCGATATCCCCGCTGTAAGTGACCTGCAGCCGCATGTCCTTCACACCCGTATACAGATTCCCTGGAAATGCCACTGTATACCTTCCTGGTCCCACCTGCTCCACCGAAAGGTCCTCCCCCTTCCCGGACTGCCACGCTCTGGTACTGAACCGATAGGCACCCAGGATCCCTGCTGCCGGGCTGTCTGCCACAGATACCCCTGCCCTGTCCTCCAGACCCCCTGCGGGATAGCAGTAGACTAAGTTGACGGGGCTGGTGGTCTCTAACCGGATTCCCCTTTCATCTTCCAGCAGGGCCTGGTCCGTGAATACCAGCCTTCCACCGCTGACAGGATACAGATTGTCTGCCAGGGTTCTGTCAACCACCAGGATGCGGATGCATTTTTCCCCTTTGCGGACTGTAAATTCCTCTGCCGTCAGGTCTTCCGGGCAGACATGGCAGGATCCCTGACTGTATGCTGTCTGGGTACTTGCTGTCCGAGTATTCTCCACCTGGGCGCCTGCTTCGAATACAAAGCTGCCCTTCATGCCCTTTGGCACGAAGAACACGAAGGTGCCCTTCCCGTCCCTGTCCAGTCTGGTCACGGGCTGGGCCGTGGCCTGGACCAGATCGATGCCGTCCAGATCCAGGTGAAAGGGCAGGATGGCATTCTCCTCTGCCCCTATCCCAAAGTGGAAGGATATCTCCTCCTCTTCCAGGGCCAGCACCACTGTCTCACTGGCACGGTCCTTTGTCTGTACATGGTCCTGGTAGTTGTTCACGAATAGAAATCCCCGTTTCCCGTCTGTGCGCACTGCATAGCGCAGGGTATCCACATCCCTGGGATCCAGGAAAGAGGCTCCCACGGGCAGCACCGTCTGCAAGCCACAGAACACCTCCCCAAAGGCCGCCAGGAAATAATGGAGATTCTTGGTTCTGCGGTAAGACTCCCTGACCTGGCCGAATTCTCCCAGGGCTGCCTGGTAGTCATAGGAAATCCTGGACACCTGTCCCTCGTTTAGGTACAGACCGTTTCTGCCCAGGGGATTGCTTCCCCCCTGGTACATATAATAGCCCAGGAAATTGCAGCCGGAAGCCAGCTTGATATTGGCCATGGCATCCACACTCTTATAGGGATACTGGAAACGGTAATAATAGCTGCACATCATGCCGCCCCCCATCTCACAGCAGGCATAGGGCTTGTCCTCCGGGGCATACCGGGGATGGAAATCATAATTGCACACAACCCCGTTGTGGTGAAAATCCTGGTACAGGTACTCCTCTGTGGCCGGATGTTCCCCCTTGTGGGAGTAGAAGATCCATGGCCGGAAAGCATACCCGCCCCACAAAGACAGCATACTGTCCGGTGCCGCCGCACCGCCCCACCCAGTGCAGGTGTAGAAGACGGGATGCAGCCCGCACGCTGCCGCCAGCTCCTTCAGACCCAGCATATAAGCATCCCCCTCATCCCCGCCGAAGACCCACTCATTGGAAATGCCTGTTGTCATCTCCCAGGGTGCGGAGGAATGCATATATTCATTGTCAATCTGAACCCCGATGATGGGGCCTCCGTCCTGGAAGAAAAGCCCCTCCACCTGGTCTGCGATCTGGGTATACAGCCTTCTCACACAGGCAAGGAACCCTTCGTTGAGACTGCGTACCTGGAAGGGCTTGCCGTACAGCCAGTCCGGCAGTCCGCCATTGCGTGCCTCCCCATGGGCAAAAGGACCCACACGCAGGATCACATACAATCCATGCTTCCAGCACAACCGGACGAACCTGCCCAGATCCCTGCGTCCTGTAAAGTCAAATCTGCCTTCTTCCTCTTCATGGTGAATCCAGAATATGTAGGTGGATACCACGTTCAAGCCGCCCATCTTCATCTTGACAAGCTCGTCCTCCCACCGGTCCTGGGCCATGCGGCTGAAGTGAAATTCCCCGCTCACCCCGAAAAACGGCCTGCCGTCCTTCTCCATGTAATAGTTTGTAAAGGACAGTTCTGTGCCATCACTGCTCCTGCCCCGGAAGTCTTCCCCCAGAGGATAAATCTTTTTTCCAGTGATATTCTGTAAGGATATGTGGTATTCCATGTCTGTACCCTCCCATACTGATACTTTTTCTGGTCTATAACCCGTGCTGTCCTGCCACTTCCCCCATACGACTGCACAGAGCCAGGGCATCCGGCGCCAGCCTCTGCGGAAGATGCTGTTTGCACCGGCATCTTCCTATGGATAGCATATCTCACTGCTTATGGGTTTTGCAAGTGTAGAAATTGCCATGCCATCTATAAAAATTGCTGGCGTATTCCTTTCCGGCTTTGCCGCAGGGGAACATATGACGCACATATACAGCAGAAGCAGACATATTGGTATTCATTTCTAAATCCCCTCTTGGTTTTCCCGGCCTTTCACTTTATACTATAGAAAAGGGAGCAAAATGTAATTCACGCCTCCAGGCGTACCGCCTCTGGCGGCAGCGCCCTTTAAAATAGCACAAACCATCGGTGAACTGATGCATGGCCGGAAAGGCCGGGAGGAAATTCTCATGATTTATACCATAACCTGCAACCCTTCCCTGGATTATCTGGTATCCGTGGACAATTTCACACCTGGTCTCACCAACCGCACCCGGTCGGAAGTCCTGCTGCCAGGCGGAAAGGGCATCAATGTGTCCACTGTCCTGCAGCACCTGGGCCTGGAAAGTACGGCTCTTGGATTCGTGGCTGGCTTTACAGGCCAGGAACTGGCAAGGCGCCTGGAGATGGCTGGTATCCAGAATGGATTTATTCCGGTGAAGGAAGGATATACCCGGATCAATGTAAAGCTGCGGGATATAGAGGGAACGGAGATCAACGGACGGGGTCCCGTTATCTGCCCGGAAGAAGCCACTTTGCTGTTCGAGCAGCTGGAGGGGCTGCGGAAGGGGGATGTGCTGTTTCTGTGCGGCAGCATCCCGGACTCCCTGCCAGACAATATGTACCAGCAGATCATGGAGCGGCTTACAGGCAGGGAGGTACGGATCATTGTAGATGCCACAAAAGATCTGCTGCTGCATACCCTTCCCTTCCATCCCTTCCTGGTCAAACCAAACCGCCAGGAACTGGAGGAGTTATTCCAGGTATCCCTGGAAAACCGTCGGGCGGTTATCCCCTATGGGCAGAAGCTGCTGGCACAGGGTGCCCGGAACGTACTCATCTCCATGGCCGGAGAAGGGGCTGTGCTTGTAGCTGCCGATGGAAGGGTATATGAGGCCGCTGCACCCGCCGGAAACCTGGTGAACAGCGTGGGGGCAGGGGATGCCATGCTGGCAGGTTTCATGGCCGGATATCTGGAGCGGGGGGAATATGGGCATGCCTTCCGGATGGGAGTGGCTACGGGAAGTGCCAGTGCTTTCTCTGAGGGATTTGCCACCAGGCAGGAGGTGGAAGCCTTGTATCCACAGGTCTCCTGCCTGTGAAGCCATAGATCATCTGTCTCCCCTAAATGTAACCCTTCTATAGGGAGACAATCCTCCCTCTTGCAAGTAATCCCTGTCCTTGACTCCCGCGGGCAATGGTTCATAGTGCTGGGGTGTTTCGGTCTGTGCTAATCCTGTGCCACAGCACTACGTATTCCTCACGGCAGGCGCAAAGCCAATTTGAAACTGGTTTTATGCCCGCCCAAGGATCACTCAAACACTACCGTCTGATCCAGATATTCCGTCTTGAGCACAATGTACGGGTAGGAGGGCGTCCTGTTGCTCTTCTCAGAAGGATCAGGCCCAAGCAGGCTGGTGCCCGCACAGATATTGGCGTCCGTAAGGCAGAGCTGGTCTACGGCAATACTGTAGCCTCCTGTCTCCTGCTTCCCATAGCCGATACATATGTATAAAAATTCGTTGTCCGTATAGGTGAGCTGGAAAGGTTCCTCTTTCCGCTCCTCCACCAGGGCCTTCAGTTCCTCGGGAATCTTCTCTTCGCTTAAGACCGTAAATTCCAGATCCCGCAGTTTGACTTTCTCCTGGCTCATAAATGTACAGCCGGACAGTAACGTACAGACCGCCAGAAGGATCCCACATACTGTCTTCACTACTATTCGTGTCCTATTCAATGTCACACCACACAAACCTTACTTCTTTTGCTCTATTCTATGTACACTGTTTGAGATTTATGTTACAATGTGGAAATGATACCAGGGTCAAAAAACAAAATCCAATACAGGTAAAGCCTGCAAGAAGTTTTTGACCCCAACATCTGGAAACAGACAGAAGCCCAAGGCAAAAGGCAGCAAATACACAGGCAGGAGATATGTTATGATTCGATTTATTTTAGTAGTGATCTACGTGGTTTTATTCCTGGTTCTCACCATTCCCGTCATGGTGGTGGAATGGATCATCGGGAAACGGAATCCCGGACTTAAGGACAGAAGCTCCAAGGCCATCGTAAGCTGGGGCTTTCGGTGTGTCACCTTTCTCTCCGGCACTAAAGTGGTAGTACGGGGCCAGGAGCGCATCCCCAGGGACAGCGCCGTGCTCTATGTGGCTAACCACCGCAGCTATTTTGACATTGTACTCACCTTGAACCTGTTCCCCGGTGTCACGGGCTATGTGGCTAAAAAGGAGATGCTCAAATGGCCCCTTCTGAACATCTGGATGAAGAACATCCACTGTCTCTTCCTGGACAGGGACAATATCAAGGAAGGGCTTAAGACCATCCTCACCGGGGTGGAAAAGGCTAAGAACGGCATATCCCTCTGTATCTTCCCGGAGGGCACCCGCAATAAGGTGAATGACACTTTCCTTCCCTTCCATGAGGGAAGTTTCAAGATAGCCGAAAAAGGCGGTATTCCTGTTGTTCCCATGGTGATCGTCAATTCTGCCGGGGTATTCGAAGACCATCTGCCCCGGATCAAAAAGGAGACTGTCACCATCGAGTTCCTGGAGCCTGTTTACATGGACCAGATGGACCGGGCAGACCGGAAAAAAATGGGCAGTTATGTGAGCGGCCTGATCTCGGAACGGTATTTCCAGTTGCGGGAACAGGATGCTGACCGTCAGTAGCCTGGCCTTCTTCCCTTACATCCGATACATCTGCTACTATAAATACAGCGGTACTACAGGTACCGCTAACGGCCTGGGTAAGGATGGATCACGCTGGCAGCGTCACCTGGAACCGGGTCACCTCATCCTGGCTGGTAGCCGTGATGGCGCCCCCATGCATATTCACAATCTCCCTGGCGATGGCGAGTCCCAGGCCTGCCCCGCCGGTATTGGAACTCCTGGCATCCTCCAGGCGGAAGAATTTCTCGAAGATGGCATCCAGCTTATGGGCCGGGATGGTCTTCCCCTGGTTCTGGAAATAGATATTGACGGAGTCTCCCGTCCGCTCACACCAGATGCGAATCTGGGTGCCTGCATAGCTGTAAGCCACTGCATTTTTCAAGATATTGTTAAACACCCGCGCCAACTTCTCCCCATCCCCATAGATGAGGAGGCTGTCTTTCTGTTCCCCGTCCCCTGTCTCCTGTCCCATGCCAGCAGATTCCCTGTGGAGCACCGTTCTGCCATCCTGCTGTTTTCTGACAGAACTGTCCTCCCTGTCCTCTGTGTTTCCAGAAGGTTCTGCCTTCTCTTTGCAGGACACAGAAGTCTCTTCTGTCTCCCGGGCAGGCTCTTCTGTCCCCGGAGAAACTGTTTCCGTCTCCAGCAACACCGTATTCCCATGGGCACTTAGGATCGGATAAAACTCATCCACCAGCTGCACCAGGAGAAAGGCCAGATTCACCTGCTCCTTCTCCAGGATAATCTGCTGTAGGTTATATCTGGTAATCTCGAAGAATTCATTGATCAGACGCTCCAGGCGCAGGGCCTTGTCCAATGTGATATGGACATATTTTGCCTTCTGCTTAGAGGGCATGTCTGGCACTTCCTCCAGCAGGCTTAAGTATCCGATCACAGAGGTCAGCGGTGTCTTCAGATCATGGGCCAGGTAAGTGATCAGATCGTTTTTCCGGGCCGCTTCCGTGCGCAGGGTCTGTTCATGCTGCTGCATGGTGGCCTTGATCTCCGTGATCTGCATGGAAATCTCCGCATAATCCACGGGAAATATTTCCGCTGCCTCCCTGTTCTGGTTCATATAGTCCCGGATCATCTGTCCGGCTGCATGGATCACCGCTTCTTTCTGTCTGGCCGAAAATGCCAGAAAGATTCCCCTGGCCACCAGGATCCATGTAATAGTGCACACTGCAAAGGTCCAGAACAGCAGCCGTTTCAGCCTGGGCCAGTCAATGGTTCTCTTGTAATAACCATCCCATTCCATTCCTTCCTTGTCAATCCATTCGTGGATGATATAATTCTCCTCAAACCAGTCCACCACAGCCCCATTAAAAATGTCATCCAGCAGCGTATACAGGATCCTGCATAGGAAAAACCCTGCCACCACCAGCAGGAGGGTGATACTCCACTTTTTCCACCGGGATATTTTAGCCTTCAATTTTGTATCCACACCCCCAGACTGTCTTAATGTACTTGGGATTCTCGAAAGAATCGCCCATTTTCTCCCTAAGATGGCGGATGTGCACGGTGATGGTATTGTTGTTCTTGGTGTAGTATTCATCTTCCCAGATCAGATGGAACAGTTCCTCCGCGCTGACCACTTCTCCCCTTCTGGAGCAAAGGATCTTGAGAATGGAGAATTCCGTAGGGGTCAAAGACAGCAGTCTTTCATTGAGAAAGCATTCGTGGGTCCTGCTGTTCAGGGTCAGTCCGGACACAGTGACAACATCCTCCTCGCCCGGCCTCTCCCCGCCAGTGTTGTACCGTTTGTATCGGCGGAGTTGGGCCTTCACCCTGGCCACCAGTTCCAGAGGCAGGAAGGGTTTGGTCATATAGTCGTCTGCCCCCAGGGTCAGTCCGGTAATCTTGTCCATTTCCTCTCCCTTGGCTGTGAGCATAATCACCGGAAAGGTATGGCTCTCCCGGATCTTCCTGCAGATCTCCAGGCCGCTGATTCCCGGCAGCATAATATCCAGAATGGCCAGGTCCAGCCGTTCCTGGCTGATACATTTGATGGCATCCGGGCCGCTGTAACATTTATATACCTGGAAACCTTCATTTTCCAGGTACAGCGCCACCAGATCCGCAATCTCTTTCTCATCGTCCACCACCAGAATCTTTTCCCTCATTTTGATACTCCCCTGTTGCCCGGGCCTACGGATACCGGGATATTCTGCCAGATGGTTTCCAGGCCGGAAATTGTCTCTTGATTCCCTCGAATAATGACCCCATTTCCATGTATCCCTTCCTTCCGCACATGCAGAAACAGAGGTGGAAACCGTATCTTCCTATTCAATCATTTTACCATGGCCATACACCCTGAAAGTTAAGTTTTCCTTAAGCTTTCCCTGTTTTTATCTATTGTACCATTTCCGGGGGGGCAGCTTGCAAGCGGAACATCCGCAGGCTGTCATCACCAGGGCGGGAATGCTTCAGCGGGGCACTGAAGGCATGCAGGATCCAGACAGAGTAAATCTTTTGTCCTTTTTGTCGACAAAAATATTATCCATTACTGTTTCCAATGGTTCTGCGTCACCCTGTCTTCCACGGTATCCTCCGGTATTCCACCTTTCTTCAAGACATCCAGGGCTTGGTACATCTCATCCTGTCTGTGGAAATACCCGCGCCAGACATCTTGATCCGTACCGTTTATGTATGCTTCCATGAAAAAGCAGACCCTAAAATGAACACGCAGTCCCATTGCATACAAGTCTTTTCTCAAAACCACCCGGCCAATGTCACGGTTCCTTATGATTCGGCACTTCCGGAACTGGCGAAAATAAGAATAGCCCTCCGTCACCCAGGCTGTGGACGCCGCAGACCGGGGACCTCCCTCATATTGGAACGTGCCCGTACCATCCTTCAAAATCTGCCCCGCAAATTCCTCTTTCTCCATAGGCGTGGGCAGCTGTCCTGACACGGAACGCATCAGCGGACAGAAAAACTGTTTCCAGTAGTCCGTAAGCCACCACACAAAGCAGACCACAAAGAGACAAAACAGAAAGGTCACCACCTGAAACAGATACCTGCCGCCGGTTTCGTCCAAGATCAGGATCAGCATCAGTACCATGTTTCCGATCATGGGAACCGTTAATACGCCCACCAGCAGGCGGGGCATATGCAGCTTTTTCTTCAGCTGTTTCTCCTCATCCAGGAGCCAACGGCCAAACAGCGGCGTCTTTTCCAGCTCCTGCAGAAAGAGCTTCTGCCTCCTACCTATTTTCCTGTCCCTTACCAAAAGCAGTACTATGATTCCCACAAATATGAGACAGCCAATTGCCCCTATGATCCCCATAGTGATGGAGAAATCCGCCAGTATCAGATCCCCCTCCGCCAGAAAAGCCTCCCTCCGCGCCGCCGCGAATGGAACCAGCGCCAGGAACAAAGCAGCA
This sequence comes from uncultured Acetatifactor sp., assembly GCA_910586215.1. Lineage (GTDB taxonomy): Bacteria > Bacillota > Clostridia > Lachnospirales > Lachnospiraceae > Acetatifactor. Next base: position 29,385 of record CAJUGH010000031.1, on the reverse strand, counting down.
AGAATGCCGAAAATCACATATAGTAACTTATTTGTCTTCCTCCCCATTATTTTCTCCTCCAATACCACTAATCCGTGGCCTTTACTTTATATTGAAGAAAATGATACCATACACAATTACAAAAAACAATCCCCGTTCTACCGTCCGTTCCGACTATCCAGACAGTCAAGGGGCGAGTAGTAATCTTCATCGGAATTCAGGCAACGCCGGTATACTCTTTAGGAAATCCAGAATCTTGGTAAATTCCATTCCGTGGGAAGCCTTCAGCAGAATCGTACAGCCCTTCTGGAAAAAGTACTCTGCATCCACTGCCAGGTCTTCGATACAGTCCTCCACGGTGGGGTATTGATAAATATGCTGCACCAGTTCTCCCCTTCTGCCGATCCCGATTTTCCTGTCGGCCGCGCGGAACATGTGTCTGGCCTGTTCTCCCACGAAGATTATGTGCTCTATACCTGTTTCCACTGCATACTCTGCCACTTCCTCATGAAGCCTTACGGAGTCCTCTCCCAGTTCAAACATATCCCCCAGAATGGCGGTGCGTCTGGTAGGCGCCTCCTCCTGGGCCAATATGTCCAGGCCGACCTTCATGGACGCAGGATTTGCATTGTAACAATCATCAATGATCGTGAAATTATCCAGTTTAATGATATGGCTGCGTCCGTCCACGGCTGTCAATTTGCGGATACCTTCCTGGATCTGTTCCGGTGTCACCTGGAACAGCGTGGCCACGCAGGCGGCGGCAGCTGCATTTAAGACCATATGGCGGCCAGGCAGCGGCATATGCACTGGAAATCTCGTCATCTTCCCATCCCGGAGAATATACAAGGTGGCATCACTGCCCTTAAGGCCACGGTGCACGATGTCCAGGGCAGATACCTCCTGAATAGGGCTGGTATCCACAGGCGGGTCTTCCTTTGGCTGGAATGGATCCCGGATCAGCTTCTTAAAACCTGCCGTATGGCTGGCTTCCGTGATAGACCAGGGTACCCTGCCCAGGCCGAAGAAATGTGGCTTGCGGCCCCGGATCTCTTCCAGGGTACAGAGGATGTCATCCTCCGCGTTCAGGCAGATCTCCCCGTCCGGCGCCATATAGTCGAAGATCTCTGACTTGGCCTGCAGGATCCCTTCCCTGCTCCCCAAGGTCTCCAGGTGGCTCTGGCCAATATTGGTTATCACACAGACATTGGGCCTGGCCATCCTGCTTAGGAGGTGCATCTCCCCAAAATCACTGATGCCCATCTCCACCACAGCCACCTGGTGACAGGGCCGGATCCCCAGCAGGGTGAGGGGTACCCCGATGGTATTGTTGTAATTGCCCTCGGTCTTCCATACGGTATATTTTTCTGCCAGCACCCCGGCGATACATTCCTTGGTGGAAGTCTTGCCCACACTGCCGGTGATCCCCACCACCGGAATCCCCACTTTCTGTCTGTAATATTCTGCCATAGCCCGCAGGGCCTCCAGGGTGTCCTCCACCAGAAGGTAATCCCCCCAGCAGGAAGTGTCCTGGCCAGTCTCCCCGGCTACCTGTTCCGGTGTCTTCTGGGTCACTGCCAGCACCGCCCCCTTTGCATAGGCAGAAGCGATAAAGGAATGGCCGTCCACCCGTTCCCCCAGGGTAGCCACAAACACACTGCCCTCCTCCACCTTCCGGGAGTCAATGACTACACTGCGGACCCTGTTGTCCCCTGCCCCATCTTCCTTCCGTACCAGCCTGCCTCCGCAGGCTGAGGCGATCTCCTGGACAGTTAAGTCCATTGACTCTATGTTCTTCTGATTATCAGAATCCATCGCTTTTTTCCTCTTTCCCTTCTTTTTTCCTTTCTTTCTCTCTCTTTCCCTCTTCTTCCCTGCTTTTCCCTTCCCTGGCTTATCTTTTCTGGCCTACCTCTTTTGCCTTATCTTTTTGCGTTATTCCCCCGGCCTGCCTTTCTTGTGCTATTCCCCTGGCCTGTCTTTCCCGGCCCATCTTTCCTGTGTTATTCCCCTGGCCTGTCTTTCCCGGCCTATCTTTCCTGGATTGTTTTTCCTATCCTATCTCCCTGTCTTATTTTTCCTTCCTTGTCTCCCTTTCCCCTCGCCCATTCCCTGCCATTTCCAAAATGCCTGCACGGAAGTTCCCTGTCCTTCAGCTGTGCCGGGGTGCGTCACCCCTTTCTGTCCACTGCCTGCAGCAGGATCTGCTGGCACAGTTCCGGGAAATCCATACCCACAGCCGCCGCCTCCTGGGGCAGCAGGGAGGTAGGTGTCATACCTGGCAGGGTGTTGGCCTCCAGGCAGTAGATCTGTCCCTCTTCATCCATCCGGAAATCCATCCTGGCGTAACTCTTCATCCGCAGCACCTGGAAAACCTGCTCTGCTACCTGCTGCAATTCCCGTGTCTTCTCCTTAGGCAGCTGTGCGGGACAGGTCTCCACCGTGGCATCTGCCTGGTATTTATTCCGGTAATCATAGAACCCCACTTTGGGGGCAATCTCAATCACAGGCAGAGCCTTCCCGTCCAGGATTCCCACGGAGAATTCCCTTCCTTCTATGTACTGTTCGATGACCACTTCCCCATCGTAACGGAAAGCCTCCTCCTTGGCCGCCTGGTATTCCTCCTGGCTGCGGGCAATGCACACCCCTACACTGGACCCTCCACAGCAGGCTTTCACGATACAGGGAAAAGGAACCCTGGTGCTTTCCGTCTCCCCCTTCCCCAGGCGGATCCCCGCCGGGGTTGGAATGCCATAGGCCCGGAACAGATCCTTTGTAATCCCTTTGTCCATGGCCATGGCAGAACTGACAAAATCCGTGCCGGTGTAGGGGATCCCCAGCAGTTCCAGGCAGGCCTGCACCTTGCCATCCTCCCCTTTGGCCCCATGAAGTGCCAGGAACACGCAGTCCGCCGCCTGGCATATTGTCAGCACGTTTGGTCCGAAGAAGCTTCTGCCCCCGTCCCGGCGCATGGCTTTTACTGCCTCCAAGTCCGGGTTCTCTTCCCTGACGGCACCGATCTGGGCTGCCCAGTCCGTCTGTCTGTCAAAGATCCCTTCCGGGTCTTCCTCATATCCCAGGTACACATCCAGCAGCACCGCCTGGTGCCCTTTTTTCTGTAAAGCCCTGTAAATCATACTTCCGGAACTCAGCGACACATCCCGCTCTGTGCTGATTCCGCCGGCCAATACCACTACTTTCATCCCTGCAAATTCCTCTCTGCTTTTCTCACATGCACACTTTCTTATTGATACATATTTTGATGCACACTCCATCATGTATCATTTTATCATGTTTCTACCAGAAAGCAATGAAATTTGCAGGATTCCAACATTCACACAAGGTTACTTTGTTCCTTTTCACGGCTCTGCCGTTCAAAGCAACATGATGCACCCCGTGAAAAAGTAATGTTACTTTTTCCTCATGCTGTTTTCAAGGTTTTTCTGCCCTGTCATATACCACCTTCCCGTCAATGATGGTATAGAGGGTCTCCGTGAAGACTTCCATGGGATTGCCGGTAAAGATAGCAATGTCTGCATCCTTTCCCACTTCCAGACTTCCCAGGCGGTCCTCCACCTGGCAGATCCTGGCAGGGTACAGGGTGATGGCGCGGTAGCCTTCCTCCAGGGGAAGTCCTGCCTTCACTGCAAGTCCCGCACACAGGGGCAGGGACTGTATCAGGGACACCGGGTGATCTGTGGTAATGGCTGTCGTTACCCCTGCCCGGTTCAGGATGCCCACGGTCTTGAAGGCCATATTCTGAACTTCAATCTTATTGCGGCTGGCCAGATCCGGACCCACAATGGCAGGGAACCCTTCTTGTGCCAGTTCTTCTGCTATCAGATGGCCCTCGGAACAGTGATCCAGGGTCATCTTCAAATGATATTCCTTTGCAATGCGCACAGCCGTAAAGATATCGTCAGCCCTGTGTACATGGGCTTTCAGTGGAATCTCCCCGCGCAGTACGGGAAGCCAGCATTCCAGGGTAAAATCTTCTTCGAAAGTCTCCCCCTCTGCCCGGGCTGCCTCCTTTTTGCGGGCATACTGTACTGCCCTGTCCAGTTCCTGCCGCAGCAGGCCTGCTATGGCCATCCTGGTAGAGGGACTTTTCCCCTGTCCGGAATAATTTACCTTGGGATTCTCCCCGAAGGCCACTTTCATGGCTGCCGGAGCCTTCACCACCAGGTCATCCACCCGGCGGCCCTTTGTCTTCAGGAACGCAAACTGGCCTCCTACCACATTAGAACTGCCCGGTCCCACCATGGCACCGGTGATGCCGGCACGCACAGCATCGTCAAAAGCCGCATCCATGGTATTGATGGCATCTATGGCCCGCAGGTATGGGGTGACCGGATCCACTGTCTCATTGCAGTCATCCCCCTCCATGCCCTTTTTTTCCTCCGTGATCCCCAGGTGGCAGTGGGCCTCCAGGATGCCAGGCATGATCACACCATCCCTTATCTCTATAACCTGTTCATGAGGCGCGGGATGAACTGTCACTTCATCCCGCCTTCCGATCTGTGTTATTTTGCCATCCGCAATGTGAATGCAGCCGTCCTGGATGTCCTCTCCAGTCATGGTCTTCATGACACCGCCCAATATATACATATTTATCCCCCATGCCCAAAGAGTGTTTAAACACCCTCCTCACAGGCACTCATTCCATATTTGCTCTCTGATGACAGACCACAGGGTCTGGCAATGGAAGTTTACTTCCAAGTTTTACTTCCAGCCTTGCATGGAATCTTGCGCAATCGTTATTTGTAAGGTCAACAACCCCGCAGCTTGTTGACAGGGCATCAAACTTGCAGCGCAGCAAGCTGCGGGGTATGTGACCCTCGCGGCATTCGCCAAATGTCTGCTTCGCAGCCGCTTGGCTCATTGCTCGCGGGAATCATACACCGATGTACCAGGAATTCCTGCTCCCTTAGCGGAACAATGCCTCCGGGTTCACAGGTGTCCCGTCTGCTGTCAGTTTCAAGTACAGGTTGCCCCCTTCCACACTGAAATATTTGGTGGGTGCTGCCACATTGGCAATGACCGTACCGGGATCCACATAGCTTCCCAATGTTACCTGGATATCCTTCAACTGGCCATAGGTGAGCACATAGCCATCTCCCAGTTCCATGGTAATGGCGTGTCCAATCTCTTCATTTTCAAAGATATCGATGACATGGCCTTCCGCGCAGGCTGTGACAGCAGTGCCTTCCGCAGCCGCTATCATCAGTGCGGGATTGTATTTATACTGGTCCAGTGTGGAGAAATAGACACTGCCGTCCATGCTGTAAGGGATCATGGTCTCCCCGGCCAGGGGACGCAGCAGCCCGTCTGTCTCAGCAAAATGGAGTTCCCTGGTCACTACCACATTGTTTCCTTCTGTCTGCGCTCCTTCTACTGTTGCTCCTTCTGCCATGGCGGCATCTTCCGTCCCCTGGTCAGCCACTGCCTGCCCGTCCGGTTCCCCTGCACCCTGGGCTACATCCGGAGCCGGGGTTCCCTCCTGGCTTCCTGTCTGTTCCGCATCTGTTCCTGTAGATTTCCCAGCATCCTTGGAAGAACTCCCGGACTTATCTTCGGTTCCCTCCAGGACATCATCTGCCTCTTCCTGCAATCCGTCCGTAAGACCTGGGATCTGAATCAGTCCGCTTCCCACTTCCATAGGCATGTAATCCAGGTCGTCATCCAGGCTGGCCGGATCTATCTGGTTATCCAGACTGCTGCTGTAGGATCCCGGCTGGTTCTGGGCCTGGTCATTCTGGGCAATCTCCTGCAGCTTGTTGTCTACATTGTCTTCCATAGCCGTAAAATCTATGGTGTAGCCGTCATCCTCCGGCTCTGCATTTTTCGACTGCATGTAGATCCCTGTCATGGTCAGTGCTGCCAGCACAAAAGCCGATGATGCCAGCATAATGATTCGTTCTTTTTTTGCATTGTCATTTCTATTTCTTTTCATGGCCAAATTCCCTTCCTTTTTTCGTTCAAACTTGATAAGAGGTATTGCATTTGTTCCTTGACAGTTTGCCCGAATCGAAAGGAAATATGCAGGGCAAAAAGATCCTATAAATGAAAAAATTGACCTGGCAGGACATTCGTGTTATCCTATTGCCGATCGAAACAAACCATGACATAGTGGTGGCATGGTTTGTATGCTATACTGAGCCAGGAAAAAAGAAACAGCAAAGAAAGGAATCATACGCATGGAAGAACAAAGTTTGATTGGTACGCCCGCCGAGGGCGGGCATAGGGGTATAAAAATGGTAATCCGGCCATTAAGTCCCGCCCTGTGTGAGGATTGGCTGGAATATTTCGATCACCTGGCATTTGCAGACCATAAGGACTGGGCGCTCTGCTATTGCCTGGAAGGACATTTGGACCAGAAGACCCAGGACTGCCTGACAGATCCGCAGGAACGCAGGCAGAAGGCCGTTGAACTGATCCAGGCAGGCTCCATGCAGGGATATCTTGCCTATCTGGAAGACAAAGTCGTTGGCTGGTGCAATGTGAATGACCGGGAAAACTATCTGTATCTCACGGAAATGTTCCGGAATATCGGGTACCAGCCGGAAGAACCCAAAGCCGGGAAGGTAAAGTCCATCTTCTGTTTCTTGATCGCCCCGCAGTACCGTGGCCAGGGAATCGCACAGCGTCTACTGGATCGGGTATGCCAGGATGCGGCCCGGGACGGATATGCCTGGCTGGAAGCCTATCCCTTTGCTGACAAGTCCTTTGAGTTCCAGTATCATGGAACTTCCGGCATGTATGAGCGATGCGGATTTGCGGAGGCTGCAGATCTGAAATATGTCAAAGTGATGCGCAAGGAATTGTAAGGATGTGTGAAAAATTGCAGGAATGGCATGTGGAATTGTTGGAATGTTGTCAAAATAAGGGCTATCAAATGACATCTATTTTATGGACTGTCATGTGTCAAAAACACATAGGGATATACAGCGTCAGTTTCCGTAATATACCGCGGAGGTACCTGCCATGATCCACGAAATCACAAATCCGGAAAATGCAGCACCCCTGTTTGGGAACTGGGAAGAAACCTTGATATGGTCCTGTCTCCAGGGCGTCATGGGCAGGGTCTATGGGAATCACCCCATACATCCCGACACAGCCATGGCCACCCTGGGGGACTTTTCCTTCTTCGCTGGTCGTCCAGACCGGGAGTTTGCTTCCTACAGACCCGCCGGAGGCACCCCGGATCTCCGGATCCTGGTTCCCAGGGACACTGCCTGGCGGGATCTGATCCTGGATATCTACGGCGCCAGGGCCAGGCTAGCCTCCCGCTATGCTATCCGCAAGGAACCCCATGTGTTTCACCGGGCAGGGCTGGAACAGGCCTTTTCTTCCCTGCCTAAGGGATATACCCTTTGCAGGATAGAAGAATCCCTCTATCACAAGTGCCTGGCAGAGGACTGGAGCCGGGATCTGGTATCCCAGTTTCCCACCTATGATGCATACCAGCGCCTGGGGCTGGGGGTAGTAGCCCTGTCCACCCAGGACGGCTCCATTGTGTCCGGTGCCTCCTCCTATTCCAGGTACCGGGGCGGCATTGAGATCGAGGTCGATACCAGATCCGACTGCCGCCGCAGGGGCCTGGCCTATGCCTGTGCCGCCAGACTGATCCTGGAATGCCTGGACCGGGGCCTATATCCAAGCTGGGATGCCCAGAACCTGTATTCCGTGGCACTGGCCGAGAAACTGGGTTATCACTTCAGCCATGCCTATGAGGCTGTGGAAGTGTTGCATAAATTGTTTGTGCCGATTGCATCGGCATGACGGGAGATGTGTCCGTAAGGTATCTAACATTTCCCTCCTGCGCAGGCAATGGCATCCACCTGGAAAAACAGGTTCCCAGGGTCGGCAAATTCTGTCTGAATGGACTTGCGTACCGGATATTTGCCATGGAACCTTGCCTGGATGACCTTTTCCATGACCGGGATGTCCCAGATATTCTTGAACAGACAGTTCATCTGCACCACATTTTCAAGGGTCAGTCCTACCAGTGCCAGCCGTTCCTCCATTTCATCGAAGGCACCGTTTATCTGCTCTTCTATGGTACCCCCTAAGTTGCGGGCACAATAATTGATAAAGCAATAGTCTCCCGCCTGGATGATCCCCGAATGCGCCCAGTCTTCATTTATGTCATAGCGTTTGATTTCTTCCATTTTTACACCCTCCTTTTTCGCCTTTCACACTTCCCGGCATGTCAGCGCAGCTGACACAAACAATTCGCACGGAATCTACGATTCCGGGAAAAACGCTGCCCTTGCGTTTTTCAGTGTGAGAAAGGCGCATTTATGCGCCGTAGAATTTCTTAGACGACGTACTAAAGAGGTGGGCTATGCCCCCTTTTGGCGTCTTAGAAATTCTTCTCACACTTCATATACCATTTGTATTTCTTTGCATGTTTTTAGAATGCGGTCCTTGATTTCCTGTGGTTCGATAATCCTAACCCGGTTTCCAAAGGAAAGAATCACCCCATACCAGAATGTCTCATGCTCCGGTACGGAAAAACAGAACTCAAAATCACCGTTTTCATACTCCTTTGTCACCTGTCCGTTTAAATATTCCCTACATTTTGCTTTTATGGATGCCTTACCGTATAGTCTGACGGAAACGATTTTCTCATTGCCGTCCCTCATCCTGATATCTGAAAGCTTGTGCTCTTTTGTGTTTTTCCTGTCCGTGACTTTCAGATTGTCCATGCGGACCAATTTATACATGCAATAATCCTGGTACTTTTCATGGTACCCAACCAGATACCAGTTATACCATTTGTACTGGAGACAGACCGGTTCCACCTGAATCTCCTTTTCCTCGTCATGGCTATTGGTATAGGAAAACCGAACCACGGATTTTTCTTCGATGGCACCCTCTAGCAGCATCAATTGTTCCTTGATCCTGTCATCTTCACCTGCCACACCAAAGTCTACGGAAACAGCGGTTCCCTTTCCTGGATGGATGCTCTGTATCTTTTCCAATGCCTGTCTCAAGCCCTTGTTTCCATATGCACTCGTCATTCCCTGCAGGGCTGCCACAATCCAATCATATTCATGGCTTGTTGCAATCTGCCTGTCCAGGACATAGCCCTCCATAATCTGGTAGCCCCCTTCCACCCCACAGAAAGACTGGATGGGGATACCTGCCTTGTCCAGGGATTCCAGATCCCGCATGATGGTCCTGGAAGAAACCTCAAATTCTTCTGCCAGTTTCTGTGCAGATGTACGTCCATGGTTCAACAGATATACGACAATGCCGATCAGCCGGTCCGTCTTCATCTCTTCTCCTTTCCACGTCCAGTATAGCAAACAAACCATGACACCATTATGTCATGGTTTGTTTCAAAACTCCCGTGTTACTGGCCACACCACCATACACAAAAATCTGGGAGTTCCTGCCACTGGCGGCTCATCAAAACCGTTTTTTAAATACATTCCGGCCGCTCCCTGGTTCCAGTCCGCAACATGCAGGACAATTGGGGAGTTATTCTTACTTTGCAGGCAGGAAACAGCATACCGTAACAATGCTTCCCCGTACCCTATCCCCTGAAAGTCCTTTTTCACCACCAGATCATCGATTTCATTGTCGTATATGGCAACGGAACCGACTAACTCTCCGTCAATTTCCAGAACGTAAATTTCTTCTTTTTCACGCTCCAGTTCTTCTCTGCTGCCACAGCACTCTGGAGATAACTGTAGCATGTGACACAATATGTCCCCCATGATATTCCATTGTATGTGCTACAATCTTCACTTTTTCGTATCCCCCACAAGTATCTGTTCTGATATGCCGGCACGTGATTGTTCTTCCCAGCTTTTCATCCACTGTAGCTGACTGTCAATAAAATCATTGTCAATGCAATCCATACCAAATATTTCAACAATAGTTGCCTGCAATTGAAAATGCCGAATCACCACCCAATCACTAAAAGACGCCTTCTCTCTTTCTGTCAAGGGAACATAGCGGGTATAGCCTGCCAGAAAACTTTGGAAAACGGCTCTCGTTGTCACAATATCGGCTGCCCGTAGATTGAAATAGTCTGTCATGTCACACATAACCATCACATCAAACATACGTGGTGCCAGGCAAGCTGTATCAAAGTCAAGCAGATATATCTTTCCCTCTGCCGTTTCCAGCATATTTCCACGATGTAGGTCGCCGTGGCAGACACCCATAGGGCAATCTTTGACACGTTCCCAAAATTTTGCCCCGAGAGCAGCATAAGTGTCTGCAAAAGGATAGTTCTTTTTTCGCAGTATTTTCATGTATCGTTCCACAAAAAACCGGTCATCCCGTTCTATCAATGTATTTTTATAATCAAGAAGTAATTTATGAAGCCATCCGACCAATTCCCCTATTTTCTCCCCGCATATTTCAAGATTAGGTTCTTGCCCATCAATATATTCATATAGAACAAACAGATATTCCTTCCCTTCATCGCAAGTTTCCAAAAAGGGCCTTCCCTGTTTTGTCTCAATCATATCAGGAACCGGGAATCCATTCCTGTAAAGATAACATACAATATCTATAGATTGCCGAAAGGTATCTTGAAAAGCCGATCCGGCAATTTTTAAGAAAAATTTTTGTCCTACGCCATTTACGATATAAGTTTTTCCACCACTCTTCCTAAAAAATTCAATACCCAATATTTGAAATCCATAATTCTCTCTCAATATTTCTAAAATTCTGCTTTCTTCCATTCTTGATTCACCCCGGGCACATCATAATTCATTCAATCTTTATGTGAATGCGTATTCGCACTCCGCCTGTTCTTTCCCATAGCTAAATTCGGATTTGTGCATGAAAATATGCATTTTCTGTTGACAAAGTGTTACATGTACCAATTAGAGTCCCACTCCCCTCATATGGTCAATCATTTCTCACAAACCCTCTTCCACAAACCATTGATACATCGGTACTAGTTCCAGAAAGGTATCACCTGCTATTTGTTCGATATTTTCCCAATCATTCGCCGGAACGATTTTCTGAAAGTAAATGCTTCTAAAATTGTAAATTTCTCCTAATAGTCCCTCATGACTTGAAGGAAACCGCTTTTTATATGGTTCTCCAATAGCCTGTAATTCCTTATCCTGCAACACCTTCTCTAACATGCCGGAAACCCTTTGCGGCCGATGGTCTATCTTCCCCCGTAAGTCTCTCATTTGCGCCGGGGCGGCAGAATAATAACCCATGCCAATCCTAATTCCACAAGACGAAAACTCTATAAAAAAAGCAGGCATTGGACATTCTTTTGTCTGAAAGGTTATCCACATATTATCCCGCAAGTAAGGCTTATGTCCGAATCTTTGGTCATTATAAGGCCTGGAAATACTTTTTCTGGGATTGTTATCTATATGCACTTTTTCACGCAGCCTGCTGCCTACTGCAAAGTACAAATCATCCCTTCCTGCATACGTGCAAACATAGCCTTAATATTTGGGTACCCATTTTCATCCACCGATGCCACAAACACATTTGCAGCATTGGCGATTACAGATTTTATTTCTTCCTTTTTGCTCTTTTCCATGTCCCTTACTTCCCTTCTGACTCATCCTTCTGCAAGCTAGGTTTCCTTTTCCTTCTGTACCAGGTTATCCAATATTTTTTCCAATGCATCCTCAAATACAATGATCTCTTCCTCAGAAAAATCCTGATAGAATATCCGGTTCATTTTATCTGACACCTGGTTGTACCTGTCACTTAATCCCTGGGCTTTTGGTGTGAGAAAGATCCTAAGCATTCTTCTGTCTTTCCTATCCGGCACTCTCTCCAAAAAGCCTTTTGCATCCATTCTCTCAAGCATACTTGTCAATGTTGTCTTCGCAAGTCCTGTCCGTTTTGCCAGTTCAACAACGGGAAGTCCATCTTCCTGCCATAGTACATACAAAATCCTTCCCTGTGCCCCATTGAATTCCTCTATCCCGGCCTTTTGAAGCAAAGCATCAAAAATCCTTCCCTGCACCTGCTTGATCTGCGTGATCAGAAATCCCCCCTTTGTACTTCTCATACAATACCTCCTGCCTCAAATAGTACTATATGGTATCATTTATTGTCAAGTATCTCTGTAAAAAAGTGTGCTTCACGGCATTCGTCAAATATCTGCTTCGCAACTGCCCAGTTCATCGTCCGCGGGAATCCATGCGTACATTCTCCGCAAATTCCCCCACCGTGATCCCGGCTTCCTCCAGGCTCTCTGCCTTCCGGCCGTCCCGGTAAAAGTCCCGGATCCTCACATCCCGCACCGGGCATTCCTCGCTGTATCCTGCAATGACGGAAGGCTCTTCCCCGTCCCCTGACATCACCTGCACCTGCTCCACCAGGATATCCTGGATCCCCCTGCCCGGCGCGGGGTTATAGTCTTTATTCCACTTCACCTGGAAGTCCAGTACCTTTCCGTGTTCAAAGGGTTCGATGCGGATATCTCTGTAGGTAACATTCCTCACCAGGTTCCTGTCCCCGGCGTTGATGGCCAGGGCTCCCAGGTAGCCGGGCTGGAACTCATGGTGCTCCAGGATATCGATATTTTCAAAGAAGATTTTCTCGATGACGTCCCCCTCCTTCCTGTGATCCCCATGGACGCCGATCATGGTGGGATGGGCCACGTCTGCCCAGAGGGTCATATGCCGCACCGTAATCTCCCTGCTCCCGCCGTGATAGTCCCAACGGCTGCCGTAGATTGCCACACAGTCATCGGAGGTGCGCAGGAAGCAGCCTTCCACCAGCACGTTCCTGCAGCTCATCATGTCCACGCCATCGCTCCACCCCTCGCAGCTGAAGGATTTGATATTGCGGATCACTACATTCCCGCAGTTCCCCAAGGCCACCGTATAATGGGGCGGATTGATAAAAATCAAATTCTCAATCACAATGTCACGTGAATTTCCTATTCTTATGCCGTTTATACCGGTGAATCTGTGGTAGTCTGCCAGGTACTGGATCCCCCTGCCGTCAATCTTAAGTCCTTCCCCCTGCTCCAGGACCAGGCCGCCCATGAGCACTGCACCGCCCTCCAGGTAGATATGGGTGTGGGAGGGCAGATGCCAGACACTTTCCTCAATATAATAGATGCCCGGCTCCACATAGAGCGTCCTGCCTTCCGGCATGGCTTCCAGCCGGGCATTGAGACCGTCCCCCAGACATCCGGGCCGCTCTAGGGAGCCATGGACCACCAGCACATTCTCCCCTTCTTTGTCCGGTGCCTCCTCTATGGCTCCGGCAAAGAGATGTAGGTTATGAAAACGGTCTTTGTTCACCTCCACCGACAGGTTCATTGGCTTGTCCAGCAGGAAGGTGATCCGCTTCGGCTCCATCTCAGGCCGGATTCCCAGAAAGAGGGGCCGGATATCCACCCTGTACACCGTGTAGAATTTCGGGAAAGTGATCTCCACCTCTACCTTTCCCTGGAAATCAAAATAAGCCATAGAGGCACACCGCACATCATGCATGTCTACCTTCACCCGGTATGTCTTCAGTTCCCGCCAGTCCTGGGTTCCCACGCTGCGGACGCGCAGGCAGTAATCTTCCTGTAATACTGCCCCTTTGGGGACAGGGTAAATCCGTAGCTGATTTGTCTCCTGTTTCATTTTAAACCTCCTGCGCTCCAGGGCGCATCCTATGGAATGGTGTCATCCCCTAGGAACCATGTCTTCCCAGACCCAATAGAGGAAAAGAGACAGCCCCAAGTCCTGCCTGCGGCCGCCTCTTCCCATAAACACTTCCTGTAAACTTGTGATTCTCTTACTTACTGCTAATTTGCATTCTTAGCGTCAAGGAACGCCTGAAGCTGGGAGATCAGTTCTGTCCGGATCTCCTCAAGGCCTACATCTGTAGCGTCCTTATGCCACTGTTGGATCTTCTGCGCTGCCTCATCCGCATCGTACATGGAGATGGTCAGCTGTAGTTCATTGGACAGGGCAGACACGTTGGCGATCTGGGTCTCCACATTGGTGGTGTCGAACACGAATCCAGCCAGAGGGCTCAGTTCGTAGGTAGCGGTATCATACATATAGTCGAAACGGCTCTTGATCTCCTCGTTCCCGCTTACGAATTCACTCACCCTGATGTAGGTGGGGTTCTGGGTGAAGGAGTAGGTGGGCATGGAATAGGCCAGGTTCTCATCGATGTCAAGCTTCTTATAGCCGTCCTCGCCTACTGCTTCCCAATCCTCGCCCTGGATACCCAGTTCGAACAGGTCATGGGCTTCCTGGCTGCCGAACATCCAGTCGAGGAAATACATTACCGCATCTGTCTTCTCAGACCATTCGGGAACCACCAGCCAGTTGTTGGTAGCCATATCACAGATCACAGCTCCCTCTTCCATATTGCGCTGGGCATCCTCGATGACATAGAAGCCATACTCCTCATCGGGGTTAGTCTCCAGGGCGCTCTTCACTTTGCTCTCATACTCACTCAGAGTGCTGTAGGCAATGGCTGCAGGTTTCTCCACGGTGTCCGTTCCACCCCGGTTGGGATTCAGGTAAGGGTTCCATTTGGTACGATCCTGAATATATGCGGTGATGAAATCATCCTGGTAGCCTGCGGGCATCTTGGCAAATTCTTCCGCGGAATCCCCGGGAACCACCACGTTGAGAACCGTCTTGTTATCATCGCTTAAACCCACCCATACCCAGGTCTGGTCGCCCAGTACATTTACATTGTCCTGTGTGTATACATGGTCATGCTTTGCGGAGTACCAGGGGGAGTCCAGACGGAAGAAATTCCAGAGGCTCACGCCGATCATGCCTTCTTCCTTCTCCTGCACCGTCTTGACAAACTCCAGCAGGCTTGCTTCGTCCGTAATGGGATCGCATTCATATTTTTTGCGCAGATCTTCACGGTACATGAATCCCCTGGTGTCCTCATAGAAGGTTGCCAGATTGATGCCGTAGATTCCCTTCATATAGGATCCGTCCTCCTGGCGGATATAGGAGGTCATGGCCTTCACAAAATCCTCGGAAAAGGCATTCTTCAAGCCGGGAAAAGCATCATTGTTAAAGTATGATGACAAGTCCGCAAAATTACCGTCCTGTATAAAGCCGCTCAACCCGTGCCAGCCGCCGCAGAACATCAGATCGAAATCCTCCTGCCCGATCATGGCTGTTGTCAGCTTATCCTTGTAGTCGCCGCCGGCCACCCACACGAATTCCGGATGTATCTTGCTCATGATGGGATCATCTTTGGTCATTTCCTCATACTTCGCCAGAACCTTATCCAGGTTGCGGAATTCGTTCATGACACGGATATGGATGGTGGTGTCCTCCATCTCCGCCACCTGTTCCTCACCGTCCTGGGAGTCTTCCGAGGAACCTCCTGCAGACTGCTGCCCACTTGATTGCTGCCCGCTGTCCTGTGAAGCATCGTTGCCTCCGCAGGCTGCCAGGGACAGGGTCATGGCACCCGCCATAGCCAAAGCCATGATCTTTTTGTATAACTTGCTTTTCATCCTTATTCCTCCTGCTTTTTCATACTTTTTATTTATATTCCGTGCCGGCAACGGAGCTGCTGCCCCGGTGTACATGCGGAAAATAAATCATAACTATCCTTTGATGGCTCCCACAGTGAGACCGCTGGTGAAGTATTTCTGTACATACGGATACAGGAAAATGATGGGACCAATGGCCACAACCGTGGTGGCCATCCGCAGGGAGTTTGTGGGAATCTCCCCTGCCGCGATGCCTGTACTCCTGGCCATCTCCCGCATGGCGTCCGCATTCCGCAGCATACGCATCAGCAGATACTGTAGGGGAAAGAGCTTGCTGTCATCCAGATACAGCATGGCATTAAACCACTGGTTCCAATAGCCCAATGCATAGAACAGGCTCAAGGTTGCAATGCCCGGAACGGATATCGGAAGCACGATTTTCCACAGAATCTGGAAATCGTTGGCCCCGTCCATGTAAGCCGATTCAGACAGTTCACCGGGTATGCCATTGAAAAAGTTCCTCATCAGAAACATGTTCCACGCACCAAAAGCCACCGGAATGATCAGAACCAGGATGTTGTCCTTCAGACCCAGGTTCTTGGTAATCAATAGGTATGTAGGCACCAGACCGCCTCCAAACAACATGGTGAAGTATACAAAGAACGTAATCACATTGCGGAACTTCACCTTTTTCAAGGAAAGCGGATAGGCCATGGTGATGGTGAGAAACATGCTGAAGATGGTTCCCGCCACCGTCGTAAAGATGGTCACTCCATAGGCACGGAAGATTTGGACATCCCCCAGCACCACCTTATATGCCTGTAATGTAAAATCCTTCGGGATAATCGGGAAACCGTATGTTGCAAAGTTTGCCTCCGTCTCAAAGCTGCTTCCCAGAATGATCGCAAAAGGGAAAAGGCAGTAAAGGCAGAAGATTGTGGCTATGGCATACACCACCACTTCAAATATTCTCTCGCCCCTGGACTTTCTAATACCGGCTGTCTTTATTTTTGTTTTTCCCATTTTATTTCCTTCCTGCTCTTTCTTCATTTCTTTTATACTTCCCGTCATGCCGATGCAATCGGCACAAACAATATGTGAAACATTCTTTTCGCCTTTCACACTTAGAAGATAGCCGCATCCGGTTCTGCCTTTTTCGTGACAAAGTTGGTGGTAAATACCAGGATCAGACCCACAATAGACTGAAAGAAGCTGGTGGCTGTACTCATCCCCAGGTTATTCAACTGCCGCAGTGCCCGGTACACAAAGGTGTCGATGACATCCGTTGTGGAATACAGGGAAGCATTGTCCCCCACCAGTGCATAAATCATGCCGAAGTCGCCGTTGAAAATCTTACCCACGCTCATGATGGTCAGCATGATGGCGGTAGTCTTCAGAAGGGGCAGGGTAATCCTGGTAATCTGCTGTAGCCTGGTGGCACCGTCCACCCTGGCCGCCTCGTACATTTCCTGGTCAAATCCGGTGATAGCCGCCACATACACGATGGTGCCGTACCCGGCTCCCTGCCAGAGCTTCAGCAGTACCAGGATCAAGGGCCACCACCCTGGACTGGTGTAGAACGCGGGATTCTCTCCCCCATTGTCCACAATCCATCTTGTCAGGATGCCGCTTCCGCCAATGATGCCGCTCATGAACATGGCGACCACGGTCCAGGAGACGAAATGGGGGAAGATGGCGATGGTTTGCACCACTTTGTTGTAAACCTTATTCTTAATTTCCACAAACACCAGCGCAAGGACGATGGACATCAGTGTACCAGTGACAATAAATAGCACATTCAGGAAAATGGTATTGAAAAATATCCTGCCTACTCCCTTGTAGTGAAACAGAAACTGGAAATTCTTCAGCCCCACCCACGGGCTGCCCCAGATACCTTCCTTGTAGCTGAAGTCCTTAAATGCAATGAGCACGCCATACATGGGATAATAGCAGAATATCAACACCCAGATAATGGTGGGAAGTGTCATCAGATACAGCAGCTTGTGTTTCCACAATTCCTGCAACCCGCCCATGAAACCCAGGTGCTCTTTGTACGGCTTCACGGCTTTTGTCTTTTCCTTCTTCACTGTTTTCCCTCCTATTCCAGTTCCGCAACAGTCTGTTACTATTTTGTCTGTTAAGTCTATTTTAGGATGGGAGAACAGGGAAACCTATATAAAAAAAGCTAGAAACAGAGTAATTTTTGAAAATGTTTGTAGGATAAAATCTATTGCCCTTCCGTCTGAATGTCCCCCGCATCGATCAGCTTCCGAAACACATGGTCGAATACAGCGGCCTGCATGTACCCGCTGATACCCACGATAAACAGAATGGGAAAATACACAAAAAACCAGACCAGAAACACCGTCAGGGCCTGAAGCACCAGAATCGCCACCGCCCATCCAGGGCGGCGAACCATCAGCGCCACGGCCATCCGAAAATGCCCCGGGGCCGTATTCTCGAATTTCGCCATCACCGCAAAGACATAAGAGAAAGCCGTCAGGGTAAGCAGGGCCAAAACAGTGAACACCACTGTCTGGATCCGGAAGCCCTCTCCTCCCAGCACGCCGTAATAGAAAAGATTAACCGCAAAAATCAGTTGCACCAGAATCAAGGGAATCCCCAACTGTAGCCCCTGCTTGAAATTCCCCCTAAAAGCCCGGAAAAAGCTGCCTCCAATGTAGCCTTCCTGGTTTTTTACCACCTTTAGGAGCACCTCATATAGAGCCGCCGTGGAAGCCCCCATGGTAACGATGGGAATGCTGCACAGGAACCACAGAAACCCTGCGTACAGCAGCATCACCAGTTTGTTGACACCCCTTGCAAAAGGGGAATTCAAGCTGAATGGATTCATACCCTTCCTCCCTCCGTCTCCTCACTCCGTCAGCACCCCGGACGGAGCCTCGCTTCCGTCCCCGTCCAGGTTCCCGGCCCGGTAGTCTGCCAGCTGTTCCTGTATGGTCTCCAGATATCTGTCAAAACCCGCGTCATGGAGACGCTGGTTGGCCGTCTCCAGTTCCTCCATGTAATCCTCCCCATATCCGCATACCAGCGGCTGGAAATATTGCAGCCATACCTGGTTTACCGAGTTCTGTTCCCGAACGGATACGGAAAATGCAAAACCGTCCAGGGGATTCCCTTCTGCCCGCATGGACACCACATCCTGCCATTCCATCATGGGCTGGTAGAACTTCTCATCCCACCTGGGGTTCACAGGAACCGCCTCATAACTCATAAGCACATCTGTCACGCCTGTCCATGCGAAACGTTTTCCCGCATTGATTCCCTCGGAGCTGATCCTTCCATCCACCAGGTCATAGCTGCTTCCCTCCACGCCGTATGCCACCAGATCATAGTACCTGTGATCCGTATGGATTTTCTCCAACAGCTTCAGCGCCAGTTCCGGCTCCGTAGTTTTGGCTGAAATGGAAATGACGGTATTGCCTGCCAGAGAATTCGCATAATAGTCGTCATTGGACAGGTTATAGGGGAAAAAGCCGAATTCCCATTCCGGATGCTGTTCTGCCAACAGAGGAATCCAGTGGCTGTTCAAGGACCAGATGGGATTGTTTGTCTCGCAGGGCTTCCTGTCTGCCAGAAGAAGGCTCTTGCCCAGTTCCCCCTCATTGTCGGAACGGGATAGCATGTCAGAATCCAGGATACCGTCCCGCTTCCATTTCCAGATATAAGACAGTGCCTCCTTAAATTCCGGTGTCTCCATGCGGTTCAGCACTTGATATGGATTCTCTGCCTCCACCACCACGAAGGGGGTCTCCAGGATGCTGTTGAGTTCCAGATATTTTCCTCTGGTGAGCAGCATCCACAGACTGCTCCACACCCGGTTGTCCGTCACCAGAGGCCTATCCCTGTACCGCTCCTCTTGTTTCGCACGGTACAGATAGGCTTCCATGGTCTCCAGATCACAGATTTCCGCAAGCCCCCACTCCCTGCGCAGATCCTCCCTGTAGAAAAAGCCCTCCCCCAGATTCTGGATTACGTCGCCCCTGCCAAACTGCGGCAGCCCGTACAGTCCGCCGTTGATCTCGCATTTCTTCAAGGCATCTGCATCATAGGTGGTGTAGTGCGCTGCCAAGGCCGGAACCGCATCCAGATATGCGTTCATGTCCAGGAATGCGTTCTTGTATACTAGTGTCCTGTAGTCCGAGAAGACGCCCCCCGGGATAAAGTCGTACTCCCCTGAAGCCGTCACGATGTTCAGCTGCCGCCTCTCGTTTCCCCAGGGGATGAACTCAAACCGCAGGGTGCAGTTCAATTCCGGGATGGTGAGGGCATCCAACTGTCTGTAGATTTCATCCATGCCCCCTTCCGGCATATTCCCAATGGTGATGGCTCGGAAATTGACAATAGGCTGCCTGCTTTCCTCACCCCTGTCCTCCCTTTCTGCCCTGGCACAGTTCCCCAGAAGCAGAAGGGCCAGGCACAGGAGCATTCCCAGTCCTCTCTTCCCGCACTTCACTATGGCAGCCTTCCACATTTTTTCCTCACCCTTCATTCTCCACCGCCTCTTCTGTGTCTGTCCTAATAGGGATATTGATAATCACGCAGGTACCGATCCCCAGCGAACTCTCAATCTGCACCGGAATACATTCCCCGAAAAATAGTTTCAGCCTGTGCTCGATATTGGACAAACCGTAATGGCTCCCCTGATGGGATTTCTCCTTGTCCCTCTGGCTCATCCCCTCCCCATCGTCCGTTACGCTCAAGGTGATGCGCCCGTCCTCCATCCAGCCATTTAAGATCACCATCCCACGCCCGTCTGCCTTCTCGCTGATGCCATGGATAATGGCGTTTTCCAGGAAGGGCTGCAGGGTAATCTTGGGGATGAGGCAGTCCAGGATATCCTCATCCACCTCCACCTCGTAGCAGATGCGCCCCTTGTAGCGCCGCTTCTGTATCTCCATATAAGCCTCGCACATCTCCACCTCGTCCCGGATAGACACAATATCCTTCCCCTTGCTCAAGGTCAGGCGGTAGAATCGGGACATGGCCTGAACCACACTGCGGATGTTCTCCGACTCCTTCTTCTGGGACATCCAGTTTATCATATCCAAGGTATTGTATAGAAAATGGGGGTTGATCTGGGACTGGAGCGCCCGCAGTTCTGCCTGCACCTTCTCCTGGCCCAGGATATACTGTTCCCGCAGAAGCTCCTCTACCCTGTCCACCATCACGTTATAGTTGCCGATGAGTTGTCCGATTTCATCCCGGGAAGAACCCTCCTCCATCTTACAGATATTGCCCTCCCGAATCAAAAGCATCTGTTCCTTCAGAAGCTTTAGGCGTCCCGTAATGGACTTCAGCATGGTAGCCATCACCAGCAGCATCAGCAGACTCACCCCCACGAACATCAGTCCCATATTCCCATCCAGGACGCTGATGCTCTTCCGTATGGCATGCCTTGGAACCACGGATACCAGGTACACGTTGGAGCCATCGATGCGGCAGCTCCTGGCATAACAGGGTACCCCGTCCAGGAGGATGCTGCGGAACTCCCTGTCGTCCACATTCCGCTCCTGGATGGAGAGCCTGGGCAGCTCCTCCTCCGGCAGGTTGGAGGCCAGCAGAGTCCCATCTGCTGTCTCCAGGTACAATACCTGTTCCTCGTATGCATTCCGCAGCATGCTCTCCAGGTTCTTCTGCTTTGTCATGATGGCCAGGATTCCTATTGTCTGGCTGTAGTCATCCGGATTCCATAACTCCCTGGCAATGGCCGCATAGGATCCTTCTTTTCCGCTGCCGTCCAGAAGCACCCACACGGGACGCCCGTTATTCCCCTGCAGGCTGTAATACCACCTGGCTCCGTAGGCATCCGTCAGGGGACGGTAGCGGTTGCTCTGGGTATTGACTACCGCATATCTGTCTTCTATGTAAAATACGATATTGCTGGAATCCATGGTCATCTCCAGTCCATAGGCATAGGAATTGATATTTTCAAAAAGCATCAGCTGCTCTGCAACGTCCATATCCTTGTCGTCAAAGCGAAGCGCCGGGCTGGCCATGTCATTCACCGCAAACAGGGTGGACATATTGTGAAGCCTTGACAGCTTGTCTCCCACCGCCTGATACACCTGGCTGTACCCTTGATTCAGTGCGTAAATCAGCCTTTCCTCCGTCTGCGCTCTCACCATGACAAAGGAAATCACCATCACCATGCCCAAGGGTAATATCCCCCCGAACACGACCAACAGGAGAATCTTCCCCCTAAGAGATATCACTTTTTCTCTTTGGGTTGCATTCCGGGACCATTCCCTCATTTTTTTCATACCTGCTGCCCTCTCAAACCCTACTTCTCTCCGTCATACCTGTCCCGGTATTCCACCGGCGTCATCCCCGTACTGTCCCGGAACACCTTCGCGAAGTAATTTGCATTGGCATAGCCACACTTCTCTGCAATCTCGGTAATCTTCCAATAGTCCTGCTCCAGCAGCTTCTTCGCCTGCTCTAACCGGTAGCTGCTTAAGTACTGCTTCAGCGTCACCTTCATCTCCTGCTTGAACAGCACGTTCATATAGGCAGGGGAAAAGTGAAAATACTCTGCAATCCGGGCAGTACTCAGATCCTCTTCCCCATAATGGATGGCTATGTAATCCAGCACGCCCCGGACGACCCTGCCCAAACCCGTCAAGGCTTCCTCCCGCTCCTGGACGCATCCCAGTATTTTCTCCGTAAATGCCTGCATCTCCCCCAGACTATCCATCCCCAGGATGTAGGCCTGAAGCTGTTCTTCCCCGCAAAACCGGGACAACCGTCCGCTGATTTCCGGATACTGCCGAAACACCGCCGTCAGCAGGGAGACCATCAGTGTGTACACCTGCTCCTTCTGGTAATATTTCCGGGAAGCCAGATCCGCGAAGAGACTCTGGAACCACTCCGACATCTTCTGGGATCCCTCCGGCAGCACCCGCAGGAAAGCCCCGTAGATACCAGGTTCCATATACCTTTTCTGCAGAATGCTCTCATCTATCTCATACATCCTTCTATCCGGCTGGTAAAAGGCGCAGTTCATGGCAGCCCGGGCAGTCTTACAGCTGTTGTATATATTTTTGTAGTCCCCAGCCTCAATTCCTACCGCCAGCTTGCTCTCCGGCCATTTTCCCAGGATTCTCTGGTACAGGGGCGACAGACGGTAACGGGTCTTCTCCGGATAAGACAGGATGACCTCAAAGCAGAAGTCCTCCTGCCAGATGCCGATGGCTCTGCACCCAATACCGGAAGCCATCTCCAGCACCTCTTCCAGTTCCTCCCCGGAATTTTTCCTGCCCCTGGGAAACTGCACCGCCATACAGACATATCCCCCCGTCATGGGAAATCCCACCTCGCCTGCCAGTTTCTTTGCAGTCCTCTCATCGCCGTCCCTGTGTGTCAGCAACTCATAAAGCTTCTGCTGCCGGAATTCCCGGTTCACCTGGTCCGCTTCCCTGGTCTTCTGCTCCCTGTCAATCTCCTCTACTGCCCGCCGCAGGGCCTTTTTCACCTGGGTCACATCGATGGGCTTCTCGATATAGTCGATTACGGACAGCCGTATGGCACTTTTGAGATACTCCGTTTCCATATAGCCACTTATAAAGATCAGCTTACTCTCAGGAATCAGCCGCACCATCTCCTCCGCGAAAGCAATCCCGTCCATCTTTGGCATACGGATATCCGACAGCACAATGTCGGGCTGGAACCACTGTACGATTTTCAGCGCCTCCTCCCCGTTCACCGCCTGCATGATCTCGTCTATCCCAAATTCCTCCCAGTCTATCTCCTCCATCAGCCCTTCCCTGGTGTAATCCTCATCGTCCGCTATCAGTATTTTCATAATAATCTCCCTTAAAACCATTTTAAGTTCCCATGTCGTTTCTGTAAAGCCACTTTTCCTAGCTTTATCTTATAATCCCTGCCCGTCCACGACAAGAAGAAAAAAGCTGGAAATCGGGTAATTTTAGAGTAAAAGTTCATCCATTGTTTTCCACTGAGGGAATGCCCGCCTATGAGCAAAAAGAAGCTGCGTAAGCAGCGGGGAGTGCCGAAAGGCACGATTTTGCGAATGGGCATAAGCTGAACTTTTTGACGAAGATTTCTGAAACACAAAAAAACCCGGAGGTGTCTGAAACAGAGACACCTCCGGGTATGTATGCTAAAATAGCCCTTCAAACTATAAAATTTGCTCTTTCTTCGCTTGAACTCAGTAGAAAACTTTCCTGATTTTCCGCATTTTCCTCCAGACGTTATCTCCATAATTATTCACCAGAACGGAAATAATCCCCCAAAATTTCAATTTCCTTCAAGCTGGAAACCGTCCAATCCGGATATTCAAGTTTTTCTCTAGGGCTCGCATACACCCAATTCCCTTGTTTCATCCAAATTGTATACATTCCTAAGTCATTGGCAGGGATAATATCATTGTCAAGACGATCACCCACCATGACTGCCTCTTCCGGTCTACATCCTGCACGTGTAAGGGCAGTTTCAAAAATACGCCTGTCCGGTTTTGCGATTCCTTCCTCTGCAGATGCAACCAGTATATCAATATATTTCCATATTCCAAATTTTTTGAGACGTTCTTCACTTCCTAATGACTGATTTGCAATAATTCCTATCTTATAACAAGTGTGAAGGCGCTCCAGACACTCTGCCGTCTCCGGGTATAACCGTTCATCTTCCTTATGCCACGGTGTTTTGGTTAGTCCAAAAAATTTTAATGTCTCCAAATCCGCCGGTTTGTTTTGCTTAGCAAAATAAACCTTCTTTTCTATAAATTGTTCATATGTAATATCTGTCCCTTCAATCACTTCCCTAATTCGATGCTCCATTGCAACAGACTCGTCAATCAAGGTAGAACCCATGTCAAAAAATATCCACTTTATTTTTGCTCTGCCCATGCTGTCTCACACTGCTTTCTTTCGCCATCCGTTCTTTGATCAGCTTCACAGCCCACACATGATGCGGATGAAACATATCTCTTACCGTTTCCTCATAAGGCCGCCACAATACCTCATTTCCTTTCTCCAATGGCTCACTAACCTTTTCAAATTCATCCGAGAAGTAAAAGTGTCCGATTGCATGAGAATAACGGTTACTCGCCTCATGATAAAAGTATCTCTCCCCACATGCAAAGCAGTCCTTCACAACTACTTTTATACCCATTTCCTCCATACATTCTCTTATAATACACTCCTCTTTCGATTCATCCTTTTCAATCTTTCCTCCTGGCAAAAACAGCTTTCCGGAACATGTTTTTACCAAGGCAAACAGATCACCATCTACCAACACCAAATATGCAGCTTCTCTGTCATGGTACTCTTTATCCTGCAGTTTTTGACCGAATACCTTCGCTTTCATATTCACATTTACCTTTTTTCTTACAATTCCATCGAAATTATTCGAAGTAATATTGTCTCAAAATAGTATATTTCTTTCTCGTATAGTTCTATTCAGTTTGTTTCGCATTCACTTTTTAATTCATTTATAGCTGTTGATAAAGACATGTAAATATCAGCACAAGTCTATTCTGCCTTTTTCTTTACATCATCCTCTACACGCAAACTAATTTGAGCCATTATATCACCTATTCTTTCTTGATATTACTAATATATCACGTGCAGAAGCATTTATAAAGCATTTTGCAACACATATGCTTTTATCTTTGCTGTCTTTTCTATAATCATCTATCAAAAAAATATAGCTATACTAGCAGCAATCTGCTACGCTAATTTTCTAAAAATAACAGATTGTAAATATAGCAGGCAATCTCATAGACTACCTGCCATATAAAATAATCTATAATAAAATTTTCATCACTCGAATTCAATGGTCGCGGGCGGCTTGGGACTCATGTCATAGCATACCCGGTTTACGTGCTCCACCTCGGCCAGGATTCGGTTTGTGATCTTCTCCAGCACCTCCCAGTCCACCTTCTCCACGGAGGCCGTCATGGCATCCACTGTATTGATGGCACGGATGATCACCATGTACTCAAATACCCTCGCATTGTTCTTCATGCCCACGGACTTAAAATCTGGCACAACAGTAAAGTACTGCCACACTTTCTTATCCAGTCCGGCCTTAGCAAATTCTTCCCGCAGGATGGCATCTGCCTCCCTGACTGCCTCCAGGCGTTCCCTAGTGATGGCACCCAGGCACCGCACACCCAGTCCAGGGCCGGGGAAGGGCTGGCGGTATACCATGTCGTGGGGAAGTCCCAGTTCCACGCCACAGGCCCGGACCTCATCCTTGAAAAGCTGCTTTAAGGGTTCTACCAGTTCGAACTGCAGGTCTTCGGGCAGGCCGCCCACATTGTGGTGGGATTTTACCATTTTGGCTGTCTTGGTGCCACTCTCGATGATATCCGGATAGATGGTTCCCTGGCCCAGGAAATCGATACCCTCCAGCTTCCTGGCTTCCTCCTCGAACACACGAATGAATTCGCTGCCGATGATCTTGCGCTTCTGCTCCGGGTCTGCCACATTCTCCAGCTTACCCAGGAAACGCTCTGAGGCATCCACGTAGATCAAGTTGGCATGAAGTTCATCCCGGAATACTTTCACCACACTTTCAGACTCGTTCTTGCGCATGAGGCCATGGTTCACATGGACACACACAAGCTGCTGTCCGATGGCCTTGATGAGCATAGCCGCCACCACGGAGGAATCCACGCCACCGGACAAGGCCAGCAATACCTTCTTGTCCCCCACCTGCCTGCGGATCAGTTCCACCTGGTCTTCTATGAAATTCTTCATATTCCAGTTGGCCTGGGCCTGACAGTCCTCAAACAGGAATCCCTGCAAAGTTCCCCTGTCAGGGAGTGCAGTAAGCTGTGTCTTGCATCTGGACTGGGGATAATCCACGGAAATCATGGGATAGTCCAGGTCATAGAGTTGTGGCTGGATCTCCACGGCGGCTCCATCCACCACACGGTTTTCCCCGCCGTTAAGGATAATGCCTTTTACATTGGGCAGGGCTTTTAATTCCTCCACGGTAATGTCATGGGGATGGATCTCGCTGTATACGCCGAGGTCGCGGATTACACGGGCAAGCACAGTGTTCTGTGTGTTGCCCAGGTCCAGGATGACGATCATGTCTTGTTTCATGGGATGAATCTCCTTTATTTATTTTTTGATATAGAATGGGTTTGCCGCCCTCATCCGGCCTGCTTCCTTAAGGAGAGCAACAGCAGCACCAGCCCTGTTCCCGTAAGGATATGGCCGATGCCTGCCACACCGGAGATGGCAGCATCTGCTCCCCTGGAGAGTTCCATGGCCATCACCTGGACAGTCCCCCGCACGGCCATCATCACTGCAGTCAGCGGCACACCCACATTGTAGATCCGGAAGAAGACCCGGAACAGTTTCTCCTGCTCCAGCTTCATGGAACCTGCAAACAATGCCACCAGCAGGAACACCACCATGCCCAGCAGGAACAGGTGGGTATGTACTTTCCCCAATACAGTTATCTCTGTGAATCCGTTCCATTTGGTGAATTCCCTGTAGAAGACGCCTCCTATCATGGCGGCTGCCGCATATATGATTGCCACATGAATGTACTTTCTCATAGTCCGTGAATCCTCTCCTCTGTATCATCTCCCCGGGTCTTTTTCCTGTCCCAGTGTGTTTCTGTCCCCCTGTCATGCCCCCCAAAAGCATCCTCATCTGAAGGATTCCCAGAGCGTGTCCAAGAATTTATTCCCACCAAATGACCTGCCACACGCGCCCCAGGGATATCCTGACAGTTCCTGTATGAAAGTATTATAGCGGAAAAAAAGCAGTACTGCAATATCCATTCTTCTGCCCGCATACTTTTCCCAGTCCATTGGTTTTACGGCACTTCCCCATGAAAAGCAGACTCAGCCCTTCCTTCCAACCTTTTCTGTCTGAAACCATTTGCATCCCACCGCAATCTGTGCTATAGTTGCTTTAACACTTTAAACCGCAAAAGGAGAAGATCATGAAACTACTATTACTGATTCTGTATTTTACAGTGCTCATCGGCATCGGCCTTTACTGCCGCAGGCATGCCACAGATGTGAACGGCTTCGTGCTAGGCGGCCGCTGTGTAGGTCCATGGCTCACCGCCTTCGCCTATGGTACCTCCTATTTCTCTGCTGTTGTGTTCGTGGGTTATGCCGGACAGTTCGGCTGGCGCTATGGCATTGCTGCCACCTGGGCCGGTATCGGCAATGCCATCATCGGCTCCCTGCTGGCCTGGGTGGTGCTGGGCCGCCGGACCCGGATCATGACACAGCACCTGGACTCTGCCACCATGCCCCAGTTTTTCGGGGAACGTTTTGGGAGCAGGCCCCTGAAGGTCGGGGCCTCCATCATCATCTTCATCTTCCTGATTCCCTACACGGCCTCCCTGTACAACGGGCTTTCCCGGCTGTTCGGCATGGCCTTCGACATGGATTATTCTGTCTGTATCGTCCTGATGGCGGTGCTGACGGCCATCTATGTCATTGCCGGAGGCTATATGGCCACAGCTATCAATGATTTTATACAGGGAATCATCATGCTGGGAGGCATTGCCACCATCATTGTGGCCGTATTAAAGAGCAAGGGTGGGCTGATGGCGGCCCTGGACGGCCTGGCCAGGATCACGGATGAATCCGTCTCCTCCACCCCCGGCATCTTCGCTTCCTTCTTAGGACCGGATCCCTTGAACCTGCTCTTCGTGGTGATCCTTACTTCCCTGGGTACCTGGGGCCTGCCCCAGATGGTACAGAAATTCTATGCCATCAAGAATGAGGAATCCATCAAAAAAGGCACCATCATCTCCACCCTGTTTGCCCTGGTGGTGGCCGGTGGCTGCTATTTCCTGGGCGGCTTCGGCAGGTTGTTCTCCGACCAGGTAAATGTGGTCGCAGAAGGGTATGATTCCATTATTCCCATTATGTTGTCGGGGCTTTCCCCCCTGCTGATTTCCCTGGTGGTGATCCTGGTGCTGTCAGCCTCCATGTCCACCCTGTCCTCCCTGGTAATGGCCTCCAGTTCCACCTTGACCATCGATTTCCTAAAGGAGCTTTTCTTGCGAAAAATGAGTGACAAAAAACAGGTGCTCTGTATGCGCCTGCTGGTGGTAGTCTTCATCGCCATCTCCTCGGTCCTGGCACTGGTCCAGTACAAGAGCAATGTGACCTTCATAGCCCAACTCATGGGAGTATCCTGGGGCGCACTGGCCGGTTCCTTTCTGGCGCCTTTCCTGTACTCCCTGTACTCCAGGCGGGTCACGAAGGCTGCCTGCTGGGTGTGCTTCCTGTTCAGTTCCGTGCTGATGATGGCCAATATTTTCTTCCGGCCTTCCTTCCCGGCCATCCTGCAGTCCCCTATCAACTGCGGTGCCATCGCCATGCTGGCAGGCCTGGTAATCGTACCTGTGGTAAGCCTCTTCACCCCCAGGCCGGATAAGGACCTGGTGGAAAATGCCTTCGCCTGCTATGAGAAGAAGACGGAAGTAGCCCAGAAGACGGCACTGGGAAAGTAAACTGTATGATGCGGGGAAAAAGGGCAACTGGCGGCTGTAAAGCCTGGAATTCCCTTTTCCCTGGCATCCTGCCGCGTCTTCATAGTATGCCGCTTAGGCGATATTAACGGCTGAAAGCTCCAAATCGCCTATGCTGTTTATGCAAAAGCGGTATTGTCTATCATACCTGACCTGCTCAAGCATATTAGTACAGTTTCTGTCCTATTTATGGCATAGTCCATCCCCGTACTAGTTGTCAAGGTAGGAATTATATACAAAGAACCAGAATGGAATGGAACTTTTATCTGTGCGAAGCAGTGATATAGCTATTACAATGGATGGAACCGGTTCTCTGTTGGAAAGAGCCGGCAATTATGAGGACAAAATCAAGATTTGCCAAACAGTTATCTACCGGTTTAGTGAATTTAACCATGATGCCATAATTTGATATACCATCTTCCTAGAGGCTGTAAATTTTTCTGTGTCTATGGAGGGAAAGTCCTTCCGATAAGATTCAG
>CAJUGH010000030.1 GCA_910586215.1 uncultured Acetatifactor sp. | reverse complement strand
ATAATTATTTTAAAGAATATATATTAGAAGGGAGTCAAGATATGAACAACGAAAAAGAAGAAAATTTTATCCAGTATATGGATACACGAATCTCTGCCACCCAGGAGTATATCAGCCAACTGACCGCGGATCACAGAAAAGATGAAAGTGATTTTGAGAAAATTAGGGCAAATATCTACCAAATACTCAAAACCATCTTCCAGGCTTCCCAAAAAATGGCTCTTGAAGAGGACGAACAGACCCGCTTCCTCCATTCCAGACTGGTCGTGATCGAAAATAACTGGCGGGCCTCCCTTAAAAAGGCTGAAGAGTACCACGATGAGCGAAAGATCCTACAGGAACAGATCAAGCTGGAAGTCATGGATGAGGTTCATGCTGCTTTTCCTAAACTATGGGAGGTGATCATATGATAGAGGCAGACGCAATTAAGCTTTTTAAATGTCTGGCAGACAAGTCCAGACTACAGATATTGAAATCACTGTTTCTGGAAGACATGTATGTGGAGCGGCTGGCAGAACGCCTCAACCTGACACCAGCTACAATCTCTTTCCATTTGAGGAAATTGTCAGAAGTTGGTGCCGTAAGTTCCTATAAGACCCAGTATTATACCATGTACTCCCTCTGTCGGGACACATTTGCCGTGACAATCCTGGACATTTTGAAAGAGCAGTCAGATGAGGCAGAACTCCAGGCCAGGCGGGAGCAGGCCTATCGCCAGAAGGTGATTGATTCCTTTTTTGAATATGGAAAGCTGAAATCGATACCGGCCCAGAGGAAAAAGGAACGGATCGTCCTGGAAGAGATCGCCAAGGCCTTTGAGATGGGCCGGATTTATTCAGAACGCGAGGTGAATATTATCATTGCTGACTACAACGATGATTTTTGTACCATACGGCGGGACATGATCTCTGAGCAACTGATGGACCGGGATGAACGTGGATACTGGCGGATTTTTGCCGGTTAGTTTTTTTACACCAAAAAGATACCTCTAAAACAGATAATGGCTCTTACCCACCAAACCCGTTATTGGCCTTATCTGCTTTAGAGGCATTCCCTTTTCCATTCCTTCATTCAAAATGGTTTTCGCCTCATAATCCAGAACCTTCCCGCCCATAATCTTCCCTAACAAGCTCGTACTTCTGTGCAATGTTCTCCAACACCTTGTTGGACATTTAATGCCCTGCATGCCCCCTGGACAGGAGACACACAGCTTCCAGATTATCCGTAAAAGGAAACATGTCCACTCCTACGCTCTTTTGCACCTGGTACCCTCCCTTTCTCAAGATCCGCAGATCCCTTACCAAAGTCTCCGGGTTACAGGAAATGTATACGATCCTCTCTGGCTTCATGGTCAGGGCCGCACGCAGGAATTCCTCACTGCTGCCGCTTCTGGGCGGATCCAGGAACAGCACGTCCAGCTTTACCTCCTGTGTTGCCATCTCCAGAAGAAACTGCCCCGCGTCATTGGTGTAAAACTGGATATTGGACACCTGGTTACGCCTTGCATTGGTCACAGCATCCCGCACAGCGTCCGGATTCAGTTCCACGCCAATCACCTGGGCCGCCCTGTCACTGGCAATCAAACCGATGGTACCTGTGCCACAGTAGGCATCCAGCACAGTCTCCTGGCCTGTAAGCTGCGCATACTCCATAGCCTTTCCGTAGAGTTTCTCCGTCTGGACAGGGTTTACCTGGTAGAAGGACTTGGGCGAAATGCGGAAAGTCCTGCCACAGAGTACATCCTCAATATATCCTTTCCCATAGATCACCTGCTCCTTGTCCCCCAGCACCATACTGGTACTGCGGTTGTTTACATTGACCACAATGGTGGTGATCTCCGGATGGAGCTTCAAGAGCGCTTTCACGAAATTGTTTCTGGAGGGCAGGATAGGGGATGCCAACACCAGCACCACCATGATCTGCCCGGTGGCATAGCCCACACGTACCAGCACATGGCGCAACAGGCCAAAATCCGTATCCTCATTGTAGGGCCGGATCTTAAAGGACTTTAGGAGCCCACGGATGGACACAATGATCTCATCTGCCTTGGCATTCTCGATCAAGCAGCTATCCAATGGCACGATCTTGTGGCTCTTCTCCTCATAGGTGCCGGATATGGTATTATGCCACTTATCTTCCCCGAACACTGCATGGACTTTGTTCCGGTAATGCAGAGGCTGTTCCATGCCTATGATAGATTCCGGCTTGCCAAAGGATTCCATAAGCCTGCGGAACTGGGTGGCTTTCATGGCCAGCTGCTCTTCATAGCTCTTACCAATCCATTTGCAGCCACCACATTTGGATGCCACAGGACAAGGTTTTTTACCCGTGTTCTGGCTTTGTTGTCTGGCCCGTTTGTCCTCCGAATTCCGAATATTTTGTCTGCCCTGCCTGCCTTTTCCGCTCCTCGGTTTCTGGCCCGGACGCGGTGCGTCCGAAAATGCCTTCTTATCCTTCTTATCCTCTTTATTCTTGTCTACGCCATACCCTGCATTCCCTGTCTGTTTCGCTCCCATACCTGACATCAGCCCTTCCTTTCTCCTGTATGCTTCTCATGTCTCCCCTTTATGCCTGCACTTCTGCCAGAACTTGTTCCATGGGAACTGTCAGCCTGGGAAAGCATTCTGCCGGAATCCCCTTTAGAAGTTCTGCACGCTGTGCCTGCTGCTTCTCTGCCGCCTGCTCCCTTCCCCCTGCCTTCGCCACATATACCAGGAACAAGGCATCCACCGCCCCGGCAATCACAAGATACCATAGAAAATAGGCAAAAAAAACCCACTGCCAGGGAAACTGCCAGCCAGGAAATGACTATCAGCACCGTCCCGGAAAGAAGCATCGTCCCAGCCGCCTCTATCCTCCCTGACCGCTTCGCTGCACGGGTTCTCAACCAGGGCATATTGGCTTTGCATCTGGAACATTTTCTCTCCACCTCTGCCCCGAGGGTCTCTGGACTCATCTGATAGAGCGCTGCTATTTGGTCCTTCACCTGCCCTCTTGCACCGGCCTCTGCCTTTTCGGCCGCCTCCCTGGCAGGATGGCGCACATCCACAATTCACTGACCCGGCCTCTGCATCTGATCCCACACAGATTGTTCTCTCCACAATAGGGGTACTTAAAAAAGACCGGCGCATTAACCTTTGCGCTTGATACAAAATATCGGCTCATTTTCCTTCCCCAGATCAATGTGGTATGGCCACCCATCCCTCCCAAAAGCATCCCTGACAGATGCCTCTTCCATAATCGTCCACCTTGGCAGGAGCCTTTTGAAGCCTCTTCTCCGAATATTCCCTCCCTGGACACTACTTCAGCCAGCCACCTTTCCGAAGCTGGTCCATCAGCCCTTCCAACTGCTGCAGGTAGGTCGCATCCTCCCCACTCCCCACCAGTTCCTTGGCGTTTCTATACTCGCTTTCTGCGCCCTGGTAATCCCGCCCGGACTCTTCCTTCTGGTTCTCCAGGGTGATGTACAGGATCCCCCTGAGGGCATGGGGCACATAGCTTCTGGGAAAAGCAGCCTCCATGCGGTCCAGCACGTCCCCTGCAGCCCCATATGCACCCATGTCATACTGGATGCTATAGAGATTACTGTAAATATAATCCTTTTCCATGCCCAATGCAAGTACCTGTTCAAAAGCTTCTATGGAAATCAGACGGTAATCCTGTCCCAGTTCCGGTTCCAGGCCGCCCGCTGCTGCCACAGAATGGGCATCATACGCGGCCTGTCCCAGCATCTCATAGAGACTGCTGTCATATTGCAGGCCGTATTCCTGGATTCCCGTATACAGCAGCTTTGTCTCCTTGAGGACAGCAGGTGTATCCACCGTACTGCCAGCCAGGGGGGACTCCCCTATTCTCTCCAACCCTGCACAGTCCCGGTACAACCGGGCCAGGGAACGGAAAGCCCTCTGTTTCATGGCAATGTCCGCGTCAGATGCCAGTCCTTCCAGGAAAATCTTCTCTGCTTCCCCATATTCCCCGGCTGCGTAGGCCACCTCTCCTTCCACGTACAGTGTCACGTCCGAGTTGGCCCCCTGGCGCCTTAGGGCGGCGAGCACATCTTTCGCTTCCCCTGCAGAACCCAGCCTGGCCAGGCATACAGCATAGTCCCGCATGGCTGACTCGCTCATCTCTTCCCCGGCGGCACTGAGCCGGAAATAGGCTGCCGCCCCTGCGTAGTCTGCTTTCTCATAGTAAGCTGCCCCCAGGATCTCGTTGAGCCTGCTCTGATATTCCGCTTCAAAGCCTTTGCCAAGGGCCAGATCCTTTTCCCCGTACTGGATGCATCCCTCATAATCCCCGCTCCGATATAAAGCATAGGCATAATCCGTCCGGGCCGCATCCTCCTCTGGGAACAAGGCCAGGGCTTCCTCCATTTTCCCCATGGCCTCTGCGGGACTGCTGTCATACAGGCTTTCCGCTTCCGTCCTCAGCCTGTTATATTCTTCCATTCTCTCTTCCACAGAGGGTTCTGATGGATTTCCCACAGCATCTTCTGCCTGGATACCCCCTTCCTGGCTGAAGTCTCCTGTCTGCCCTGGCACATTTCCCAGTCTGAGGAACAGGACAGCCACCATTCCTGCCACGGCAGCAAGGGCCACCATTCCTGCTCCAATTCCCAGGAACATTCCTTTTTTCTTTCTGGACTTCTGATCCTGCCGTAGACTACCTTCCGGCCCCGGTGCACTGCTGTCAGCGTTCTCTCCTGTCTCTCCAAAGACAGATACCGTCTTCTCCCCCTCGTCCTCCAGTCCGTATTCTTCGGCTTGTCTCCTGCCCTGGCTTGCTTTTGGGTCCTCTTCCCGGTGCGCCGCTTCTCTCCTCTTTGTCTCTGCCAGGGCTTTCGCAGCCTCTATGCTGCCGGAAAATCCAGACACCGTTGCCCCGGATGCTTCATCCAGGTCCTCCTGCTTTCTCTCCCCCCGCTTCATGGTAGCGTATATATTCTCCTTCAAGGAGATCTCATCTCCTTCGGGATAGATCACAGAGGCATCCTCTGCATCATACAGGATTGCCTCCAACTCTGCACGCATCTGTCCCGGACTGGAATAACGGTCTTTTGGATCATAGGCCGCTGCCTTTAGAACGATCTCTCCCAGACGGCCACTGCCATAGCAGGGCAGGGGCAAGGGTTCGCCGCTCATACGCCGGGCCAGGGCCTGTTCCCTGCTGTTATAAGTCAATGGCGTTGGCGCAGGCGGCAGGAAAGGCACCCGGTTCTTGTTTAACAGGCGGTACAACACGATGCCCAGAGAATAGATATCCACACTGAATCCATACTCTGTCCCCTTGTATACCTCCGGGGCCATGTAATTATAGGTTCCCTTCTTGGACAGACCGGACATGGTCTTCTCCACCGTCCGGGCAATGCCAAAATCCCCCAGTTTGAAGTCTCCGTTCTCCGACACGAAGATATTCTCCGGCTTCAAGTCCCGGTGGATGATATTGTACTTCTGGCACAGTTCCAGGCTCTTGCACAGATGGATCCCCAGCCGGATGACGTCCCGCCGGGTAAAGGGATGGGCATAGGCGTAAGCGAGAAGCGGCGTCAGTTCCTCCATACGGATCAGGATATCCCAGCCGATCCCCTGCTCGTGGCGCAGCACCTGGTGATCTTCATATCCTACCACATGGGCTGTGCCCTTGACCCTGGCCATCAAGGCAAATTCCTTCACGATATCCTCCACACAGCTATAGAAATACCGCTCCGCCTGCCCTGGACTCATGCCCTCCTCCAGGGCAGCCTGGATCTCTGCGCTGCCCTGGGGCACAGTGATGACCTTCAGCGCCGCCCGGTAGGTCTCCCCGAAATCCTGCCGCTCTATCTCATAGACCTTCCCAAAACTGCCCTCTCCCAGCTTCTTCACCAGGATCCAGTTTTGCATAACGGTGTCACCGATCCGGTATTGTCCGTTCATTGCCCGTGCTCCTCCCTAATTCCAATACGAATTGTTCCATCCGTTCACGAAATACCCTTCTTCCCCAATGCCTGCCCCCTGGGCACCCAGAATCCCCGGATAGTACTCCTCACAGCGCAGTACCCTGTCGCCGTATTCCGTGGTCTCCCAGCGCTCATCTGCCACCGGCAGGCCTCCGGAAGCCTTGTAGGTATAGGTCATGGTGCCTCCGTTCGGCATGTAGGTAATATCCGAAAAGTCCCCTTCTCCCAGTCCCCCTGCAAAGGTTCCTTCTATCACCCAGCGGTACCC
This sequence comes from uncultured Acetatifactor sp., assembly GCA_910586215.1. Classification (GTDB taxonomy): domain Bacteria; phylum Bacillota; class Clostridia; order Lachnospirales; family Lachnospiraceae; genus Acetatifactor. The sequence continues at coordinate 41,918 of CAJUGH010000030.1, read as the reverse complement.
TGTCTCCCCGCCGTCCGGACCGTATTCTATCCGCTCCAGCAGGCCATGTCCGTCCAGCAGGCCAGCCTTGAACTCTCCCACCGCCGTGTCACACCGCATTCCTCCACCGGATACACTGGCAGACAGGTACTGGCAGTTTCCTTCTGGCTTCCCGTCCTGGAAATTGCCATAATATAGGAAAACAAAGGGTTCCCCGCCCACGGCCGGGTCGCTTCTCCAGGCGGTGCCCAGCACCAGCCCGTATCCCTGGATATCCGGCAGCATCTTCCCTTCCTTATACAAGTAACAGTTAGATTCGCACACTTCTGCCCAGAGTTCCATCAAGCCATCCACATAGTCGCAGGCATAGCGCCCTGCTCCTCCATAATCCCCTGCTTCCATATAGGCAGAAAGCTGGTCCATCCATTCCCGCTGCTGCCCTGTCAGTTCTACCAGGGGCTTGTTCTCTTCCTGCCACTGGCTCCGGTACTGCTGCAGCAGTTCCCCTGCACGGTTCAGCAGGGCTTCCCAACATTCCATGGGGATACCGAATCCCTGGATGTCTGCCTGTCCTTCCCCCTGGCCATCCTGACCGGCATCCTCTTCTACCACCATGACCTGGCTCCCCAGGATCCCACAGATTGCGTTCATGGTATCCACTGCTTTCTCCAGATCCCCTGCATCTGCATACGCCCGGGCCAGCTTCTCATGGGCTTCCAGAGCCTTTTCCAGCAGATCTTCATATCCTCCTTCCGGCACCATTTTCTCTGTTTGTTCCAGATTCCCTGTGTCATTCCCGGCAATGGCTGTCTGATTGCCTTCCCCCTGATACCACTCCCACAGCAGTATGGCAGCCTGGGCATAATCCTGTGCTGCATAGCTGCATGGCAGTTCCAGTCCTCCGGTTCCACCCACTCCAGCCCCGTCTGCACCAGTTCCTTGCGCCTCTCCCAGGCCGTCCAGGCCTGTCAGCCCTATGCCATTCGCCTCCATGGCCATATACACATCACCCCTGGCAGCATACAGGGCAGACCGGCTGGGTGCAATCTCTATGGCAGCGGTAAAGGCAATGATGGCTTCCTCATATTTACCCTCTCCCAGAAGACGGATCCCTAAGTCATACTGCCCCTGCCAGTCCAGGGAAGCAACCTGTTCTCCTTCGGACCATTCTCCGTTTGCCAGGCCAGAACCATTCCCTAAGTCCGCATTCTCCTTCCCTGTCCCGCAGCCAGTTCCCATAACCAGCAGAATACCAGCCATCCCGATCACCAGGATTCTCTTTCCTTTCCTCCTCATCTTCTCTTCCTTCCCTCGTCATCCCTTACTCTATTGCCATCCTGTAACTGCCAAGCCCTTCCTCCTGCCGCACCTGGACTTCCAAATGGATTCCTTCTGTGACCCCCTGGACGGTAACGCTTCCCCCATTGTAGCATTGCTTCTGGGAGGCTGCTTCCTCCCCCAGATCATTGAACACATACAGTTCCACCATGGTGCCGGCTGTCATCTCCGGCAGGGCAAATGTCACATCCCCGTCCTGCCTGGCCGTAAAGGAATAGACATTCCGTTGGTCCGTGTATTCCACGCTGTCCGTGACCACACTGCCATCCTCCACCGGGACTGTCACTTTCTGAGGCCCTATGGAAAGGGTATAGGCACTGCATCCGTTTTTCTGCCTCACCTGTACCCAGTAGGTCTCCCCGGCCGTCAGCCCTTTCAGTGTCAGCCCCTGGCCGTTGGAACAGTTCTTCTCCGCGTCCACCAGTTCCTTCCGTTCGTTATAGACATGAAGCTCCACCTCTGTGCCTCCCATCATGTCCGAGAGTTCCAGGCGGTACCTGCCGTCCAGCGGCACCGTACATAGATAGACGTTTTTCTGCTCTGTGAATTCCACAGAGTCCGTTATCACAGTATAACTGGAGATGTCCACAGTCTCCTTCTGCTGGCCCACAGAAAGGATATAGCTGCTGTACCCTTCCCTCTGGTGTACCTGGATCTGATACGTCTCTCCCTCTGTCATTTCATATCCCATCATCTCGGAAAATTCAAAGCGATATCTGCCATCCCTGGGTGCCGTAAACAGGTAGACGTTGGTCTGGTCCGTATATTCCAGACTGTCTGTCAACTGTGTGTATGCCGTAATATCCAGGGATTCCTTCTGCAATCCTATGTTCATGTCATAGGAACCGTACTCCTCACGCTGTTTTACCCCGATCTGATACGTACTTCCCGCAGACAGACCCATGACTGTCATGCCCTGCCCATTGGAGCATCTGGACGCAGAAGTAAATCCTGCCCCGGAAGCATCGTAGGCATATAGGTTTACCTCCATGTCCCCTGACATCCCGCTCACATCCACCCGGTAAGTTCCATTGCAAGGAGCCTCAAAGGTATACAGGTCCTCCTGTCCTTTTCCGGACAATGCACCACTATAGGGCAGGAAGGTCGCCTGCTCCACCACCAGAGGGTTCCCGGCAATGGCATCAACAGAAAGTTCATTCTGTCCTATAGGAGGTACCACAATCACTGTGTCTTCCGGCTGTACAGAAGGCGCCAGGCTTTCCTCTGGCTGCCTGGTGGGGCTGGGGGCCGGGGTCTGGACTGGTGCCACACTGGGACTAGGACTGGGCACGGTGGCCCCTGCCACTGTCTGGCCCGGGTCCTGCCTGCTGCCCTTCCATATGATATAGCACAGGATTCCCCCAGCCACTGCCACTACCAGAAGCAGGATTGCCACCAGGATTCCCTTTTTCCCATGGGAAGATTTTTTCTGCTGTCCGTCCTGGGAAGACTGGTTCTGCTGGCTACTCTGGGTCATCTGCTCCTGCTGCTTTTTGTGGGATGGCTGGTTCTCCCCAGTTATCCCATCCCCGAATATGGAGAGGGTCTGCTCTTCTGCTGGATCCGCTATTTTCTCCATGGTCTCCTCTGCCGGCACATTTCCCTCCTGTCCTGCCGCTTCCTCCGGATAGATAATCGTCCTGTCACTTTCCCAGTCCAGGATCTCCTCCAGTTCCCGGCGCATCTGTGCCGGATCCTGGTACCTCTCTCCGGGGTCGTAAGCGGCCGCTTTTAAGACGATCTCTCCCAGACGGCCCTCCCCGTAGCAGGGCAGAGGCAGGGCTTCCCCGCCCATACGCCGGGCCAGGGCCTGTTCCCTGCTGCTGTAGGACAGTGGATGTGGAGCGGGTGGCAGGAAAGGCATCCGGTTCCTGTTCAGAAGACGGTACATCACGATTCCCAGAGAATACAGATCCACCCCGAAGCCATAGAAATAGCCTTCTGCCCATCTCCTCCAGGGCCGCCTGCAACTCTGCCTCTCCCTGGGGTATGGTGATCACTTTCAAGGCCGCATAATAGGTCTCGCCAAAATCCTTCCGCTCGATCTCGTAGACCCTGCTGAAACTTCCCTCACCCAGTTTTCTGCGGATGGCCCAGTTTTTCATGACGATTTCGCCGATTTCGTATTTTCCGTTCATGTCCTTCTGCTATCCCTCAATTTCTTGCTTTCATTCTGTTCCATACATGGCATTGTAAACCACAGCATTGTGAAAACTTACACCATACAATATCATATCAGAAAACACTACCCCGGCTTTCATCCTCTATTCCAAGGCTGCCGTCCAATCATCCCAGCTGATCCTCTCATAATCATCTGGAACTACAGATTCCGGCACCAGACGGTTATCCTCAATATATGTTTTGGTAATCCTGGAAGCATACTGCACCTCCATGGCAGAGATATCCGCTCCATTTTCCAAGATCTCATATGCCATCAACCCGGCCTGGTATCCCATGTCATAATAACTAGCAGAGAGAACTGCCGCCACTCCGTCTGAGTAAAGATCACATCCGACTTCTACCATGGATGCATCCCCTGTCATCAGAGGGAATTTTCCAAGTTCCTCTTCGCCAAGGAAAAAAACAGCCTTTCCAGATACTTCCTTTAGGAATCTGGATGGAACATATACCGGTATTCCATATGTACCTGCCTCATATGCTCCCGCAAGATCCTCGATCTCGAATATATCATAATCAGTTATAATACACTCCTCATATGGCAGCCTCCGTTTCTCCAGTTCCCTCTTCACTGCATCTACCTGATATGCCAAATCGGGATACCAGGTAGGAGAAACCGATATCATTATCGTTGACACTTTCCCTGTGGCCACAGACGGAAACAGTTCGCAGAGCATATCCACTACCTCTGATGGCGGGATCAGATCACAGGTACCGGACACATTCCTGCCTGTAAGGCCTGCCCATTCCTCCATGCCAAGTGCCGCCGGATAATCCGTGACAGACGTCCCCAGAATGGGAATCCTGGACGTGGCGTCTGCCGCGGCCTGCAAAGATGCCGCTCCATTTGCCAGGATCAGATCCACATCTTCAGCCACGAACTGTTCAGCAATATGGGCACAGAAATCCCTGTCTCCTTCTGCATTCAGCACCTCGAACGCCACTCTGTCCCCAAGTTTCTGGACCAGTGCATCCTGGAACCCTTCTGTGGCGGCATCCAGCACCTCATGGGATCCCTGCTGGCAGATACCGATCCAATAGGTATCTATCCTGGCAGATCCCTCCACCTGTGCGGCATCCTCCTGTTCCCCGCCAGAGCCATCCTGCTCCCCTGTCGGATTCCTATCTGAATTTCCATTCTGGTTCTTCTGACCATCCCCTGGACCTGCATCTGCCTGGTTTCCCATCGCAACATCCGGGATGGTATTCCTGTTCCGATCCCGGAATGCTACCATGCCTATGACCAAGATCAGGATGACAGCCACAACCCCGATTCCCAGTTCAATAATCCCTTTCTTCGGACCATGTCTGGAAGCCCCCCTGTCTGAAGCCAAATCAGATTCTGTCTGGCCTGGTTGTGTTTCCCCTTTGCTCTGCTCTAACTGTAATTTCGCATTGTCCTGCCCTGGCCGTGTTTCCGCATCGGTCTGCCCTGGCTGGTTTTCCTTGGCTCCACCAGTTTCCTGGCCAAATACACTGACTGTCTTCTCCAGTTCTTCTTGAAGCCCCTTCTCTAATACCGGCATCTCCTCTCCGGTTCCCACTTCCTTCACAGACCTCTGGGGCAGGCCGTCCCCCTCCGGGTATATGTAAGGCGCTTCCCCCCGGTCATAGACAATGGACTCCAGTTCCTGGCGCATCTGGGCCGGGGAACTGTAGCGGTCCCCGGAACGGTAGGCACAGGCCTTTAGGACAATCTCCCCCAGCCTGCCCTCCCCGTGGACCGGCATGAGCAAAGGGGTGCCTCCCATCCGCTGCATTAGGGCATTCTCCCTGTCCATATGGGTAATGGGGGTGGGATAGGCTGGCAGGAAGGGCAGCCGGTTCTCGTTCAGCAGCCTGTAGAGCACGATTCCCAGGGAATAGATGTCCACCGTGCTGCCATAGGGTTCCCCCTTGTACACCTCCGGCGCCATATAATTGTAGGTACCCTTTTTGGACAGGCCTCCGGTGGTCTTCTCCACCGTCCGGGCGATGCCGAAGTCTCCCAGCTTGAAGTCCCCGTTTTCCGATACGAAGATGTTCTCCGGCTTCAGATCCCGGTGGATGATATTGTAGCGCTGGCACAGTTCCAGGGCCTTGCACATGTGGATGCCCAGCTTGATGGCATCCTGCCGGGTGACCGGGTGGCTGCGCATATAATCATTTAGTGGTGTCAGCAGTTCCATCTGGATCAGGATGTCCCAGCCCACCCCGTCCCTGTGCTCGATCACCTGGTGGTTCTCATAACTGACCACATTGCTGGTGCCCTTCAGCCTGCTCATCAAGGCGAACTCCTTCACCAGATCCCCCACGAAACCGCCGAAATAGTCCCGGACACTCTGCTCGCTCATGCCCTCGGACAACACTTCCTGTAGTTCGCCCTCGCTGGCCGGTACCGTGATAGCCTTCAGCGCCGCCTTGTAGGTCTGTCCGAAGTCCTCCCGCTCCAGTTCGAACACACGGCCGAAACTGCCCTCCCCGATCTGCTTCGTAATATGCCAGACGCCAAACAGCGGCTCATACTGGGCATAATATTCCCTGTTATACTCATGACCCATAGACTTTTCTCCCTTATCCTCACAATGTATCTGTCACGTTTTATCCATCACGCCTATCATACAAATCTGTATTCACATGCGGATCCATACTCATACGGCCATAATTTATTTATTATATCATTTTAAGTATGTCTGTAGGGCGTATACGGGAAAATCACTATAGTGGGAATGATGCTGCATTGATTCCATTTTGTATCATAGATTTCATTTTGTGTAATATAACCCCTCCTGGCTAAAAAAGGCTTAGAAAAAACGAGGGCCATTACGTCCTCGTTTCCTTAGATACCTTTATTCCCGCGAGCAATGAGGAAAATAGCCATGTTTACATGGATATTTGACGAATGCCGCGAGGGTCAATGCCCCGCTGCTTGCGGCGGGGAATTTGACTTTGCAAGGCGGTAATGTCATCCACGACAACAGACTTCCATTCGACAGTCTCACTTTCCTGATAAATCATCTGGCCGCCTCCCAAAAAGATTCTATCCACATTCTAACCATTCTTGTCAACTCTGATTAGCATAGTGGTTAGAAAAGATAGGGCAGAACACAGACAAACGCCGGATCCTGCCCAGGGTCTTCTTCCCCACCCGGAAACCTTTTCCTATATTCCAGATACAGATTTCCTGTCACGGAGTGTTCCAGACAGCCTGTATATCAAGGCTTGGACATTCGTACGTTACCTCTCCCGTATCGTCCACAATCATCCTGGTACATTCTTCTCCGCTTTCGTCCGTCCATGAAGCCTGTCGTTTACCGGCCTTAAAGTTTTCATATACGGTATAATTTCGTTCATGCTCCTCCCCGTACTCATCAACATCAAAGGCATATATCGTCCCCACTCTCTCCCCGTCCAACAAATCGTCTGCCAGTGTTCCCGTATACTGTTCCGTTGCTCTGTGAAAAGCCATTTTCTCTCCGTCGGGATAGTTAATCCCATAATCGTAAAAATGATAGTACAGAGCAGTAAAGGAACCGTTAAACAACCAGCCTGACGTCTCTCCACGTACCAGATAATGATAATAGGAAATTCTGCTATGCGCCCGATTGTCAGCCAGATACCAATAGAATCCGTTCCCGTTTTCCGGACGGTATTCAATCCAATAATTCAATCCCCCATTCGTTTCTTCGTAAGTGTATGATAGTATGGCTCCATGCGACAGCTGCGTCCAGATCCTACACTCTCCCATATCGAAAACCAAATCATCACGCTCTTCACGCCTTTCCCTTTCCTTCAGACAAGCTTCAACCCGTTCTGCCAGCGCAGCACTCCATGCAGCGTCTTCCAGAACCTCCCTGTTTCCCGCCAGTCCCGCGTCTATCGCATCGGCAAAGGCAGACTCCAGTTCTTCATCCACTATTACATATTGTACATATGGCCCTCCTAACCCTCTTAACAGAGAAAGTTGTTCGGGCAATACAGGCGGCAACTTGGCAAGCCGCTCCTTAAGCCCCACGTCTCCGGTGGCTTCGATGCCCTGTTCCAGAATCCGGCGAAGACTTTCATCGTCCCCCATCGCCTCATAAGCATCTGCCAATGCAGTGTAGACAGCCACGCTCTTCGGGTCGATTTCCAGGGCTGCCGTGAAAGCGATCACACGCGGCCTTCTGACAGGACGCAGACAGCACGGCTATCAGGCACAGAAACGCTGTCAGCAGTATTTTGATCCATTTTCTCTTCATCCCCATTCCCCCTCATATTCCTGCGGGCAAGCCTCCCTGCAGCCACATCCTTTTCCTTTAAGTTCTCGGTTCGGCCTGGGCACGCCCCGGCCAGTCCACCTTCCAGGCGTAGAGCAGAAGCACCACTGCGCCAAGGATCCAGACCATATCATCCCCCCTGGATATCACGTCTGCATAGGAAATATATGCCGGAGCCACCACCAACCATCCCACCCTGATGACACCCCAGCAGACCAGGCCGATGGCTACGGGCCCCCTGGACAGACCTGCCCCCCGCAGGACACCAAACAGGCAGCCGGCAACTGCCAGCAAGACATATTCCAGCAACAGGAAAGACCAGGTCTTGATAGGATTCACAAGGAAGATCACAACCCACAAAGCCAGTATGATACCAGCCCCCATAGCGCACCCTGTCCTGACATTCCTTCTCAACTGACGCCTCTCCAGATCTTTGGCATTTTGTCTCACATATCCAGCCATGGCCAGGGACATGCCCACAATTGGCAATGCCACAAACCCGCTCATATCTATGAGATAATAGCTCTCTCCCCTATTATGCAATGCCCAGAAAAAGCCGATTAGCGCCCACATGACTCCCTCTGGCAGCCCTGCCAGCAATATGGTTTTCGTCTGACTTGAGGCAAACTTTCCTTTGATGCCTGCCAGCCTGTATTTTTTCAATTCATGATGCACTGCCAGGGACACTGCTATAGCTCCGGCCAGCAGGACTGTCACTGTAGACAATGCCATTCCCAACAGCGGCAACCGAACTGGGTTTTTTCGTACATATATGAAATTAAATCCCACCTTCAGCACAGCACTAATGGCCAGCAAGCAGAAGGGCCGCCAGCCCCCGCCCAATGTGCGCAGGATTCCCACTCCCCCGTAATAAATTGCCGCCGGGAAAAAGCCCAGGGAAAGAATGCAAATATAACGGATTGCATAGGACATTCGTTCGGGAGAGCTTCCCATGCCTTGTAGGATAACGGGTGTAAGGAAAATACCCATTAAAGCTGCCACTCCTCCTGCTATCCCCGCCAATATCAGCATGGTGCGGACACTGTCTAATATGCCCTTCCCATCCTGGGCATGATAGCGTCCGGTCAGGATGGTGCTGCCTCCTGTCACCACTGCCACCAGAAAGCTGCCCAACAGAGAAGCCAGGCTGATTCCTACACTAGCTGCTGCTGCCATCTCAGATCCATAGGGGGCGGCCATCTTCATATCTGCCACATGGTACACCTGCCAGCACAATCCACCCAGCACAAAGGGCAGCATCATCGTGAAGATCTGCTTCCCTGCCGGTTTCTGGACAAGATTTCCCATGGTTCCCCTGGATATCCCCATGTCTGCTTTCCCATCTGTGGTACCTGCCCTTTCTTTCTCTGGGAAGGCTTCCCTGGCAGTATCCTGCTTTTCTCCACCTGTTATGGGCTTCCTGCCAGCAAACGCGGAGAGAGTCTTATCCAGGAATTCTTCCTGGTCTGACTCCTGCCAGGCTGATCCCTCCCAAACTGACTCCTCCTGGACCGGCTCTTGCCGGACAGATTCTTCCCGGACTGGTTCTTTCTGGACTGACTCCTGCCAAACAGATTCTTCCCGGACTGGTGAATCCTGCTCCCTGCCGGAAACTTTCGATCCGACCTGTTCCCTTTTCTCTCCAGTCTCTTCCTGTTTGGCCTGTTCCTGTTCCGGCCATCTCCTTCCCTGGCTGGATGGCTCCCATCCCCCATAGGTGTACTCCTGTTCAGATGCTTCCCATTCCCTGCCAGGCTTTGCCTGCCTGGATGCTTCCCATCCCTTGCCAGGCTCTGTCTGCCTGGATGCCTCCTGGCCCTTGACGGCCTCTGCCTGTCCAGATGCTTCCTGGCCCTTGACAGTCTCCTGCCCAGATTCCTGCATACCTCCTGCCATCCTGCCAGCAAAAGAAGGGAATGACAGCACCCTGCGCAGGTCTGCTTCCAACTGCCCGGCATCCCCATACCGATCCTGGGGCCGGAAAGCGCAGCATTTCAGCACCACCTCCTGGAACGTCCTGCTTCCATGGGCCGGGGGTGGTATCTGTCTGCCGGACATGCGCTCATTCAAGGCTCTCTCCCGGTCACTGTACTGGATCTTCTGTGGATAAGGAGGCAGGAATGGCGTCCGGTTGTCATTCAAGAAACGGTACAACACCAGTCCCAGGGAGTAAATATCTGCCGTGTATCCATACTCCTGCCCCTGGTACACCTCCGGTGCCATATAATTATACGTGCCCTTCCGGGACATGGCCGAGATGGTCTTCTCCGCAATGCGGGCCACCCCGAAGTCTCCCAGCTTGAAGTCCCCGTCCTTGGACACGAAGATATTCTCCGGCTTGATGTCCCGGTGAAGGATACCGCGCTTGCGGCAAAGCTGCAGTGCCTGGGCCAGATCCAGCCCCAGGCGCACCACATCAAGTTCCCCCAGGGGGTGACGGACGATGTAGTCGGGCAGGGCCGTGAGCAATTCCATGCGGATCAAGATATCCCAGCCCACCTCTCCCTCATGCTGAACCACCATATGATCCTCGTAGCTGACGATATTGCTGTTCCCCTTCATCTTGGACATAAGGGCAAATTCTGCCACAATGTCCTCCACAAACCCACGGAAATATTCCGTGACACTCTCCTCGTCCATCCCTTCCGCATAGGCAGCCCGGACATCCCCCTGGGAAGCCGGAATGGTAATTACCTTCAGCGCCGCCTCATAGGTCTGGCCGAACTCCTCCCTCTGTATCCTGTATACTTTTCCAAAACTGCCTTCCCCTAGAAGACCCACATTGTTCCATCCCGGCCAAGTATTGACCATGCCTATACCTCCTATGCGCTTAACGCATGTACCAGTCAACAACTCCCACTGCCAGCAACACTTTTCCTACTCCCCATATGGGATAGTAGAAACAGTGCCATTCAGAAAGCTTATACTGCATAAGCTGCAAACAGGCATACTGCAATGATTTTTCGTCCCGCCATTTCTGTCTCCTTTGCTGTCTCCCTACCCTATTCCTTTTTCCTTGCTATTACAGCCAGAACCACACCTGCTGCCAGGGATATCCCTGCAATAACCAGCCCGGCTGTCCAGGCACCATGCCGGAACTGGAATACGGTGAACATTGTCCACCACCCTGCCCTTTCCCCATAAAACACACTGCGGCTGTACAATCCCGCCAGCACCCACCACAACAGGAAACCTGCCAGGTAAAGACAATGATAGGATACCAGACATAGGATGGAAACTGCTGCATTCTTTTTGCAGGCCATCTGGTTTCTCCACAGATCCAGGCCAAATACCAGTACAGCCCCCAGCACAATCCCTATCCACAGATTGGTATACTGTAGATTCACCATCTGGAACCCCCAGCCTTTATGCGTCATGGCGGCAATCGGACACCTCAAGAAGAAAAGAACCCCTGTCAAGATGCCAAATCCTGCTGCATAGAAATTTTTCTGTCCCTTCTGCACCTCCCACATCTTCTTCCACAATAGGGCCAATACCGCCATGATGGCAGACAGAATCCCGAATAACAGGAAACTGCCTCCCTGACCTGCCGGATAGTTGCATGCTGCCCGGTATAAAGAACTGCGCCCGGCTTCTCTGTTAGGAAGAACATACTCAATCCACACAACGATAGGGAGAACAAGGGTGCCAACCCAGGCTTTCTGATACCAAGGCTTCTTCCCGCTTGCTTTTGCAGGGACACCCCTGCCCTCGGTGCTGGTTTCATCTGCTTTTCCCAGATGCTCTTGTCTCTGTCCTGCGTGATTCTCCGTCCCAGCCAGACCCTCTGCTGAAACAGACCCTTTCCCGGAAAATACTGACACCGTTTTCTCCAATACGTCTTCCGCTTCTTCCACTGTGCGGGCTTTCGCCTCTGCGGCTTTCCTGGCTTCTTCTGCTTCTCTCTTCTGTCTTGCCGCTTCTTCCCGGAGCCTGGCTTCTTCTGCCTCTTTCTCCTGCCTTGCCGCTTCCTCCTGGATCCTGGCTTCCTCTGCCTCCTTCTCCTGCTGCTCTGCCTTTCTCCCAGAAGCTTCCACCTCCTGCCCAAAACCTGCAGCAGCCCTATGTACACTCTGGCTGGAAAATGCAGATACTGTCCGCTCCAGATCCTCTTCTCCCTGGCTGCCACCTTCTGCCGCAATCCTGGCTTCCTGCGCTTCCCTTTCCTGCCTTGCCGCCTCTTCCCGGAGCCTGGCTTCCTCTGCCTCTCTCTCCTGCCTTGCTGCTTCTTCCCGAACCCTGGCTTCCTCTGCCTCCTTCTCCTGTCTTGCTGCTTCTTCCCGAACCCTGGCTTCCTCTACTTCCCTTTCCTGCCTTGCTGCTTCCTCCCGGAGCCTGGCTTCTTCTGCCTCTCTCTCCTGTCTTGCTGCTTCTTCTCTGGCCTTGACTTCCGCGGCTTCTCTCTCCTGCCTTGCCGCTTCCTCCCTTACGGCACCGGCCTCCATCCACAGACCTGACAGCGCCCTGCCCATCTCTTCCGCACTGGCATACCGGTCTCCAGGCTGGAAGGCACATGCCTTCAGCACCACCTCCTGCAGTCCCTTGCTGCCATGTACCGGGACCGGTATGGGCTTCCCGGCCATGCGGTTGTTCAGTGCCTGCTCCTTGTCACTGTACTGGATCCGCTGTGGGTATGGCGGCAGGAACGGCGTGCGGTTGTCATTCAGAAACCGGTACAACACCAGTCCCAGAGAATACAGGTCTGCTGTATATCCGTATTCCTGCCCCTTGTACACCTCCGGAGCCATATAGTTGTAGGTACCCTTCCGGGACATGGCAGAGATGGTCTTCTCTGCCACCCTGGCTACCCCGAAATCTCCCAGCTTGAAGTCCCCATTCTTGGACACGAAGATATTCTCCGGCTTGATATCCCGATGGATGATCCCTTCCTTGCGGCACAGTTCCAAAGCCCTTGCCAGATCCTGTCCCAGACGAATGATGTCTGCCTCCTGCAAAGGATGCTTCGCCGTATAGTCCGGCAGCGCCGTCAGCAGTTCCATACGGATCAAGATGTCCCAGCCGATCTCTCCCTCATGCTGGACTACCATATGATCCTCGTAGCTGACAATGTTGCTGTTGCCCTTCAGCTTGCTCATCAAGGCAAATTCTGCCACGATATCCTCCACAAAGCTGCGGAAATAATCCGTGACACTCTCCTCATCCATACCTTCGTCAAAAGCCGTCCGAATGTCTGCCTTTGAGGCCGGAATAGTGATCACCTTCAGCGCCGCCTCATATACCTGGCCGAACTCCTCCCTCTGGATCTTGTATACCTTTCCAAAGCTTCCCTCTCCGATCAAGCTGACATTCTGCCAGCCGGGCCATGTGTTTGTCATGTGTCCTGCCTCCTTCTTTTCTTTATAAATTGTGTCGTTCCAGACACATACATGTGAATCCCCCTTGTGCGCTTAAAGAGGCTTGTTTACACACCCTTTTGCCACTTTTCATAGCAGCCGGATCCTGCGTTTCTTTATCCCAAGGCAGGCCTCCTGTTGCATCAGAGAAGATTCCGCTTCTTACAATTGTGCTGTACAATCCTGGCAGCTACCAGTGAAACCAACATGAGCACAAAGATAGGTGAGGTATATAAAAATGAAAGATAATACGCCAAAACATCCATTGTCTTCCCTATTTGTTCCCATAGGCTGAGGGATTGCCTCCAGTCAATCCCATAGAAGTTAACTGTCTCTAATTCTACAATTGTTTTAATCAGTCCGATATAAAATGACAGCAGGATCCAGGTCTGGATCAGCAGATAGGCATGTGCCCGCCTCCAGATCCAGGCAGGGTCTTTCTTCTTTCCATCCTTGAAATGCCACCATGTTTCCAGTCCGAAAGCAGATACCATTCCCAGCACGATATGATAGCAATCCCATTCCACCTCCACTATCGTACGGATACTTCCTTTTAAGAACAGCAGCACCACCGCCGTCACTGCCAGATAGGCCAGTCCGATTCCTGCCCGCTTACCGGCAGTTTCCCTCCACATTTTCTTCCAGAAATGTGCCCCTGCCGCTACCAGCAGCAGGAAAATCCATGTTAGGGAGATCCCATGGAGCGTTCCCACCAGCCAGAACCGGTGAAAACTGCCCCCAGATAAACTGGCCTGGTGCACCCAGTTCACCAGACGAGCCACCAGGTCGGTTATCTTGTCCTCCATGGAAGCACCCCCGTCTATGCGGATGTGGAAAGATAACTCCGACAGGAAGTACAGCACTGGCAGGATCGCTGCTCCCACTGCACTGCTCTTATACCAGTTTTTCAGACTGCGACCTTTTCTGGGTCTTTTTCCTTGTTTCTCCCCATGGCCAGGCTGCTGTCCCTCCTCCAGGGAATTTTTATCAAACGCGGACAAGGTTTTCTCCAGCGGGTCTTCTATCCCGGAATCCACCTGGGAAACCCTTTCTCCACAGAAATTTCCTGCCCCCTGGGAAATTTCCTTCCGGGAAACTTTTCCTCCCTGCTCCCAGTCTCCCTTGGCCGCTTTTCTACGGGATTCCTGTTCCCAGACTCCTACGGTCTTCGAGTCCCCCGTGGGCATCTCCTCAGCTGCTGTCCTCCTGTCTGCTTCCATTCCAGACACCGGTATCCCGGCTTCCTGTGTTCCAGCCCTCCGGTTTCCGTCATTTTCTGTTCTGCCTTCCTGCGCCCCGGCCCACTGTGCTCCTGCGCCTTGTGCTTTTGTCTTCTGCGGCCCGCTTCTTTGTATTTCTGTCTTCTGCCCCCCGGTTTCCTGCGCTCCAGCTTCCAACTGCAATTTCGTCAATGCCGCTATCAGTTCACTTCCACTGGCAAAACGCTCTTTGGGCCTGTAGGCACAGGCCTTTAGGACAATTTCCTGTAACTTCCTGCTGCCATGGGCCGGAGGTGGGATGGGCTGCCCGGAAATCCTTGCATTCAGCGCCCTCTCCCGGTCTGCATACTGAATGGGCTGCGGACAGGGCGGCAGAAACGGTGTCCGGTTATCATTTAAGAACCGGTACAGAACCAGCCCCAGTGAATACAGGTCTGCCGCATATCCGTATTCCTCCCCCTTATAGACCTCTGGCGCCATATAATTGTAAGTGCCCTTCCGGGACATGGCCGAGATGGTCTTCTCCGCAATGCGGGCCACCCCGAAATCCCCCAGCTTGAAATCCCTGTCCTTAGACACAAATATATTCTCCGGTTTGATATCCCGGTGGATGATCCCCCGTTTCCGGCACAATTCCAGCGCATGGGCCAGGTCGATTCCCAGCCGTATCACATCTTCCTCCGATAGTGGATGCCTGGCCTCATATTCTGTCAAGGGTGTCAGCAACTCCATACGGATCAAGATGTCCCAGCCGATCTCTCCCTCATGCTGGACTACCATATGATCCTCGTAGCTGACAATGTTGCTGTTGCCCTTCAGCTTGCTCATCAAGGCAAATTCTGCCACGATATCCTCCACAAAGCTGCGGAAATAATCCGTGACACTCTCCTCATCCATACCTTCGTCAAAAGCCGTCCGAATGTCTGCCTTTGAGGCCGGAATAGTGATCACCTTCAGCGCCGCCTCATATACCTGGCCGAACTCCTCCCTCTGGATCTTGTATACCTTTCCAAAGCTTCCCTCTCCGATTAGGCCGACGTTCTGCCAGCCGGGCCATGTGTTTGTCATATGTTTCCTCCCTCTTGTCCAGACAGTTTTCCATAGGTTTTTCCTAGTCTATATCACAACAAGGCAGAATCAGAAACACATTCTGCCTAAAATCTTTCTCCTCGAAAAAAAGGCCAGAATGGCTTCCCGGGTTCCCCGGCCTAACTGTCAGGCATCCATTTCTGGCCCAATATGCATATCCCGGCAGGCCGCCGCTTTGACAATGGGACCTTCACCGGACTTCCTTCAGCCTTACCACAATCACCGTCACATTATCCCTGCCACCGTTCTCCAGGGCCTTCTCCACCAGGGCCTCCGCACAGCTTCTGGCATCAGGAGCCTCCTTCATGATGGCGCAGATCTCCACGTTATCCACCATGTCTGTAAGTCCATCGCTGCACAGCAGGTACTGGTCCCCATCCTCCAGTTCCCCTTTTGCCACATAGGGCTCCAGTACCATTTCCTCCGGCCAGATCCCAAGATGCTGGGTCAGACAGGGCTTTCGTCCCTTGATTCCCTGGGCTTCCAGGAATTTTGCATCCGTGTGATCCTCTGATATCTGCTGGAATCCCCCGCTCCTAAGCCGGAAAGCCCTGCTGTCCCCTACATTGCACACATACACATATCCACTTCCAAAATAGAGCATCACAGCCGTACTGCCCATGCGCCCCGAATGCAGTTCCTCCGATTTCTCGCACACAGCTTTATTCATCTTCTGTACTAGGTTGGTCAGATACTTCTTGGGGGGATAGAGGAAATCTGCCAGGACTTTGGTGCTGTCCTGGGCCACGGATGCCGCCAGGAAGGAAGCTTCCTCCCCATAGCTCTCGCCGCCCATACCATCAAAGACACCGTAATACTGCTCCCTCTCCAGCTTCCTCTCTACCGTCACTGCATGCTTCAGTCCCGTATTGTCCTTGGGCAATACCCGGTTGTCAAAGCAGAAATTATCCTCGTTATTGGAACGCCTGCGCCCCATATTGCAGCAGCAGGCCGCCTCAATCTGATATGATGCCATCTTCCTTCACCTGTCTTTCCTGGTCCAAAGCCATTATCATCCTCCCTGGTATGAAACCTGTGTCCCTCCAGCGGCCATCTGCCTATTCCGATTCCCCATCCTTCTCCTGGATGATCCCGTTTTCCACCAGTTCCTTCTGCAGCTGGGCACGGTAGAGTTGGGATTCTGCATTCACATAGCCCAGGAAATGTACTTCTGCGATATCCTTGTGGAAAAACAGGAACATGGTTTCGTTGTCAATATATCCTTCTGGATATGGAACGCCAATATAATCATACATCCGCTCCTCGTCTTCCTTCTGTACTGCTATTCCCATAATCATCAGCTTTTTCTCTGCCCCGGTCAGAGTGATGACACTTCCCACTGGCAATAATGTATGAATCATATGATACCTCCTGTCTGCTTTCTTGTCCCGTTACCCGTTTCTTCTGATACCGTCAGTTCATCAATTCTACCAGCTTTTCCCCCAGTTTCCATGCTTTCTTCATGGAAGAATATACCTTATCCCCTGCGCTGACCACAAAATTTAGCGTTGAATTGGGATCTATTTTCAGCCCTCTCTTGACCCAGTCCTTCCAATCCGTCCATTTATATTTATGATTCATTACCTCATCAAAAGTGGTCTTGCCCCATGCATAAGAATATCCCGCCACATTCGTGACAGCCGTATTCACTTTTCCCAGAGACTTCAGCATGGAATCCACGCCGTCCAGGAATGTCACCACATCTATGCCTGTGTAGGTCAGCTTTCCGATGAATTCCCCTACTTTTTCATTCCCAAACAGTTCCCTCCCCAGATACTTTCCGTTTTCAACCAGCAGATCCTTCAGATAGTTTGTACTTCCCACCTGGTCATACTGGCCGGTATATAGATAAGCGGCATTTGTACTGGCATTGATGATGTCGTTTCCTGCGCTGATGATACCTATGATTCCCAGCGGAATACCTGCGACTGTACTGCAGGCGGCCACGGAACCCACAATCTTCACCACAGCGACTCCACCCTTGAAAACACATTTCCCGTACTCCACTATCTTATAGAGAGTCCCCTGCTTATTGTACTCGTCTACAATGCCATCCACCAGTTTCTTGCCGGCATTTATCACCTTCTTGCCACCTGATACCACCGCATCAGCCACCCCCTTGCAGCCGTCCACGAAGCCCGCGATTAGGCCCTTTTTCTTCGGCTTCTTACGGGATTCCTCTGCCCTGGGGAACGTGCTGCTGGCTGTACTTAAGAGATTCGCGGCAGATATTTTCACTACATTTCCAAACTGGCTGGCTGCTTTCTTCGCTTCCGTCACCTTTCCATCCTTCGCCAGCAGGGTATCCACACTTTCAAATGTGCGGGCACTTGTCTGGGCCGCCTTAGAACCCGCCTCCAGCATATCCGTGATCCTGGAAAATCCCCGCCCTGCACTGGTGATCTTCCCTGCAAAATTATGAGCCAGGACACCGCTCCAGTTACCATTTGCATGGTTCAGTTCAGAAGTGACTGCTGCAAACACATCGTTATATTCCGAGCGCAAGGCTTCCATCTCAGCCGACTGGGCCAGAAGTTCTGCCGGTGTCAGTTGTATTTTCCCTGCCATACCACTCCTCCCTCCTTAGCCAAAGTCCTGGTTGGGATCCACCACCCGGGAAACATTCCCCTCTCCTGCCCCGGCAGTCCCTGTACTCCCGGCATTATCCTTCACCGTGCCATCTGCCTCTTCCCTGGAATCCTTCCACTGCTCCTGTCCGTTCCTGATCTCTTCCAGCACGGCATCCCTGGTGATCTGCAGAAGTTCCGGCAGCCCCCTGGTAAAAGCCTGTGTGGTTTCATCCAGGTATCCGTCTGCCTCCACTGAAAGGATCTCACTGCTGTCAATCATCTGTACGGCTGCCTGTAAAGTCATCCCTACAGGGTACATCACTGTCAGATAATCATACACACGGCCGTTTCTCTCATCCCTAGGATAGTACCCCGCAATCATCAGAAGGGCTGTACTTTTTTCCCCTAAATCTGCTTTTACCACTGTTCCAAGTGCCAGCAATTGTTCCATCTCCATACCTCTCTGCGTGTCCCGGCACGCGCATTTCCCCGGCATCCGTGCAGGCAGGACTCCCCCTGCAACACACCCGATGCCTGGGGTTGTCTCTCAGATGTCCTTATATTTCTCCTGCATCTCATCAAAGAGTGCCTGGGCCTGGGCTGCCGTCCTGCCTTCCATCTGCCGGTATATCGTTGTAAGCCCATCCAGGAACTGTCTCCCACTGCTTCCCACTTTACCGGTAAAAAGTATCCTGGTAATATCCTGGGCATAGACAATACCCAGACTCTCCAGCCCTGCATATCCCCGAGGATGCCGGACGGCACAGTATGCCAGTGTCATACATCCTTCCTTCTCCAGCATTCTCGCCCCCAGCAGGCAAAGCCTCACATCACCTGCTTCCACCACAGACCCAATTGGCAGTATCTGATCCATTTTATACCTCCGTGCGTGTCCTGGCACGCATGCATTTTCCCTGTCTGCCATCCGCTCTCACAGACCATCTCATGCTACCACTTCCAGAAGCAGACCGCCTCCTTCACACTATCCAGCGCCTTTCCCGCTGCCTTCCCTATATTTTCCCCGGCCTCTTGTGCTGCCCTGGCCACCCCTCTGTTCACATCCTTTATGGTATCCATCACATCGGAAGCCGTTTCCTTCACATTCTCATACACATTAGAAACCGTTTCTTTTGCGGCATCCACCACCTGACTGACCTTCTCCTGGACAAATTCTTCTCCTCTTGCCACTGCCTGTGCCACCTGGTCATATGTCTCCTTCATATCATTGCCCATATAAGTGACCAGTTTATCCCAGTTTTCCTTGGTGATCCCACAGGCATCCGTCACCATTCCCACCACCGGCAGCCTTGACACCAGATCCAGGCCGGTGTCTACAATGGTGTCCGTAATTCCCAGGGCAAAATTGGTCATAAGGGCACCGCCTGCATTGACTACTCCGGCCAGCAGATCCCCCTCCTTGAAATACTCCTCGAACCTAACCCCCCAGTGGGCACCCCAGTCCTGGTAATCCTTCCCAAAGAACATCTGCAGGGAATTGCAGATCATGGTGGCATCCTTGCTGTTCTCCACCACATACCGCACAAAGGTATTGGCTGTCCCCCATCCGGCATTTCCCGTGATGATGTCATATGTCATGGACACGGCAGAGGTAGTCCGCTTTCCTAAGAGGCCTACTATCTTCTTCCGGATCTCCTTGGGTAACTTTTCAAAATTGCCATTGGCCCATTCCAGGAAATTCCCCGTGTGTTCCCACTGCTCCTTCAGCAGTTCCCACTGTTCGGACAGCCAACTGCCATTCCCTGCAGGATTCTCCTGGGTGCCATTTCCCGACCCCGGCCCCCAGGTAACACCATATCCATCTGAAAAACTGATGCCTCCAGGTGGCATACCATGATTCAGCAGACCTCCGATTCCATCTCCCGCGGCCATATTTTTCGCCAGCAGAGAATCCACGCTTTCCATTGTCCTGGCACTCTCTTGCGCCAGGTTCCCCCCTGCCTCCAGCATGGAGGTAATCTGTTTAAAACTCTTCTGGGCACTTAAAATCTTCCCGGCAAAATTGTTGGCAAGGTTGGCGCTCCAGTTTGCATTCACCTGACCCAGGAGTGTCTGGCTCTGGCCAAAGAGTGTCTCATATTCTGCCTGCAGTCCCTTCATCTCCTGGCTCTGGGAGAGAAGTTCCTGGGGGGTTAATTGAATTTTCACTGCCATATCCTGTCTCCTCTATCAAAGTTGCAGTGTATCATAGGACATTACCTGCATTTCAGATGCAAACTGCTGCAAAATATGCTCCACGGAGGGCGGTCCTCCCACCAGGTTACCCTGTATTGCCCCGGCCACAATGTCCCCCGCCTGCCCCATAGGTCCTTGCCAGTCTGCGGAATCCTGGATGCCGTCATGACGCCCGCCCCCACTGCCGTGGGCCGCTCCGCTGCTTCCAACGTGAGTTGTACTGCCTCCATTGCTGCCATTTCCAAACAGCGCTCCCAGCAGGCCGCCGCCCACCACAGTGGTCACTTTCACTGGAATGGCCAGGATCTTCCCCAGCAGGCTCTCCACACCGCCAAACAGGCCGGATATGTTCTTCTCCGCATCTGTCAGGTCGTCTGCCACGCCCCGGACAGCGCCCAGGAATCCCTGCTGGCTCTCGCATAGCTTCTGGATCCATTTCTTACATTCCCGCATCATGTCATCTATGGTGTTCTTCTCCTTGCAGGTCCAGTCACTGTGGGAATGAACCTCCTGCAGCAGATTCTGGGCCTTCTGCAATTCTTCATTGGCTGACTGGCAGGCTGCCACCAGTCCCGCCATCACTGAAATGTCATATGCTATCTTCATTCCATGCCCTCCTAAAATGAACCATTGATCCGGGAAGCCGCTGCCTTATCCTTTGTCTCAAAGAGACTATGGGCCTTTCCCACATAACTTTTGAATTCCTGCAGCACAGTTACCATATTCGCCGCCTGGGCTGCATACCCCCGCATAAGATTCAGGTATGCCTTGCTGGATTCCCCTTCCCAGGATGCCTCGATCTTTCCAAGCAGTGTCTCCAGACGGCTATTGAGTGCCTCCAGCCTGGATATATACTGTTCAATACTCTTCTCATTGCCCTGCAGGGCCGCAATATCCACCAATACTTTTCCAATATCTGCCATCTGCCAGCCCTCCTATTTCTTCCCTGAAAACAGATTCCCTATCCCGATCTGTGCGGCTTTTCCTATATCGTCCAGGATACTGCCGCCTGCGGCAGAGCCACTGCCGTTTCCGGGCTTCCCCGCCACACCGGCAACAGCCTCTCCGGCAGCAATCGCTGCCTGCTGGATGATCTTCTTCAGATCCTCGTCAATCTTCTGGTAATGTCTCACCACCTTCTGGATATAGTCGGCAGTGTCCTCCAGCTTCTCAATCATCTGGGTCAGCTTCCTATCCATCTCCAGGCTCTTGTCCTGGATGGCCGATACCGCCAGCCCCTGCATATCCCCGCTCTGCTGCCGCAGGCTGCGGATGCTGGCCCGGGAATCCTTCAGGATATTTGCAGCCTCCCGTAGGCGTCTGATATCTTTCTGGGCCGCCTGCTCGTCTATGGTGATCCTGCCATTTTCGTCACGATATGCCATGTTCTATTCCCCCTTCAATCCCCGGTATACTTCCAGGCCAAACTGCTCCCTGGAGAGCACCATAGCCTGGCCGTGTGCCCTCTCGGCATATATCCTGCCATCTGCCTCCACATATATCTCCACAGCCGACTTCTCTCCCACCAGTGTGCTCTTTACGGCGATGATCCGGCTGATCTTTTCCCTGTTAATCTCCGTCACAGACACATAAGCCTGCTCCCCGGCATAATCTTCTGGAAGAAGCCCTGCCACCCACGCCTGGATCCAGCCTTCATCCACAGCCTCCAGGCAGATGCCTTCCTCCCCCATCACAGTAGAGGTGATGCGCCCTTCGTAAAAATGGAACCTTCTGCCGGGTAAGACTCTCCTGCCTTCCTCCTCCATTAAGGCCACGTCCACGGAGGATTCCAGATTCCCGAAAAAAACAGGTTCCAAGAGTTTTCCCACCCCTTCGTCCACCTCCAGGTTGCCGCTGAAGTCTTCCATTAGGATTCCTTTCTCCGCCAGCCCCTCCCTGGATTCACTCTCATAAATCCCGCGTCTTTGCTGTATGTCACCCATGGCTGCCACATAGGCATAGTCAATGTATTTTGCCTGAAGCAGCGATCCCATGAAATACAGCTCCTCCGGCGTAAGAATGATTTCCTTCTTCATGCGCATATCCTCTCCCACTTTATACATTCCTGATCTTTGCTGCCAGGTCATCTTCATACCTGGCATATTCTTCCGAGAAACGTCCCAGCAGGGACGCATATTCCTCAAAAAAATGTTCTACTTCCTTAAATTCCCTGCGCACGCATATCAGGCGGCCTGCATATGCTTTCCCGGCATCCCCCTGCCATTCCCCGCCCATGCTGTTCACAAGAAGCTCTATGGCATCCATATTGTTCCTCAATGTGTCCACAACTGTACGGATCTCTCCGCTGACCACGCGCATGCGGTCGGTGTCTACGGTAATTTTCATATGAACTCCTATCTGCTCCTTCCTGTCATGCCCCAGGCAGCGTGCCGTCTAAAGGACGGCACCTGCAATCTGCCCGGCAGACATTGTACCTGCACCGGAATCCTTCTGCCGAAGATGGCCTGGATTCCGGCCAGGCAGGGAATGCGCTTATGCGCCGAAACTGTTGATGGTAGACTGAAGGGCAGCATCCGTCTCCTGCAGCTTCTGGGCAGAAGTCTCCATCAGCTTCGCATAGTCTTCCAGCATCTGGGCAAAATTGGTAAAAGTTGCCTGCATGCTCTCATACTTAGCCACCAATGCATCCTGGGCATCGCCCTTCCAGATTTCATTCAGCCCCATGATCAGGGTGCGCATCTTGGACATTGCCTCATCGTGGTTGCTCTTCAGTCCACGAAGTTCATTTGCCTTTCCTACCAATAAATCCGGAGTTACCTGAATCAATGCCATACTGTTATCCACCTTTCTTTGATATGAATTTTATTGATCTATCTGTAAGCCCCCTGCAGTGGGCAAACATTCTTGGTTTATATCTCTGTGGCCGCGGCCAGGGCTGCTGCCTCCGCTGCCCTGGCTTTGGCCGCTGCTTCCTCTTCCATGAGGACACGGATCTCTTCTTCAATGGCAGATCTTAGCTGGACCAGTGCCCTTCGGATCTGTTCGAAATTATCCCTGGGGGCTGCCATTTCCCTGGCCAGTTCCTGCGCCCTGTCCCGGAAGGCCTCTGCCGCCGGGCCGCTCCAGCCGTCAGATGCCATGATTTCCAGTTCCTGCAAATATCGGATGGCATCATTCAGCTCATCCTCTGCATGGCCAAGTTTCATATTGTAATGAGATATTGTCTCATCGTATGTGTTGATAATCTCCATGCTTACACCCCCTTACATCCTGGATATGATGGTAATATAATCCCCGTTGCGCACATGGGCCTGGGCCAGGGTCTCCTGGTCTGACAGAACCCGTCCCAGCCGGTTTAAGTAGAGACAATGATACCGGGCATTCAGGTACAGTTCCGGATTCCCTTCATTCAAGACCTCCATCACATCTTCTGCCAGTTCATATCCAGGCTGTGCCACTGGCACTTCCATGTCCAGGAGAAATCTCCTCTGTTTATCTGTGACTGTCAAAATAATATTCTTCATACAGACTCCCTCTTTTCTGACAGCATGCTGTGACACAGGCCTCCCCAGGCTGTGGCGAGGGAGCCTTCCTCCCTGGTCCAGGCCAGGTCATAAACCCTTTCCCAGAGGATTCCCTTCCGCTCCATCACAATGGCTCCCAGCCAGCTATTCCCCAGGACCTGCCGGGAATTCTCCTGCTCTTCCACATTTTCCAGGGATTCCTCCAGTTCCCGTCCCAGACCCATCCTGCCCAGGAAGTAATTGCCCCTTTGGTCCCATTCGGCAGTGACCAGACTGGAACCTGTGTGATACAGATAGATCCTTCCCTGTTCTCTTCCACAGGAATAGGCCACCCGCCCCAGGCAAAGGGCACTTCCCATATCCGTCACCAGTCCGTACAGTCCTTCCTCCATTCTGACCATGCCGCCAGGCTCCATCAGTATGACACCCTTCTGTTCCAGGGCTGCGGCAGTGCGCAGGACACGTTCTTCCATCCCCAGATACCCCCGTTTCATCCACCCGGCGCTCATCCCATAGAGACAGGGGAATTTCAAGAATGCCCCCAGTACACATATCTCATCTCCTGACAGGTGTGCCAGACGGTATTGTCCCAGTTCAATCTTCATGCCTGGCTGCCTTCCTTTCCGGCCTTCTTATCCTGCCCTTTGTCCCGTCTCTTCCCCTCTCCATCCCGGACCTGGTCCGGTGCCTGGACAGGAATCCCCGGCATCACCCCGTCATAAGCATATTCTTTCACAAGTACCTGGGTGGTAGCGGCCAGCCCTGCCAGTTCCATGGCCTGGGCACTCATGGCCACCTGCCGCTCCAACTCCATGGCCCTGGATGTCTGTTCCCCTTCCTCCATACCTACCGGGTACTCCGGGGACATAACCCCTGACAGACCTGCACCCAGCACCTGCATACGCGCCTGTATGCGTTCAATACTCTGAAGGTGCTGCCGCTCCTGCTGCATATAGTCCTCTGGGGCCACTTCCATTACCGTGAGGAAACGGTTCATTGTCTCGCAGATTCTGTCTGCCTTCTGTCTGGCAGCACCACAGTTCTCCACCGCCTGCTCCCACTGGGGATAGAAAGACAGGGCCAGGTCCTCTGCCATCATCTGGCTGTGCATCTGCCTCAAAGTTCCTGCACTCTCCTCCACGCGGGAGAGAATCTGAAGCATATGATCCCTCATCTGTTCCAACAGATCTGTGTCTGCATAGGTGATGCTCATAGGTCTCCTTTCTGAAGCCACCCCTCTGTCTGGCCCTGACAAGACAGGGCTTAACGGGGCAGCTTGATCTTACAGCAATGACCGTCATCGAAGAAGTATCCGTTTCCTTCGCCGGCCTCCTGTTCCTTTTCCTTGTAATTCAAGTCGTTGCGCAGGAAAGTGTGGATGCTGGCGCTGCCTCCCAGTCCCACACCGTTCTGGTTGGCCACAATGGCCCTGGTCAGGCTCTCAATCTCATTGTACCGCTCTATATCGGATACCCGGCCAGCCACAAATACCAGGACGCCCAGTCCCTGCGCCAGACGGCATATCCTCTCCATGGAATTCTTATTGTTATTGTCCACTGCATCCACGAATTCCTTCAAGTCATCGATAAAGATGCAGATCTGTTCGTACCCGGCGATGAACTCCTGCTCCGAGAAGGTATCCCCCGCCATGCTCCTGGCCTGGTTCTGCGCCCGCTTGCGCACATTGAGCATCTCCACGATCTCTTCCAGCATCTGGGTAACCTGTGCCTCATCACTGGCCATCCCGTAAGCCGTAACCTGGGAGGCCATACTCTTCAAGGAGCCTTTCTGGCCGTCAAACACATAGACCTTATCCTCCGGCCTCTTCTCATGGATGCTATCTGCCAGTCCGCACAGGTAACGGCTCTTGCCTGACCCGATGGTGCCGGACACCAGCATACAGTAGCGGTCTGTCATCCTGCCAATCGCCGGACGGATGGCATCATAGGTAATACCCATGGGTACCTGGGACCTCTCATGGTAATTCTTGAACAGTTCCTCGAAGGACAGTTCCTCCGGCATCACCGGTATGGCTGCCGGACGGGGACCCTGCCAGACGGCATCCATATCTGCACAGCGCCTCTTTAATTCCTCGGAGCGGCTCTGCTCATCGCTGCCCTCCAGATACATGGCGGCCTGGAATTCAATAGGCGGGTTCCCTTTATAGAAAGCCCTTCCTGTGACCCTGGGCAGGCTCCTGCCGTCCAGCCTTCCCACTATGGTGGGATAATCCCCCTTATCCGTCAGTTCAAAAGCCACTGCCCCGCGGATATTCTGTACCACCTTGTAGCGCACGCCGGTGGTATTGTTGGCCGTGAAGATCAAATAAACGCCATATGTGGCTCCCTCCCTGGCGATTGTCACCAGCAGGTTCTCCATGTCCGGGTACTGGTCAAACACAGGCACGATATTGTCAATGGCTATCACAATAGCCGGCATATTTTCCCCATCCATGGCCAGTCTGCTGCCATCCCCCACGGCCTGACCTTCCTCCAGGCCATGGCGTACTGCATAGGCCTGCCTGTAAGCAGACAGGGAACTGACACCTGCCTGCAGGAAACGGCGCTTCCTGCTGTTCATCTCCTCCGTAAGCATCTGTCCCAGCTTCTGAAATTTTTCCTCCTCACAGTCCAGGGCCACCCCTCCCACATGGGGCATTCCTGCCAGCACATTCATGCTCCAGCCACCGCAGTCCAATATGTAGATATTCACATCTGCCGGGCTGTAATGGCATCCCAAGGCCCAGAGGATGGTCTTTAACAGGGTGGTCTTGCCTGTGGCAGGCGCCCCATAGATCCCATAATGCCCCTCTGTGGCCAGATCCAGGTACTGGATCCCCTGGGCCTGCAGGGCAGGCGCGTCATAGATGCCCACAGGAATCCGCAGCCAGGGAAGGGTGCGGTTCCAGCCGCTGCCATCGAATCCACCCATCAGTTCTCCCTTGCCAAAATCCGGCAGGTCTGCCAGGGATGCCATCTCTGGCAATTCCGGAAGCCATGGCCC
Organism: uncultured Acetatifactor sp.; assembly: GCA_910586215.1. Classification (GTDB taxonomy): domain Bacteria; phylum Bacillota; class Clostridia; order Lachnospirales; family Lachnospiraceae; genus Acetatifactor. The sequence continues at coordinate 15,271 of CAJUGH010000030.1, read as the reverse complement.
GTCCAGTTTGCGGATACCGTTCTCCTCTGCCACCTTGCGCAGATACCGGCGGATGGCTGTCAGTTCATCCATATCGGCTTTTACCGTAGTCCGCTCTTTCTGCAAAGGTTTGCTCCGCTCTCCGGTAAGCCCCACGATGCGGACCTGGTTGCCGCTATCCTGTGCTACCTGGGCCTCCCCGGTATAAGGCGCCCCACTCCAGTAGGACTGGAACAGTTCGAACACTTCCTCCTCACCTACCAGCACATAACAGCGCCCTGGCTGGGTGATCCGGGCAGCATCAGGCCTGCGGATCATCTCCCGGCTGTCCCCGGCATTCTGCACCTTCAGGCAGAGGCGGAACTTGGAGTTGCTCTGGATCTGTTCATCCACCACACCAGTGGGCTTCTGGGTAGCAAGCACCAGGTGTACCCCCAGGGAACGGCCAATGCGGGCAGCGCTGATCAGTCCCGCCATGAACTCCGGTTCATTTGTCTTCAGTTCCGCGAACTCATCTGCCACAATGATCAGATGGGGCAGGGGTTCGTTTACCTTGCCGTCCCGGTACAGCTTCTGATATTTGTCAATGTGGTTAACCTGGTATTCCTGGTACTGGTCGAATATCCTCTGGCGTCTCTTCATCTCACTCTGCAGGGAGATCAAGGAACGGCCTATATTGGAACCAATATTGGTGATCTTGCCCACCACATGGGGCAGTTCCACCAGGAGATTGGCCATGCCGCCGCCCTTATAGTCAATGATGACGAATACCACATCATGGGGATGGTAATGCAGCGCCATAGACAAGATCCAACTCTGCAGCAGTTCACTCTTGCCGGAACCAGTCGTACCTGCTACCAGACCGTGGGGACCATGGGCCTTCTCATGGATATCCAGGGAGAATATCTTCTCCCCACCCATGACTCCCAGAGGCGCCGCCAGGGTCTTGTAAGGCTGACTGTTCTTCCACCGGGACAGGGCGTCAAGCTGCTCCACCCGGGATACACCGAAGCCCTGCAGGAATCCCAGACCCTGGGGAATGTCTGCCTGGGTAGTAAAGCCTTCCAGTTCTATGGCTGACATCTGTCTGGCAAAGCTGTCGAACTGCTCTGCCGTAACAGACGTATCCATGGTGAAGAAAAACTTATTATTCACTTCATTGCGCACATAGCCGCAGGGACCATTGTCCACATCCACGATAAACTGGCAGCTATGGGGCAGGGAATAGAGGTCATCGAAGAGGAACAGGGTGGTAGCCCCCAGGGCCGGCTCATTGGCCGTCAGGTACTGCATGATCTCTTCCTTCTCTGTATACTCCCGGGAACCCAGCAGGAAGATATAATGGGGCAGGGGTCTCTTCTGCTGTCTCTGGTAGCCGTCCCCTGCTTCCCGCTCCCTGCCCCGGAGGGTATCTGCCATCAGGTCACACAGCACATGGGCCTGTTTCCTGTCGAAGGCCAGGAACCGGAACTGCCTGCTCTCGTCCCATACATGGGGCAGCCAGCGCAATGCCTCCCACTGCTCCTGTTCCCCCTGGTCGAAGATTCCCACGATCCGGACTTCCTCGAAACAATGAGCCGAGGTCAGGGATACCAGCATGTTCCGCACCAGGTCGATCACCCGGCGGCGTCCCCCAATGATGCTGATGGTATTATACTGCCGCAGGGACAGCCTGGCCGGCACATTGTCCACATACCGGGTCTCCTCCACGATCCGCTCTGCCAGTTCCCTTACCTCATCGCTCTCCATCCGGAAGGCATTCTCATCCCTGCTTCTGACCTGGACACAGAGCTTCTCATATCCCATTCCCAGGCGCACATCCAGGAAATCCCTGTCTCCTGCCCCTCTCTCCCAGAGACTCCGGTTCAACTGCCTGAGGTTCTCCAGGCACTCCAGGGCAGGAGGGTTCTCCCTGGCAAGAATCTCCCTCTGCACGGTGGCCACCGCCTCGATCCGGGCCTTCTGTTCCCCGATGTACTGGCCATATTTCTCCATGCGCATCTGCTCATATTCCGCCAGCTTGCCCTTGCGCTGCTTCTCGCTGCCGGACTGTGTGACCATGGAAGTCACCGGGGATACCAGACTGGCAGCCCTGGCAGCCAGCATGGCCGGGGAAGCCACTCCCATGGCCATATTGGCTGCAAACATGGCCCCTGTGCCCAGGAAAGAACTGAACATTCCTTTCCGCTTCTCATATTTGCTGCCCCCGCTGGGGGCACTGGCCAGAATGATATCCTCTGACGGAAGCTGCTCCTGGGTCCTGGGGGAACGACGGTAACGTAGCGTCCCTTCCCCGCTGTCCTCCCTGCGGGCCAGGCCCCCCAGGGCGTGTTCCTCCTCCAGCCCATGTATCACCAGACTGTCCCCCACATTGTCGAAGAACAACTCATTGCCCACCATGCGGATGTTCACGTGCAATGCAGAGAGGACATCCCCCGCATGCAGCTTGGCCTTGCTGATCCGCTTTCCATTCAGATAGAGACCATTGGTACTGTCATGGTCCTCCACCCGTACCACCCCGGCCTCACTGCGGATGGTAAAATGCCTCCCCGACACATAAGGGCTGTGGATGGCTACATGATTCTTATCTGAACGTCCCACATTCACCACACAGTTATAAGCCAGTTTCAATGTCTGTGGGGACGTACCTGTAATCTCTGTCACATACAGGGCCAAGTGTTCCTCCCTGCTCAGCATAATCATGGAATCCATGGGGACATTGTCATCATAGAACACGGAGGGCGCCTTCCCCTCCACAGAATTCTCCCCCCTGCGGTTCCCCCGGATGATGATCTGGGACTGGGCCATGCCATCCACATGCATGGAATCCTTTTTTCCGGAACCAATGGTGAAGGTTCCCGGCATCTGGGCCTGGGCATTGTACAGCCGGTCCTGGTATAGTAAAACCACATAGCTCATAGTCTGTTCTCCCTTGTCTTTGTATCCGCATCTTACCTTAAAAAGAGCCGGAAAGCAATGGCTTCCGGCTCTTCTACTATAGTGGGCGTTTCTTCGTTGTTACGATTCACGGCTCCGTCGATCCAGGACCTATGGAGTACTTTTCCTGCGTACCCTGTTATTTCCACAGCCCCGATCCCATCTCCAGTGTATTCCACAATTCCTTGATCTGATGATACAACTGGTTATTGAACTTCTTGTAATTCTGCTCTTCTGCCCTGGCCAGAAGCATCCTGGCCACATAAGGGCTGGAAGATACATACAGCCTGGCCAGTTCATAGCTTCCCCTGGCACTTCCGTCACTGGATGCCTGTTCCAGATATGACTGGTACAGATGTCCGTCCTCCCTGGGGGCATCCGGCCCATAGATATAGAGTGCCAGGTTCAAGCTGGCTGTGGGATAATTGCGGCCTGCCTCTTTCTCCCAGATCTTCACCGCTTCCTCATAGTTTCCCAAACGGCACTCTAAGATGGCAAGCTGGTTCATGGCCCACAGATTTCCCAGGGCAGCGGCAGCCTGCCAGCGCTCCCGCAGGCTGGACGGACCCTGGAAACGGACCCTGTCACGGATCAGGTTCCATATGGTATCCTGATACCGGCTGTCAGCCAGGAAATTGGCCACATTGATATGCCCATATACCCAGCCCATACATCCAGCCTTATCACACAATTCCAGCCCCTCGCAGTAACAGGACAGCATTTCCTCCTGTTCTTCAACGGAGAGTTCCTGCCCCCTGGCCTTCAACTCCATCTGCCTGTCCAAAAACTGGTCTCCCCTGGACAACTTCATCAATCCGATATTGTTATAGGCAGGCATATAATCCTGCTCAGCAGCATAGCGGAAATATCCATATGCCAGTTCATCCGCTTCCTCCTCCTGGATATCCTGGAACATACGGTTTAAAATCATATACCCCAATGACCAGCAGGATTCCAGCACTGGTGGGTCGCAGTTTACAGCTTTTTTAAAATAATAGGCCGCACGGTTCCTGTCAGGCTCCACCCGGTAAAAACCGGCATTCCCTTCCCCCTCGTCCTCCTCATAATACTGACCACCATAATAATAGATTACAGCAAGTTCATTTGCCGCTATCACGTTTGTCTCTGCCAGACGCTTCATGGCAAAAAATTTATCAATATTGCTACTGCCAAAACAATCTACCTTCATCTGGTATTCCTGACGCTGTGCCAGAAGATCCACCTTCACCTTCTCCTCCCCCTGGGGCGCAGGGTAAAAACGCTCCTGGAGTTGTGAAAGATGGCACAGCAACACCTCATATACAATATTTGCCAGAAGTTCCACGGACAGTTCATCTGTCTCGGCCAGGGTGCTGGATGCCTCCTTCAGTTCGGCTTTCATCTGGTCCAGCAGTTCCTTGAAGTCAACCTCTTCCAGTCGCAGCCGCCCTGGATGAAATGCCAGGCTGAAGCTTATGATAGCCTGTAAGCGGTGTACAATGTCCCGGCGGTTCTCCGCCTCCAGGAAATGTGCCTTGTGCAGTCTGGGGATCGGCAGTTCCGGCGCATTGTTGATATGTTTTCCTATGTTGGCTGAATTGCTGTCAAGACCGCTACGAAGCAGGTAATTTACCTGCTTGACTATCTCTTCATCCTCTGCCTCCCGTCTTCCTCTGCTGATCCGGGCCATTCCTTCCAGATATTCCCCTGGCAGCATCAAAGGATTTGTAGCTCCAAAAACAGCATTATAAAAGACAACCTGGTTCGGGAATATTTTCTTGCCCCTCCCTGACAGGCAATTGCTTAAAGTCCGCAAATAGGTAGATACATTTTTCATGTTACACTGACCGCCCCACATAATTTGTTGATTTTAGGCTGATTATAGCACTTTTATTCCATATATGTTCCATGCCATATTAAAATTACTATAGTAGCCGTAAAACCAAAAGCCAGAAGTGGGATACATCCTGTCAGCAATACAATTCATCATCTGCCTTGTAATTCAGGATCTCCTCATTTAATATCACCCCGAAATCTCTGCCGATATCCCGCAGGTTTTCATCCGTGATCACCTGCCGGGGCGGTTTGCCGCCGGTTGCCGCCAGGGCGATGGATGCGATCTGGGCTGCTTTCTCAATGGTGTGCATCAGACCAAAAGCCGTGTCAAAATCCGGACCGGACACAAACAGTCCGTGAAAAGCCCATATGGCCGCATCGTATTTCTCCATGAGCACACAAGTGGCCTTTGCGATCTCGGGTCCACCCGGCACCATCCAGGGCACCACACCAACGCCGCCCGGAAATACCACGCAGCACTCCGTAGCGCTCTTCCAGAGCATCCTGGTGAACACCTCTGCCTGTAGGGGCAGCACATAAGTCAGTGCAATCACATAGGGCGTATGGGCATGGTAGATCACCCGGTTGGCTCCGTCTGTCACCCGCTTTCTCACGGAATGGTTCATGAAATGGGTAGGGAACTCACTGGTGGGCTTTCCGCCGTTCTCCAGCCCCCAGACAATCCGGTAGGAATCTCCCTTTCCATTGATCTCCACGATACAGATGCTGTTCTGGGGTTCCAGCCCCACATTCTGCAGGAATTTACCGCTGCCGGTAGAGATGAAATACTCTCCCTGCAGGTTATCTGCCTGGACACCAAGTTCCACCCAGGGTCCCGGCTCTGCCTTGAAGTAAGGACGGCACTCTGCCACTTCCTCCTCCTTCATGCGGTATGTCAGGTTCCCTCCGTTTCTCTCATGCCACCCCTGCCTCACGCCATCGTGACACATACGGATATAATCTTCCATTACTTTGACACCAAATATATTATTCAACTTCTATACCTCCTCCCGTGCCCTGGCACGTATCAGATATCCCCTTCCCACACCGTACAGAACCCCAGGCAGCACATGCCTCCATGGCTGCCTGGGGCAGATCCGGCATCCGGGCTACCTCTTCAGCAGCACCTCATCCTCATATTTTTTGATCTCTCCGAAGAAATCCCTGTCGCTTACCACGCCACAGCGCTCACAATACTCTGCCCAGACGTCTCCCAGGGGCAGGGTCTTCAATGCCTCCTGTTCCACCATCAGTTCCGTCATCCTGTTCTCATCCTGAAGCTTCTTCAGTTCTACATGGGGTGTGCACAGGGCGGACAGCAGGGCCTTCTGCCAGCTTCGAAAGCCCATGGCCCATGCAGACACACGGTTGATACTCGCATCAAAGTAATCCAGTGCCATATAGACCTTATCCAGGCCGCCGCACCTGACGATCTCCTTGGCCATCTCCTTCGTCTCGTCATCGAAGAGGACCACATGGTCGCTGTCCCAGCGGATTGGCCTGGTAATATGCAGGGCAATCTCCGGGAAGAAGCACAGCAGGGCAGGAATCTTGTCGCTGACCACTTCTGTGGGATGATAATGGCCATTGTCCATAAGGGGCAGGCAGCCCTCATGGGTAGCAGCAAAGCTTAAGGTAAACTCTGCACTTCCAACGGTATATGCCTCCACGCCGATGCCAAATACCTTGGATTCCACACAGGGCTTCACCTTGCTCCTGTCGAAGGGTTCTGCCAGGATCTGCTCGATGGAGTCCTTATATCTTTCCCGGGGACCCATGCGGTCAGCAGGCACATCCTTGTAGCCATCACCGGTCCAGATATTCATGACGCAGGGAACACCTGTCTCCTCTGCAAAATACTGGGAGATGCGGATGCAGGCTTTTCCATGGTTGATCCAGAACTTCCTGGTCTCCTCATCGGGGCTGGAAAGGGTCAGGCCATCCTTCACCTTGTCGTGGGAGAAAAAGGTGGGATTAAAGTCAATCCCCATATTCCTCTCCTTGGCAAAATCAACCCACTTCTGAAAATGCTTCGGCTCGATCTTATCCCTGTCTACAAATTCCCCGTCCTCAAAAATGGCGTAGCAGGCATGGAGATTCAATTTCTTCTTGCCAGGCATCAGGCTAAGGGCCTTGTCCATATCTGCCATAAGCTGTCCCGGCGTCCTGGCTTTTCCAGGGTAGTCACCAGTTGTCTGGATGCCGCCGGTCAAAGGTCCGTCATGGTCGAAGCCAATCACATCATCCCCCTGCCAGCAGTGCAGGGAAACAGGTGCCTCCATACATTTCCGGATCGCAGCCTCGGTGTCCACACCGTAAGCTGCGTAGATTGCCTTTGCGGATTCATATCTTTCCTTGGTTGTCATATTCTTCCTTCCTTTCCTCGGGCTGCCTTTCTGCAGGCGCCACTTTTCTTAGATTCCTGCCTGGATTCTATCGGATTTCCCGGATCCAGGACTGCTGCTTCCTGCCCCTCAATAGCTGCTGTTCACGGCTATGCCATGAACAGTAACCCTCAATACTCCTTTATGGGGAAGGAGCGGTACACACAGGCCCTGGCCTCCTTCAGGTTCCCCAGTTCCCCTGCCGCCATCATCTGAGCTGCCAGGTTGCCGATGGCTGTGGCCTCCGTAGGCCCTGCATATACCGGGACGCCTGTGGCCTGGGCCGTCAGCCTGTTCAGGTAATCTGCATTGGCGCCGCCGCCCACAATATGGATGCAGTCGTACGTCTGCCCTGTGATCTCCTGGATCTGCCGTATGGTCCTGGCATAACATTTTGCCAGGCTGTTGTAAATGACGCTTGCCACCTCCGCAAGAGTCTGTGGCACCTGCTGCCCGGACTCCCTGCAGGCTGCCTTCACCTCTTCCGTCATATTGGCCGGGGCCAGGAACCTGTCGTCATTGCAGTCTACGATTGATGTAATATTGCATCTTGACGCCATCTCACAGATCTCGCCGAAGCCCAGTTCCCCGCCGATCTCCTTCTTCACCGACTGGATCATCCACAGCCCCATGATGTTTTTCAAGTAGCGGAAACGATAGTCATAGCCGCCTTCATTGGCCAGGTTATTGGCCTTGCTGGCCGGGGAACAGTTGGCCTCCAGAAGTTCCGTGCCCATCAGGGACCAGGTACCGGAACTGATATAGATGGCGTCATCGCTGCTGGTGGGCACGGCAATCACCGCCGACCCGGTATCATGGGTGGCAGGCACCACCACCTTGCAGTTGAAGCCCACTTCTGCCTGTACTTCCTCCCTCAGGTCTCCCAGCACAGTGCCAGGGGTGACCATCTTCTGGAAAATCTTCCGGGGGAAGCCCAGCATCTCGATCAGTTCCATATCCCAGTCCTTTGTGACAGGACTCACAAGCTGTCCTGTGGTGGCCTCTGTGTACTCTGTTACTGCCACGCCGGACAGAAGATAGTGGAAATAATCCGGCACCATCAGCAGCACTTCCGCTGCCGCAAGCTGCTCCGGCTTCCTGGTCTTCAATGCCATCAGCTGATAAATGGTATTAAACTGCTGCTTCTGGATACCTGTCCTGGCATACAGTTCATCCTCCCCTATGACCTTGTACACCTCTTCATCCATGCCCTTGGTACGGTCATCCCGGTAGGCCACCGCATTGCCGATCCGCTCCCCCGCCTTGTTTAGCAGCACGAAATCAACCCCCCATGTGTCCACCCCCACACTGTCGGGGATCTTCCCGGCCTGGGCACATTTTTTCATGCCACACTTGATCTGTGCAAACAATTCCTCCACATCCCACACCTTCTCGCCGTCCCTGTCCACCATACCGTTGGGGAACCGGTGGATCTCCTCCAGCACCATCCTGCCATCTTCCAGATGTCCCAGGATGTGGCGCCCGCTGGATGCCCCAATGTCAATGGCAAGGTGGTATCTCCCTGCCTGATTACTAGAACCCATAGCACCTTCTCCTTTCCTGCAATGTCCTTCTGATTTCCTATTGTACCATGTCCCACACCATAAAAAAAGGACACCTTTTGATCAAAAAGTGTCCTCTGTTGCAGACGTAAGGCAGACAAGTGTCACCTTCGTGCCTTCCCCCACCTGGCTCTCCACCTGCATGTGGATCCCCAGGTGCCCGAACACCCGGCGGCACAGATACAGACCTATGCCTGTGGACTTCTTGTCCAGACGTCCATTGTACCCGGTGAATCCCCTCTCGAAGATCCGGGGCAGGTCCTCTTTACGGATGCCGATCCCAGTATCCTCTACGTGCAGGAGCACTGCATCTTCCCTCTCCTCCCCATGGATACAGATACTCCCCTGCCTGGTATATTTGATGCTGTTGGAGAGAATCTGTTCCAGACAGAACGTGAACCATTTCTCGTCCGTGACTATCCTTCCACGGATTTCCCGCAGATCCAGGGACAGTCCCTTGTTGATAAACAGCACGGAAAATTTCTTCACCACCTGCCTGCACAGGCCCTCCAGTTCATACGATGCCAGCACCAGGTCCTCTGCCAGGCTCTCCAGGCGCTGGAAGCCCAGGACCATCTCCACGTACTGGTCGATCTTGAACAGTTCCTCCCGCATCAGGAAAGTCCTGTTCTGGCTAGTTCCAGTCCCAGTCCCGTCCCCAGGGACTGCCTCCAGTTCCTGCCCACCCCCTCCCTCCAGCAACAGCTTCATGGCAGATATGGGCACCTTGATCTGGTGGGTCCACATCATGTAGTAATCATTGTGGTCTATTGTCTGCTTCTCCCACTCTTCTCTTGCCCTGCGCTCGCCTGCCTCCACCAGGTGCGCCAGGTAGCCATAGGATTCCTCCAGCGTCCGGCAGTCCTCTATACTTTCCCTGGATGCAAGATCCGTCCCGTACAGTTCCTCCAGGGGCAGTTCCCCGGACTGGGCATAATATCTTGCCGCCCCTTCCAGCTTCCTACACTTTGCCACATATTTCATTCCCTGCATCACCCCGATGCCACTTCCTATGGCCAGGGCCAGCAGGGCGGCATAGAGCATTTTCTCCAGATCCTCCACATGGTAGAGGCTTCCCACAGCCAGGATCACTGAGACCATGGCCAGGTATACCACTATGTGCAGTCTCCTCTCCCTTAGATAGCGCATCCACAGTCTCATGATACCTCTCCGATCCGGTAGCCCATCCCTTTCTGGGTATGTATCAAGGCTCCTGCACCCGCCCCTTCCAGTTTCCTGCGTAGCCTGGTCATGTTCACTGTCAAGGTATTGTCATCCACAAAGCAATCATTGTCCCACAGACGTTTCATAATGGTCTCCCGGGAGACTGTCTTCCCTGCATTCTCGAAGAGAAGCTGCAGGATACGGAATTCGTTCTTGGTCAGTTCCACCTTCTGTCCTTCCACCACCAGGGATGCATCCGACAGATCCAGAAGGATGCCCTTATATTCCATAAGGCTGGTCTGGCCACGGAAGGCGTAGGCCCGCCTGAGCAGGGCCTGGACCTTGGCCGAGAGCACCTCCAGTTCAAAGGGCTTTGTGATGAAATCATCCCCGCCCATATTCACAGCCATCACAATATTCATATTATCCCCTGCCGAGGACACAAAGAGAATGGGAACCTGGGACACCTGCCTGATCTGGGCACACCAGTAATGCCCGTTGTAAAAAGGAAGTCCGATATCCATCAACACCAGATGGGGACCATAGGAAGCAAATTTCTGCATCACATTGTGGAAGTCCTCCACGCAGTCCACCTCATATCCCCATTTGCCCAGATGTGCCTTGATTTCCCCGGCAATGATGGCATCATCTTCCACCACCAGAATCTTATACTTCTCCATATTCCTGCCTTTCTGCCTGTACCAGATGCCGGCCTGGCCGGAAACGGCCCTGGCCCGGCTCCCGCTTTCCCTTTCCGGAAGAACCACTGGCTCAGCCCTCTGCTTCCCCTGCCGCCAGGAATGCCTCATAAGAGGCAGACATGTCCCTTAGCTTCCCCACAATCTGGCGAAGCTGTTCCACCACATAGTCCAGTTCCTCCACTGTATTCTCCTCCGACAGGGTCATACGCAGGGAACCATGGGCATCCTCCTCAGACAGCCCCATGGCCATCAGCACATGGGATGGCTCCACTGCCCCGGAAGTACAGGCAGAACCGCTGGAAGCGCAGATCCCCTTCATATCCAGCAATATGAGGGCTGACTCCCCCCGGATGAAACGGAAAGTCATGTTCACATTTCCCGGCAGTCTGTCCGTCCGGGAACCGTTCACACCACAATAGGGAATCTCCTGCTCCAGGCGGCCAATCAGGTAATCCCGTAAGTGCCTTTCCGCTGCCGCCTTTTCCTCCATCCTTCCCATGGCCCTCTCCACAGCTGCGCCAAAACCCACGATTCCCGGTACATTCTCTGTACCCGCCCTACGTTTTCTCTCCTGGGCACCGCCATGGAGCAGGGAGCCTATCCCCACTCCCTCCCGGATGTAGAGCATGCCCACTCCCTTGGGTCCATTCAGCTTGTGGGCACTGGCGCTGAGCAGGTCCACACACAACTCCTCCACATCCAGGGGAACCTGTCCAAAAGCCTGCACTGCATCCGTGTGGAACAGGATCCCCCGCTGTCTGGCCATGGCACCTATCTGTGCCACCGGCTCTATGGTGCCCACTTCATTGTTGGCGTACATAATGCTGATCAGGATGGTATCCGGCCGTATAGCGGCTTCCAGGCTATCCACAGATACCTTTCCCTCCCTGTCCACATCCAGATATGTCACCTGGAAGCCCTTTTTCTCCAGTTCCATACAGGTGTGCAGCACCGCATGGTGTTCGATTTTTGTGGTGATAATGTGCTTTCCCCTGTGGCTGCAGTTCTCCGCCACAGCCTGGATGGCCCAGTTGTCTGCCTCAGTTCCTCCCGATGTGAAATAGATCTCCTCCGGCCTGGCCCCTATGGCCCGGGCGATGGTCCTCCTGGCCTGGGCCACTGCCTTCTTCCCGGCTGCCCCGCAGGCATGGATGGAACCAGGATTGCCATATAGTTCCGTCAAATAGGGCAGCATGGCCTCCAGGACCTCCGGTGCCATTTTTGTGGTAGCTGCATTATCCAGATATATCATCGTACACCTCCCTGTGGATCCTGGCACAGGCCGGCCCGGCAGACGAAACACCCTAAAGGCTTCCTATGGGACTGCCTGTTTTGTCTGCCATTCCCCATGCAAGAATCTCTTCCATATATAGCATGTCTCCTTTGTTCTGTCAATCTCACCCAGGGAATATAATGGAGAAAAGCCTGTATCCAGACAATCCTATGAAAACCATGAAAAAAGTAAAAAACCATCCCCTGATTTTCGGGACCCTGCTGCTGACAGCCACAGGGCTTTTCAGCCGAGTCATCGGCTTCTTCTACCGGATCTACCTCTCCAGGCTCTTCGGGGAGGAGGGCATGGGCATCTACCAGTTGCTTGGCCCCGTACTCTCCCTGTCCTTCTCCCTGACAGCCGCCGGATACCAGACTGCCATCTCCAAGATCGTGGCAGAGCAGGCCGCCCGGGAAAGGAAGCCCTCCCTGCGCCCCCTGGCAGCGGGACTGAGCATATCCCTGCCCTTATCCCTGCTTGGTGCCCTGGGTGTATACTATCTGGCAGAACCCATCTCCATTCACCTGCTCCAGGAAGGGCGCACGGCCCCCATGCTGCGGATCCTGGCCTTCTCCCTTCCCTTTGCCGCCATACATGCCTGTATCAACGGACACTTTTATGGCATCAAGAAGGCAGGGGTCCCCTCTGCCACCCAGCTTCTGGAACAGCTCGTCCGGGTGGGCTGCGTCTATCTGTTGTCTGCCCGGTCCCTGGCCGCAGGAAGGATCCCTGACATTGCCGTGGCTGTCCTGGGACTTACCATCGGGGAACTGTCTTCCATGCTGGTGGCGGCCGCCGCGGCCTGGCACTACCTGCCTGCCCGCCCGGAGACTGTCTTCCGGCAGGGCCCCTCCTGTACAGACAGCTTCCGGAATGGGTTCAGGCGAACCGGAAAGCCCGCCGCGGCCACCCTCTACCGCCAGCTCCTTTCCATGGCCCTTCCGTTGACGGCTAACCGCATTGTGCTGAACCTCCTCCAGAGTGTGGAAGCCGTATCCATCCCATCCTGCCTGCGTCTCTATGGATACGACAATGTGACAGCCTTAAGTGTGTACGGTGTCCTCACCGGCATGGCCATGCCCTTTATCTTCTTCCCCAATGCCCTGACCAGTTCCGTGGCCGTCCTGCTGCTGCCCATGATCTCGGAAAGTTATGCCCTGGGGGACATGAAAGCCGTGCGCTCTGCCACCGTCCGCACCGTCAGATATTGCGGACTCATGGGGGCCTGCTGCATGGCCATCTTCGTGCTGTTTGGCAACTGGGCAGGCACCACCCTCTTCCACAGCCCCCTGGCAGGATACTTCATCCAGACCCTGGGCTTCATCTGTCCCTTCCTGTACCTGGACACCACCCTGTCCAGCATCCTCCAGGGACTGGGAATGGCAGGCAGAATCTTTCTGATGAACGTGTTCTGCCTGCTGGTCCGTCTGGGTTTCGTGTTCCTGGCTGTCCCCCTGGTGGGCATCAAAGGCTATCTGTGGGGGATCCTGGCCGGGCAACTCGTCCTGGGCTGCCTTTACCTGGGCTGTCTCTACCGTTTCCTGAAAAAGCACTGAAAAAGCCGCCCAGGCGGGCGGCCATACCTCAATTGCTGTTCACTCCAGCATCTTCTTCAGTTCGTCCACGAAAGTATTCACATCCTTGAACTCCCTGTACACGGAGGCAAACCGCACATAGGCCACCGCATCCAGGTCCTTTAACTTGTTCATCACCAGTTCCCCGATCACCTGGCTGGAGATCTCCCTCTCCTCCATATTGAAGATCTCGTACTCCACCTGATCCACCAGTCTGGTGATCTGGGCAGCACTTACCGGTCTCTTGTGGCAGGACCTGAGCACTCCCGACTCCACCTTCGTCCTCTCATACGCCTCCCGGTTCTCATCCTTCTTGATGATGATGAGGGGAATCGTATCCACCTTCTCATAGGTTGTGAACCGCTTCCCACACTCATCGCACACCCTGCGGCGGCGGATGGAATTGTTATCCTCCGCAGGCCTGGAATCCACTACCCTGGTATTCTCATGATTGCAAAAAGGACATTTCATAGGAAATCCTCCTGTGTGCCTATGCAGGCCTACTCCTCTGGATATCTGGCTTCTTCCACTTCAAAGCTACCACACTCAGCAATGAATGTCAACCAGAATGATATCTGGTCCTATTTGCCGTATATCTTTGTATGGGATAACGATATTCGGCTCACAGTTGAGGAAACTCAAGACCTTATTGCACCCAGGAACCATGATCTTACAGATACAGCCGCTGCACTGGTCAAACTCCATGTCACAGACCCTTCCTAACTTCTTGCAGTCCCTGATATTGATCACATCCTTACACTTGAACTCTGAAAACAACACAGACCCACACTCTCCTGCCATATGTTCTTCTCTCTATTCATATGCACAGACCTCCAGAAAGTATCCCATGACAGACGGATCCATTTCCCAGAAGCCGGAATATTTTTGCTATCCAGGTACATACTACCATTAGTGTACCGACACTGGGGAACTGCCAAGAATAACTTTGCATATGACGCTGGATATAGCTTTCTACGATAAGGCAGAAGAGGGAGGCGTACCGGGGTACGCTGACTGATAACAACGCAGACTGTGCAAAGCCAGGTAAGTCAAGTAATAAGTTATGAATGGACAGTTCCTAGCCAAATATTCCGCAAATGTGGGAACGCGGTTTACCGCGGCAGATGGCGGGAATGCATTTTCAAACACGCTCCAAAATGGGAAACGCAGTCAAATTGCAGAAACGAGGGATAACATGACACAGGGAAAAGTTGAGATCTGCGGGGTCAACACCTCAAAGCTGCCGCTGCTGAAAGCGGAAGAGAAGGAAGCCCTCTTCAAACAGATAGAAGCCGGCGATACAAAAGCAAGACAAGCCTATATCGAGGGGAACCTGCGCCTGGTCTTAAGCGTCATCAAACGTTTCTCCTCCAGTAATGAGAATGTGGATGACCTGTTCCAGATCGGCTGCATCGGCCTGATCAAGGCCATTGATAATTTCGATTCCTCCTTGAATGTGAAATTCTCCACCTATGCCGTGCCCATGATCATTGGCGAGATCAGACGGTTCCTTAGGGACAACAGCAGCCTCAGGGTATCACGTTCCCTAAAAGACACGGCCTATAAGGCCATCTACGCCCGGGAAAATCTCACCAGGAAGAACTTAAAAGAGCCGTCCATCGAAGAGATCGCCGGGGAGATCGGTATTCCAAAGGAAGATATCGCCTACGCCTTAGATGCCATCCAGAACCCCATGAGCCTCTATGAGCCTGTGTTCACAGACGGCGGAGACACCCTCTACGTGATGGATCAGATCAGCGACAAGAAGAACAAGGAAGAGACCTGGGTGGAGCATCTCTCCTTAAGCGAAGCCATGAAACGTCTGAACCCCAGGGAACATGAGATCATCTCCCTGCGCTTCTTCGAGGGCAAGACCCAGATG
>CAJUGH010000029.1 GCA_910586215.1 uncultured Acetatifactor sp. | reverse complement strand
AATAATCATGCCCCGAACAATCATTCTCAAACAATTCCTTTATTTTTTGCAATAGCATATATTTTGTCTGTTCATATGTATTCCTCAAATTATCCATTTTCTAAATAAGCGGCTACGCCATCCTCCTCATTTGAAAGTGTTATATCATCAGCAATGTCTTTGACCTCTTGTACTGCATTATCCATCGCAACATACGCAGTTGCGTCTGTTGTTGTGTTCACCTTTACAGATATTCTTTGTGACACTATCAAAAATACTCAGTTATAATCAAATTAACTTTTCACATCTCTATGAATTTCTAAAGCCTTAGCATGTCCCAAGAAACACTACGGCCTAAATCTCATTCACCGCCAGGTCTGACATGGGAAGTTTACTTCCAAACCTGGACTCCTCCGTTCGGCAAAGGGCTATAACCTTCCTGCTTTCCGCTCCCCGGGCTGCCTTCATGAAAGTTCACTCTCTTGTTGTAAACCGTCAGAAACGCCCCGCTGCCGTCCCCCACAGGTTCAAAGAGTACCCACTGCTCAAGCTCTTCCTCATAATGCGGATATGCGTTGGCAACCAGACATTCGATCATGACCCCGTTGTCCATCGTGATATGCAGATCATTCCACGGGCTGACCCGGACGGAATCCACGCTGCCGCCCATAATTTCGGAATGGAACCTCCTCATGTTGAACCATTCGTCATTGTTGGTACTCTCCTCTTGATCCCAGGACTGATAGTCAATGGTAGTGACGAGAATGTCATTATCCTTTATCACTCTGCTGCACCCCATGGCATGCAGCACAAGGACGCCGAAGCCGAAATCCAGAATCTCGGCTTCGCAGCAGAAATGCTCCAGCTTCCTTCCCACCAGTAAATTTAAAAATTGAATCATCCTGTCATCCATATGGTCTCCGTCCCCCTTTCACTGTCTTCTTCATATGGCAGTGCCTTTCCTGCCCCGGTCCAGATCCGCAAGCCGGAAGTCCGCGAGGCCTGTCCCTTAAATGTTATGCCGTCCAGGGTAAATGAAAGCGGGGCTGTGCCGTAGTCCCCTTCCGTGTTCCTCCACAATCTGGACCGCCAGCTCACGAATCAGCCGCTCCGCTGCCTCCGGGGCACCGCTCTTTTGGCACAACTGCGCTAACGGCGGAAACGGTAGTAAGCCCGAATTAACCACATGTGGTCCGTTATCTTTACAATAACACAGATCCGTTATGATATACAAGTTTCCTCGCATAGGAAATAAATTCTGCAAATATTTTAACGCTTGAATGTCTTCTATTTCAATATTTTCTCCAATATTTATTTCAGAAGCAACATTAAAATATAGATCATCGGCCTTTTTGAAAATCACTCCGAATCTGTTATTCATCTTTTCATTAAATTCTTTCCATGTTATCATATTACCTTTTATATGTATCCCACCTTTCTATTTCCATACTTATTTTCATTCGTTATCTCCCTATCTATTATACGGAACTTCATCAACAAAAAATTGTCCCGAATGACAATCCCAGTCTGTTCAAGTACCCACCTTGCAACAGCAGGGAATGGAATTCATTTTCTATTTTTCTCCCGTCAGGGCATTTTCAACAGCTTTCTTTATGACGGTGCTTGAATTTGTTGCTCCCGATACTGCGTCAACCTCTATTTTCTGTTCTTCAACGATTCTGTCAACAACTACTTCTGCGGGGCTTCCACGCCCGTTTTTATGCTCCAGAATATCAATGTTTGTAATTACTCCGTTTTGAACTGTTACTTCCACTTTGGCATAGACAAAATCCACGTCATATTCTCCGATATAAACTCCGTTAGGAACATCAGAAATATCTACGTTGCCAAACGTTATTTCTTTTACTGCCATTTTATAATCTGCCACACTTTTCAGATAAACCGCCGCAAGAATCAAACCAATAAGGAAAAGAAGAATTGCTGTAAACGATAGGATTTTCTTTGGGGATAATTTCATTTCAGATACCTCTCAATCTTTTTCATTGTTCGCTTAGGCAGTTCTTTCTTGTTCTTTGCATTTGCACACACCACTTTTCCCGCCAGTTTCATGCCAGCGGTCTTGAAAAATTCGTCCATACTGCGGATCACCCCTTTGCCACAATCGAATGATAAACAAGGGAAAAACCATATTCCAAAAACTCTATTTTTGATAAACCCATTGACTTTTTAATATATTCTTCTTTGTTAGCGGCAAGCTGAATAATTCCGGAAAGCATACCCCAAAAATTGAATATAGCAGGCATAATTTCCAAATCACCTCGTAAATCCCCCGTTTCCATGCCGGATAATAAAAAGTTTTTTATCTTTTCATTTATTTCTTCTCCAATTTGATAAGTTTCCTTTTCTTCCGGCAGATAGTCTTTGCTCACAAAATCAATGTTGATTTTATCCAATACCATTTTGAAATAAAAGGGAAATTCCTCTTGATACTGCACCAGCCCGCGGCAGATAGAGTCATATCTTGCTTTCGTGTCTTCATGCTGTATCAGAGCAGAAGAAATATAGAAGTCAAGTTTCTTCATACTGTTCAATACCAAAATGCCGACAATCTCCTCCTTATTTTCAAAATATACATATAATGTTGCCTTGCTGTATCCGGCGGCTTTCGCTATATCGTCCATAGAAGTCGCGGCAATTCCTTTTTCCATAAATAGTACAGAGGCCGCAGACGCTATGTTGTCCCGATGTACGCTTCTAGGTTCTTTCTTTCTTCGTCCCATGTGTTCCTCCTTGCAATAATTAAACTTGCAGTTTAATTATATAGAGGATATTTTGTCTTGTCAATGAGGTTCTGCTCTTTTTTATATCGTCACTATTCAGCTCACACTTTTCTTCTCTTACGATAACTTACACATATCACCTATTGTCGAATCTCATAGTCACGACATAAAGCAGATGCATAAAAGCACCGCGGTCTCCCGCGATGCCTCCCCTGCAAGTTCTTCTGTTGCTACACTCCTATCTTCCCTCCAGGGCCTGTGCAATATCCTTCTGCATCTCCATCACAGCCGCCCTGGATGCCTCTGCATACCCCTGCTCCCCGTACCGGGCATACTGCTCCTGCTGGTAGGCGGCGATAATTCCCCGGGAGGAATTGATGATGGCGCCCAGCCCGTCCTCATTGAAAAAATGAACCAGATCTGCGCCCTTTCCTCCCTGGGCGCCATAGCCGGGCACCAGGATAAAGGTGTGAGGCATCATCTTTCTGAGGATGCGTCCCTGTTCCGGGTAGGTGGCTCCCACCACGGCCCCCACGTAGCTGTAAGTCCCACTCCCAGGCATACACTCTGCTCCCCAGTCTGCAACCTGCTGCCCTACCAGCTCATACAGGGGCTTCTCCTCTCCGGCCATGATCCGGTCCTGGAGTTCCCCGCTGCTGGGATTGGATGTCTTCACCAGTACGAAGATCCCCTTTCTCTCCTCCTTACACACTTTTAGGAACGGTTTCACACCATCCGATCCCAGGTAAGGATTCACGGTGACAAAGTCTTCATTGAAACCAGCCAGCCGACTTCCGCCCACCTGCACTTTCCCCAGATGTCCCACGGCATAAGCTTCCGAGGTGGAGCCGATATCCCCACGCTTCACATCCCCGATCACCACCAGATCCTTCTCCTTACAGTAATCCACCGTTTTCTGGAATGCCTTCATGCCGGGAACCCCGAACTGCTCATACATGGCGATCTGGGGCTTCACCGCAGGCACCAGGTCACAGATGGCATCCACGATTCCCTTGTTGTACTGCCAGATGGCTGCCGCCGCGCCCTCCAGGGTCTCCCCGTACTCTGCAAATGCCGCCTTCTTGATATATTCCGGCACAAATTTCATGGTGGGATCCAGGCCCACCACGATGGGAGCGTTTGTCTTCTGAATTTTGGATATCAGTTTGTTGATCATAGGTTTTCTCCAATCTTTTATATTTGATTATATTTATTTTTCATTGCGAAACTTCGCCTGGCTCATCTGCATCTGAAAGTCCATACTGATCACATAATACTGATCCTTCAGATATTCCTTCAGCGCACGGAGCGTTGTTGTCTTTCCATATTGCCGGGCACGGTTTATTGTAAAATATTCCCCTCTGTCCACATACTCTTTCATCCGGGCCAGCCGTGGGCTGATATCAACCATGTAATGCAGACCCGGCTTGCAATCTGCAGTTACATTAAATATTCTGCCCATAAGCCATACTCCTTTTCCCTTTACACTTCCAGACATGCTCCTTCAGCGGCCAAACGATGAAGAAAGAACGCTTAGAACTTCTTCTGTCGCTTACCGCGTAGACAAAAACTCAAACTCCCGCTTCGCGTTCGCATCATCGGGATAATTGTTCAGATATGTGCCAAGCAATGCTCTCGCCTGCTCAAAATCCCCCAGCCGCTCATATGCCACTACCTCGTTGAAGGACAGAGACTGCATCATACCTCCTCCGCCAAGCTGTTTCCCCGTCTGGAACGCCTCCAGGGCCTTCTGGCACTCCCCACGATTCAGCTCGCACAGCCCGAGCTGGTTATACATCTCCGGATTTCCTTCATTCTTCGCCAGCCAGCTATTGTATACATTGGCGGCATAATTATAGTCCCCGGTGGCCTCATAAGCGCGTCCCAGATACAGATAACTCTCCGCCCCGCCCTTTTCCTTGGCCTCTTCCAGGGCCAGGTAAGCCTTCTGGTATTCTCCCAGATAATAATAGATCCGTCCGGTCACATACTGATCCATCTGTTTGTCACCGGATGCCAGGGCTGTCTCCAGATAAGTTTTGCCTTCCTCTCCGCGGCCAAAGTGCTCCAGTACCTGATACAATTGTATCAGGCGGTCATAATTTTTCGGTTCCAGGGCAAGCGCCCTGTCAAAATCGTTCTTGGCTCCCTCATAGTCGGAAAGCCACATTTTTGCATTGCCCCGCAGGAAATAAGCGTCCGCCTGGTTCCCCCTGAGGGCCAGAATGGCATCGTAGGTCTCTTTGGCTTCCAGATACTGTCCGTTTTTGGTGTACGCTGCTGCCAGATAATAATTCAAATCGAAATCTATATTCTGTATAATCCCGTTGCTGCCTGCCAGAGACGCCTTAAAAGCCTCAATGGCCTGCTCATATTCCGTAAGCCCCATATAGGCGATTCCCCTGGCCCTGTTGATCAGCCGCAGATTCTCCCCATTCTCCTCAGCGGCATCCAACTCCCCAAGGGCATCCTGGTAGTTCAGGGAACCGATCAGCTCCATGGCTCCTTCTGTCTTCTCACCTGCCGCCCCGCAGCCGGTGAGTATCCCTGCCAGAAGAAGGCATACTGCAAGGCAGATACTTTTTCCCTTTTTCCCGTCCTTCTCTTTTCCCACGTCTTTTCCTCCGTCCCCTGGTATATTTTATCCAGGCCCTGCCCAGGCCCCTTCCAGGGCATACCGACTGACCTCAAGCCCCAACGGACCGACCTGGCTGCCCCGTTGCTTTCCTCCATACTACCATAAGAACCCTTTCCCCACAAGAGTGCCTGTCCACTTTTCCTCATGCATTTTACCCAGATATTATTGTTTACGCCTGCGCCAGCTGCTTCCCCATCTGTGATCCGCATCCATGATGCAACTAATATGCCATGGCTTATTATAATGGGAACCGTGACAGAAGAACCCCCTCTGTGAGCGGGCATGGGGGTATCCATATGCAAAAAGGAGGAATCTTACCATGGCAGGACAAACAGCACAGAAGCTGAAGAGAACCTTTATTCTGACAATATGCGGGGCATTCCTGCTGTACGCCCTTCCCGCCTGCGGCCGCCAGACCCCAGAGCCGGATGCGGAAACGGGATCAATGTATGACGACCAGAAAAACGACTCCACAGACGAAACACAAAGCGTCCAGAATCCAGGCAATGCTGACACTTCCTGGCAGATGGAAAGCGGGGAAACTGCCTCTGTAAAATCAGGATCTGGCGATCTGTCCCCATTTGGCAGTGTCCCCTATTTCCGGGACGATACTGGCAGCAACACCCAGCTTGCCGATGGCTGGCTCTACGGCTATTGGGACAGACAGCTTTGCAAGGTGGACACAGCCACAGGGGCTTCCAAAATACTCTACGAGGCCAAATCTTCCCAGAAAAGCTTCTGCATTCACGATGGCTACCTTTATTTTCTGGTGGAGAAACAGTTCGATTACCCCGATCTTCGCGCAGGCCACAAGGCAGACTTGCGCAGTATGAAATGCGATGGTACGGATTCCAGACTTCTGGCAGCGGACATTGACCTCCCTGACTCCTGGCACTGGCGCATGAATGTCTATGACGACATTTTATATCTGACCTCCCTCTACGGGGAACCGGAGGATTATTATTTTTTCCGGCTTCTGGAAGATGGCAGTGTGCAGGAAACGGACAGCAGCGATACCCTGTATGGCACATTGCCCCAGGGCTGTTCGGAAGCCTGTAGACAACACCCATATCAGAATCTCCCCAATCTCCCCTCCTGCATGACCTATCTGGGATATGTTTTTGTCCGCGATGAAGCGAACAGGCTGTACCGCTTTCTCCCCGAAACAGGGCAGACGCAGGAGATCCGGTTCCCGGATGCCACGGAATGCAGATATCTCTTTCTCACAAACCAGGCGCTCGTCTATGCGTTGGCAGACACCTGGTATGCCATGAGCCTGGACAATACAGAACAAGTCACCGAAATCGGAAAACTGGACTGCCAGAATGTCCGTTTCTGGGATGAGTCCGGACTCTATTCCGCAGAGCAAAAGGACAACGACAGCTCCTTACGCCTGACACGCCTCGGCTGGAACGGGGAAGTCGAGATCCTGCACTACTATATAGAAGCTCCCAAACCCGACACCCTCTGCAATATTCTCTATTCCGATGGCACGTGGCTCTATTACAGCCGGCTGGACAAAGGGGACGGCGTCATATACCGCATTCCCCTGGAAGAGCAGGAAGAAGGAAAGCCCTTTTACCTGTATTACGATAATCCTCTCAAAGATGTCTGCACGGAGGAGAACTTCGACTTTACCTTCACCGTGAAGGACGGACAGATGGAGGGACATTTCTCCCTGTCAAAGGTGTTCCTGACAGAAGAGACGAAAGCTGCTGACAAAATAAATGCGTTTCTCCAGGAGCAGTACAACAGCCAGGATGCATATATAGCCGAACGGATGGAAGATGTGCGGAGCGCAGCCGCCGGGGACGAAGGGGATCTGTTCTTTTCCAGCGGTACCATAATAGACTGCAGTATGTACACCTCCATTGATTACCTGGACGATACTTACATTGGCTTCACCATCGGATGGTATCAGTACACACAGGGAGCTGCCCACGGTGGTTATAGCTATTCCCAATATGTGTTCGACCGCGCCACAGGCAGGCGGCTGCAGATTACAGACGTGGTCAATAATTCTCCTGAGGAGATCTGTTCCATTATCGCACCCTATGTGGAAGCCGGCTCAGACTGGGGCACCGGGGAGGAAGGCTGGGAGACCATCATCCTGGAGGATGGACGCTTCTATCTGACCCCGGAAGGAATCGGTATCCATTTTGATGTCTATGAGATGACCTGTTATGCCGCCGGGGCCCTGGACATCGTAGTTCCCTATGACAAATTCGATATCGATCCAGCCTTGCAGGACTGATTACATAGCATTTTATGGCGACCGCATATAATTACTGCCCACCCGCCATTCCCGTGAAATGCTTTCGCAGTCACTTTTCGTGTTACTTTTCATTTACCTTTTGGCAAAATAGCCAATGGACGATCCGGATTTTCTGGTATATAGTAAGGATACAGGTAAGACGGCAGATACATGGCCGTAATTCCAGATATCTGACAGGAGGCGCCCATGACAAAACAGGAAATATCCGAGATCAAGAAACTGCTCACCCCCAAAAACTGCTCCATCACCCGCATCTGCGGCTGCTATGTGGACGGGGAAAAAAATAAAAAGACCGAACTGAAGCAGGCCTTTCTGGCCCTGCCAGAGGAGGAGATGTTCAAATATTTTGAGATCCTCAGAAAAAATCTCTCCGGCACTCTGGGCAAGAACCTGCTGACCCTGGAATTCCCCCTGTCCAGCGAAGACGAGGGCGGTACCCAGGAATTCCTGCTGCGCCTCAGGGACAGCAGGCTGAAGGACGATGCCCTGCTGGAAGAATATTATGACCGGATCATCGCCAACTATGAATATGTGGGCAACTATCTGATCCTGCTGGTTCACGATGCCTACGATGTACCAGGCCGGACAACGGATGGCATCGATATGGAGGACGCCTCCGATGAAGTGTACGAATACATCCTCTCCTGCATCTGCCCTGTGGAACTGTCCAAGCCGGGACTGAGTTACAATGCGGTGGAGAACACCTTCCAGAACCGTATCCGGGACTGGGTGGTGAGCCTGCCAGAGACAGGCTTCCTCTTCCCGGCCTTCACCGACAGAAGTTCCGATATCCACAGCGCCCTTTACTATTCCAAGGATCCGGAGGATCTGAAGGAAGGGTTCGTAGACCAGCTTTTGGGCTGTCCCCTGCCCCTGTCCGCGGGGGATCAGAAAGAGACCTTCCAGGCTCTGGTGGAAGAGACCCTGGGAGAATCCTGCGACCTGGAAGTCGTGAAGAATATCCACGACAGATTGAATGCCATGGCTGAGGAACACAAGGAAGAGCCGGAACCCCTGACACTGGCTAAAAATGAGATGAAGACCATTCTGGCCGACAGCGGTGTGGCCAACGAAAAACTGGAACAGTTTGACCGGTACTATGATGAGACTGCCGGGGAGACCACTTCCCTGCTGGCAAGCAATGTGATGAATACCCGCAGCTTCGAGGTGAAGACCCCGGATGTGGTCATCAAGATCAGCCCCGACCGCACGGATCTCATCGAGACCCGGAATATCAACGGGCGGGAATGTCTGGTGATTGCCTTGGACGGCGGCGTGGTGGTAAACGGGATCACGGTGCGGCCCCAGCACGGGGATGATTCCGAGGATGGCGAAGGGGAATGAGCCGCTGGCTCATTCCCCTTCCCTGTTCATTGCCGACAGGCATAGATCCGCACCTCCACAATAACCGCCTGCTCTACGGTTGTAGCGCGAAGCGCCCAGATCCGCACTGCGGACGCCCATACAGGTGTAAAATCAAGCACTACCAGCCGCTGGATATTGTTCTCCACACTGCCCACACAGCTCCAGTTTCCATCCACACAGGCCTCCACAGCAAAATCCGCCAGTGTCTCATCCTTTGTGGGCATCTTGTCATAACCCATGGCATACCGGGCAAAAGGCATGTCCAGGGTAATCCTGACCTGGCTGATCCTGGCGGGTTCCCGCAAGGTGAGCACCAGATTCTGGGGCAGAGGCTTCCCGGATACCCAGGCGTAGTCTTCCCCATCCGCTGCCCGCATTTTGCCGTTGGTCACATTCCGGGGGCTGCCACTTTCCGTCCAGGAATCCGCAGTAATCTCCGCTGTCAGCGCCAGATCCCCGGGGTCATGGTTACGCACCCCCGGAATGGACTGCCCATCTTTAAGCAGGCACTGCTGCAGCTCATCCATGTGCCCCGATCCGATCTGATGGGGACTTTGCCCGTACTTTTTGCACAGGACGGCGGCGGTTCCAACAGCCTGGCCCATGGTGGCGCCAGTGATCATGACACGGGTAGATCCCATCCCCACATGGCTGGCGCTGATACACCTTCCTACCATCATCAGATTAGAAATATTGCGGGAATACAGACAGCGGAAAGGCAATTTCGTAATCTGAATCTTCTCATCACAGGTATAAGCTCCTTCACTGCCCGAGAAGATTCCCATGACATGATGCACATCGAGATTCCACCCGCAGTAGCAGACGGCATCCGGGAAATCGGGACGGATCCGATAGTCATTCTGAGTCATCACATAGTCCCCAAGAAGTCTCCTGGTTTCCCTTTTTGCATAGAACGTTCCCAGAACCTTCAGCGCCATATTTTTTACTTTTTCCCGCTCCGGCCAGGAATTCTTCATCCAGTCGTAGAAACCCATGGAGACCCGTATCAGGGCATCCCTGGTATACTCCTGCTCCCAGAGATCATCATAGTCATTGCGGTTCTCCAGCCACCACTCTCCCCGGGTGAGGCGCACAGGATCTCTGTTCATGGCTTCTCCCTGGGGCAGCTTCATGGCCCAGTCCGGTGCGGTAAATACCACCTCCTTCTCCCCGCAGGATGCACCGTAACTGCAGACCATCTCGCCCGTTTCCGGATGGATTCCGATGTTGCAGCCGCTCATGGTGTTGCCATCCGCCTCTTCAGGCGCAAAATCCTCCTAATATTCCCATCTGGCCTCCCTGCCTATGTGATAATCCGCCCCCGCATAATAGCCCAGCCACCCGTCCCCTGTATTGTCCACAAACAACTCAGCCCGGAAAACATGCTCTGTCAGATCCAGAGTGCATATCCCATGGACACTGCGGATGGAATCAGCCTCACACTGACAGCCATCCACAAGTATGTTGGAAAACAGGGTAATATTTTTCTCCCGCTCCACAAAATAAGCAAATGCATCCGACCAGGAAAGCTCCTTCTCATGACGGTAGTTT
Source organism: uncultured Acetatifactor sp. (assembly GCA_910586215.1). Lineage (GTDB taxonomy): Bacteria > Bacillota > Clostridia > Lachnospirales > Lachnospiraceae > Acetatifactor. Next base: position 40,157 of record CAJUGH010000029.1, on the reverse strand, counting down.
TTTATCTCTAAGATCACACCAGTCTCATGGTATCCCCGGTGTCCGGCTCCCTCCAGGGAAACGTTACCTTCATCGGATCCGTTTCCTCCCAGCACCGGCCTGTCGCTAACCAGCGCTACCCGCAGACCATGGCGGGCCGCCGTGACAGCCGCTGCGACACCCGGCACACCGCCTCCTGCCACCAGCAGATCAAAGCTTCCGTGATCCGTGACCCGGCATGCCAGTCCCTTCATCGCTGCCCGCCTGGCCCTCCACCAGCTTTTCTCCGGCGAGGGATAGAAGTCCCGGTCATCCGTGATAATCACCGCTGCAAAACGCCCAAACCAGCCTGTGGTGTCGTGTATGCCAAGGATGTGTTCCCCTGCTTCCAGCTCAAAATCCCCGCCCACTTCAAAGTACCAGCCTGTAATCTGCATCTTTCCCGCTATATGTCCTGCCTTCTGCCCGTCCACAGACACCACCAGTCCATCCGGGTCATAGCCTGCGCACCAGTTTTTGGTGCGCAGGAAGACACGGTACCTGCCTTTTTGTCCTACCGTAAATTTCGTTTCCGCAGGCGCCACCGGCCCATTGCAGCTATCCGCCAGCAGATACCCCTGTCCCATCTCCCTCACGAACTGGGTTTCCAGCCTGAATCCTCCGTACTCCTGGAATTCCAGGGCATCAATCCATATTTTTTCCATACCTTTACCTTTCTTTTATTACACGTATTTTTAACGCATTCCGGCCAGAACCTGGAGGCCAGCGGCTTTAACAACGACTTTAAGCCCCGGTTTACTGGAACGATGAAATGTACTCCAGCATCTCTTCCACATATTCATCGTAACCTGCCTCGTAATAGCCGTCCAGCAGCTCGTCCCAGTAGGATACCGGCTTGTCCCCGGTGATGATCTTGGCTTCCTCCTGTATCATGAAATTGCCATACTCTATCAGGACAGGATCCGACTCTGTCTCTGGTTTGTACCCTCTGTCCACTGTGGGCCAGTATAGTTCAAAAGTCATATCTATCAGCTTTGCGATCCTCTTTCTCTCCTCCGGAGATTTCTCCTTGTTGATGAAGAATTCCGCTGCATCGGAACGGCGCAGGAAGGAGCCGATCAGCGCCACATTTGCCAGGTCTGTGCCGTTTGCCTTGTCGCTCTCCTGTATCTCTTTATAGGCAGAGAAATCATAATTTCCTTCTGCATCCACTGTGAACCCTACATTCTCCAGGTTCCTGGCATTCAGGTTCCCCCACTGTTCATCGGACAGGACGTAATCTGCCAGTTCCAGAACCTTCTCCGGATGCTCACAGGTGGAGGAGATGGCATAATAGCCCCAGATTCCCGTGTTCTGGTCTCCATAGGTATATCCGCCTAAGGGATCATTCTCCAGCGTCACACCAGGCAGATATACGAAGCGGCCTTCTGATTCCGAAGGCAATATATTGTCCATATTGCCCGGATACTCCGCAATACATCCATACTGGCTGTTCCTCTCCATAGAGGCCGCGCCGTCCAGGGCAAAAGTGTCGGGTTCCATCACGCCGCCCTCCCAGCACTTATTGGCAAAAGCCAGATATTGTTTGTAATAGTCATAGTCCCTGGAATGTTTCAAGTACGTATAGGTACCGTCCGGCATCTCATACCATCCGTTTCCGATATGGAAGATACGGGACATACCATTCATAAGGGCGCCGCTGGCAAAAGCATAGCTCTTCAGTCCCCAGGTGTCATCCACGCCGTTTCCATCGGGATCCCCATAAGTAAAGGCATACAGCACATCGTAGAACTCATCCAGGGTCATGAAATCCCCTTCCGTATAATCGATATTCAGATTCTCCAGCCAGTCCGCCCGAAGCAGGAACCCATCGGCCCGGCACACGGTAGACCGGGGAAAGCCCCACACCTGCCATCGTTGAAGATATCCAGGGCATCCCAGGAGATCTGGTTCGTATGGGCCATCAGATTCGGATAATTTTCAATCATATCCGAAATATCCAGAAGCATACCCGATTCGCAGGCATCCTTGAAGGAAGTCTGGGACAGCCAGCCTGTGGTGAAGCAGATCACATCGGGCTTGTCATCGTTGATCAGGGTGAGCTGCAGATTGTCTTCATAGGCAGAGGCGGGCGGAATCACCCACTCCAGCTCCAGGTTCAGCTTCTCCTCCAACTGGGACGCCCATTGGTCTGCAACGGATCCCTCTGGTACATCTGACACATTGTGCAGCATAATCTTCAGCTTCACAGGTTCTTCCGTCCCCTGTCCCTGGGAACCCTCTTCCTTCTGAGAGGCTTCCGTCCCTCCTTGCGCGTTCCCGCCCTGGGAAGCAGATTCCTCCCCGGAAGCCGGTTTCCCACATCCGGTAAGGGACATGGCCAGTACGGAGGCCGCCAACAGCAGCGTAGTGATTTTCTTTGCTTTCATTCTTTCTCTCCTTTTCTTGTTGTTTTCTTTTTCTTGCAGCTTTCGTTATGTTCCTTTTCATAGTTTCGCCCTGGGAATCATCGGGGATTACCCTTTCACAGAGCCGACCATAACACCCTTCGCAAAATATTTCTGCAGGAAAGGATAGATACACATAATGGGCAGTGTGGATATCAGAACCGTGGCATACTGGATGCTCTTGGACTGAATCTCATTTCCCAGTGCTGACAGGGCCCCCGGATCCGATTCCGCCTCCAGGATAGCCGTGGAAGCGGACACCAGTATCTCCTTCAGCGTCAGCGCCAGGGGCCAGAGATCCCGGTTCTGGATATAGATCTGTGCCCCAAAGTAGGAATTCCAGTTTCCCACTGCCAAAAACAGGGTGACAGAGGCCAGCACCGGCTTGGACAGGGGCAGCACCAGCCTGGTGAGAATGTAAGGTTCCGATCCTCCGTCCACCATGGCCGCCTCCACCAGCTCATAGGGCAGCTCCCGGAAGAAGCTCATCATGATCACACAGTTGAAGGTGTTGAAAGCGCCTGGCAGGATCAATACCCACAACGTGTTCAGCAGATGCAGATCCTTCATATTGATATATCCGGGTACCATCCCCGCATGAAAGATCATGGTGAAGATGAGGATGGTCATCAGTATGGGTTTTCCCTTCAGTTCTTTGCGCGCCAGGGGCCAGGCGAAGAGCAACGTGACCCCCAGGCTCAGCAGGGTGGCACTCACCGTAACAATAATGGTATTCCCATAACTCCTCCAGAAAAACCGGTTCCGGAACACCAGCTTGTAGGCTTCTGTGGTAAACCGCCTGGGCCAGATCATCCAGGGTGTCTTCAGGTATTCATTGTAATTGGAAAAAGAAACTGCCAGCACATTCAAAATCGGATAGAGCATCAGCAGGGCAATCAGTGTCAGCAGGATATAATTGCACACGCAGAAAATCCGCTCGGGAAGGCTCTCTTTCACTTTTGTGCCATGATATTTTCTTCTCTTTGACATTGTCACCATAGTCCGTTCCCTCCCATTCTCCTGGACAAAAAGTTGGACACATACACCATCACCATTCCTACCACAGACTGGAAGAAACCGATGGCCGTGGCGAAACTGAACCGCCCTTCCCGGATACCTACCTGGTAGGAGTAAGTCTCCAGCACCTCCGCCACTTCCTTATTTGGCGAATTCTGCAGCAGCCAGATCTGCTCAAAACCGTTTGACAGGATATTGCCCATGTTCATGATCAGCATGATGGTGACAGTGCCCACGATGCAGGGCATGGTAATATGCCGCATCCGCTGCCAGCGGTTGGCCCCGTCAATCATGGCCGCCTCGTAGAGCTCCACATCCACCCCTGCCAGGGCCGCCATGTAGATCACGGTTCCCCAGCCCGCCTCCTTCCAGATGCTGGAGCCGATGAGCACCGTGCGGAACCACCTGGGACTTGTGAGGAAATCCACCTTGCTCCCTCCCAGCATCACGATCAGATCATTGATAACGCCCTGGGACTTGGAGAGCAGTGCCGTCACCATGGTGATCACGATGACCCAGGAGATGAAATGGGGCAGATACATCACTGTCTGAAGAGTTCTCTTGTACCGCTCCCGCCTGATCTCATTCATCAGAAGCGCCAGGATCACCGGGAAGGGAAATCCCCAGAACAACCGCAGCAGGCTGGTGACTATGGAGTTCTTCAGCACCCGCAGGAAATTCACGGAGTGGAACAGGGTGTCAAAATGTTTGAGTCCCACCCATTCGGAACCCCAGATCCCTTTGACCAGGGAAAAATCCTTGAAGGCAATCTGGAGTCCATACATGGGCCGCAGCTTGAACAGAAAGATAAATACCAGCCCGGGCACCAGAAAGAGATACAGCCAGTAGAAACGTTTGAAATGCGCTTTTCGCACCTGTGTTTTTACATTCTGTCTGAACCGTGTCATGTTGTTCCCCACTTTCTCTGTGCTATTTGTCATTTCTTACAAACAATATTGTACTTTATGCACGCTTTTTTCACAATCTCACGGATTATGCTTTGTTTTGTGCAAATCATCCTGCAATTTTATCTCTTTTCCACACTTTTGAGACATTTCCATCTATCTATTTTTACCTTCTTCCTGCTATTTCTACTTTTTATGTGTACACAGCCTTTTACAGACGCCAGCCGGTATCTCACACAAAGGCAAAGCGCGGGAGCCTTTTATGGCTCCCGCGCTTTATGCCCGGTCCTGGAAAATCTTCTTAATGTTATATGCTTTTATTTTATACCTTCCATTTTATACCTTCCGCGCCGCCCACAGCTCTGGCAGCCTGGGCGTTCTGATCTCCACCCTGGCGCCCCCATGGACGCCCCGTCCCAGATGGAACTGGCACTTCTCACCATAGATCAGCCGAAAACGCTGAAAGAGATTGATCATGCCCAGATGTTCCCCTACGTAGATGTATTCATTCTCCAGCATGGAATAGATCCTGTCTATTACCTCCTGCTCCATTCCCACGCCATCATCCTCCACGCAGATATCCACGCCTCCCTGGGCATTGTCACTGATATTCACATAGATATTGCCAGTTCCCCCTCTTGGCTGCAGCCCATGACTGATGGCATTCTCCACCAGGGTCTGCAGGGAGATACAGGGAATGGGCATGCCCTCCGCCGCCGGGGCAACCTGGTAGAAACAGTGGATCCCCGGCCCGAAACGCAGGCATTCCAGCTCCACAAATTTTTTCGTGTATGCGATCTCATCCGTCACCGTGGTAATATTGGTCTTCTGCTCTTTCCCGGCACTTAAGATATCTGCCAGCAGTATAATAGACTTGCTGGTGACACTGTCCTCCCGGCCAGTCTCCCCAATAGCTGTCCAGTTGATGGCCTGCAGCACATTGTTTAGGAAATGGGGCGTCATTTGCTCCTGCAGTGCCTTGGCCCTGGCACCCCGAAGCGCCACCACACGTTCCACCATCTCCTGCTCCAAAGTCATGTTCTTCTGGAACAGTTCCAGGATGGACACCAGCATATACTGGATCTCCCCGTCCTGGTCCCCGGTCAGCACCTGTCCGGTTGGGTCTTCCAGAAGCTGGAGGATGGCTTCTATGGGCCCAAATAGCTTGTTGGTAGTGCTGTAAGAGAGAAATACCGCAGCGGACATGCCAAGCAGGAAAATCAAGAGGACCCACCTGCCCAGCTGGATATTGCTCTGCTGGAATTCCCGCATGGGCACGATCTGGATACACTTCCAGCCAAACCTGTCCATGGGCATCCAGAATATCCGCATATCCGGCCTTCCACCTGCGCTGTCGCAGCCTGGATACCGGCATCTTCCGGCAGCTCCACTATCTGGTCATTCCGCTGTCCCGTGGTGTCCAGTATTACCCGGTTATCCCGATCCACGATCAAGTAAGCCCCCTGCATGCCGTCATAGCTGTCGGTGATATAGCGGATCAGTTTCTCCGTGTCTATGCTCACGGCTACAAAGGCCTTCTTCCCTCTGCCCACAGTCCGCGCCCAATAGACGGTAATCACTCTTCTGACAGGCCTGGTCCTGGTACCGGTAGTCATCCGGGGCACCACAAACATATTCTGGGACGGATATTCCTCCTGTCCGCGCCAGAATGCCTCCACCAGGCTCTTATCCTCAAATCCCTGGTAGGCCTGTGCCCGGTGGGAAGCGGATATCACATACTCTCCTGCCTGGGAGTAGATATCCACGGAATCGTACAGATTATCACGGTAGTCCGCATCAATCAGTTTTAGCGCTTCATTCACGGCTGCCACGTACTCATATGTCCTGGGCTCCGTGCGCTCCATGCCCAGAAAGGCGCTGACGTTCCCATCCATCACCTTCTTCTCCAGGCTGTCCTGCACTTCCTCGAACAATACATTCAAGGTGGCCATGGTATTGCGGGTGCTCCGCTGTGCCGCGGCATCTACCTCCTGGAACAGGCTTTTCCTGGAAAAATACTGGATAGCCGCCACACACAGCCCCAGGGGCAGCGTCACGCATAGAAACACCTGCAGCCAGTTTTTGAGAAAAAGTCTCCGAAACTGCCTGTTCTGTATCCTGTATAGAAAACCCTGTTCCTTATTCCTGCTGTTCATCTCTCTCCTGCCCGGTAGTCACCAGGGGACTTTCCCATCACCTTCTCAATGCTGGTGTCCTGTCGGCCAGCGGTCTGCCTTCCCCTATAGTCAAACAGCACTGCCACACTGTGCTCCAGCCAGCCAGGCAGTTCCTGCGGCCTGGCTGGCGGCAGGGAATCCATACACCTGGCATACAACTGGTTCCACTCTGTCAGATCCCGGCATCCAGCCTCCTCCAGCAGCTTCATCACTGTGTAGATACAGTACCTCACCGCAAAAGCACTCCCGCCCTTCAGATAGTTACTACACAAAGCCTCCACCAGTTCCATCCCCTGTTCCAGGTCATTCTGGCACAGATAGGTACACAGCAGCCTGTTCTGGTCCTGGATAAGCTGTAGGTACTCCCCTCCTCCATCAGATGCCCCGCAGATTCCTCCATTCCCACCTGTTTCGTACAGCGTACCAGATCCTCCGGGGCATCCAGATGCAGGAACTGCTCCACCCTGGCCCGGATGGCCAGCAGGTCGTAGACAGCCTCCCGCAGCCGACAGGGCTGGTATCTGTCCGTCTCACCGGCTTTCGTCTCCCAGAAGACTCCCAGCAGGGACATTTCCCCCTCTTTTGTGCTGCCCCAGGTGATGGGATAGTACTCCAGGTTCCGGTCAAAATATGCCAGCACATGGAGCAGTTGTTCCTGTAACTCCTGTGTGCCATAATTGTCCAGAAAATCCTGGTACTGGGAATCCTTCTCCAGCACCAGCTTCACCAGGAAGAGACGGATATCCCCTGCCTGGTCTCCAGCTCCCAGAAGCCGTAGTCTCCTGGCCATCTGTTCCGGATGGGCCAGCGATCCAAAATAGGCGTCTGTCACAAACTGTTGCCTCTCATAATCAACCAGACGGTTATAATGCTCCAGGCGGTCCTGGACCAGTTCCTCCCTGCGGCTCATCTGGTCCAGCTTTTCCTTCAGGCTGCGGAACACATCCCGCAGCCTGGACAGGTCAACCGGCTTCAGCAGATAGTGATACACATGATGTGTCACAGCCTCCTGGGCCAAGGCAAATTCCTTATGGCCAGACAGGAATACCACCTGGACGGGAAGGTTCTGCTGTGCCACAAACCTGGCAATTTCCATACCGCCCACCTGGGTCATCCGGATATCTGTCAGGATCACATCCGGCGTATTGCCCTTCAGGTAATCCAGCAATTCCCTCCCATCGGAAAATTCCCCGTCCACCTGGAAGCCAAGCTCTCTCCACTGGACCATGTTCACAAGTCCCCGCCTGGTGGTAAATTCATCTTCTGCAATCACCAATGAATACATGTTTTATCCCAGCTCCTCTGTCAACTGGCAGATCTCGTCAATCATTCCCCCGATGGTCTCTATGGTATCCAGAAGCGGCCCGTCTGTAGTAATGTCGATTCCTGCCATAGCCGCCAGTTCCACCGGCGTGCCGGTACTGCCTGCCGCCAGCACTTTCTTCCAGTCCTCTATGGCCCCTTCTCCCTCCTTCTCGATGCGCTTGCACATCTGGGTGGCTATGGTCAGCCCGGCACTGTAGGTATAGGAGTACAGACCCATGTAATAGTGGGGCTGGCGCATCCAGGTATGCTCTGCCCCTTCCGTGATCTCCACATCCTCCCCCCAGAATTTTTCCAGGGTATTGCGCATGATCCCGTTCAAGGTCTCCGCCTGGACACTGCCGCCTCCCTCAATGATCCGGTACACCTCCCGCTGGTAGGCTGCCTCCAGCAGATGGGTCACAAAATTATGGTAATAGGTATGCCCTACCATGCTGGTGAGCACCCAGCGGCGGAAGCGCTTGTCATCACTAGTCTTCAACAGATAATGGGCCATCAATAGTTCGTTCATGGTAGAGGGAGCCTCCACAAAATAGGTGGACACATCCGTATCAAACAGATTCTGGGCGCTGTTGCAGGCCTTGAAATGCCCGGCATGCCCAAGCTCATGGGCCAGGGTGAACACATCCGACATCTTGTCATTCCAGTTCAGCAGAATGAAAGAATTCCTTCCATAGGGACTGGCACAGAAGCCGCCTGTGGACTTTCCCGCATTCCTGGCGAAATCCACCCACCGCTCCCGGTAGGCTGTGCGCACCATCTCCACATAATTCTCCCCCAGGATGGCAAGCCCCTTTTCAATGTACGCCCTGGACTCCTCTATGGTGACAGAAGGGTCGTATTCGGGATCCAGGGGCAGCTTCAGATCCGCATAAGTCATTTTGTCCAGATGGTGCACCTTCCTGAGCAGCCTTGCATATTTGCGCATGTGGGGAGCCAGCTTTTCCATAATCAAGTCGATCTGGCGGTGGTACATGTCCTGCCCTACCTTCTGGGAGAACAACAGGCTGTCGTACACACTGTCAAATCCGCGCAGATCCGCCAGGGTCTTCTCCGTCTGAAGGGCAGCATTGTATGCTGCGGCCGTCACATTCTCATACTCTGCGATTTTTTTGGAAAAAGCCTGGAAGGCCGCCCTGCGCACTTCCGTGCGGGCATCATACTCGTAATTGTCCTCAAACAGGGAATACCCCAGGGGAAATTTTTCTCCGTCTGCCTCAAAATCCTGGAATTTCATGTCAGCCAGCTTGGCGGCATTGTAGATCTCATAGGGGGCATCCAGGGACCGGGACAGGGCTGCCATCACCCGCTCTGCCTCCGGGTGGAGGCGGTGAGCCTTATTCCGGAGCAGATCCTCCAGATACCCCCTGTTGCCATTCCCATAGCCCATGGCCTCCCGGATGACACTTTCCTCCTGGTCCATGATCTCGCTGTCCACGAAGCTTAAGAGACTGCTCATCTCCGACATACGCCGGCCTATGCGTCCGTTGCGCTCCTGGTTATGGCTGTCATAATAGTCCACCTCCACTGCCAGACTGCAGTAATTCCCTGTCAGCGTCATCAGCTCCCACACCTTGCGGTACGCTGTCAGACAGGCATCTATGGCCTCTGGTGTATCCAGCTTTCCCCGGTAGGTATCTGCAATGTCCCGGGCCAGCTTCTCCATCTTTTCCGCGTCCTGGTACATCTCCTCCTCGGTGGCATAGATCAAGGACAGATCCCAGGTCAGTTCCTGGGGAACCTCCTTACGGCTTTGTAATTTTTTAGTTGTGTCTGGCATGTGTCTGCTCCTCCTGTTTTTTATATTCTTTATGCACTCTGCTTCTCCTATTTTTACCTTCTGCTTATCCTTCCATCCTCCTGTAAAAAATCTGGTACAGACAGTTCCACTCAAAGTCACTGTCTGGATGGTACGATCTGGGAAAATGTTCTGCCAGCTTCTCTTTTACCCCGGGCATTTTCAACTCGTCCCTAAGCTCTTCCTGCAATCCGTTCCCCTCCAGAAAACGTTTCACCTCTGCCAGTCCATTTTCCACTTTCTCTTTTTCCACACAATAATCCATGTCATACCGCGTATCCGTCTCCCAGCGGGTCAGCATATCTGTCTTATCCTTCAGCCACTGCGTCAGCACCACCCGTGATCCATTATCTCTGGACATGCGCACCAGTTTGTCAATATCATGTGTATTCGGCACCGTGACGCCCACGCATTCCAGAAATGCTTTTAAAGTCTTTTCTACCGCCTGCTGCAGATGATATGCCACTGCATTCATATAGGCCTCATCATTTACTGGTATTTTCCACAAATTCTCTGCCGCCCTGTAGTCCAGGTAAGCCCGCCTAAAAAATCTAATGTCACACATAACACCCCTCCCTGTCGTAGACCACAATCCCTTTTTCCGCAATCTCTTTCTGCAGCCGCTCCCCGATGCTGTCAGCATAGAGGATATCCACCGCCTCTCCCAGCCCAGCCGCCTGGTAATGAAATGCCTTTTTTGTGTCATAACGCTCAATACACAGATCCAGGTCACTGTAACTGTTACATCGGAATTCCACCCCGCTGCCAAACACAATCGCCGCCTTTACATTGTCGTCCTTCCTAAAATCCTCCTGGAATTCCTGCACCAGATCCTGCTTCAGCGGATGGACATATGCAGCATGCAGAAAATCTATTTTCCCATGTTTCAGACCGAAATGAAAATGCAGATCAAAATTGTTATACTTCTTCACACACGCATCCTCCACCCCTGTTTTGTACCGCCGGAAAGCTTACGTCCATGTCCCACCTTGTGCCTGTCAGTCCCCTTTTTATGCCATAAACTCTACAGCTACGCTGCTTCCATTATAAATTGCCAGGCAGATCCAGTCAACTCCAACTATTCTCTCGCAAACCCGGTTACTTTTTACGGCTTTGCCGAGGGGTGCATCCCTAATAAGCCGCAGCAGCCGTCAGTGCTTTCTCCCACTCTCTTTCATAAAAGTCTTCTATCTGCCCGCTGCCCAGGAGTCCGGCTTCCTCCACAAGGCTGTCCCAGAGTTTCTCAAATGTCTCCTCATTCTCCGCATATATCATGTCCCAGGCCATCTGCTCCATCCTCTCCTTGATTCTCTCCTGCTTTCTCTCCATATCCTCCGGAATGGCCCGCACCATATAGACTGCCGGGTTTTCCTCCACCAACAGGTTCTCCTCTTCCAGATAGGCTTCCACTGACTCTGCCCCATAGCATTCCTGCATTTTTCTGTCCAGACTGGTATATCTGCCCTCCCGGAAACTGTCCCAATAACGGTATGACAATGGATAGCCTCCCTGGATCCGGGTGGCTCCGGTAAGTCCCATATATCCAAAAGGTGCTGTTCCATCCTCCAGGGTTCCCTGGTACCCGGGAAGCTGTACCGGGCTGCCCTCCAGCAGCTTTCTTCCGCTCTCTGTCACATACGGATATCCCGCTTCATCGTATTCCCACAATACCCCCTGGGGACCATTGTACAGCAGGAACTGGTTTTCCTCCTCATAGAGCCAGTTTAACAGCCTGCATGTCTCCTCTACATGGGAAGAATTCCTGTAGACTGCCCAATAACAGTTTCTCCCCACCGGTCTTCGGCTTTCTGTCAGGATCGACATATCCTCTGCCGCAATTGTCACATAACCGTCTGTGGTACCAGCCACTTCCCCAAAGCTTTCCAGCAGGTCATTATAGCTCCTGGCCAGCTCCTTTTCCCTGGTAAATAACACTCTGCCCGACCGTATCTTCCGCTCCAGGCTATTGTATGTCTGGGTGCGGGAATCGCTGTCCAGCAGCCCCCTCTGATTTGCCTCAAAATAGAAATGCAGCACCCTCTTATAAAAGCTGTCTTCCGCAAGAGCCGGGGCTATCTGGCCTGTCTCCACATGCACTTCCATCAAGGGTGACACATTGGACAGGTCAATGCCATACATTGCGGCCCAGGCAGCAATATGTGTGCTGATCCCATTGTCCCCCTGATAGATGGAAAAGCCATACATACGCTCCCCTGTATTGCTAAGGGGCTTCTCTTTCAGCATCTGTTCCACTACATCCAGATAGTCCTCCAGTGTCCCGATCCCAGGTTCCCCCACCCTGTGATAGGCCGTCCACTGGAGCATAGCTACAGACTCCCCATCCCCCTTACACGGCGCCCCCACAGACACCGGCACAAGGCATACCCCCTCCCCATTGCACAGACTGTCCGCTGCATACTCCAGCGCCGCTTTGTATGTGTCCCCCTCAAAGAGCGCAGGAAGGTAACTCCGGTACGCATCCAGCGGAAGCAGAAGTCCTCCATCCATGTACAGCTTTGCCTGGTTCAGATTCTGGAATTGTATCAGATCCGGCACTGCACCGGAAGCCATGTACTGTCTCAGCTTATTTTCTGTCTGCTTTCCCCCGGAATAGAATTCCACTGTGATCCCTGTATCTTCGTACAGGGCTGAAGCCCCCCATCCCTTCCAGATGTTTGCGGAAGCATCCGCCTGCTGTACAAATACAGAGACTGTACAGCCTTCCCCCGTTCCTTCCGGAATCTCTTCCTGTTCTGTTCCACATCCTGCTGCCAATATACTGGCAGTCAGCACAACCCCCCACATTTTCTTCCTAACCCTGTCCATATCATTTACTCCATCCGCGTATTCCTGTTAACTGCCAGGACAGTCCGGCCATGCTGATTGCTTTTTCGGAAGCCCCGTGATAAAATGGCCTTGTCTCTATCCTGGATCTGGAGGTATCCCGCTATGCTCTGTAAAGTAACTAAAAGTTATTTTGCCAATATTATCCTGGTATGCACCCTGCTGGTCTTTTTTGTCACCAGCACCCTGCTCTATGTCTGCCAGCTCCTCATCAGACAGCAGGAGCTTTCCTCCAGGCTCAGTGATTATGATGTTGCAATCACCACCCTTTCCGGGACACTCTCCGCCAGGGTGACGGCTTTCTCAGACTTCTTTTTCCCTATTTTCAATAATTCCGATGCCTATGATGCCCTCTGTGAACTATATCGCTCCCCCAATGGTGACATTTCCGCCGAGGCAAGCGAAACGCTTCTTAGCACCCTCCACAGTCTCTGTAGTGCCGACCACTATTGCTGCGGACTGCTTCTTCTGACACGCAGCGGACTGCTCTACCAGTATGATATCAGATATGGCACGTTAATGCCAATCAAATTGACCAGAACTATCTTCCGGTTCACTCCCTACAAGCTTCAGCTTCTGACGGATGACCAGATCTGCAATTTAAGCAGCGCCCTTGAAAAGCCAGCCGAGCATCTGTATGGACTAAGCGGTACTATTTTCCGGTCCGGCGAGGATACCGTCTCCAACCTGGGATATCTGATTGTATTGTATTCTGCCGATGAATTTACCAGTGCCCTCAATGAGTCCGGCCTGACAGACACCGCTCTGTTCTCCATCCGCAATTCTGCCGGGGAGCTTCTCTACTCTTCAGATGGCAGCCCCGGCGGGGAACCTGTGACCATTGTGGAGAAGAACCGGATTCCTGTCATGATCAGCGGCAAAAAATATTATATCTCCACCTTGATCCACCCCAAATACCAGTACAGCGTTACCTACCAGTTTCCGGAGTCTTCCCTGAAAACTTCCTACCTGCAGAACATCCTCCTGCTGGTGGGCATCGGAATCGCCCTAAGCTGCATCCTGCTGTATTCCGTTGTCCTGCGTTCCGCCAATCACCGCGTGAACAACATCCGTCAAGGTATGGCATTGGTAGGCCACAACAACCTGTCCTACCGGATGCCAGTCCCCAGGAGCAACGATGAATTTACCAGCATTATCCAAAGCTTTAACCATATGTGCGATGAACTGCAGCGTAACATAGAGAATACCTATCTGTTTGAGATATCCCAGCGGAAAGCGGAACTCTATGCTATGCAGACCAGTATCAATCCTCATTTTCTCTACAACGCCCTGGAACAGATCCGTGTCCAGATCCTACAGGGAAAAAACGAGGATGCCACCCAGATGCTGCTCCTGTTATCCAAAATGTACCGCTATCAGACCAAACGGGATCTGTTCATCTCCATCGGCGAGGAATGCGCCCAGGCAGAGAACCTGGTCAATCTCTACTCCTATCGGTTTGCAGACTGTGACTACGAGTTCGATGTGGAAAATTCCCTGCGCAAATATGGCATTCCCAAGAATATCTTACAGCCCCTGATCGAGAATTGTTTCGTACACGGCTTCTCCCCCAGCAGCACAGGCAATCTGATCTTGATCTCCATCTGTGCCAGCCGCCAGGGGGAGGATGTGCGGCTCCTCTTTACCATTGAGAACAATGGCGCTGCCCTTCTCCCGGAAAAATTTACATACCTCTCGGAAAAACTACAGCAGCCCGTTCTCACTGGGACAGAGACAAACGGCTTCGCCCTATCCAATGTAAACAGCCGTCTGAAACTGACCTTCGGCGAGTCCGCCTCCTTAAAGCTCTCCCCGGGAAGGGATGGTTCCGGCTTCTTGGTCTCCTTCCAGATCCCTCCCCTACTGCCGGAGCAGCTCACGGAGAAATTGCAGAATGCCATATCTCCTGCATCAGGAGATGAATAGCTGCCAGGATCTATTCTGGCGTCCTGTCTGCAAAAAGACCGGGGAACTCCCCGGTCTTTTGTCTTCTTCTGCTGCCCGATGCTGGCTGTCCAGTCTTCCCTTATTTGCCCGCCGCTTCCTTGAATTCTGCCTGGATGGCCTTATAGTCCGCAGAATCCACGATGCCCTGCACAAATTCCTTCCACTGGGCCTCCGTAATCTGCCCCATCACGTACTGGGTACACATGGTATTCACATCGTCTGTCAGGATACCCCACTGATTATCATAAGTTGCCGACTGTAAATTGGCTGCCTCATTCTTCAAGCCGGTCTCCTTCAGGTAATTTACCAGTACCTCCTTGACATCCTTTGCCCTCTGGATGTTCTCATCGCTGGCCCTCTTGGCGCCGTCCCTCATGAATTTGGAAGTAATCTGATCCGAATCGACCTTTAGGAAAATCTGGTTCCATGCGCCTACATAGCCTTCTGTGCGCTTCTGCTTCATGGTCTCGTCAGAAGTATCCTTCGTGCCGTCCTCCAGCAGTTTATAGTGGATTCCCTCCACATCGTCTGACATCAATACATCATAACCAGGATAGGCCTCTTCCGTGCCATTGAACACCTGTAGGATCTTCTGGATTTTCTCCTCGGAGCATTTTGCGCTGATCGCGATACAGGAATCCACATCCGTCACATTGGGCACAATGGTGATGGCTTCCGGCCCCTGTACGGGCATCAGTTCCCAGGCTGCATAGGTATCCGGCGTGTTGCTGTCGAATATCTTATTGCTGGTCTTGTCAGCAGACTGGTTGAAATTGTACCACTCGTTCACATAGGCCACAGAATTGCCGGCCTTGAACTTGGAAGTGTCCGCATTGCCCAGGGCGAATTCCGGGTCTAACACATCCGCATCATACAATTCCTTCATCCAGTTCAGGAAATCAAGGAATTTCTCATTGAACTGCATATACTGGTACTCGCCGTTTTCATCGATACCCCAGTCGGACTGTCCGGTAAATGCCACTGCAAGGGCCTTGGTGCGTCCAGTCACAAAGCTGTCTCCATAGAAGTCAAGGGCATACACCTTCTGGCCTTCTCCCTCTGTCGCCGCCCTGGATAACCCGATCAGCCAGTCCTTGAGTTCTTCCATGGTAGTAGGTTCTTCCTCATATCCATACTTCTCCATCAGATCTTTTCTGACCTCGATACCGGATGATTTGGCCTCCTCACATTTACTCCTGGGCAGGATATAGATGCCCCCTGCATATCTGGTCTGATCCCAGAAGCTGTCACTCCAGTTCTTCATCACCGCATTGGTCTTCACCAGGGCATTGTCCCCCTCAAATATATATGGCGTCAAATCCACGAACTGTCCTGCATCAATGGCCTGTGTGAAAATAGGATAATAAAATTTGTCATTCACCGCCCCGACCTGGACCACATCTGGCTGGCTGCCGGATGCAATCAGCGTATTCAGCTTCTGGGTATAATCATTATAGCTCACCCACTCGATCTCCAGGTTCACATCAAACAGATCCTCCCAGTATTGTTCCATCTCGCTGCCTGCGCTGGGTCCATATCCCCAGTCGATACCCATCACAGATATGGTCATTCTCTCCTTGCCTGTCTCTCCCGAAGGGGCAGCAGAGTCCTCTGAGTTGCTCCCCGAACCGGAAGATACCGCATTGTCTGGCGATGACTGTCCAGATCCATCGTCCTGGTTCCCGCAGCCGCCAAGCATCGCTACTGTCATCGCCGATACCAGCATAAGTGCCATTGCCTTTTTCTTCATTGCCTTTCCTCCTGTTTTTCTTTCTGTTCTTTTCTTTATGTTTAACCCTTCACCGCCCCTACCAGCATTCCCGATGCAAAATATTTCTGCAGGAACGGGTATATGATCAGCACAGGGAAAACCACCACTACCACTGCTGCCATACGCATGACCTCCTGGGGTACTGTATTGGCCAGTTCATTTGACAGATCCACCAGTTCTGAAATGTTGGAAGAGAGTACTACCTTCTGTAGATATACCTGGAGGGTGGATTTTGCCGAAGACGTCATATACATCACAGAACTGAAATAAGTATTCCAGTATCCCACGAAGGAGAACAGCGTCATAGTCGCCAGCATGGCCTTCGACAGGGGCAGCACGATGACCGCAAAGGACCGCACCTGTCCACATCCATCCATTTTAGCCGACTCTTCCAGTTCGTAGGGAAGGGACTGGAAGAAGGAACGCATCACCATGATATTCCAGGCTCCGCAGGTTCCTGGCAGAATCATGGCAAAATAATTGTCTATCAGCCCCAGGTTCCGGATATTCATAAAAGCCGGCATCATGCCTGCCCCAAACAGCATGGTAAACGTCACATATTTGTTGAAGAACCTTTTGCCGGGAATGGGCTTGGAAAGCATATATGCCACACAGGCATTCATGATGACACTCATCGGCGTGCCTATGGCCGTGATAAATACGGTTGTCTTCAGGGAATTCAAAAATCCTGCACCGCTTAAGATCAGTTTATAAGCCTCTACAGACCACTTCCTGGGCCAGAGGTAGAAGCTTCCGGCACTATACACTGTGGCATCCGTAAAAGACACTACCACCACATACAGGAAGGGCAGCACCATGGTGGCCGCCAGAAGCAGCAGGATCACCCAGAGAATCGACTGGTAGATATTTTCCTTTGCTTTCATGCCCATTTTCTTTTTGTCCAGACCTGTTTTCGCCATCTTGCCATCCTCCATTTTACATGATTCCTTCATAACCCTTACGGTTAGTAAGCCAATTGGCAAAAATTACCATAGTCGTATTGACTACCGACTTGAACATGCCAATGGCCGTTGTGTAGGAGTACTGTGTACTCCCGCTGGCGATTCCATTGTTGTATATGTATACCTCGAACACTTCCAACTGTCTCTTCACCATGGCATTGTTCATCAGGAATACCTGTTCAAAACCTACGGAGATGATGGAACCCATCCTCATGATCAGCATGACTACCACCGTAGGCATGATGCTGGGAAGCGTAATTTTCATCATGCACTGGAATCTGCTGGCCCCGTCCATCTTCGCTGCCTCATACAGGGACTGGTCCACCCCGGAGATGGCCGCCAGATACACTATGGATCCCCATCCGATCTCTTTCCACATCCCCTGCAGGATAATGATAGGATAGATGGCCGATGTACTGAACAGATAAGCCGTAGGCTCCTTTCCCATGGCCATGGCGATTTTATTCACCAGACCCTGCTCTGTGGACAGCAGGAAAAATGTCAGGCTGACTACAATTGTCCAGGACAGGAAATGGGGCAGATACACGGCTGTCTGGATCAGCTTCTTGAACCCGCTGTTACGCACTTCATTCAAGACCAGCGCCAGGATGATGGGAGCCGGAAAAGTCAGAAGGCTCAGCCCGCTGATCACCAGGGTATTGCGCAGCATGGCGTAGAACTTCGCATCGTGAAACAAGGTCTGGAAATGCTTGAATCCAACCCATGGACTTCCCAGAATGCCCAGGTGGGGATTATAGTCCTGGAAAGCCATGAGCAGTCCTTTCATAGGCAGATAATGGAACAGGAACATCATGGTCAGCCCGGGAATTCCCAGGACATATACCCATCGGTACTCATATAACCGCTTTCTCAACTGCTTTTTTGCAGGCTTATACACAGCTTTCTTTGACATATCCGCTCGCTCCTTTTGTGGTCTCTTTTCGTATTACATTCTCATTATAGCTTTGCCCAAAGACAGGTTGAATTGAAATCATTCTACTTTTTTTCATTAATTCAAGAACCGCCCGGCCAGTACGCTAGAACACAATCCGCAGACACCTGGCTCCCTCCGGTTCATACCTCTCGGGCAGGGCTGCCGACAGGATCCCCATGTCCGTGGAAAAGTCCAGTTTCCCATATCCCAGCAGACTGACTTCTCGCACCAGGGATACATCGCGCAGGCAATGCAGCACCGCCACATGGGGATGTCCCATGAGAAAAGCATAGACTGTGTTTCCCTTTCTGGTATACCGCACATCAAAAGGAGTCCATTCTGTCCCTTCCTCGGCCTCCATCCCTGTGACGCCCTCCCCGCTTACCACGTAGGGCCTGGTGTCATGGATCCCCTCGCCGTTGACTGCCATAAAGCGGCTGATACCATCCAGGATAAAGCTGCACTCCCGATCCAGCGTACCATCCGGCTTCTGGGGAATGTTCAGCAGCAGATTCCCGTTTTTCGACACCACATCCACCAACAGATCTGTGACCTGCCTGGCTGTTTTGTAGACCGCCCTCACATCGTAAAACCAGTTTCCCAGACAGGTGTCCGTCTGCCAGGGACGCTCCCTGATCTCCTTGTCCGTGCTGCGTTCAAAATCCAGGACGCCGATGCGGTGGTATGCCTCCCGCTTGTCCTTGTGGAGATATACTGCCCGGTTGGCTCCATATCTTGCCTCACTGGAATTGTACAGATGGGCTGCCATGGAAAGTCCCGGCTGCCAGGTGGGGTCTGTGGTGTCCGCGTAATTGCGGTAAAAGGGCAGTGCGCCGTCCGAATACAGAAGATCCGGCTTATACTTGTCCACCACTTCCCGGATATCTTCATACCAAACAGGATACCAGCGCTCATCCCAGGTGTAATGATGCCTCACATACCCCGGCTCCACTGTATGGGCATTGTCATGGTAGAATGCCTGCCATTCTGGGTCATGCCCATCATAGGGAATACCTGCATAAGGTCCTTTCTGGTCACAAAGCTTGTTGGTATTGAACCATTCGAAACTGGCTCCATGGTGCTCGCTTAAGCCGAACACCATGCCTTCCCCCAGGGCCGCCTCTCTCCAAAGTCCCACGATATCTTTGTGGGGCCCGTATTTTACACTGTTATAGGGAAACCTTGCCGAATCATAGTTGAAAAAATGGTCATGGTGCATGGCCTGGGCCACAAAATACCTGGCCCCGGCCTTCCTGTACCGTTTCATCAGTTCCTCCGGTTTGAAGTTCTCAGCCTTCCAACGCTGTATAATGTCCTTGTATCCCACTTCCGAAGGATGCCCGTAAGTCCTAAGGTGGTACAGGTACTGGGCAGAACCCTCCAGGTACATGTTCCGCGCATACCAGTCGCCATACATGGGCACAGACTGGGGACCCCAGTGGGACCAGATGCCAAATTTGGCATTGCGAAACCATTCCGGACAGGAAAAGTGGTACAAGGAATCAAAGTCCGGCGTAAAGCTGCCACTCACTGTCTCATACAGATACTCCATGAATACGCTCCTTCCTGTCTTCAGATAGTATGCCTGCTGCGGTATTCCATAAAGCGGTGCCAGTCCTCCCTGCCCAGATGATGGGTTCCCTCCCGCAGATAATAGCCGATTCTTCCCTCCGGGAATACCTCCCCCGGCTTCGGATACCTGTCCGGGCAGACCAGCCCCTTTAACCCATAGGCCCCATAGGCTTCCGAGGCCGCCACACAACACAGGAATTCTGACCTGGGATCCGCCCAGTCATCCCGGGATGCGCTGGCCACATAGAGATGCCTGGGCGCAATCAGCGCCGCCAGAAAGTGGGCATCGAAGGGCATTTCCGCTGTCCTTCCTTCATGGTGCATCCGGTTGCCGCAGAACCAGTATGGCGCCCATCTGCCAAGGTCTTCCAACTGTTCCCCCGCCTTCCCCCGGTACAGGGCAATGCCCCCGCAGCCGGAATCATTGCTGATCGTCAAGGTAAATCTCTCATCCATGGCTCCCGCCCAGAGCGCCGTCTTTCCAAGCCTGGAATGTCCCACCACAGCCAGCCGTCCGGGATCTGCCAGTCCCTTCTCCAGGCATACATCCAGAAGCCTGGAGCCTGCCCAGGCCCATATGGCAATCTTGCCCCAGGCATCGTAGGGATTTCTCCTGCAAAAGTTTCCTGCACCATTTTGGAACTTGTCGTCTTTATCTGGCGCCACTGCCTCATAATACAGACTGGCCACGGCATACCCATTGTCAATCAGCTCCTCACCCATACCATCCGCTATGGCCTCAGTAAAAGCAAAAGCCAGGAATAACGGCGGCCTCTCCACCCCCTTCGGCAATGCCACACAGGCCGGAAAGGAAGTGTAGGCGAAAGGCGATGTAACCTGTATCTCCAGCCGGAGTATCATGGCTTTTCCACCATATCCATCAGGATCCCGCTTTCTCTCCACCCCTTCCACCTTCAAGGGAAATGCGGGTGCAAAGCCGTACAGTTCCCGGCATAGAAGATTCCGGATTGCCCCGATGCGTGCCTTCCTTGCCTCTTCCCCGTCTGGCAGACCTATTGATGGTATCTTCCTGCCTGCCAGTTCTGCCCCAAGTACCTTCCATTCGTTTTCCATATTGATCCCCCTACACGCATACCAATAAACATTGTTACGTTTCCTCTGAAATGTTTCCTTTCAAACCAGGTATTTCTTTCACTGTATTTTTTTCATTGCGCTTTTTCACTATATTTCTTTCATTATACCCTCTTGTTTTCTGTAAACTTTTGAAAACATCCCATATTTTTTCACTAATTCAACATAAGGAAAAAAACAGACGCCACACTTCTCCTGTCCCTGTCTTGACTTTCCCCTTTCCCTTGGATATGATGAAAAAGCAGGGCAGTTCTTTTAACCAACTGTCTTTTGAAACATCTAATGGATACCTATAGATCGGAACTATATCATAATATACGAAAAGAAGAAGGGAGTGCCCTATGTACCAGGTAATCTGTGTGGACGATGAAGACTTTGTATTGGATGATTTACAGAAAGCAATCGACTGGTTTGGATTCAATATGGAGATTGTGCTGGCTACCACCAGCCCTCTGGACGCCCTGGCCTATATGAAGAATCACCCGGCCCACCTTCTGCTGACGGATATCTCCATGCCCCAGATGTCCGGAATCGAACTGATCCGGGAGGCCAGGCAGATCAATCCTTCCGTATCCATCCTGGCCCTCTCTGCCTATGACACATTCGATTTCGTGCGCTCTGCCATGCAGGGCGGCGCGGAAAATTATCTGCTGAAACCCCTGGATCCCGAAGAATTGTCTGAATCCTTAAGTCTCATTGTAAATCACCTGGAGAACCGCAGCAAAATAACAGAGAATTTTGGTCCTGCCATGCTGACCTTCCGGAGTAACTTTGTGGAAAACTGGTGCAAGGGAACCCTAAGCGAGGAAGAATTCCTCACCAGGGCCTCCATGCTGGGTGTCAACCTGCATTTAGACAATTACACTGTCATCCTGTTCGCCACAGTGGGGGCTGCCTCCGGACGGATGCCGGAACTGTTCGATGCCCTGCTCTCCCTGTTTGTGGGCAATTACAGCGCCCATTTTTACTTTGAGACACCCTCCTGCTTCGTCTGTATCTTAAGCAGTATAGGCCGCAGCTTCAATGTCTTCCATTTCCAGAACAGGATCAACAGACTGCGTCCTATCATTACCTTTCCCTTCTTCGTATCTGTAGGCAGCACGGTGGACAATTATGCGGATGTGTGCAGCAGCTACCATGAGGTCAGAAAATATGCCTGTCTGCGCTACACCCCTGTAGACTTTGTGGTATGCCGTAACTTCCTGTTCCCCTTAAGGGATCAGCAGATGATCGAACAGGATCTGGGCGAAACCACCGTAGAGGCCTACCTGGCTGGCATTGAGGCTATCATGAACCGTATCTCCCCGGAAAAGCAGATCTCGCTGGAACTGGCCGTTTCCAACTGGTGTATCAGCCTGATTCCCATGGGACCCGATGAGGAATTGATCGCCAGGCTTGTCGGCGGGGTCGTCTGTGACAAACAGGATATGTGTGGCATTCTCTCCTATCTGAGAGAGCTTTGTTGCGCTGTTCGCCTGATGCTGGAGGAAGCCGGGAAGAGCGCCGCTGCAACCCACCAGTATGTAAAACGCATCATTGAGATGATCCACGACTTCTCCAACAAGGATCTTTCCCTGAAGACACTGGCTTCCCAGCTTGACATGCATCCCTCTTACCTGGGTTCCATCTTCCACCAGCAGACCGGCTACTATTTCAATGATTACCTGAATGAGGCCCGCCTGAAATACGCCGCAGGCCTTATGGCTGACAATTCCATCCGGCTGAAGGACATCTCAGATATGGCAGGCTTCTCCAGTCAGACCTACTTCAACCGCCAGTTCAAAAAATATTTCAACCAGTCGCCCAATGTATACCGCAGGAATCTGCGGCTAAAAGATCAGGAGACTTGAAATAGTATCCTAGATTCCGAGAAGAAGCGCATCCAGGTTGGGATTTACCCCCCTGCGTCCCTCCAGTTCCAGACTCACCACAAGCAGCCTGCCAGCTCCGATACGGAACTCTTCCACAAAGGGAAGCTTTTCCTTCGCGCCGCCTTGTGCAGAGAAACCGTTCCTTGCATAGGTATATACCTTCGGTACGCCTGGAAGAGACGTGTCTATTGCATATTTTCCAAGGATGTCAACATAGCCTTCTCTCTCATTATACAGCATGGAGAGATGATATTTCTCATAATCCGGGGATGCGGCAGCGAAGAATACCTCCTGGCACTTTTTCTGGCCGATACTCCTTTCTTCTACTGTAATGACAGCTTCCCTGTCCTCCCCCAGTAAGAGCACTGCTGTGCGGCCTTGTCCTGTGATCCTAGTGATCTCCCTTGCCAGTTCCTCCCCATTTTCCTTCGTCAGCACAGGCAGTACCACTCTGCCAGGGGCCATCTCCTGCACTCTGGGATAGACATATATCTGCATCTCCTCCCCATAGAGTCTGCCATCAGTCCTGAAAGTGGAGGCTCCCCCTTCGCTGACAGAGCCCATGGCCGTCAGCTTCACGGGCTCTGTCACCTGTGGAAGCTTCAGCTTCCACACACCCATACATATGCTGTCCGCCGCCTTCACACTCCCTTTTCCCTGCCAGATCCGGCCCGGCCCGGATTCCATGCCGGCTGCTTCCTGCGCCGCCACTCCTGCCTGCTGCCATTGTCTCCCTGAAGCCTCCCGGTTCTCCTGCGGTGTCTCTGTAGACGGTGTTTTCCGGGATATCCCTGCACCCGGTTTCTGCGTTCCCGGCATCTCCATCTGCCAGGTCACTGTCACTTCCAGTTCCCTGTCACAGCCGCTGTCGTTGAGCAGCCAGACTTCCACAGGAATCTCCTCTCCGGCATAGCCGTATTTCCTGGAACAGTTGAAGTTCATCCGCACCTGGATCAGACTGTCCATATAGGCAAAATAGGCCCTTTTGGGAATTCTCCTGCAATCTACCAGTGTCTTCATCCACCCGGCCGGCCATGCATCAATCAGCAGGTGTATCGCTGTCTGCTGGATCAGATCTGCCCTCCTCCGGAAGGCATCTGTCATAAGTCTGGCAGCCTGTGCCTGGTGGATCTGGCTCTCCCGGATCCAGTCCTTTAGGTTATCCTGCTCTGCAAACCAGTCCCCGTGCAGGCCATGCATCTGTGCCTTTGGGATCCGGTCCGGATACCAGTGCCCCTCTGCATCTGGCTTAAGCCAGGCCTCCGGGTAACACTCCCTCATGACTTCCAGGCTGTCCAGCCCTTCTGCCCCATACTCCCCGCATCCAATCTTCCATCCTTCCTTCACGGGCGGAAGATATCCTTTCATCAGTTTCCCTAGAGGCTGTCCATGGTTGGAATACCACATGGTATAGCAATGGAAATCCGGCATACCTTCCATGGTAGGCGGCTCATAATCTCCTTCTGCATTTTTGATGACCCGGTCCGGATTCTCCGTATATATGGCCTGTCTGGCCGCCACAAAAAAGGCTTCCAGTTCATCCCGCAGCAGATGCCTGTGTCCCTTCGTGACAGAGCGCCTGCTGCCAGGAGAATCCGGATCGTCATTTTTCCGGATCGACATGGATTCATTGATAAAAGTAACCATTGCTGAGGACACATGACTCCTGATCAGATGTTCCATTTCGATACATTGTTTCACTGCCTCTGCAAACTGCGGCCTGCGCAGGAAGGAGAACAGAGGCAGGTCGCACTGATGCATCATTCCCAGCATATCAAAGTAATCATAGATTTCCCTCTGCACCGGACGTTGTGTCACCCTGTAGTAGTTCATATGACACATCTTCGCAATGAGGATATCATCCCTGAGCTGGTCAAAATCTTTTTTCATAACACATTGCTGCAGGTGTCCCATCTCATTGGCGCCACGCAGCACCACCGGACTGTTGTTCAGGTAAAACTTCCCCTTAGGGATACTCTGCCCATCGCTGACAAACTTCTTGATCCCTACCGTCTCTGTCTTGCGGCTGACTCCCGTCTCTCCCCGCAGACTGGCCACAGCTCCATACAGCCAGGGTTCTTCCGGACTCCACAGTCTGAACCCTTCCAGCGGGATCACATAGCGGTACTCGTTCTTTCCTGCACCGATATATTTTACCTCACTCCTGTATTCCGCCAGCGGATCTCCTGTAAAGTTTCTGGGCAACAGGGAGAATTCCAGAAAATAGTCTGTGAGCACATTGTCCGTGTAGTTCATAACCCCTACTCTCACCTGGGCTGCCCCCCTGTCGATATCCGGAAATACCACGATATCCTCCACATATACCACAGGCCGCACTTCCAGTGTCACCCTGCCAGTGATACCGGCTCCCGCAGGACAATGGTGCCATCCGGTGTCCGGGTCATCCCATCCCGGGCCGGTCGCCCCGTAGATCTTATCCCCATCCAGATAGTCTCCCACCCCCAGTACCGGAATGTCATTCCAGACCTCCACAGTCAGCTCATTCTTCTCCCCCACCGGTTCCACGTAACTGGTAATGTCAAAAGAAAAAGACGCAAAGAACCCTTCATGGCTTCCCACAAAATTACCATTCACATATACTCTGGCAATATAATCCACGCTCTGGAACCAGATTATCAGCCGTTTGTGCTCCGGTATCGCCGGGGTTGCAAACTCTGTCTGATAATAGCCCTTCCACTTTCCCGCCTCCCCCGCAGGCCCCCTGTAATCGGGAATCGTCACTTTCTCCCAGCCCGCGTCCGGACGCATCCTCCTGGTGAACCTTTCCCCCTTCTCCTGGTACCGGAACTGGAAGTGCTCCAATTCTACCGTCTGTGTGCAGGTATCCACAAAAGGAATCTTGTTTTCCATAAACGGCGCATACTGCCTGCGCATCTCCTCCAGTTTTGCATAGAAATCTTCCAGCCGCTCCCGAAAGGGTATCCTGTTCCCGAACCACACCTTCTCAGGAAAACTGCCTGCTTTCTCCTGGAGATACCGCTGCGGCAGGGGCAGGGGCCTGACTTCCCCCTGCCTTTCGCCCGGTGTCATCCTGTCCGTTGCAATCTCTTGAAAAATGTCTTTCTGTTCCATGTCTCTCCCTTTCCCTACTCATACAGCCAGTCCAGTTTCTCTGGCGTCTCCCCCGACAATCCGGCATTTCTGGTCTGTAATTCCAGATCTCCCGGCACCACCCCCACAATGGCGAAGCCTCCTGTCCCCA
Organism: uncultured Acetatifactor sp.; assembly: GCA_910586215.1. Lineage (GTDB taxonomy): Bacteria > Bacillota > Clostridia > Lachnospirales > Lachnospiraceae > Acetatifactor. Next base: position 14,295 of record CAJUGH010000029.1, on the reverse strand, counting down.
TATAAACTTCATGGGTGCCCTTCTCATAAAAATAGGCGTGGATATTGCAGTTGGGGCAATTTTCTGCCTGAAGGGCATTGGCATAGACTACATGCAGCCCTCCCCTGTCATCCGCGTGGGTATTCGTCTCCAGATCCGGCAGTTGCAGCCATTCCACACCCCCGGCGTTCATGTAGGCTACCAGCAGCTTCACATCCTGGGAGACTGTAAAGGAGATCCTTGCTCCCTCCGCCATGGCCTCGCCCAGACTGAAACGGACGCCTGTCAGCCCGTCTAACTCCGCTGCCAGCATCGTAATAGGTGCCTCCATATCCGTAAAAATACTGGCGCCCTTCTGTACAATGTATGTCTCACAGCCAGCCCCCACCAGTTCAAAAGCGGCCTGGGGAAGAGACTCGGCCTTTCCCTGTTCCTCCTCTCCCGGGAAGCTCCCTTGCTTCATCTCCTCCAGATGTTCCCTGAAGCGGGCATATTCCTTCTCATACTCCGGCAGGCATTGTCTCCAATGGCCATATGCCCCGCCATCCGTAAACGGGATTTTCCGCTGGCGGGTCTGCATGCTGCAGGCATACAGATAAGTCTGGTCTGTCAGTTCTGCCAGCCTGCGATAGTGTGCCAGGCTCTCTTCCCAGGGCGCCACGGCTGCTTCCAATAGTCCCAGATCTCCCCGCAGATTCTCGTCCATGGTATACTTGTAGCGCAGGATCCAGAAAGCGGCCTCCAGCTTCCTGGCATAACTCTGCGCCAGCTCCCACACAGCTTCTGCATCTGTGAGCCAACGGGCCAGTTCCTGTACATTGCGTTTCACGCCTGGCTGTGCTGCCTGCAAAAGCTTCCATGCACGCTGTGCGAAACAAAGTACTTCTTCCGACATATCCGCGGCAGTCTCCCCATAGGGAATCTCCCCTGCAAGCTCCTTCCTGATCTCCTCATCCGGCTGTTCCCCAGGAGTGGATACCGAGTGCCACAGCTCATAGTTGGGCCGGTATCGTTTCACATTGGTAAACTGGCTCATAGTCATGCCCAGACTCATGGTCTGCCTGTTGCCCTCCGTGATTCCCACCCTGCGCAGGATCCTGGGCGCACATTGCCCCAGGGCATTCACTGCCAGATATATCTGATCCGCCGACCCTGGATCCGTGCCGAAATGCTCCTCCAGTACCTGGCGCCAGTACAGCCTCTCCGCATTCGGATCCCTGTCCGGATTCCATGCATAGCGGAACCACGCCTTATACCAGAGCCAGTCCCGCTCCACCTGGAGCAGACGTTTCTCTGCCTTGTCCGGGGCATAGGGCCAGTCCCAGAAAAACAGTGGATACAGATGCAGCCCGTTGCAACCCAGCCTCATCTTTCCCGCCTGCATACATTTCTGGATAAACTCTGTGGCCCCATACCGGAATGGCTCCAGATTGGCTACCACATGTACATTCATGATATGCGTCTGGCCATGGGAACACAGCCGGGTGTGAATCTCCTGCCATTTCCCAGTGGGCAGATAGGTGGTCAGACCTTCCCCATTGTATTTCCACATGGTATACAGATTTTCATAAAGAGGGACTGCCTGTTCCATGACAGCATTCGGGTCACAGTCATGCCCCCGCAGGATCAGAGGTGGCAGTTCAGACAGCCCAGCCTGTCTGACCCCCTCCTTCACCGCCGGTAGGATGGTCCGTACAAACCAGTCTGTCTTATTCTGAAGCCCCCTAAGCGCCTCCCCCAGGCATACCATCAGTCCGATATGGGGGAAGGACGTGATGAACTTCACAATGGACTTGTAGGTATAATCCCTGTTCAACTCTGTAATCTTTGTCTGAAGCAGATCCACATGGCGGGCCCTGGCCAGCGGCAGGGGTATATGGATGCTGTAAAATTTCAGCACCAGCCAGATACCGCGCCTGTCGCAGGCCTCAGTGAGCCAGCCGAACATCTCCCGGTTCTTCCCATATTCCTCCCTCGTAACCTCCAGTGCCTCTGGATATTCCTCCAGATCCACCAGGGAAGAGAATGGCTGCCCTGTCCAAAGGTACAGCACATTACAACGCTCCTCCAGCAGCCGGTCCAGAAACTTCTCCCACAGCGCCTTGTCATAGAACCAGGGAAACCTGGCCGGTGTAATGGGATATTCATAGGTAAGCCTGGGCGGTTCCACCTTGGTGAGCTGCAGCCCCACCGCAGGCCCCCTCAGCCTGAACACAGGTTCTTCCCCCCAGGCCAGATCATGGTCTGCCACCAGATCCGACTTTTCCTGCCATATCCTGTCAGCAAGTGCCAGCGCACCGTAGAGGGCGCCTGTTTCTGTGTCTCCTACTGCCACAAACAGACGGATGCCCGGAAGGTAGGACAGGTAGAATCCTTCCCCCCTGGGCGCCTGTGTGTGATAGAGCAGGCGCTTTTCCTCCTCCAGCCTGCGGATCAGTCCTCCTTCTCTCCTGGTTCCCACATAGATGCTGCTGATGCCATCCCGCATCCTGCCATCATCCCACATTTCCTCCTCCATATCCTCTGGCAGGAACCCTCGCGCCCGGAGCATCTCCTCAATCCGGCCAAGGCCTGTCTGTATGCGCCTGCTATTTGTGGCCTCCCGGATGATCCTCACTTTACAGTTTCTTTCCTTTTCCATCGCCAGTTTTCCTCCTTTGGTTTTATTCCCTGTGCGCTGTAATAACACTCTCCCGACAGCACAGGATTTCCATCCGCTTTCATCATACATGCCCTATGGCAGATCCACCATTGTTCTTTTTCAATATCCTTGCACAAATTCCAGACTCCCTTATATCTGTATAAAGCCCTCCTGCAAAACCAGACACATTTTTTCCAACATTATCAAGTGTCCTTTCCACTCTTTATGGGAAACCTATCTATTGCAACATAAATATTGTATTTCTGACAAGGAGGTTATCTACATGTCATCGAATAATAAGGATACCGAATTCTCTTCTGCCCTGGCGAAGAATACCCTGGATGAAATCCCGGCTCCAAAGTCCGATGCAAAGGAAATCGTGGGACTTGTAAAGCACAGTGGTAAGACAGAAGGCTACCAGCTCTCCGATGGTTCTACCGTAAGCAAGGAGGAGGGCGTCCGCATGGCCAGGGATGGAGAGATTAAAGGAGTGGGAGTGGCCCACAGGAAGGATACGGAATATTTAAAATCCATCCCCGATGATTCCGAGGGCAATAACCTGGGAAGCCTGCCCTCCGTCTCCGGATAATGTGTCCCGGACAGGCACGCAGCTTCCAGGACAGAAATTGAAAGGAAATGGAACAGGGCAGATTGCGCCTGCCGCGCCTTCTGCCCTGTTTTCTTATTTCCCAGTATCTTTGTTTACGCTTCTTTTTCTTTTTGGCTGGGATCGTTATCCCATATTGCAGCTATGTCTGTGCGGGTATCCTCTGCCGGATCCGCGTCCGGATCCCCATCGCCTTTATCCCCGGCGTCCTCCTCAGCCTGCAGGTTCTCCCCCACACTGTTCTCCATGTCCTCGATCTCGTTCTTCATGGACTGGATCTTCGTGTCCTGGGCAATGGCCCGCAGGATACGGTTCACATCCTCCGGGGAGAACATACCGATCGCCTTGGACAGAAGTCCAAGACTGTCCCTGTTCACTTTCAGATGGCCTCCTGCGGCAAGGGGAATATTCAGCGTCTTTTTGGGATCAGACACATCCCCCAGGCAGATGCTGTTGGTCTTCTCATCACACACGAAACAGACCCCGTTGTATTCGATCACACCGTCCTTAGCCATATGGCCGTAAGGAACCTTGGCAGGCTTTCGCATATTTTCAATGGGATTCTCCCTGCCTGCCACGGCTGCTTCATAGATGGCTGCCGCCGCCGGTCGTTGTGTAGATACAGATCCTGCCCCTTCGCTGTCCGCCCCACTCTCCGTCACGCTCCAGGCAGATCCCGCATTCTTACGCGATTCCTCTTCTTTCCCTGCCATCTGCAAGATCCAGTCGCTGGTTCCCGCCTGCAACATACCATTCATGGAGAAACTGCCATATACCTCACTGGCAGCGCCCCGGCCCCGCATCCTGCCCGCCAGGAAACCTTCTCCCCTGCGCTGTACATTCCTGCTGCCCCGGCCTGGTCCGGCCTGTTCTATTTCCCTTTCGATTCTCATTCCTATACCCCCGTGCGCGCTTTAGGGCGCATATCAGTCAACTATCCCCGCCTGTTAAACCTGCTCAGATAGGAATTCATGATATCTCCCCTGGAATTATACTGGCTGGATGCACTCTCCACGTTTGCCGCCGCATTGTCCGCGATCCTGGAAGACACATAGCCGATCCGTCTGAGAAAATCCCCCTGGGTGCCAAGCAGCTTCTTCACCTTTTCCCCATCAGCGCCTGCAAGCTTCTCCTTGTCCAGGGTCAGAAGCCCGTTGGAGGCCACTGTGATCCCGATCTCCTCCAGGGCATTTTTATTCCCCAGTGCAGTCTCCTTCATGGACTGGTGGTAATATTTATCCAGAATATCCGTTGACTGCTTCAGATTACTTAGGTTCTCGTTAAAGGCATCCACGAATCCTGCCGCCTGGGTGGCTATGTCAATCTCCTCACCGCTGCCATCTACCTTTTCCCCCAGGGCAGCCGTCTGCTGTGTGAGCTTTCCCGCTGCCTTCTCCATCTTCTCATAGCGGCTCTTCTCATATCTGTCTGCCGCACTGTTTTTCTGCAAGGCACTGAATCTGCTGGCCGACAGCCTGTCATTGCCCGCAAGGCTGTTCTTGACCAGCCCATTGTAATAGGACTGGTTCCCCGTCCCCCCCTGGTTAATGTATTTCGCCAGACTGCCGCCCGAGCCAACCCCCGCCCTTCTCCTGCTATAACCCAGCATCTGTGTAGTAACTCGAATTCCCATTCTGCAAACCTCCTATAAAAACAGTAAAATATGTATACTTTTCCGTGTTCACTGCCCCCCGGAATCCAGGTACCTGGCATAGGCCCTGGCAAAATCCGGATACTTTTCCCTGGCCAGATACACTGTCTCCCCGTTTTCCAGGCGGACACATCCCACATCATACCCCTTCACCCTGGACAGATTCACCAGATAACCCCTGTGGCATCTGAAGAAGCCCTCTCCCAGCAGTTCCTCCATCCCTTTCATGGTGGCATAAATGCTGAAGATCTCCCCTGCCGTGTGGATCTCTACCTTACGCCGCCTGCTCTCTATATACAGGATCTCTTCCGGACACAGGTCATAGCTCCTGCTCTTCGTCTGGAAGTACAGCCGTCCCTGGGAGGCTTCCACCTCGCCTGGTACAGACGCCGGGAGACACCTGACCTCTTTCATCATGGCCTGAAAATACCGGCCTGCTTCCTTCCACTGGTCTTCTCCGCAGAAGCACTTCACCTCACATCCCGGTTCCTGCCCCTGGATGATGCGGCGCAGCTTCTCACACTTTTCTCTGTCCCCATCACATATTGCAACCTTCATATCCTACCTCTTGTCTGTTAGTTATTTCGGTCAGATCTCTGTAGACTTTTGTATCTTGTAACGAACTGTATGGCCAATGTCACCAACCGAAACGCCTCCAATGCAAAAAAGGACTGCAAACCATGATCTCTCATCTGTCTGCTGTCCTTAGCCTTATTCTGGCGCCACACTGCCCGCACCAGTTCATTCCCTTATTCTCTATTTCGGTCATCCTGCCCTAAAAGTTAACCAGGCGGTCAACATATCCGGGCTGCGTGTGGCATTTGCATCCTACGGCAAAAGTCCCGCTTCCTCCAGGGCCTGCTTCCAACAGTCCTCCGGGATATCCGGCCAATTGCAGAACCCCTGTGTCTGCCTGCAGATCTCCATGGCCCTTCCCAGCAGCACCGCATGACCCGGGCAGTCTGCATGTTCCATCAGATGCCTCTTGGTAATGATGCTCCAATAAGGCGCCCGTCTGCCCAGGCCGGACTCGTCAATTTCCTGTATGACACGGACCCGGTCATACGGAAGGGACACAAATTCCTCCCGCCAGCCTCCCTCATCCCCGTGCAGGATCACAAACCGGCTTCTGCCATCTCTCTCCAGTGGCAGGCCCACTGCACCTGGATTTAGCAGTATTTTTCCTCCGTATTCCAGCCTGCCCTGGACATGGGTATGCCCACATAAAAGCATCTTCTCCTCACACCTCTCCAACACCTCCTCTGTGTGGGCATTTCCCCAGGATACCCCCTCCCCGGGGCCTGCAGCTTTCCATCGCATAGCTTTCCTGGTGCTGTCCGGGGTGCCATGACAGACTAACAGTGACGGCAGCTCTCCAAACTGCAGCCTCCGGGATATGGGCATACGGCCAAAGAAATCCAGATCCCTATCCAGCAGCCTGTGATAGGCATACCAGAGTACCCCGGTAGTAGAATCGTATTCCCGCCAGCCCTGCTCCCCTTCTGCCTTGTACTGCAGCCAGTATTCTTCCTTGTTTCCACGGATGAACACACAGTCATATTTCTCCTTATAGTCATACAGAAGGGCCATGGTTCTCTCCGGATAGGCCAGTTCCCCGATATAATCCCCCAAAAAAACAAAATGCCGGACACCCTGTTCCAGGGCATACGTCATACACTGCTCCAGCGCTATATAATTGCTATGAATATCCGCCATCACTGCCAGCTTCATACAGGTACCTCCTCTGTCAAACAGACTTCCGGGCAGGATCTGGGAATCCCTTCTTTTGGCCTGCCCATCCTTTCCTACAGCCTGTATCCTATGTTACTGGCAGTATAACGGCTAAATATGAATCTTTTCTTATGGATATCCTTAAATATACCTTAAAATGCACCCTTTTCCATCCACAACAGTTTCTCTTTCACTGCAATGCCACCTGCATACCCCGTCAGGCTTCCATCCGTCCCCACCACCCTGTGACACGGGACGATAAGGGAGATGGGATTATGCCCCACCGCACCGCCCACCGCCTGGGCAGACATATCAGAACGCCCCATCTGCCCAGCAAGCTTCTTCGCGATCTCCCCATAGGTCACAGTCTGTCCGAAAGGAATGGACAACAGGAACTCCCACACAGCCTTCCTAAAAGAGGTGCCCTCCATGGACAGTGGCGGGGTAAACGCAGGAGCTTTTCCGCTGAAGTATATCCCCAGCCATCTGTCCACCTGTTCAAATACGGCAAGTTCTCTCTCTTCCCGGCTTTCTGAAAGAGTAGCGCCGAAATATTTCTGGCCGTCAAACCACAACCCTGTCAGCGCCTTTCCATCGCTTGCCATTGTCATCCCGCCAAACGGGGACTGATAATGATGCACATAATCCATTTCCCTGCCCCTTGCTTTTCCCATTCCGTCATCCGCTCAGTCGTTTCTTACTATTGTGATTGTATACGAAGCCTTCCAGACACCTGCCGGCTCCACCAGATTTCCCCATTCCCGCTCTTCCAGTGTCCCGCCAAAATCCTCCCTGTCGCATCTTCCATACCAGGGTTCTATGCAGACAAAAGGCGCCTGCTTACCTGGCGGGGACCACACCCCGAATAAGGGGGCATCCATGGTCACTTTCAGATAAGGGTTCCCGTCCTTCCCACAGAGCGTAACCGTATCCGTCTGGTGATGCTCCACCACCAGGGCATCCTGGTCAAACAGATGCTTCGTCAGTCTGAGACGTCCGTTGGTCAGTTCATACAGATCCTGTCCATCCGTGGCCAGTCCCTTTTCACTGATCCGGGTGCTGGCAATCCGGGTGGCACTGCCAAATCCCACGAAGCAGTCTGTCTGTTCCTCCCCTTCCTCCAAAGGACAGTTAAAGGCCGGATGTCCTCCTATGGAAAAAGGCAGCGGCTCCGTTCCGGGATTCTCCACCTGCCAGCATACTTCCACCTGGTTTCCCCTAAGCACATAACCTGCCTTCAACAGGAATTTGTATGGGTATCTGACCAGGGTACCCTGGTCAGAAGACAGGCCAAACCAGATGGACTCCCGGTCCTGGGAGAGCAATGTAAACTCCATATCCCTGGCAAACCCATGCTGGGTCATGGCATAGGTTCTGCCCTTTGTGCGGTATTCCCGGTTCTTCACGCCTCCCACAAAAGGAAACAGCACCGGGGATGTCCTGCCCCAGTATTTTGCATCCCCGCACCACATATATTCCTGTCCGTTGCTTCGCTTTTTCAGTGATTTCAGCTCTGCGCCATGACTGTTCACAGCGATGGCAATCGCATCATTTTGCAACTCGTAGACAGCCATATGATACCTCCCTTTCCAAACCTCCAATATTTTTATAGGGCATCCATCCGCACAGGCGAGAATTTTTACATCTGCCGTAGCTGGTTCAATATGTAACGCACTTTACAAATGGCATCCTCCACCTGTTTTCTGGCTTCACCGATCCTGGACTGCACCAGCCAGTCCACAATCAGACCATCAAAAAAGTAGTCGGCAAAGGACAGGAAATCCCCTGTCTCGATGTGGAATTCCGCGATGGTATCCACATCCATCAGTTCCCGCTGGAAGCATTGCAAGGCACTCCGTGCCTCCTGGAGCAGCCTCTCTGCATCCTTCATTTTAGACTGCTTTAAAAAGGTGCTTAAGATTCCTCCTCCCAGCATATCCCAGATTCCCCAGTTGCCTGCGCTGTTTAAGCAGTCCCTGGTCTGTTCCAGCAGGGACAATGCTCTCTGTCCTGCCACCACGGCTTCCTTAAGTTCCTTGTCACGGTTATACACTTCACTTCCCATATGCCCCTCCATTTCTGCCCCAGGTCCTGCAAGGCATTTCATACCCACCTGCAAAATGTACCTGCAAAACCAAACTATCTATGTACAGTATACCTCCGTCTGTCACCCGGAAACAGCAATGGATTATGCACGATACTGCTCTCTATCCTGCAATCCTATCTCTTACACCTGGGCATATTTCTGCCAGATGAAGTCCCTGGCCTGGGTGTTGTTCTCTGGATTGGTATCCTCCAGGGTGGCATGGATGAACGGTTTTCTCTCTTTCATGAAGCGCAGGATGGAGGTATAATCCATCTCCCCAAAGCCACAACCCACGGACACAAGCTGCCCTTCCCGGATCACGAAATCCTTCAGATGCACCATGGCTATATCCGGCCCCAAAAGGTCAATGGCCTCATCAATAATGGCCTGCCTGTCCTGGTAATTGGCCATGTCCAACAGGTTGACGGGATCGAAAATGATCTGCAGGTTGGGGGAGCCGATCTCATCCAGGACACGACGCGCCCGCCTGGGATTGCTCACAATATGGCGGTATACCGGCTCGATGGCCAGCACCACTCCCATCTGCTGTGCGTACTCTACCACAGGGCGCACATTCCGGATGAAAAGCTGTAGTGCCTCCTCGGTATGGCACTCCGGAGTGAACGTATATGTCTCATTGGGCGCCCCGGTCTCTGTCCCCACCACACCGCAGCCCAGCCAGGAAGCAAACCGGATATGTGCCATGTAGCGGTGCATGGTCCTGGCAAGCTGTTCTTCATTGGGATCTGCCAGGTTCAGATAGCATCCCAGCACGGCGATGTCCACCTGGTTTCTGGCAAATACATTTTTGATGTACATGGCAAGCCCTGGTGTCATGGCCTCATCAGTGGTGGGAAATTCCCGGATCACCTTGGCCAGGGCCAGATGTCCGCAGGCAAATCCAAGCTGATGGACATCCGCAATCCTCTCCTCAAAGGGCAGGTCTTTTGTGTCGTGCAACCTGATTCCTAACTGCATATTTCTCCTCTCTTTCCGCGGCAGGTGCTGCCTGGATGGCCCTTCCTGCTGCCTTGTGCTTTTTGTCTGATGCTGTTGCTCTATATTTTCTTTTTTTAGACAAGTCATTGCGCACCTAAGATCCTCTGGACGAAGGCTTTCCTTACCCGATCAGGCATATCTGTCCCTGGAATGCAAATCCATATTTCCGGATATTTTCCGGCGCAAAGCCACTGGCAATGAGGGCTGTCCCGTATTGCTTTTCCTCGATCTGGGCAAGGGCATTGGCAACCGTGTCCTCCAGGGTTCTCTCCCCATCATCCGCATCCAGAACCTTGAATTCGAAGATAAAAGCCTTCTCCTTTTTATCAAAAGGCTCCAGCATGACATCATAGCGGCCATATCCGCTTTCCCGGTTGGAGCTTACCTTATACCTGTCCGAAAGGTTCACGATCATGCCCAGCACAAAGCCATGGTAAAAGCGCTCCGGCTGGGTCTTCTCAGAGGGCTTATTCCCCGTGTCGAAAAAGCTGAAGGTCTCCAGCGCCACCCGGTTCATAAAGGTATTCATCCTGCGCACATCATCCTTTAGAAGCGCCTTGATAAATTCATTGTAATATGTGGGCACCTGATACCTGCCGAACCAGTCCTTCACCATATTCCGGAACAGAAACCATACTTCCTTATTGGTAAGTGTCAGTATATATCTTGTATCCTCTGTTCTGCCAGGGCAAGAAGGTTCCCTTCCGATCACCTTCAAATAACCCGTGGCCAGAAGCAGGCTCCATATGGCATTTGTATTGCCAATCAGCTGGTTAAATACAATCTGCTCGTCAATGGGGGCTGTAAAGCTTTTCCCCGCAAGCAGGTCCTCCACTGTCTCCTTAGCATCCACATCGGCTGTCTGGATCAAAGTACTCACCAGGGCGTTGGAGCTTGTATTAGCCCAATAGGCCTCATATTGCGCCCTTTTTCCGATAAATGATATGATGGACCAGGGATTATAGATATCCGTATGTGTCCCAAAGGTAAAGCCATCATACCACTGCTTCACACTATCCTTGTGCTCTGAAAGCCCCTCCTCCTCCAGGGCCTGGAAGACCTCTTCCTGCGTGAATCCAAAACAGGTTGCATACTTGTCAGAAGTGGTGGTGACCACCTCCAGGTGGTTCAATTCCGAGAAGATGGATTCCTTGGATACCCTGGTGATTCCTGTGATCAGGGCCCGTTCCATGCTGCTATTGTCCTTGAAGGTATTCAGGAAAAATCCCCTGAAAAAAGCAAGGACTTCTTCCCAGAAATGTCCCACCCATGCCTCCTGCAACGGGGTGTCATACTCGTCTAAAAGGACGATCACCTTCTTCCCATAATACCGCTCCAGATAACCACAGAGGCGTCTAAGGGCCACCTGCGCCGTCTGGTCTGACATATTGTCATTCACGGAGACGAAGGACATCCTGTCCTCTTTGGTAAAAATCTCCGACTTCATAATATCCTGATAACCTGTATAGACATCCTGTAAAAGCTGCTTTACCGTATTCTTCACTGCCTGGGCATTGGCAAGCCTCTCCTGGTCATCATTCCTCCCGGCGTAGAGAGGTTTTACCCCTGCAAAGCTTAAGAAAATAACAGGATATGTCCCCTGCAGGTTCCTCAGTTTCTCCTCCTCCCAGACCTTCCGGCCTTCAAACAGGTCTCCCCTCTGGCGGTATCTGTTGGAGAAAAAACACTCTATCGTACTCATGTTCAGCGTCTTGCCGAACCTGCGCGGACGTGTGATCAAGGTGACTTCATCTGCATACTCCCACCATTCCCTGATAAAATTTGTCTTATCAATATAGAAGATATGGTTCCGCATCATCTTCTCATAATTCTGATATCCAAGGCCGTGCTTGACTTCCATGCAGGCTTCCTCCCTTCCCCGCTTTCTTCCACTTTACCATTTTTCCGGGATTTCGGCAATACCTGGGTTCCTACTTTGCATCATTACTGTCAACAGGTGTTACTGTTCACAGAATCCAGTCATTCCAGTCATTTTTCCTTATTATTTCATTGCTTTTATCATTGTAAAGTTCTTGTTTTACCACTTTTATCTTTCATTTTTCCTTATTTAGTAAAAATATTTTATCAAATATGCCATTTCCTATTGACAAGGGACTGGCAAATCCGTATGCTTTTCTTAGAAACCATGGGATTCCCATTCTCATAGACGGGATGCAGAAGGCACCTGTCCAGGCAGGAGGCCATTTACCAGAACAGGAGGTACTCTCATATGGCATTTGATCAGCAGTGTTTCAGCAAACCAGATCCTACCTATGGCATCTACCAGATCATCCACAGCGGCGTTGTCAACGGAGACAGGGCTGCCCGGGACTACCAGGACCGCGGCTATGCCGGAATCGTAGGGAACCTGCCCTATACCCGCTCCTTTCCCATGGATACAGAGGCCTGGGAAGCCACCAGGAAAGGCTTCCAGGCTTTTCTGGACCGGGGCATGCATGTGTGGATCTACGATGAGAACGGGTACCCTTCCGGAACTGCAGGGGGCGCCGTCATCGAGGCAGATCCCGGCCTGGAGGCAGAAGGCCTCTACTGTTATGAATATTGGCGCACCTTGACCGGGCCATGTGAATACCGGGCGGATGTGCCTGGGGACACCCTTTATTGCGCCCTGCTGCTTCCCCTGGAAGGAGGGGATCCTTTGGATGTCACTTCCTGCCAGAATGCTGCGGGAACCCTGTACCTGGACATCCCTGAGGGGAATTTCCACCTGTTTACCATGAGCATCCGGCATCTCTTTGATGGCACCCATGCTGCTGAGAGTTATTCGGAGCCACGCAAGTATATCAGCCTGAATGACAGAAAGGCCACCGAGACCTTCCTGCAGATGACCCATGAGCACTACGCTGCCATCCTGGGGGAAGAATTCGGCAGGGGCGTCCGCGCTTTCTTTACCGATGAACCTTCCCTGATCTCCTGGAACATCCGGCAGGCCGTCTACCCCATTGTGCCCTGGCACCACACTTTCCCGGAAGCTTTCCAGGCCAGATACGGGTATCCCATCTCCCTGGCCGTAATGGCTGTGGTCACGAAAAGGGGCCTGGATGTGCCCAGGCGCAGATGTGATTTCTGGGAGTTCGTGGGAGAGGGAGTTGCCGCCAGCTATTTCGGGGCCATCCAGGAATGGTGTCATGCCCATGGCACCAAGTCTTCGGGCCACATGCTGGAGGAAGAGCGCCTCTCTGCCCATGTGATCAACTATGGCTCCCTCTATAAATGTCTGAAGCGCATGGACTGGCCCGGCATCGACCAGCTTGACAGCGAACCCCAGAAGCTGATGGAACGCGAGACCAGGCTGCCCATAGCCAGGCTGATCGCCTCCTTTGCCGACATCAACGGGGAGCATGAAGCGTTCACAGAGTTCTCTGCCCACACCTCCTATATGGAGAACAAGCAGATCGGTATCGACTGGGTCCGTGCCTCCGTGAACTGGCATTTTGCCATGGGCATCAACAATTTCACCAGCTATTATGACCTGAGTGTCTATTCCAGGGAAGAGGAGAAGGCCTTGAACCTCTATACTGCAAGGCTGGGGTATCTGCTGCGGCTGGGACGCCGGGATTCCCAGGTGGCCCTACTCTATCCGGAAGCCACCATCTGGGCCGCCTATACCCCCCAGATCGGAGAGCGGGCCATGGACCATTCCCCGGAGACTGTCCAGGTGGATTCTGCCTTCCGCAGCATCTCCTGGGATCTTCTGGAGCGGCAGGTAGATTATGACTATGTAGACGAGACCCTGCTCCAGGAAGCCCGGATCTGCCAGGGCAGCCTGTGTTACCGGGACCGCCGCTACAGTACCATCGTGCTGCCAGGCGTCCGGGTCCTTGGTCTGGCCACCATGGAGAAGCTGGCGCAGATGACCAGCCAGGGCATCTTCGTCCTGTGTATGACCTGCCTGCCCACCGTCTGCCGGGACGGGGATGAGACCGCCTTCCAGCAGCTGCTCCACACCTGCCAGGAAAGTCCTTACTTCGCGCACTTTGAGGGCTATACCCTTCCCGGCCAGATAAAGATCCCCCAGCTGCACCGTCCTTACCAGGTGACGCCAGATTATCTGGGCTGCGTGCTCACCGGTGCGGAGGGGAGCGGCAAAGTGATCGATGGGGAAGTTCTCTCCACCCAGATTCTCTCCCACTCCCGCCTTCTGGAGGATGAAAGCCGGATCGTCTTCCTCACCAATATGGGCAGCCGGACCTATGAGGGGAAACTTAAGGTTGCAGAAAAAGGCCAGGCCCTTCTGGCCAGCCCTGCCACAGGGGAGGTTACGCCCACCCAGGGCCAAATGGATGCACAGTTCCAGATCCTTCCTGTCCGGCTGCGGCCCTATGAGGCCCTTGCCTATATCATGATGCCAGGGTCAAAAGGTCGTGTATGACATGCTTGCATGTCGATACATGACTTTGGGACCCGTAAAAACATGAAAAAGTAGCCCGATAGGGCGGATTTTGAATGTTTTTAGGATTGCGGGAGCATGAAATGCGAAGCAATCCGTAGGCATCAGGGGTCAAAAAACCTTTTGACCCCAACATCATATGAATGGCTCCTATTAGGAACACTGTAATATCAAGGCTTTTCGGAGCCTG
>CAJUGH010000028.1:29195-51361 GCA_910586215.1 uncultured Acetatifactor sp. | reverse complement strand
CGCATGCGGCATGGCTGTGTGGGAGGTACTGGGACGGTGTTCGGTTTTGAGGGTATGATATTCTGGAAGCAGGATGTTTTCCTATAGATAATGGTATGGATTGATGTCTTCAGACAGCAATATGGTTTGAGACAGACGGGATAGATACAATAGAAAAGTGACTGGTATGGGAAGAGTGGAGAATGAACGATCTGCTCTTTTTTTAATTCCTGTGGGCAATGGAATTCCACGGCCACATAGTTTGGTGTGATCTGGGTTCCTAACTTGTGTGCAAAGGAGGATGGACATGGATATTCTATTGTTGGAGGATAATGAGGCAATCATCATGGGACTTGAGTATCTGTTGTCCCAGGAAGGATACCAGGTGAAGACAGCCAGGAATATCCAGGAGGGCAGGAAATGTCTCCTGGAGAAATCTTTTGACCTGGCTCTGCTGGATATCATGCTGCCGGATGGAGACGGATTTGCTTTCTGCAGGAAGATGAAGGAAATGGATCACACGGCAGTGATCTTCCTGACGGCCAGGGAGGAAGAGGCGGATGTGGTCAAGGGACTGGACCTGGGGGCAGATGACTATATTGTAAAGCCTTTCCGGAACAGGGAGTTGCTCTCCCGGATAAGGAGTGTGCTGCGTAGGACAGGGAAGGCTTCCTCCTGCCTGCACTACGGGGATATTATCCTGGATCTGGAGATGGGGAAAGTGACCAGGGCAGGCCGGGAAATTGCTTTGACCAAACTGGAATACAAGATATTCTCATCCATGATGTCGTATCCAGGAAAGCTGTTCACCAGGGAGGAGATCTTAAGTGATATCTGGGATATTTCGGGCAATTTTGTAAATGACAATACCTTGAGTGTTACCATGAAACGTATCCGGGAGAAGCTGGGAGATCCAGATGGCCAGGTGATCCGCACGGTCAGGGGAATGGGATACCGGATTGAAAAGCCAGGAAAGGAAGCATAATGATACAACTTGGAAAGAAGGCAGGTGGAAAGGCCAGGGGAGGTCTTAGGTGGAACCGCGAGGTAAGAAGGATTGTGGTCATCATATTGCTGTGCGGTCTCGTGGGAATCCTGTTGTGTAATCTTCTGGCAGCCACTTATCGGAAGCGGGAGACCAGGAAATATGTGCTGGCGGTGGCATCCATGGTGGGTAGTATCAAGGCGCAGTTCCCTTCCATACCAGAGGAGGAAGTCATCCGGATACTGAATAGCGGGGAAAATGTGGCATCCGGACAAAGCCTGCTAGAGAAATACGGCGTGTTCCTGGGAGATGGAAATGGTGGATTCCTGGGCTGGCAGGAGGACATGCAGCGTTTCCAGGTGGAACTTACCCTGTTGCTACTGGTGGGACTCCTATTGTTTCTAGGAGGATTTCTTGCCTATCTGGGAGGGCGGCAGCGGCGGATCGATACTTTCTGCGGGTATATGAATGCCCTCTGCCGGGGAAATGACAATCTGGATATAAAGGACAACGGGGAGGACGAACTTAGCGGACTGAAGAATGAACTGTACAAGCTCACAGTATTTTTTCGGGAACAGGCCTTGCATGCACAGCAGAACAGGCAGGCCCTGTCGGAAGCCGTGGCTGACATATCCCACCAGCTTAAGACACCGCTTACTTCCGTGACGGTCCTGGTAGACAATCTGATGGACAATCCGGACATGGATCCCATGACCAGACACCGTTTCCTTCGGGAGACCAGCGTGCAGCTGGCAGGGGTGAACTGGCTTGTGACCACCCTCCTAAAACTTTCCCGGTTGGATGCAGGAGTGGTGGAGATGGAGAGGAAGGAAGTGATGCTGCTGCCTATGGCCAGGCAGGTGGCGAAGAAGCTGGAACTGCCTGCAGAGTGGAGGCAGGTGGAACTGACGATAGGGATTCCTCCAGGACTTTCTATCCAGGGGGATGCCCAGTGGCTGGCGGAAGCGCTGCTGAATATCGTGAAGAATGCGGTGGAACACAGTCATGAAGGAGGAAGGATCCATATAGGCGGTGAGGACAATGAGGTCTATACCCTGGTAACAGTGGCAGACAATGGGGAGGGGATCGACCCGGAGGACCAGAAGCATATGTTCGAGCGCTTTTACCGGGGGAAGCGGGCTGGGGTGGACAGTGTGGGAATCGGCCTGGCCCTTTCCAAAGAGATCGTGGAGCGGCATGGAGGGTATGTGACGGTGGAGTCGCGTGTAAACGGGGGAACCAAGTTCTTCCTGAAATTCTTAAAATGTCACTGAAAAGTCATTTTCTGCTTATACAATGTTGTCAGAGAACAGAAACTGAGCAGACAGGAGCAGGAGTGATATGGAGATATTGAGGACAGAACATTTAGTCAAGGTTTATGGAAAGGATAGCCAGCGGATAATTGCGGTAAATGATGTGAGCCTGACAGTGGAGAAGGGGGAGTTTGTGGCTGTGGTGGGAAGTTCCGGCAGTGGGAAGTCTACCTTGCTCCATATGATTGGCGGTGTGGACAGACCCACATCGGGAAAGGTACTGGTGGAGGGGCAGGACATTTACCAGATGAAGGATGACCAGCTTGCAGTGTTCCGCAGAAGACAGGTGGGACTGATCTACCAGTTCTACAACTTGATTCCTGTATTGAATGTGGAAGAAAATATGACCCTGCCCTGCGAACTGGACGGACAGAAGGTGGACATGGAATATGTCAGGGAGCTGGCCCGGACCCTTGGGCTCGGCCAGCACATGGGGCATCTTCCCAATGAATTGTCCGGTGGACAGCAGCAACGTGTGGCCATTGGCAGGGCACTGGTTACAAGGCCGGCAATCCTGCTGGCCGATGAACCCACAGGGAATCTGGACACCCGGGCCAGCAATGATATATTGGAACTTCTGAAATTGTCCAATCGCAGGTACAAACAAACAATTGTGATGATTACTCATAATCTAGAACTGGCAAAACAGGCTGACCGGGTACTGACTATTGTGGATGGCAGACTTCTTGTGGATACAGAAGGGAGGGAATGGATGTGAATGTATTGCAGAAATGCTGCTTCCGCTCCCTGAAGGAGAACCGGAAGCGCACGGCTGTCACCATTGTGGGTATTATACTTGCCACCTCCCTTATTACGGCTGTGGCCTGCATGGCAGCCAGTTTCAGGGCCAGCATGACACAACACGTCAGACAGGAGACAGGGGATTTCCACTATCTGTTTTCCGGTGTGACCCCGGAGAACATGAAATATTTTCAGAATAACCAGAATGTGGATCGTCTTGGCCTGTCCCAGGAAGTGGGGTATGCCTTGCTGCCAGAATGTCAGAACCCGAATAAACCATATCTGTATGTCCGGGCCGTGGACGATACCTGCCTGGACATGTTTTACTTGAAGCTGTGTGAAGGGCGCCTGCCGGAGGATGACACAGAACTTCTGATGAGCCGGCATATCCGCAGCAACGGGGGTGTAGACCTGAAGGTGGGAGATGTGCTGACCCTCCCGGTGGGATCCAGGGTATCAGAAGGGTATGAACTGACCCAGTACAATCCGTATGAAGAGAGAGAATGCCTGGAGACAGACAGCGTGAGGACCTACACCGTGGTAGGCATGGTGGAACGGCCCAGCTACCAGGTGGAGGACAGGGAGGCGCCGGGGTATTCAGTCTTCACAAGACTGTCCCAGGCTACGCCAGGGGAGGCCTTGGATGTCTATGTCTCCTATACCAGGAAAGCCTTGAAGGAGGCAGACCGGGTGACGGCAGGGCTGCTGGGAATCACCTTGAAGGAGTATGGACAGTATGAATCCGGGAAATATAGCCTGCAGGGAGCCACTGCTGCGTCCGTGCTGAAAAATTACCGGCTGCTTAGGTGGGAGTTCATGCATTTTTCCTCCACTACCATGAACATGCTCTACAGCATGGCCGGGGTTGCCATTTTCCTCATTGTGGTGTCCAGTGTGTTCTGTATCCGCAACAGTTTTATGATCTCCCTGACAGAGAAGATGAAGCTATATGGCAGGCTGGCTTCGGTGGGCACTACCAGAAGGCAGCAACGGAAGATTGTGTACTATGAAGCGGGCTTTCTAGGGCTTGTAGGGATTCCGCTGGGGGTATTTTGCGGGGTGCTGGCAGAATTTGTCCTAGTCTGCCTGGTGGGAGGACTGGTGGAGGATGCCATTGGCTTTCCACTGGTGTTTGCCTTTTCCCTGCCAGCTGTGGTACTGGGGGCAGTGCTTTCCATGGCCACGGTATTTTTCTCCGCATATGGTTCCGCAAGACGGGCAGCCCGGGTATCTCCCTTGAGCGCCATACGGGCCAATGACACCATCCGGATCTCCCAAAGGTCTGTGAAATGTCCCCGGTGGGTGGGATGGCTGTTCGGTATCGGTGGGAAGGTGGCCTATAAGAGTCTGGGGCGGGCCAGGGTGCGGTACCGCACCACGGTGATGTCCATTGTGGTCAGTGTGGCCGTGTTTATCGGTGTATCTGCTTTTGTCCAGGTGGCTTCCCTGGCGGGCCGCGTTTACCAGGAGAATACGGCCTGTTCCCTGGTCATCTCCATAGAGGATGAGGACTGGCGCAGCATAGCAGGGCGGGTAGCAGCCCTGGAGGGTGTCCAGGAGATGGAAGTCAGGAGGACTGCCTACTTTACTGTGGACCGGGACAGTATCCCTTACACCAGGGAATACCTGGAGCACTACGGGATAGGGGAGGAGGAAGGGGACCAGATTTTCCTTATAACTTCCCTGGGGGAAGCAGGCTATGCAAGATATCTGAAACAGGCAGGCATCCGCCAGGAGGATGCAGCGGACAAGGCCATACTGGCGAATAATTTTGAGGTGTTTTTTGAGGCAGATGGGAAGCGGCATGTTGCGGATGGGAAGATCACGGAGTACCAGGCAGGAGACATTGTGCGGGATAAGGAATCCGAAAGGGAACTGGAGATTCTGGGACAGACGGCAGTCAGGCCTATGTTTATGGGGACGGGCTACTATAATAACGTGATGCTGATCGTCAGTGATGCATGGATGGATGCCCATGAGGATGTGGATCAGTCTGACAATGTGGTCCTGTACATCAAATGCCGGGATGCCAGCCAGATAGAGGAGACTGTCCGCCAGGACATGGGACTGCTGCGGTATACCGTGACCAACTATGAGGCAGCATACCAGTCGGAGCGCAGCACCCTGTTGGTGGTGTCGGTGTTCCTCTACGGCTTTATCACAGTGGTATCCCTGATCGGTGTCACTAATATCTTCAATACGGTGACAACCAATATGGAACTGAGGGCACCGGAATTCGCAGTGCTGAAATCAGTAGGGATGACGGACAGGGAATTCAAGCGGATGATCTGGCTGGAAGGGCTGTTCTATGGTGGAAAGGCCCTGCTTGTGGCCATTCCCCTGGGACTGGGGCTGGCTTACTGGATCCATATGGCTTTCGGGGAGGGAGTGGTGGCAGCATTCCGCCCGCCTGTGTGGGCAGTGTTCGTGGCTGTGGCTGCAGTGTTTGTGCTGTTGTCCGGCATATTGTGGTATTCCTGTGGGAAGGTAAAACGGCGCAATCTGATGGAAACCATCCAAAATGAAAATATTTAGAGAAAACAGTTTCATTTTCTGGGTAATCATGATATAATATCTGTATTCGGGGCACTGGGCGGCCTGGTGGCCGCCTGCCACATTTTTAATCCACAAGATAATGAGGTGAAAAGATGGAGACAAAAATATTACTGGAAAATGGAACCAATGAGTTAGAGATTCTGGAGTTTATCCTGGGTAATAATTCTTATGGCATCAATGTGGCGAAGATCCGGGAGATCATCCCCTATCAGCAGGTGACGCCGGTTCCCAATTCCCATCCCAGTATCGAAGGGATTTTTATGCCCAGGGATACCATGATCACGGCCATTGACCTGATGAATTGTCTGGGCCGGGGGGAATCCCAGGAGAAGGGCCTTTTCATCATAACGAATTTCAACAAGCTGGATATTGCATTCCATGTGGATAATGTGCTGGGGATCCACCGGGTGTCCTGGCGCGACATCATCAAGCCGGATGCCACTATTTCCACAACGGAGGACAGCGTCTCCACCGGTATCATCAAGAAGGACAATAAACTGATTATCATACTTGACTTTGAGAAGATAGTGTGTGATATCAATCCAGAGACAGGACTGAAGGTTTCCGAGATCACGGAGTTGGGCGAGAGGAAGAGGAGCAGCGTGCCGATCTTGATTGCAGAGGATTCCCCTCTGCTGAATAAGCTCATCGTAGATTCCTTAAAGCGTGCCGGATATGATAACTTGATCCATACAGAGAACGGACAGCAGGCTTATAACGTGATCTGCCAGTGTAAGGCGGACGGTTCCCTGAAGGATCATGTGCGTGTGATCATCACGGATATTGAGATGCCGGAGATGGATGGACACAGGCTGACCAAGCTGGTGAAGACAGATGAGGCTACAGCAGATATTCCGATTGTCATTTTCTCATCCCTGGTGAATGAAGAGATGAAGAGAAAGGGAGAATCACTTGGGGCAGACGCCCAGCTATCCAAGCCTGAGATCGGCAACCTGGTCAAAATTGTTGACCGGCTTGTGGATGAGAGACATTTGAGTGATTAAAGAGGATGGCGTACAGGAAAGGCTGGGAGAGATTCCCGGCCTTTTATAATGCGCAGGTCTGTGCAGGGGGCCAGCAGGGGAGGAGGTGATTCCCCTACTTGGTTAACAGTTCCTGGAAGGGGACAGGTGTGACATGCAGGTGCCTGGAACCTGGAGGCACCACAGCGGGGTGGCATCCCAGACAGCGGGGTGGCATCCCAGAAGAGGCATAAGGAGGCAACCATGGATAAGGACAGTATCATGCAGGCCCTAAGAGAGGCCGATATGGTGCTGGTAGGGCTGGGGGAAGAATTCGATGGAACCAGTTACCTGGGACAGGACCCGTCTTACCAGCAGGGAAGGCAATGGCTGGAGAAGGAACAGGAGGGGTGGATGGTCCCGGCCTGGATGGAATATTGTCTTGACAAGACCGGTCGGGAAGCCCTGGAAGAGGCTGTGGGAAAACTGACCCATATCCTGGAGGGACATAATTATTTTGTGATATCTGTATCAACAAACCGTACAGTGGCCCTTGCACCCTGGAGGGAGGGCAGGTTTGTAGCACCCTGTGGTACTACACTTGGAAAGCAGTGCCGGAAAGATTGCACGCAGGCCCCTGTCCCAATGACAGAGGGGGACTGGCAGGCCCTGGTCCATGCCTTTGACAGGATAGGACGGGAAGTACCGGATCTGGGCCACTGTCCGGTCTGTGGGGAGCCTTATGTACCAAACACGGTCTATGGGGTCCGCTATGACGAGCGGGGGTATCTGGAGGACTGGAGACGGTATACAAAATGGTTACAGGGAACTGTGAACCGCAGGCTGGTGATCCTGGAACTGGGGGTTGGAATGCGGTTTCCTTCCGTGATCCGCTGGCCCTTTGAGAAAATTGCATTTTATAACCAGAAGGCTTTCTTGATCCGTGTCAATGGGTATCTGTACCAGCTCACCAGGGAACTGGCGGGAAAAGGATGTGGAATTTCTCAGAATGCAATTGATTGGTTGGGCAGTATGTGATAAACTAAATCTGGCTGCGTGGCAGCCTATGAATGGATAGAGAAAGTTGAGGAGAAATGATGCCTTCACAGGAAGAATATTTAGACAACCTGCCAAATGAGAATATCCAGAGGGGGATAGAAGGTGAGGATGACCTGCAGGACATCCAGGCCCTGCTCCAGAAGACAGATGATGATGAGAATATCGGGGAAGAGATAGAAGCACTTGTACAGGAGATTTCCCAGAAGGAAGAAAGGTCTGCAGAATCCAGGGGGACAAAGCGGGGACAGACAGGTATGCCGGTTCTGAACGGAGATGAAGACCGGCAGGTGGAGACTGGCAGGAAGAAAGCGGATAAGAAGCAGCAGAGGGCAGAGAAGGCGGCTGCAAAGAAAGCAGCAAAGGAAGAGAAAGCAGCCAGGAAGAAAGCAAAGTCTGCCAAGGGAAAGACGGCCCAGACTCTTCCGGAGGAAGTCCCCACGGACCTGGAGGCAGGGGACAGGAAGCTTGTTTCCGGGACAGCCGCTCCCCAGGAGGAGATGGAGGATGGGGATGAACTGCTGTTTGACACTTCTGTACTGGATGCCATTGTGTCCAAGGCAGGACTCATGGATGAGAAGACCATCAAGGAGGCGGCCCGACGCAGCGGACAATATCAGAAGGAGCCGGATGCCGTAGGCATAGAGGAGCGGGGGGATATGTCCCTGGAGGATGGGAAGGAAGGGGTAATCCCGGAGGATCCCTCCAGCCAGGAGCAGTCTGGAACCCAGGATTTACCTGGCACTAAGGACACAGACAGCGGGGGAGCAGATGATACGGATTTCCCTACAGTGGACAGTGCGGACGCGGATATCTCCGAATTTCCTACAATAGATTTGTCACAGCAGGATGAGGCAGACCTGGAGGGAATCGGTGAGGCAGAAGCAGAGAACAAGGGTCTCTTTGATAAAGTTATGAATCTGCTGACAGAGGACGAAGAGGAAGGTGACCAGGACGGTTCTGTGGAAGATCTGGATGCCCTGTCAGAAGAGGAGGACCAGAAAGAGACCGGGGAGGATGCGAAGCAGAAAAAGGACAAAAAAGAAAAAAAAGCCAAGAAGGCAAAGCCGAAGAAGGATGCAAAGTCCAAGAAACCGAAGAAACCTAAGCCAAAGAAGCCGAAGAAGGTGACAGAGAAGACACCCCGGAAGAAGATCCCGCTGAAGAAGATCCTCCCTGTGGTGGTATTGTGTGTGTCCATTGGTATCTTTATCCTGGTGGTAGTGCAGGGGTCTGCGGACTATATGGATAAGCAGGCTGCCAGGCAGGCCTATGAGAGGGGGGATTACCGGACCTGCTACCAGTACCTGTTTGACAGGAAGCGCAATGAGGCGGAGGAGGAGATGTATGTAAAAGCGGAGAGTATTCTGTACATACGTCTGTGGCTTCGGGAGTATGAGATGTTCGTGGAGGAAGGGGACGAGGTGAAAGCCCTGGACAGCCTGATCCAGACAGTAGTCGATTATCCCGGACTGTATGCATATGCGGACCGTTACAGTGCAGGGAACGAAGTCTACGGGGAATATACGGCGGTTCTGAACATCCTGTCAGACAAATATGGGCTGTCGGAGAGCCAGGCCCTGGAAATAGCAGCGGAATCCAGGGACATTGTATACACGAAGATGGTAACGGCCATTGCTGGTGGGGCCTCTTTTCAAGACTGGCAGGAGCAGGCCAGGCCTTCACAGCCAGATCTATCAGAAGATTCCAAAGAGGACGAGGATTTGCCGGATATGCTTCCGGAAGAAGAGGATCTGGGACAGGATGATTTCGTCGGAAGGTTCTGAAGACAGAAAGGTTGGACGGATGATTGCAATTATAGATTACGATGCCGGGAATACCAGAAGTGTGGAAGCGGCACTGGCATATCTGGGAGAACAGTCCGTAGTCACGGGAGACGGAGACAGGATCCTGAAGGCAGACAGGGTGATCCTGCCTGGCGTAGGTTCTTTTGGGGATGCCATGGGTAAACTTCGCAGCCGTGGGCTGGTTCCAGTGATCCAGGAGTGTGTGTCACAGAAGGTTCCGTTCCTGGGGATCTGCCTGGGACTCCAGCTTCTGTTTGAGGACAGTGAGGAGAGTCCCGGGGTGGAAGGGCTGGGCATCCTAAAGGGCAGGATTCGGCGGATTCCAGGGAGGGACGGCTTAAAGGTTCCCCACATTGGCTGGAACAGTCTGCGATTTCCTAAGAAGGGACGGCTGTTCCAGGGGATAGACCAGGATTCTTATGTGTATTTTGTCCATTCCTATTATCTGGAGGCACAGGAGGAGATCGTCACGGCCACCACGGAGTATGGTGTACAGATCCATGCCTCCGTGGAGAAAGGGAATCTCTTTGCCTGTCAGTTCCATCCGGAGAAGAGTTCCAGGGTGGGCATGCAGATCCTGCGTAACTTCATCGGGATTACATGACAAGGAACTGTTAAGAATTAACTTTGTATATGACGCTGGATAAAGCTTTCTATGCAAGACGGAAGAATGAGGCGTACTGGGGTACGCCGAGTGATGACAACGAAGCAAAGGAAGCTGTAGACAAGTCAGATGTAAAGATTTATTTTTTAGCAGTTCCAAAGTTGTGACATGGATAGAATGATTGGGAGAACAGTGGGAAGATGCATACAAAACGGGTGATTCCCTGCCTGGACATCAAGGACGGCAGGGTAGTAAAAGGGATTCGGTTCGTGAATCTGAAGGATGCCGGGGATCCGGCAGATGTGGCGGCTGCCTATACCCAGGCAGGGGCAGATGAAGTAGTTTTTTTGGATATTACAGCCTCTGTGGATAAGCGGTCCACACAGCTGAGGTGGGTACGCCAGGTGGCGGATAAACTGTTTATCCCCTTCACTGTGGGGGGAGGGATACGCACGGTGGAAGATTTCCGGATTCTCCTGCGGGAAGGGGCAGACAAAGTAGCCGTGAATACGGCAGCCATCCTGGAACCGGGACTTATCCGGGATGCGGCGGACAAGTTCGGGAGCCAGTGTGTGGTGGTGGCCATCGATGCGAAACGCCGTGATGACGGTGGATGGAGCATCTATAAGAATGGCGGCAGGGTAGACATGCACATGGATGCAGTGGAGTGGGCCATCAAGGCAGAAAAGCTGGGTGCTGGTGAGATCCTGCTGACCAGCATGGACCGGGACGGCACCAAGGAGGGATATGACCTGGAACTGACCAGGGCGGTGGCAGGGGCGGTGCAGATTCCGGTCATTGCCTCAGGGGGTGCTGGTAAGCCGGAGCATTTCTATGAGGCACTTGCCCAGGCCGGGGCAGAAGCGGTGCTGGCGGCCTCCCTGTTTCACTACAAGGAACTGGAGATCAGACAGGTAAAAGCATATTTGCGGGAGAAAGGAATCAGTATACGATGGGAATGATAGATAATGACTGGCTTCCGGAACTGGAGGAGGAATTCCACAAGCCTTATTACAGGGAACTGTATGGGTTCGTGAAGGAGGAATACAATACTACCCAGGTGTTTCCACCTGCGGATGACATTTTCAACGCCTTTCACTTGACACCCTTAAGTCAGGTAAAGGTAGTAATCCTGGGCCAAGATCCCTACCATAATGTGGGCCAGGCCCATGGGCTATGCTTCTCCGTGAAGCCACAGGTGGATGTGCCCCCTTCCCTGGTGAACATATACAGGGAACTGCATGATGACCTGGGATGCGAGATCCCTAACAACGGCTATCTGGTAAAGTGGGCCAGGCAGGGGGTGCTCATGCTCAACACTGTGCTCACTGTCCGGGCGCATATGGCCAATTCCCACAGGGGCAAGGGATGGGAGAAATTCACGGATGCAGCCATCCGTGTCCTGAATGGCCAGGACCGTCCCATTGTATTTATCCTGTGGGGAAGACCAGCCCAGGCCAAGAAGAAGATGCTGGACAATCCAAACCATCTGATCCTGGAGGCACCACATCCCAGTCCTTTGTCGGCCCACAATGGTTTCTTTGGCAGCAGGCCTTTCAGCCAGACAAACCATTTCCTGGAGGCCCATGGAATAGAACCCATCGACTGGCAGATTGAGAATATCTGACCAATCTGTGTGACTGTAGTCCACTGGTTTGCCTGTATGCAATTCATTCCCTGCAGCTAGGCAGATATCTGAGGATATGGCTTTTCAATAGAGAACAGGAGGAACAGATGAAGATCAGGATTGCAATATTGGGATATGGAAACCTGGGAAGGGGAATCCAGTGCGCCATAAGGCAGAATGCAGATATGGAACTGGTGGCAGTCTATACCAGACGCGCCCCTGAGACCCTGGAGACAGTGTGGGACGTGCCTGTGTATCCTGTGGAGGAACTGATGGCACGGCAGGGAGAGATTGATGTGCTGGTGCTTGGCGGCGGTTCTGCCACAGACCTGCCGGTGCAGACACCTTACTATGCCAGGTATTTTAATGTGGTGGACAGTTTTGACACCCATGCCCGGATTCCGGAACACTTTGCAGCGGTGGAAGAAGCGGCACGCCAGGGAGGGAAGACGGCCTTGATCTCTGTGGGCTGGGATCCGGGCATGTTTTCTGTAAACAGGTTATATGCCGGAGCCATCCTGCCTCAGGGGAAAGACTACACCTTCTGGGGAAAGGGTGTCAGTCAGGGACATTCTGATGCCATCCGCAGAATAAAAGGGGTGAAAAATGCCAAACAATATACCATCCCTATCCAGTCGGCTTTAGAATCCGTGCGCAATGGGGAGAACCCGGAATTGTCCGCTGCACAGAAACATGTGCGGGAATGTTACGTAGTGCCACAGGAGGGTGCAGACCTTGGCCGGATCGAGGAAGAGATTAAGACCATGCCCAATTACTTTGCGGACTATGACACCATGGTACATTTTATCTCTGAGGAGGAGCTTTTGCGTGACCATGCCGGGATCCCTCATGGGGGGCTTGTACTGCGGACCGGGCATACCGGTGCCTGCGGGGAACATTCCCATGTGATAGAATACAGCCTAAAGCTGGATTCCAACCCGGAATTTACAGCCTGTGTGCTGGCAGCTTATGCCAGGGCAGCCTATCGCATGCATCTTAGGGGTGATGTGGGCTGTAAGACAGTGTTTGACGTGGCACCGGTGGATTTGAGTCCCCTGTCCCCGGAAGAGATGAGGAGGACACTGCTCTGAACGACTACGTGGCATGGGGATAGGAAGAGACAGACAGGAGACAGACAGCATATGAATAAGGTACCTTTTGTGACAAAAAAGCAGGTGGAGGAGATCGCAAAGACCTACCCTACCCCCTTTCATATCTACGATGAAAAAGGGATCCGGGAGAATGTGAAGGCCTTGCAGGAGGCCTTCTCCTGGAATCCGGGATACAAGGAATTCTTCGCAGTGAAGGCCACACCCAATCCTTTTCTCATTGACATTCTGCGGGAGTATGGCTGCGGCTGTGACTGTTCGTCCCTGACGGAACTGATGCTCAGCGATGCCATGGGGATCAAGGGAGAGGATATCATGTTCTCCTCCAATGATACCCCTGCGGAGGAGTTTATCCTGGCAGACAGGCTGGGGGCTACCATCAACCTGGACGACATCAGCCATATTGCATTTCTGGAGGAAACCCTGGGGCATCTGCCCAGGACTTTGAGCTGCCGGTACAATCCAGGGGGAAAATTTGCCCTGGGTACGGATATCATGGATAATCCGGGGGATGCCAAATATGGATTTACCACAGAACAGATGTTTGAGGGCTTCCGTATCCTGAGACAGAAAGGCGTGGAACAGTTCGGGATCCATGCATTCCTGGCCAGCAATACTGTGACCAATGCCTATTATCCTACCCTGGCCAGGCAGCTTTTTGAACTGGCGGTAAAACTTCGGCAGGAGACAGGGGTTCATATTGCCTTTATCAATCTCTCCGGCGGCATCGGGATTCCCTACCGTCCGGAACAGGAACCCAACGATATCCGGGTCATTGGTGACAGTGTGCGGAAGGTATATGAGGAGGTGCTGCAGCCTGCCGGCATGGGAGATGTGGCTATCTATACGGAACTTGGCAGGTTCATGATGGGTCCGTATGGCCATCTGGTGACAAAGGTGATCCATGAAAAGCATACCCACAAGGAGTATGTGGGGGTGGATGCCTGTGCAGTGAACCTGATGCGTCCGGCCATGTACGGTGCATACCATCATATCACGGTATTGGGAAAAGAGGGACAGCCCTGTGACCATCTCTATGATGTGACGGGATCCCTCTGCGAGAATAACGACAAATTCGCCATTGACAGGAAACTGCCCAAGGTGGAGGCCGGGGACTACCTGGTGATCCATGACACAGGTGCCCATGGTTTCTCCATGGGATACAATTACAATGGCAAGCTGAAGTCGGCGGAACTGCTGCTTCGGGAGGATGGTTCCGTGCAGTTGATCCGCAGGGCAGAGAGGCCGGAGGATTATTTCGCCACCTTGGATGGGTTTGAAATCTACCATAAGATGTTTCCTCATAAAATCACTTCCCTTTAAAGGAGGACACAGATGCGATATCCGAGACCACTGCGGAAAGGGGGCACCATAGGTTTCCTTGCCCCTTCCTTTGGCTGTGCCACAGAGCCTTACAGATCCTTGTTCCTTCATGCCCAGGATATCTGGAAGGAAAAGGGATACCAGCTTTTATTAGGACCAAACTGCTATGCCAGTGAAGGGGTGGGAATCAGCAGCCTGCCTGAAAAGTGCGGGGCAGAAGTCATGGAACTGTTCCTGTCCGATGCGGACTGTCTGATATCCTGCGGGGGCGGGGAACTGATGTGTGAGATCCTGCCCTACGTGGATTTCCAGAGGCTGGCCCGGGAAGAGCCGAAGTGGTTCATGGGGTATTCGGACAATACCAACCTGACATACCTGCTGGCTACCCTGGCTGACACGGCCTCGGTGTACGGACCCTGTGCGGCAGCTTTTGGCATGGAACCCTGGCATAAGGCTCTCTCTGATGCTTTTGGGATCCTGACAGGGGAGCAGAAGGTAGTGGATAGTTACGGTAGGTGGGAGAAGGAATCCCTTAAGGATGAGGAACACCCCTTTGTCCCTTACAATCTTACAGAGAAACTGAATCTTCACTGCTATATAGGGGGCTGTCCGGCGGGCATCCAGCCAGTCATCTTCCATGGCAGGCTTCTGGGGGGATGCATGGATTGTCTGGTGAACCTGCTGGGGACCCGGTTTGACCACACGATAGAGTTTACGGAAAGGTATAAGGAGGACGGGATCATCTGGTTCCTGGAGGCCTGTGACCTGAATGTGTTCTCCATCCGCAGGGCCATGTGGCAGATGGAGGAGGCAGGGTGGTTCCAGCATGTAAAAGGTTTCCTGATTGGCAGGCCCGCCAACGGGGAACCCATGATGGGCCTGGATGCGGACAGCGCCATACTGGAGATTGCCGCACGGAAGGGTGTCCCGGTGGTCACAGGGGTGGACCTGGGACATCTGCCGCCTGCCATGCCCCTGGTGACAGGGAGCATAGGAACCGTGACAGTGAATGGGGAGGGAAATACCATGAAGATAGAAATGGATTACCACGGATAAGGGGTATAAGGATGAAGATTGCAATCTGTGAGGATAACCTTGTACAGCAGAGGAACTTGAAGGCCATGGTGGAGGCATGGGAACTGGCCAGGGGAGGTAAGGTGCAGATACGGCTGTACCAGGCTGGCAGCCCATTCCTGTTTGACTGGAGCAGCAGGCCGGACTATGACCTGTTGCTTCTGGATGTTGACCTGGGGACAGATCCCAATGGCATGGAGCTGGCCAGGCAGATCAGGAGGAAGGATGATAAGATCCAGATTGTGTTTGTCACCGGACTGGCAGAGTATGCAATGGAGGGGTATGATGTGGCAGCCACCCATTTCCTGGTGAAGCCGGTGGCAGCCGAGAAACTCTGGCAGGTGCTGGACAAGGTATGTGCAGCGGCAGAAAAGAAGGAGGAATATCTGCTGCTTACAGGGGAGGCAGAGACAGAATTGATTCCAGTGGGAAGGATCCTGTATGCTGAGGCCTTCTCCCATGTGGCAGATTTATATATGGAACCGGGGGAGCCGGGCGGCAGACAGGCACAGTGCCGCAGGGTGAGGCTGGGGATGAAGGAATTGGAAGGGAAGCTGTCTCCTTCCAGTTTTTTTCGCTGTCACCGCTCCTATCTGGTACACCTGGCCCATGTGCGAAAGATCAGCAGAAACCAGGCCTTCCTGGATCATGGACTGTGGGTTCCGGTGAGCAGGTCCAGGGAGAAACTGTTTTACCAGGCTTTCCTGGCATATCATGGATCCCAGGAACTTTGTTGACATATGTGCGCAAGAGGATGTGTAAGGTTATTTTTCACTCTGTTCATAGAAACAGATGCACTGCATGGCAGTCAAGGCAGCCAGGATTGCCTGGGTTTTCATGCAAAAGACCCATGAAAACATCTCGCGGTGGCATGAGTGAACAGTAACTGTGTAAGCACCTCTCATGAAGCGCACATAGGGGGTATGAGAATGATGCGACTGTTTCAGTGGTTTGCAGACAGGCACCTGGGCGCGTACCAGCAGGCTATAATGGGAAAATACTGTGACGAAGTGGAGAATATGTACCAGGAGATGCGCACCTTCCGTCACAATTACAAGAATCATCTGCAGGTGATGAAGGCCCATCTTGACTTAGGGGAATACCAGGAACTGTCCGACTACATTTCCCTGCTGGATCAGGAGCTGGCCAGCATTGACAAGGTAATCCGGACGGGGAACGTGATGCTGGATGCCATATTAAACAGCAAGATTTCCCTGGCCAGGGCCAGGCAGATTGAGGTGAATGCCAAGGTGATGCTGCCTTCTGCCCTGTCCATGCCTGAATATGACCTGTGTACCATTCTGGGCAATCTGCTGGACAATGCCATTGAGGGATGCAGCACGGTACAAAGGGAGGGAGACCGTTTCCTAAGGATCTATGTCGGGGTGCTAAGGGAGCAGTTCTATCTGTCTGTGACCAATTCCCATGCTGCTTCCATTCGGAAAGAAAATGGCCGTTACCATTCCACAAAGGCGGCAGACAGGGGACTGGGCCTCCAGAGCATTGACCGTCTGGTGGCAAAATATAAAGGACATGTGAACCGGAAAAACGATGAGGCAGTGTTTGCAACGGAAGTGCTGCTGCCCTTGTAGGGAAGAAGAAAACAGGGAAATCCGGACAGATGCACCGGAGTCCCTGTGTAGGTATTCGTATGATATGCCATCGGCGTTCTCACAGCATCCATTCGCGCAAATGATCTGCCTATCCGCAAGAAATCCGCTAAAATAGATAAAATAAGATTAGACCTGGCTACAGGACATACAGACTGTACGGAAAGGGAGGGGATGTTGTGGAAAACGGGAGATCAGCGGAAAACGGCAGGAAGACACAACAGGGCATGATACGCAATTATTGGTACCTGTGCAAGGGGTGGCTGCGGCACAGTATATGGAACGGGGTACTGTTCGCCATTAGTGTTCTGGGTGGAATTGCGCTGTTTTATGTAACCTTGTATATACCCAGGATCCTGGTGGAACTTGTGACCCAGGAGAAGGAACCGGGGCAGGTGATAGGGGCAGTCCTGTTCTGGGGTGCCCTTAAGATACTCAGTACCATTGCTGCCAATGAGGGGAACATACTGATCAAGAACCAGTGCCTGAAATACCGGCATGTGCTGGAACAGAAGGTGCTGGAAAAAACATGCACCACGGCCTACAGCAACCTGGAAGATGTGGAGTACAGGAAACAGGTTGACCATGCCAGGGAATTGTATGAGAGATGGGAAAAGGATGTAAGCACCTGTATCTATCTGGTGCAGTCTTTCTTGATCCGCGGTACTACACTGTTGGTATCTTCCGGCCTACTGGTGTTGCTGCATCCAGTGCTGGTGGTGGCCATAGGGGTATGCGCCCTGCTGCAGGGCCTGGCAGATAGGCACCTGAATACCTGGGTGAAGCGCCACAGGGACACCTGGCAGCCCCTGGAGATGAAGATAGAGTATATTGCGGACAAGGTCAGTGCCTTCTCCCACGCAAAAGACCTGCGCCTCTATGAAGCGGAGGGCTGGCTGATGCCCAAATACAGGAAATTCATGGAAGAGCGTAGGAAATGGAGTAAGAGGCAGACCCGGCAGGAAGTGGCTATGTCAGCCCTCCGGGCGGTGACAGCCACCTTGCGCCAGTTTGTGACTTACGGGGTGCTGCTCTACGGGATCTTGAAGGGAAATCTGTCTGCGGCGGATTTTGTGTTTTATCTGGGAGTGGCTGGCAGCCTGGCCGGGGACTTGTCCGGCATGACAGATGTACTCCGCCAGATGAGGGAAGCAGTGTGGTCCATTGCCGATTACCGGAAGATGATGGAGACACCGGATCCATCAGGCAGAGGAACAGGAGAAGTGCCGGCACATTCCGGCATGGCGCCGGAAATCACATTTTCCCATGTATCCTTCTCCTATCCAGGCGCCGGGGAAGAGACCCTTAAGGATATTGACTTCACCGTGGAACCAGGGGAGAAGATAGCAGTGGTGGGGCACAATGGTGCTGGAAAAACCACTTTGATCAAGCTACTCTGTGGCATGTACGAACCTACCAAAGGGGAAATCCGGCTGAATGGTTATCCCGCATCCAGGTGGAACCTGGAATCCTGGTATGGGATGTTCTCTGTGGTATTCCAGGATGTAGAGGTGCTGCCTGCCACCATAGCTGAGAATGTGGCAGCCAGGCAGGTGGACAGGGAGGACAGAAAGCGGGTACAGGAATGCCTGGAACAGGCGGGACTATGGGAGAGGGTGGAGAAGCTGCCAAGGGGTATGGACACCTGTCTCCAGAAGGAACTCTTCCGGGAAGGTGTGAATCTGTCCGGCGGGGAGACCCAGAAACTGCTGCTGGCCAGGGCAATCTACAAGGAGTCGGAGATTCTGGTGCTGGATGAGCCAACCGCCGCCCTGGATGCCCTTGCAGAGAACCAGCTTTACCTGCGCTACCATGAACTGACAAAGGGGCGGACTTCTTTCTTCATCTCCCACAGACTCTCCAGCACCCGGTTCTGTGACAGGATCCTGGTACTGGAGGACGGCAGGATCACAGAGGAAGGCAGCCATGAGGAACTGATGGAAAAGGGGGGAACTTACTATCACCTGTTCCAGGTACAGAGCCATTATTACCGGAATGACAGGACGGAGGCGTTCGAGTCGGGGCTGGATCCCCAGTGGGAGGTGAGCAGTTATGTGTGCAACTAGGAAATGCAGGAAGGGAAAGCCAGGAAGGGAAGGCAGGAAGAGAGAACAGGATGGGAAGTGGAAGCAGTTTAGGAAGGTGTGCCGCCTGACTGGCAGGGCACATGGAATGTTGTGCCGGGAAGCCGGGGGGTTGCTGTTTTTCACCTATCTGGAGCAGATCCTGTATGCCTGTATCCCTTACTGGGACATCTATTTTTCGGCCAGGCTCCTGGATGAGATCCTGGGGGAGCGCCGACCAGGGCAGCTTGTGCTGTTCATGGTCTTGATCCTGGGAAGTCTTCCCCTGTGGCTGCTGGCAGATCTGGTCAGGGGGATTACCAAGAACAGCCGGTTTTCCTTCACACAGAAGCAAAGGATGATCTTCGCCAACAAGATCATGGGGCTGGACTATGACAGACTGGAGGATGAGAACACCCATCTCCTGTTCAAACGGGTGGAGCGGGAGACTTTCAACGATGGCAAGAACCTGACACCCGTGCTGAGAATGGGAACCTTCCTGGTGGGAGACCTGGTGTCCATGGGACTGTCGGTAGCCCTGGTCTGGGAGTTCCTGGTGGGATTCCAGGAGAAAGTGGTGATCCTGGGTCTTGCGGCTGCGGTAGGGATCTTCACCTGGGTCAGTGCCAGATGCTTTGCCCACACCGAGAAGCTATGGCTGAAGTGTAACGATGAGATCAGTGAGAACTGTCTGGAACGGGACGGGTACCTGCATTATTTTTCCCAGTATGCCAGAGGAAAGGAGATCCGGATCTTTGGACTGGGCAGCTTGATGCGACAGAAGCTTCTGGCCACCCATCATTTCAACGACAAGGCCCTGGACAGGCGCAACCGGAAAAGCCTGCCTTTTGATTCCCTGGGTTCTGTGGCCCAGGAAGCGGTAGGGATCCTTGTGGATGGGGTGATGGTCCTGGCAGCCCTGGCCGGGAAGATTACGGTGGGGGGCATGACCCAGTATGCGTCCAGCGTCCGGCGGTTCCTGGCAGGTATAGAGGGTTTATCCATGGAATGGATGTCCCTCTGGTATAATGCGGACTACCTGGAACGGTATTTTTCCTTCCTGGATATTCCCAGTGCTATGGGCAAAGGGTGTATTCCAGTGGAAAAGAGGGCAGACAGGGAGTACCAGGTGGTATTCGACCATGTGTCTTTCCGGTACCCCGGCAGTGATACCTATGCCTTGAAGGATATCTGCATGGAATTCCAGATAGGGGAGAAGCTGGCGGTGGTGGGCATGAACGGCAGTGGCAAGTCCACTTTTATCAAACTGCTCTGCCGTCTCTATGATCCCACCGAAGGTACAATCTATGTAAACGGCATCGACATCCGCCGCTATGATTACCAGGAGTACCTGGCGCTGTTCTCTGTGGTGTTCCAGGACTTTAAGCTATTCTCCTTCAGCCTGGGGGAGAATGTGGCGGTGTCGGAGGAATACAGGCCACAAGAGGTGTGGGACGCCCTGGACAAAGCCGGACTGGAGGACTTCGGAAAAGGACTCCCGGAAGGACTGGAAACCGTGCTTTACCGGGATTTTGACAGAAAAGGCCTGGAGGTATCCGGAGGGGAGGCACAGAAGATCGCCCTGGCCAGGGCTGTGTGCAAAGGGTCTCCTTTCGTACTGCTGGATGAACCCACGGCAGCCCTGGATCCCCTGGCAGAGTATGAGATCTACAGTCGGTTCAACGAACTGGTACAGAACCGCACCACGGTCTATATCTCCCACCGGATGTCCTCTTGCCGGTTCTGCGGGGACATTGCCGTGTTCCACCAGGGCAGACTGGTACAGCGGGGCAGCCATGAGACGCTGATGAAGGAGACGGAAGGGAAGTATTATGAACTGTGGACGGCACAGGCAAAACATTATGTGTGACCTGGGCCTGGCAAGGCAGAATCCAGAATCAAAAGAATGTCCTCCCTGTCAGAAAATAAATGTTGTACGTTGCTGCTTGCCATAAAATAGGAAAAATGTACACAGTCTATAAAGGTTTCAGACATTTTGGCCGATCAAAAAGTATAGCTCCCCCAGGGGAATGTAAGCTTATGCTGTCTGTCGAAAAAGGAGGAGCAGATTATGAAGTTTCAGAAGGTAGTTGCACTGGGTGTGGCGGTAGGAATGTTTGCAGGTTTGCCTATGCAGGCATCGGCTGCACCGTCATCTGTGGACACGTATATTGACCGGCTGAAGGACACCGAACAGATCAGTTTGATACTTGATGTGGAGGCATACAGGGCTGCATATGGTGACCTGGATGCAGCTTTCGGGGATGACTGGGATGCCTATATCAGGCATTATCTGACAACAGGTGTCTATGAAGGAAGGGGGGATGGTGTGTTCTTCGATCCCCTGGCTTATGCAGAAGGGTACGGTGATATCAAGGATGCCTTTGGGGAGGATGTTCTTGCCATTGTCAGCCACTATGTAAACTGTGGCGTGAAGGAGAACCGCACCATAGGAACAGCAGCAGGGTATGCGGACGTAGCTGCAGCAGTTGAGAGCGGCGCCATGCAGGGCGTGGCCCGTGGGAATGCCACAGGTGGCACTGGGGCAGGTGGAAGCCAGGCCGCAGCCCAGGAAGGAGCCGACAGCCAGTCAGCAAAGAATTTGCATAAAAAAGTCCTTGCTATTCCCTATGATCTGTGATAAAATGCTTTTTGTTCGAGTGTGCATCATTTTTTATGTTTCAGAACTAGCCGGCGTGTCGGAATGGCAGACGAGGCAGACTCAAAATCTGTTGTTGGCAACAACGTGCGGGTTCAAGTCCCGCTGCCGGCAGTAAAATAAATCGCTGAGATTCCTTGATATTGTGGGACTCAGTGATTTTTTTGTTACAGGGTATTTATCAACTGAAAGAGGAGTGGAGGAACAAAAGATAAGACAGTTTTTGGGAAATATGGAGAAAAATATACAATTCATTTTGTGAAAACCGCTGTTTTTGCCATAGTGGAACAAAGTGACTTGTAAAAATAGTGGGATCTGCTATAATGCAGGCAGGGGTGTTCGGCTGGGTAGCTATGGGGAACGGTTTGAGCAAGGTGTTACAGGAAAAGGGAGGGTTAGATGGTAGATCAAGAATTATTGCTTGCAATATCTGATATGATGGATAAAAAACTAAAATCAGAATTGCAACCGTTGAAGGAAGACCTGCAGGGAGTCAAGGAGGAGGTCCGCTCAGTCAAGGAAGACCTGCAGGGAGTGAAGAAGGAGGTCCGCTCGGTCAAGGAAGACCTGCAGGGAGTGAAGGAAGACCTGCAGGGAGTGAAGGAGGAGGTCCGCTCGGTCAAGGAAGACCTGCAGGGAGTGAAGGAAGACCTGCAGGGAGTGAAGGAAGACCTGCAGGGAGTGAAGGAGGAGGTCC
>CAJUGH010000028.1:0-29095 GCA_910586215.1 uncultured Acetatifactor sp. | reverse complement strand
AGGTCCGCTCGGTCAAGGAAGACCTGCAGGGAGTGAAGGAAGACCTGCAGGGAGTCAAGGAAGACCTGCAGGGAGTCAAGGAAGACCTGCAGGGAGTGAAGGAGGAGGTCCGCTCGGTCAAGGAAGACCTGCAAGGAGTGAAGGAAGACCTGCAGGGAGTGAAGGAAGATCAGCAGGGAATCAAGGAGGACTTGCGGGGTGTCAAAGACAGACTACAGTCTGTTGAGGAAGAGGTACATCAAATAAAATTATACCAGGAAAACATTCTGGAGCCTCGCCTAAGTACAATAGAGTCATGTTACCTGGACACTTATAAGCGGTATAGGGATTATGTAGATGTAATAGATCCTGCCCTTGACGACATCAAGATACTGAAGAAGGTGGTAGCGGAACACAGCGAAAAACTACAAAAATTTGCATAGGCAGAGACCGGTCAACGATGAAAAGCTGGGAACCATTTGGGATTCCCGGCTTTCTTGGATTTTCAAGAGAGGGCAGGAGGTATACGGGTGAGACTACGACCATACAGACGGGGTGACGGGGGCTATATTGTCAAATGGGTAGACAACCAGAGAATACATGCCTTATGGTGTGCCAATCAGATCGGCTATCCCATGACGGAAGAGGCATTTGAGGCCGGGCGGGAAGCGGGTATTGCGACTTGGGGGAATTCCTGTTTTACCGCAACGAACCAGGCTGGTACACCTGTAGGATATTTTCAGATGAGTGTCCACGAGGAAGACAATACAGCTTTTATGGGATATGTCATAGTGGATAGTAACTGCCGTGGGATGGGCTATGGCCGGGAGATGGTGGAACTTGCGAAGCAATATGCCTTTGGGCTTGCCAAGGTAGATAAGCTGCGGCTTGCGGCATTCGACTGCAATATACAGGCTGTGGGTTGCTACAGAAAATGTGGATTTGAAGTGATAGGATATGAACGGGAAGTCTTTCCCTTTGGGGAAGAGATGTGGGGACGATATACCCTGGAGACGAAGGAACTGCCTTTGGTTTAAAGCCATCTATGTGCAGACCCTAAGTCCGGTGCAGGAAAAATGTTACTGTTTACGGCTATGCCGTTCACAGCAACAGGTGCACAATGAATCGGGCAGGAACGGCCCATTTTGGCACATAGTAGTCCAGGCAGTCAACAACCCTGCAGCAAGCTGCGGGACATGTGTCCTATGCTTTGGCCAGGGCTGGTCATGCGCCACCAGCGCTATGTACCCCTCGCGGCACCATCCCGTAAAGGTAACGGTATCATACGCAATAAGGAATGTAGACAGGAGAAGTAACAGAATGGAATATTGGGATATCTATGACAGCAACAGAAATAAGACAGGCAGGCATATGGTGCGAGGGGAGGGGATGGCGCCGGGAGAGTTTCACCTGGTAATCCATATCTGTATCTTCAACCGGGAAGGGAAGATGCTGATCCAGCAGCGGCAGCCTTTCAAGGAGGGCTATTCCAACTTGTGGGATGTAACAGTGGGCGGAAGTGCTGTGGAAGGGGATGACAGCCGCATGGCTGCGGAGAGGGAACTTTTTGAGGAACTAGGGCTTAAATTAGACTTGGAAGGGATCCGGCCCCACATGACAGTGAACTTCCAGAGGGGATTTGATGATATCTATCTCCTTGAGAGAGAGGTGGATCTGTCCGGGCTGAGATTGCAGCCAGAGGAAGTACAGGCAGTGCGGTGGGCCACGGAGGAAGAGATCCTGCAGATGATCGGGGAGGGAACCTTCATTCCTTACTATCCGGAACTGATCAAGACCTTCTTTGCCATGCGGGGTAGTCTTGGCGGTTCTCACAGGCCATAGAGTGTAGGAAGGTCTCCCGGCAGGAACGGGACTGTGTCTGGAAGAAGGAAGGGAAAGTGAGGACCGGACAACAGGAGTGGGGTCGCAGAAAAAACTGCCAACAGAGGGCAGGACTGGCAAGGAGAGGTTCCATGGAGAAAGTCACTCTATTGATATCTGGTATGTTGGGAATAGATGGCAGGAAGATGATCAGGGTATCTTTTCTGCGGGGAGAGGATCGTGCAGAAGGACTCCTGCCGGAGGGAAGGGTCACTTTGTCAAAAGGATTTTCCGAAGAGGAGGTGCACAAGCTGGAAATCTACCTGCGGACCCACCGGAAGGAGATTACGGAACAGGCTAAAGGGGTGAATCCCATTCGGAACTGGCTGTTTGGAAAATAATGTGGATGGGAGCAGCAGTGTGCCGCCAGGGGCGGCATGTTGGGAAATGTGCAGACAGGACACGGAACTGGCAGGATTTGCACCCTTGACTTTTACACTTTAAACTGTTAAAATCAAGGGGCAGTCCGGGCGTGGAAACCATGGAACAGGAAATCGGGGGAATGTCTGAGGACCTGGCGGGATATATCATATCCGGGCTGAAACAGAAAACAGGAGGAGTAGGTCTATGAAAGAAATATCGAGTCTGATCGCATACCGCCCGGATGTGAAGGTGGTAGATGCTACCCTGCGGGACGGGGGACTGGTGAACGATTTCTATTTTCAGGACGATTTTGTGAAAGCACTGTACCTGGCAAACCTGCGGGCTGGCGTGGACTATATGGAGTTTGGCTACAAGGCGTCCAGAGAGATCTTTGACACGGAAAAATTTGGGAAGTGGAAGTTCTGCAAGGATGAGGATATCCGGGCCATTGTGGGGGAGAACGCCACGGACCTGAAGATAGCAGTTATGGCAGATGTGGGCCGGTGTGACTACAAGACGGATATCATCAGCCGGGCAGACAGTCCCATTGACCTGATCCGGGTGGCCACCTATCTGAATACCATTCC
Source organism: uncultured Acetatifactor sp. (assembly GCA_910586215.1). Lineage (GTDB taxonomy): Bacteria > Bacillota > Clostridia > Lachnospirales > Lachnospiraceae > Acetatifactor. The sequence goes on along the minus strand of CAJUGH010000028.1, from coordinate 26,285 downwards.
CGCAGCAGTGGACATGATTGAGGATGCGGTGAAAAAGGGTTATGAGGTAAGCTGCAATATTATGGCCATATCCAATTCCCGGGAGGGAGACTTGAAGGTGGCACTGGACATTCTGGGTCAGACACCAGTGGATGTGTTCTACATTGTGGACAGTTATGGGGCCATGTATCCGGAGCAGATTGCCCGGCTGGCAGACCTGTACCTGGAAGTGGCAGCGAAATATGGCAAGAAGGTGGGAATCCATGCCCACAACAACCAGCAGCTTGCCTTTGCCAATACCATCGAGGCGGTGGGGGATGGTGTGGACTGGCTGGATGCCACATATGCTTCCATGGGCAGGGGGGCAGGTAACTGTGCCATGGAACTGCTGCTGGGATTTTTGCGGAACCCCAAGTATAATGTGTACCCTGCCATCCGGTTTATCGATACCTACATGAGTAAACTGAAGGAGGACGGTGTGGTGTGGGGATATGACCTGCCATACTTGATGACAGGGCTTCTGAACCAGCATCCCCGGGCTGCCATCCAGTTTACCAAAGAGGGACGGAAGGACTATACGGAATTCTACAGGGAAGTGGTGGCCCAGGACTGATCTTTTTCAGTAAAAGTTCAGACAGGGCACAGAATTGTTACCCTTATCAAAAGATACGACTCACGCGATTCTTTTTTCAGTGGGACAGGCTTCTGTCCAGATGATATGGTAAAGTATGCTACAGGAAATCCAAGGAAAGGCAAAAAAGGATGGAGGTAGCGGGAATGGAAGAAAAAATACTTGAAATCGGGACAGTGATGCCAGAGGATTTCTCTGCAAAAATGGAGCAGGGAGCGACAGGAAAGGAAGTAACAGGAAAGGAAGTAACAGGAAAGGAAACAACAGGGAAAAAGGAGACGGTGCCAAAGGGAGAGGCGTGGGAGAATACAGGCCGGGGAGGAAAGAGCATTTACGATCTTCTGGAAGAAGAGATCATGAAGTCTGACATGACCGAAAGTGACAAGACAAGAGGTCTGTCAAGACTGCTGAAGGTCCGGGGCAGGAAGGTAAACATTATGCTGGCCGGGGCGACGGGCAGTGGGAAGAGTTCCACCATCAACGCCCTGTTCCGGATGGAAGTGGCGAAAGTGGGCGTGGGTGTAGCCCCGGAGACTCCGGAGATTGCCAGATATGAACTGGACAACCTGGTGATCTGGGATACCCCGGGACTGGGGGATGGGGTAGAGAAGGATGAGCGGATTACCAGGAAGATTGTGAAGAAGCTCAATGAGATGGATGGGGAATGCAATCCCCTGATTGATATGGTGCTAGTGATCCTGGATGCTTCTTCCAAGGATCTGGGGACATCCTATGATTTAATCAATAATGTGCTGATTCCCTGCCTCGGCAGAAAGGCGTCCAGTGAGCGGATTCTGGTGGCGCTGAACCAGGCAGATATGGCCATGAAGGGTACACATTGGAGCGAATATCTGAACGAACCGGACGAGGTGCTGGAGAAGTTCCTAAAGGATAAAGCAGACTCCGTTCAGAAGAGAATTAGGGAGGGCACTGGCCTGAACATAAAGCCCATCTGTTACTGTGCGGGCTATACAGAGGAGGGCGGCCAGCAGAGGAAACCGTACAACCTTACGAAGCTTCTCTATTACATTGTGAAGGCTGTGCCCAGGGACAGGCGGCTGGCCCTGGCTGACAACATCAATGAGGATGAGGACAACTGGCTGTACGATGACGGGGAATTCGACTACCGTGGGAGTACCATGGACGGGTTCTGTGAGACGGTATGGGACTACATATCGGATGGAAAGGACACCGGCCGTGAAGTGGGAGGAGAGATTCTGGGAATTCCGGGTAAGCTTATTGGAGGTGTCATTGGCGGTGCAGTGGGGGCGGTAAAGGGGATTTTCAACGCGGTTTTCGGATTAGGCGGACTAGGTGTATAACAAAGAGGGGACAGACAGGTATAAAAACCTGTCTGTTTCTGCAAGAATGGGGGAATGGGAATGAGCAGTGCGGGGACGAAGAAGAACAGGATGCTGGAGATTTTCTTCAGGGCCATGAAAGGGGAAGCCATATCCGTACAGAACCTGGCCCGGGAATACGGTGTATCTGGAAAGAGCGTATCCCGGGATCTGGGTGAGATCAAGAATTTTCTCTGTGAAAACAGGGAATTGGTGGGCAACACGGAGTTGAAATATGCCGCAAATGCCAAGGCCTATTATCTGGAATTGGATGGTTTTCTATTAAGCAAGGAACTGGTTGCCGTCATTAAGATGATGATTGGCTGCAGGGCCTTTGGCAAGATGGAAATCCTGGAGATTGTCTCCAAGCTGAAGCATTTTACCTCCTGCAATGACAGGGCTATGCTGGAAAAGATCATCAGGAAGGAAATGTATCATTATCATGAGGTGAGGCATGACTGCAAAAGTGTGATCCAGAACCTGTGGCAACTGGTCAGATGTATTTATGGGAAGACAGAGATATCGGTGCGGTATTACAAGATCACCAGGGAACTGGTGACAAGAAGGCTGCGTCCTGCTGCCATTACGTTCTCGGATTACTATTTTTACCTGATTGCCTTCCGGTGCGACGAGGAGGGGGGAAAGCCTCTATACTACCGTGTGGACAGGATCATCCAGATCGTGGAGCACAGGCAGCATTTCCAGCCGGACAGTGCATATGACTTTGATGAGGGAGAACTGCGGAGCAAGATACAGTTCATGACACCGGGGGAATATCGTAAGATTCGTTTTTCCTGCACGGACAATTCCCTCCAGGCCATCCTGGATAAGATTCCCACGGCCAGGGTGGTGGACAAATCCGGGGATATGTCCATCCTGGAGGCTGAGGTATATGGCAGGGGGGTGAATATGTTTCTCCTGTCTCAGGGCAGCAGGGTGAAGGCCCTGTACCCGGAGGGCTTTGTGGAGGAAATGAGGGAGGAGATCGGGAAAATGTGCAGTCTGTACCATTGCGCAGGAAATGACAATCCGCTATAATATAGTCGCTGGGAAAGGGCATCAGAATACATTTTGTGAGGTGAAAACGGATATGGAAAGAGTCTTGGAAGCACTGGCGGTCTTGGAAGAGATCAACATAGCCTATGGGATAACAACGGAAAGGCTTCTGCATATGCGGACAGAAATTGCAGATGCAAAGGTATGCATGCCCATCATCGGCAAGTTCAGTTCTGGGAAGAGTGCCCTGGTGAATACCTTGCTCGGATACAGCAGGAAAATCTTGAAGGAAGATATCACCCCGCAGACCGCTGTGCCCACGGAGATCCTATATGCGGACGGGGAAGAAAGTGTCACCATGATCCAGAATGACGGAACAGTGCGTACACTCTCCCTGGAAGAATACAGTAGCCAGGAGACAGATGCCTTAGCTGTGAAGAAGGCCAGGCTATACCTTCGCAGCAGGTTCCTGCAAAAGATCCCGGATATCATGCTGGTAGATATGCCGGGATTCGAGTCTGGCTATGAGGTTCACAATAAGGCTATAGACGACTACCTGTCTCAGAGCCTGGCTTACATCATAACTTTCCCGGCAGATGACATGATAGTCAGGAACAGCGTGGGGAATATCCTGAGGGAACTATGTCTGCATGACATGCCTCTGTGTGTGGTTATTACGAAATACGATAAGCGAGGCTATGACTTTGAAACTACCTTTGCCAAAATGCAGGAAAGCCTGGAATATTTTGTGGGTCAGAGAAAGATCCGGTATTGTCGTACCAGCAGCTTTACCGGGGAGGCTATGGAACTGGAAGAATTCCTAAAAGAGATTCAGGAGAAAGCCCATGATATTCTGGCAGAAAAATACAGGAAACTGATTCTGCCCATGGCCGAGAACACGGAGAACTATCTGAAGACCCTGTTGAAGGGTGAAAGCCTCTCCGGGTCTGAGCTGGAGGAACAGGAAGAGAAGCTGCGTGGACAACTTTCCACCCTGGACCACAGGCTCTTAGGGGAACAGGAGAAATTTAAGGAAGAGATGGCGGCCTGCATAAAGGAGATCAAAAGGGATGTGCAATGTGCCATGGAGGAAGAGGAACCCACCCTGGTAGCCATGGCCATGAACAACCAGAATATCAACGGGCATCTGAACCAGGTAGTGAGAAGCGCCGTGACGGTGGGTATGAAGAAGCAATTCATCCCCCTTTTGGAAAAACATCTGAAGCGGACGGCAGGTATTCTCAACAGCGAAATGGAGGGGGATATCCATATTTCCTTTTCCTATGATGCAAGGAACCTCAACAATGGAATGGTCCAAGCAGTGATGGCCGGAGTGGTAGCTGGGGCAGCGGGGTATCTGCAGGGAATCCCTATTCTTGGACTGGTGGCTGCCATCTTCATGAAGCTTCGCAGTGACAAGAAGCGGGAAGAGGCGAAACAGGAGATCCACAGGAAGCTTCAGGGGGAGGTGTTTCCCCAGGTACAGCGGGAAGTGGGGAATGGAATCGAGATAACCATTGCCAGGCAGGTGGCCCTGGTGAATGCCGCCATTGAAAGGGAACTGGGGGAACAGAAAGATACACTGGAAAAGGCCATGGAGGATGTGCGGAGCCGGATGAAGGAAGAAGCTGACAGGAGGGAACGACTGGGAATGGACTTGAGGGCAGATCTGGATCGGATTGAGGAGATAAAGGATGGGTTACGATGAAGAGGCATACGGGCAGCTTACAGAGAATTTTGAACTGCTCTGTAATATCATAGGGCAGAATCAGAGGGAAAAAGGACTGAAGGCCGATCTGTCCCGGCTGGGGGGTATGATCCACAGGCAGATACCGGATACCTTGAAACGGAATGCACCGGAGGATTTCTATGAACTTTACACGGACTTTAGGGCAGAGTACGAGAAGTTCAGGGACTTTATCCTGTACGACAGGCTCATCGGCAGGAATATCGTGGCGCTGGGAGGGGGATTCTCCAGCGGAAAGTCCAGCTTCTTGAATGCACTTATGGGAAGGAACGTCCTTCCTGCCGACATAGACCCTTCCACATCGGTTCCCACCTACATTGTCAAGGGGGAGAAGCACGAGGTGACGGGAATCAATGTGTTCGATACGAAAGTACAGATGAAGCCCAGAGATCTTAGGAAGATTGCCCACGGATTCGGGGAGGTGGAGGATGAGGACGGAGAACGGATATCCGAGGCAGTTACCCTGGGCCATATCTTGGTGAACCTGTTTTTCTCCACGCCCCTGCATGCTTACGACAACATCGCCTTTCTGGACACGCCGGGATATTCTAAGCCAGATTCGGGGGAATATTCTGCCAGGACGGACGCCCGGATTGCCAGAGGGCAGTTGAACGGGGCCGATTATATCCTCTGGTTCGTACAGGCAGATGCAGGAACCATCACCGAAGAGGATATCAAATTCATCAAGACTCTCCGGGAGGAGATTCCCAAGTTCATCATCGTAAGCAAGGCGGACAAGAAGAATCCCGAAGACCTGCGGGCCATCATGGAGAAAATCAGATACACCCTGCACATCAAGGGGGTGCAGTTCGTGGACATAGCCGCCTTCACCAACCGGCCGGAACAGGTGGAAGATCCTGAACTGTGCAGGCTGCTTGAGACGGACGGGGAAAAGATCAAGGGACAGCTTATCCAGTGGGACAACCAAACTTACAAGTCTGGATTTGCTGCCAATTTCAAGCGGATCTTTGTCCGCTGTAAGAGATTCTATGAGAACGAAATGGAGGAGGAGAGCAGAAAGCTCTCCCGCCTGAATACTTCCCTAACGGGACTGGCAGCGGAGGATATTCCGGGTGAACTTCTGGAACCCTTGCAGATTCTGGCGCAGGAAGCCAGGCAGAGGATAAGCGGCTTGAAAGACATGCGGGGGGAGCTGAAAAAGCTGCAGGACGAATTTTTCACGGAGATCAAGTTCATCGCAGATATGGTGGGCATCGCCATGCCGGAGCCTTCCGAGATCGATCTGCTGCAGGACCGGATCCGGAATCCCTTGCAGATCCTGGAGACATACAGAAAGGAGGCGGGGATTGCCGCGGATGGCGCTGGGGCCGCCATGCTCCAGGATATTTTCGGGGGAATCCAGCCCGTGATACAGCAGAGTGCAGGAGGCAGTGAGTACCGGCAGATCCTGGGAGAGATGATGTGGGATATCTTCAAGGGAATCCAGCCCGTGACACAGTAACCGGGAATCTGTCCGAAGACAGGGAAGGAAACAAAGATGGAAGCAACAGGGACACAAGAGGCAGGGATGGAAACGATACAGGGACATAAGGAACTCCTGCTTAGGGAGATGGAGGAGATCAAGGGCGAGGAATATGCAGTGAGAAATCCGGTTACTGCCGCCATGGACGAATATGCCAAAAGCCTGTACTTGAAAGTGTTGTGCTCGGTGGTACAGTATGGCAACACGCCCTCGGAAATGCAGATATTGTATTTGAAGAGAATCTTAAAAGGGATGGATAGTGGAGATACGCAGGAGGAATGTCTGCGTAAGGCACTGGAAATGGAAGGATCGGACATCCGGGAATTTGTAAATGTCATGAAGGACAAGGAGGCAAGGTACTACTTTGCACTGGAGGGTCTGCTTCTGGCTGGGCTGGGGGAACGCAGCAGGGATAATTACGAGTACCTGGGGGAACTGATGGGGATTCTGGGACTCTCCGGGAGGGAACTGGAGTATCTCTGCCAGGTGGCAAAATCAGTGCTCCTACAGCAGACGGCTGTTTTTGACAGTGCCAGAAGCTTGACCTGTGGCGGGGTGGAAGCCCTTGACTTCCTGCCCTATGTGCGGGAATACTACTGCGGGGCTGTGGTGAATCTGAATGGGAGAAAGCAGTACTATGCGCCGGACCAGGAAACCTCCAAAGGCATGATTCTGCCCAACGAATATAGGAACTGCGATGTAAGCTTTGAGAATCTGGCCATTGACATGACAAAGGCCCATTGGCTGTTTACCCGCTGTGGGGAAGTGCGCTTCCGGAACTGCCGGATAGAGGGCGGCAACTATGTAATCAGGATGAGCCATATCAAAAGGGTGGTGGTGGAGAACTGCGTCTTCCGGCATTTTACGGACAGGGTGCTGGAAATGGAACAGGGGGAGGAGTTGGAGATTGTAGGTTCGGAATTTCTCTCCTGCGGATGTATCTTAAAATGGTTGCATGATTATGACATAGGAGGAGGCGTCCTGTATTGCGACAATTCCAAGGGAGCCAATGACTATGTGCCCCTGCGCAGCGTGCTCCTAAAAGATAATAAATTCTGGAAATGCTATGTGGCCTCCGGGAAATGCGAATATGTACAAAAGATGGGGATAATTATGAGTTATCACAGTGGTTTGACAACTGAAAAGATAGAAAAGATGACTTTGATCCGGAATGAATTCCTGGAATGCGGCTGGCATAACATACGTCCGAAAGCGTATTGTACAGAATATGGGATGATCTGTAATCTATATGCCAAAGAAGAGATCCTGGAAGGAAATACCGGCAGGAAAAACCTCAAAGATATCAAAGAGCTTACGGCAGAGGAGATCAGAGAGTTGAGGGTGGAGGAACTGGGGACATGAAAGATTTACTGGATATCCAGCGGGAAATCCGTCGTCTGGAAGACGGTATCCGGGAGATTGCCCAGGGGCTGGCGGCCCTGCAGGAAGACCTGGAGGAAATGCGAAGCACCGCCCGGACACCGGAGACGGATTATGAGAGAATAGAGATGCTGTCTGGGCAGATCAGGCTGGAGGGACACCCGCTGGGCAGCTTGCAGGATGAGCGGGTATGCAGGCTGTACCTGGAGATGCTCCTGCACATTGTCCGGCTGGATCCGAAGCAGGAGCTGGCAGAGAGGAGACTTGCCTGGATCCAGGGGCTGAACCGGCAGGCGGGAACGGACACTGGAGGAACTGTATATTGGCAGCCTGCAGATAGACAGCAGGAGCCTGGATGAATTTGCCAGGACACTGCCGGAGACCTACAGGGAATGTTTTCTGGTGGATGCCTTGGTAATAGCCAATCTGTGGGGCTGTGCCAATGGGGAGATATTGGAATACCTGGCAGGGCTTGGGGAGATTCTGGGGGTCACGGGGAAGAAGCTGCGCAGGCTTTCCCTGTTTGTCCGGACAGTGCTGTGCCGGAGTGTATCCGGCATGGGACGGGCAGATCTGGAAGAGATCCTGGAGGCGGCAGAGAACTTTTGGTACTATATGGAGGCTGAGACAGCCAGGCGGGCTGTGGAGGAACTACGACATGTGGCGGTGAAACTGCGGGATGAGGACGGGGAGGAGTTTCGGTGGAAAGCCTTGCAGGGGCAGATTGTGGAGCCGGGGAGCATTATCGCCGTCTATAAACCCAAGAAGCCGAAAAAGAAAAAGGACATGGGGAGTCCTTTTTGGGGGATCCAAATTGAGGATGGATCACAGCATGGCAAGGTGCTGGTGAAGGCCGGTGTATCTGGAACGCTTTATCAGTTCAGGATGAATAACACGAATTATGGTGTCATTGGACACAGGACGGACAGGAAAGAAGCCATCAAGGAATGGATGAAAAAAGGGGGAGATTATTAAGGTGAAGATATTTGCGGAGCATACAGGGGAATTCCAGGGCTTTACGGACTGCGCGGAAGAGATTGCAGGACAGCTTGCCGAATGTGCCAGGGGAGAGGACGCAGAGGGCATAAAAAGGCTTATAGCCACTTTTCATAGGAAGACAGAAGATTTCTGCCGGGAGAACAGGAAGCTGAACATCGGCGTGGTGGGGCAGGTGAAGGCGGGCAAATCTTCCTTCCTGAACACCCTGCTCTTCGACGGACAGGAGATCCTGCCCAAAGCCTCCACCCCCAAGACAGCCACACTGACGAAGATGGAGTATGCAAAGGAGAATATCATCCAGGTGGAGTATTATTCCCAGGAGGAATGGGAGATCCTGGAGGACAATGCGGCGGTGGACCTGGAGGATGAGATATATACCTCTGCCCGGGAGATTACACAGATGGTGAAAAAAAGCGGGGTGGATCCGGCTTCCTATCTGGAAAGGGGAGAGGAGAGGATCTGTTTTGACACTTATGAAGACCTGCTCCACAGCTTGAATGATTATGTGGGGGAGGATGGTAGGTTTACGCCTCTGGTGAAGGCGGTGATCCTGTATCTGAACCGGGAGGAATTCAAGGGCCTGTCCATTGTGGACACCCCGGGCCTGAATGACCCCATCGCTTCCAGGACCATGCGGACCAAGGAGTTCATGGAGGTCTGCGATGTGGTGTTTTTCCTAAGCCAGTCCGGCAGTTTCCTGGACATGAGCGACTGGATCCTGCTGTCAAGCCAGCTCCCTCAGAAAGGCGTGAAAAAACTTGTGCTGGTGGCCAGCAAATACGACAGTGGCGTCCGGGATGTGCTGCGGGTGCAGGAGGAGGACGATATCTTCGGGGGAGACGAGAATACGGCGGACAATATCCCAAAGGCATGTAAGATTGTCAGGAGAAAACTTACAAAGCGTGCCCGGGGCAAGGTAGAAGAGTTCGTGAAGGACCTGGAGGCCAGGGAAAGCTCGCCGGAGCTGATCCAGGTGATCAGACAGTGCACAGAACCCTGCCTGGTTTCCTCCCTGGCATACAACATGATCGGAAAGGATCCCTGCCAGTACACCCCGGAGGAAAAGAATATCTATGGGGCGCTAAAGCCCTTTTCCCGGAATATGGAAGAGGATCTGAAGCTGCTGGGCAATTTTGACCAGGTGAGGGTGCTATTTGACCAGGCTGCACAGGAAAAGGAGGAGATCTTTGCAGCCAGGGCCAGGAGCTTTGTGTCCAATGCCCTGGAGGAATTACAAGATCTCCTTAGGGGGTATCTGGACAAGACCCATAAGCGGGTGCAGATCCTTGAGGGGAACGACAGGGCTGCACTGCTGGAACAGAAAAAGGCGGTGGAAGAGCAGATAAACGGCATCAGGGCCGACATGACCACTCTGTTTGGGGAACTGAACGCGGCTCTGGAGACGGAGCGGGCATCTGCGGTCCGGGAGATCCGGGGAGCCGCCAGGGACTATTTGTCCATCCGGGAGAGGACGGGCACGGAAGTCATACATGATACCTATACGGTATCGGATGCCAGATGGTACAATCCCTTTTCCTGGGGCAGGAGCCATGTGGAACAGTATTCCTATGAGAAGCATTATTCCTACTGTATCGCCGCGGATGCCATGGAGAACCTGAAAAAGTATGCCTATGAGGCATCCAGTCATGTGGAGGAGGTATTCAGCCAGGCGTTACAGCTTAAGACAATCAAGAGAAGACTGCTGGGTATGGTGGCCAGACGCTTTGACCTGGGAAGTGAGAAGTATGACGCCTCCCTGTTTCGGGTCCTGGTGGAGGATACCGTGAACGGCATCCAGTTTCCGGTATTCCATGTGGATATTACCAAGGCCATGACATCCATTGCCAGCAGGTTTCAAGGCGAACTGACATCGGCAGGGGAGAAGACGGAACTTGCAACAGCGCTATCCAGGGCAATCTCACAGATCTATGAAGAACTGTGTGATGCCCTGGGGGAGAAGGTAACCTCCTTCAGGGAGGAACTTGGGGAGACCGGCAGGAAGACGGAGGAGAACCTGCTTCAAGGCATTACAGGGGAGTTCGGGGAATTGCTTCGCCAGTGCCAGGACAGGGATGCAGAGATTGCAGGGCTTCAGGAATATGCCGGGGTGCTGGAGCAGGCTCTGGAAAAGGCAAAATGGAGGGGATGATACATGGCCTATGAGATCAACAAAATAAGGAAGGAACAGCGGTATGCGCTGGATCGCTGCCTGGAAAACGCCCACGCAATTATTACAAAGGAGTACCTGGCGCGGCTGGAGACATATGACATTGTGAAGCCTTCCCTGGAGGATCTGGATGTGGATATTGCGGAGTGCGGCAGGTTCTATAGGCTCACCAGGCTTGTCATCGACAGAAAGGAGAGTTTTCTGGACAAGCTGACCACCATTGTCAATGTAGTCTCTGCCATGGACTGCAGCATTGCCACCATCATCAGAAGTGATGGATCTAAAATCGACTTTTACTTCGGCATTGTTTCCAAGAACGCAAGAGAGGCAAAGGAGACGGACAAAAGGAGAAGGGAAGCCAATGGGGCTGCTTTCCGGGGGGCCTTGTCTGGCAATCTCACCGGCTCCGGACTGGAAGAATTGTCAAAGGAAGAGATCGCTTCCTTCCGGGAGCATTTCCTGTCCCGGAAAGAGGACAGCTATGCGGCAGTGTCAGGAATCGCTGCCTTCCGGGATGAAGAGGACAGAAACATGGAAACTTATGTTCAGGGACTTGAGAACCTGGCGGATTCCCTGAAGGGTCAGGCTTATACCATTGTGATGCTGGCAGATCCCATGGACACGGCACAGCTTCAGGCCATGAAACAGGGCTATGAAATGCTTCACACGCAGCTTTCCACATTCGCCGGCAGTTCCCTCACCCTCAATGAGAGCGATACCCTTTCCCTGTCTGATGCCAGGACGGAAGGGGTGTCAGAAGGTATCTCCCAGGGCATAGCCATGACCCAGAGCCGGACGAAATCCCAGGGAAAATCTATCGGATTCAGCGCAGGGGCCAGTCTTATTGTGCAGGTGGGATTCAACACGGGTAAGAGCAGCAGTGTATCGGACACGGCGGGAAGAACCGATTCCGCCAGCAGGTCAAGCCAGAGTACCAGATCCCTTACCCGTACGGAATCTGCTTCCGGCACCACCGGGAAAAGCCTTCAGTTAAACTATGGAAACCGGACAGTGAAAACCCTTCTGGACCAGATAGACAGGAATCTGGAGCGTCTGGACGAATGCGGGAGCTTCGGTGCCTTTGACTGCGCGGCCTATGTGATCGCCGGGGACAGGGAGACTGCCCTGACGGTGGCTGGCAATTACAGTGCCTTGATGCGGGGACGCAATTCCAGTGCCCAGGCTTCCCACATCAATGCCTGGTTCCGGCAGGAGGATACACAGATCCTGGCCCGGTACCTGGCATCCCTGGTGCATCCCAGGTTCCGGCAGGACGGACAGGCCGGGATCTATGTGACACCGGCTCTGCCCGTCAGCGGCAGGGAACTTGCCATCCAGATGGGGCTTCCCAAGAAATCCGTGTCCGGCATCCCGGTGATCCCCATGGCGGCCTTTGGCCGGAATCTTCCAGACAGCTTAGGGAGGACCCTGGAGCTGGGGAACCTGTATCATATGGGAAGAGAGGAAATGGGAGATAGTGGGAACCAGAAGGTACGGCTGGATCTGGAAAGCCTGTCCATGCATACCTTTATCACCGGGTCCACCGGCAAGGGAAAATCCACCACCATATATGCCATGCTGGACAGCCTGATGCAGTCAGACGTAAAAGGAAAGCAGGATAAGATCAGATTTCTGGTGATAGAACCGGCCAAGGGGGAGTACAAGGACCGGTTCGGGAGTTACCCGGATGTAAGTGTATATGGAACCAATGACAGGAAGACGCCGCTGCTGCGGATGAATCCCTTCAGCTTTCCGGAGGATATCCATGTGCTGGAGCACATAGACAGGCTGATAGAAATCTTCAACGTGTGCTGGCCCATGTACGCGGCCATGCCGGCGGTGCTGAAGGATGCCGTGGAGAGGTCATATGGGGCGGCAGGATGGAACCTGGAGACTTCGCAATGCAGATACCGGGACGGGGAAGGCAGACCGCTCTTTCCATCGTTCCTGGATGTGCTTTCCCAGATCCAGGCAGTCATGAATGAGTCGGAATACTCTTCAGACAGCAAAGGGGACTACAAGGGAGCGCTGTGTACCAGGCTGAAGTCCCTTACAAACGGCTTGTACCGGCAGATCTTTACCCCGGACGAATTATCGCCGGAGGAACTCTTTGACAGCAATGTGATTGTGGACCTGAGCAGAACGGGTTCCAGCGAGACAAAGGCTCTTCTCATGGGGCTGCTGGTAATGAAGCTACAGGAGCACCGCATGGCCCAGGCAGCAGGGGGAAACGCCCCCCTAAGGCATGTGACAGTGCTGGAGGAGGCCCATCATATTCTGAAACGCACTTCCAGGGAGCAGCCCGGGGAAAGCGCCAACCTGCTGGGCAAATCTGTAGAAATGCTGGCCAATTCCATTGCGGAGATGCGTACCTACGGGGAGGGATTTCTGATTGCCGACCAGGCTCCCGGCTTGATGGATCTGTCTGTGATCCGGAATACCAATACCAAGATCATCCTGGGCCTTCCGGACCTGGAAGACAGGGAACTGGTGGGCAGGGCTGCAGGACTGGACCAGGAACAGATCCTGGAGCTGGCCCGGCTGAAGGCCTTCGTGGCGGCCGTATACCAGAACAACTGGGAGGAGCCGGTACTCTGCCATATGGATACCAATTTCAAAAGCTTTCCTTCCTATGTCTATCACAGGAAGGAGAATGCCAGGGAGAAGGCGGTCTGGGACAGGTGCCTGGAATACCTTCTTCTGCCTCTGGAAAAGAGAAGAAAACTGGATCCAAAATATAGGGAGGAACTGGAAAAGGGAATTTACAGGCTTTCCATGCCGGCAGAGACCAAGATTGCTTTCCTGCAGTACATGAAGACGGAAGATGAGAGGGATAAAGAGAAACGGCGCAGACTGCGGCGTCATATCCTGTATGGCATGTTTGACACGGAGGCGGCCTTCCGGTACGTCCAGGGCAGGGAGGGACAGGTGGAGGGCTGGTATGCCTGTATCCGGGAGATCCTGGAGCCTAAGATCACCCTGCTGCGGGAGTGTGACCAGCAGAGGATTATAGCTTCCCTGACCATGGAGAAGGCCCGGATGGAGGCCCAGGCAGAAGATGGCGGAAAATGGAAACAACTACTTGAACAGTTGTTAAAGCACAGGTAAGGAGGGGTGTATGGAGTTCGAGGGTATTGGGGAAGTGGCGGAAACATCTGAAGGATACAACAAAGGCAGTGTGGAAGAACCGGATGAGATGTACTTTGAACCGGAGCTACTAGAAAAATATGACAGGTTCATGGAAGGGGATGTCTGGGAGGAGGATTCCGGTGAAGGGGACTTTATGGAAGGGGACCTCATGGAAAGGGACCTCATGGAAGGAGGTACCGAGGTAGAAGATATCAAAAAAGAAGGCATCATGGATAAAGAAAGCTTACCTCTTAAGCCGGATCATGAACTGACATTGGATGAACTGGAGGACGAACTGGATATACTGTTTGAAGAGGGAGACTTCTTCGAACTGCCGGAGGAAAAAGATGGGGAAGAAGATCCCCAAGGACAGGATGAGCAGGATGCAACTGATAACCGGGACGAAGGGGAAGATCCTTCTAAAAACTGTGAAAATAGCGAGAAAAAAGGGCTGACTGAGGAAGAAAAGGAAGACATAAGGAAGCGGACCGGGTGGTCAGATGAGATCCTTGATGCCTTAGGTTCCAAGGAAGAAGCGGAAATATATATAAAAGCCGGTCTGAAAGAGATGGAGATCAATGGCAGAAAATGTCTGGTCCGGAGTGACATTGACATGAACCAGAAAGATGAGATGGGACGTACCAACAAGGAACGTGCAGAGCAGGGATTACCACCGATTACAAAAGACGGGAAGACAGTGGAACTCCATCATATAGGGCAGCGTGCGGACGGTCCGCTGGCAGAACTGACTTCGGAGGAGCATCGTGGAAAAGGAAATGATGCAGTCTTACATGATAAGACCAGGGAATCAGAGATAGACCGTACCACTTTTGCCAGGGAGCGCAGTGAACACTGGAAGGAACGGGCCCAGAAAGGAGAAGAGTCTTAATGGAATCTACAGGAGGCTGGGGGATACCGATGCTTCGTTCTTTTTGCTTGAATTTTCCTGCACAACTGTGTATACTGTAAACTGAGTTTACAGTGGATGGAAATCCATGTGTCCAGACAAAGAGTGCAGCCAGACAAAAAGTGCAGCCAGACCAGCGTCTGTAAAGAGGCACACAGACAGAGAGATATGCCCATAGACCAGGAGGAATTTCAGATGAAGACAGGCAGTATATGTGTACAGGGGGGCTATACCCCGGGAAACGGGGAACCCAGGCAGATTCCCATTATACAGAGTACCACATTTAAGTATGACACAAGCGAGGACATGGGGCGGCTGTTTGACCTGGATGCCAGCGGCTATTTCTATACCAGGCTCCAGAACCCTACCAATGACTACGTGGCAGCCAAGATTGCCCAGCTTGAGGGCGGAACCGCGGCCATGCTCACCAGCAGCGGCCAGGCAGCCAATTTCTATGCCCTGTTCAATATCTGTAGCTGCGGGGATCACATAGTGGCCAGCAGTACCATCTATGGGGGGACCTTTAACTTGATCGGTGTCACCATGAAGCGGATGGGAATCGATGTGACATTTGTAAATCCCGATGCAACAGAGGAGGAACTGGACAGCGCCTTCAAGGAGAATACAAAAGTAGTGTTCGGGGAGACCATAGCTAATCCTGCCCTTACAGTCCTGGACATTGAGAAATATGCCCAGTGTGCCCATGCCCATGGTGTACCCCTGGTAGTGGACAATACCTTTGCCACCCCGGTAAACTGCAGGCCTTTTGAGTGGGGTGCGGATATTGTGACCCATTCCACCACAAAATATATGGATGGACATGGTGCCACCGTGGGGGGAGCCATTGTGGACAGCGGCAGGTTTGACTGGATGGCCCATGCAGAGAAGTTCCCGGGGCTGTGCCTGCCGGATGAAAGCTACCACGGGATTGTGTATGCGGAGAAGTTCGGGAAAGAAGGCGCTTTTATCACAAAATGTACGGCCCAGTTGATGCGTGACCTGGGTTCCATCCAGAGTCCCCAGAATGCTTTTCTGCTGAACTTAGGGCTGGAGAGTCTGCATGTGCGGATGAAGCGTCACTGTGAGAACGGCCAGGCGGTAGCGGAATACCTGGCAGCCCACCCTAAGGTGGCTTATGTGAATTACTGTGGCCTGCCAGGGGATAAATACCATGCGCTGGCGGCAAAATATCTACCGGATGGAAGCTGCGGGGTGGTGTCCTTTGGGCTGAAAGGAGGCAGGGAAGCGGCAGGAGCTTTCATGAAGCGGTTAAAGATCGCAGCCATTGAGACCCATGTGGCAGATGCCCGTACCTGCTGTCTGAATCCGGCCTCCAGCACCCACAGGCAGATGACGGACGAACAGCTTCTGCAGGCGGGGGTACCGGCGGAACTGATCCGCATCAGTTGTGGAATTGAGGATAAGGAAGACTTAATTGCTGACATTGCACAGGCGTTGGGGTGACAGGTGCATGACAATGAAGGGATAAGGGGTAAGCCTGGCCCTGTGGCCTGCAGGCCAGATAGATGGGAAGAAACTGGGGGAGTGGAATGGATTGCAGGGAATTTGAACGGATGATTCCGGATTTCATTGCAAAAAGGCTGGATTATCCAGCCTTAAAACGGTTCTGTGCGCATATGGAACATTGTGGGGAATGCAGGGAGGAACTGAGTATCCAGTTCCTGGTGGCAGAAGGAATCCAGCGTCTGGAAGACGGAAGGGCCTTTGACTTCCAGAAAGAACTGGATATGCGGCTGGAGGAATCCAGGAAGAAGGTACGTTTCCACACAGGGATGATGCGGCTGGGCCTGATGATGGAGATTGCAGCAGTGGGCCTGCTGGCGGGGATCATTGTGTGGATCCTTCTCTGAGAAAACAGGACATGGCATTGGAGGGAGCAGATGGATAAGAAGCAAAAACTGGTTTTGGTTGACGGGCACAGCATACTGCACAGGGCTTTCTACGGCGTCCCGGATCTGAGCAATGCCCAGGGCCTGCACACCAACGCCGTGTATGGGTTCCTGAACATCCTGTTTAAGATCCTGGAGGAGGAGAAGCCGGATTACCTGGCAGTGGCTTTTGATGTCCATGCGCCTACATTCCGCCATGAGATGTATGAGGCCTACAAGGGAACCAGGAAAGCCATGCCGGAGGAACTGCGGGAGCAGGTGCCCGTGATGAAGGATGTGTTGAAGGCCATGGGCATTGTCACTGTGGAACAGGCAGGGCTGGAAGCGGATGACATCCTGGGCACCCTGGCAAAGCAGGCAGCCGGTGAGGGCATGGAGGTATCCCTGGTGTCCGGGGACAGGGATCTGTTGCAGATCGCGGATACACATATCAAGATCCGGATTCCCAAGACAAAACAAGGCAGAACCCAGATAGAGGACTATTACCCGGAGGACGTGGTGGCAGCCTACCAGGTGACTCCCCTGCAGTTCATTGACCTGAAGGCACTGATGGGGGATACGGCAGACAATATACCCGGAGTGCCCAAGGTGGGGGAGAAGACGGCCACGGAACTTATGGTGACTTATGGATCCCTGGAGAATCTCTATGCCCATGTGGAGGAGATTACGAAGAAGAGCATCCGGGAGTCCTTGATTGCCAACAGGGAACTGGCAGATTTGAGCAAGACACTGGCTACCATCCGGACAGACTGTGGAATCTTGCTGGATTATGACAAAGCCCGGGCAGAAGGCTTTTACACCAAAGAGGCATATGAACTGTTCAAACAGTTGGAATTCAAGCAGTTCCTTCCCCGGTTCGGGGAAGGCAGCAGGCAGGCCGGGAAGGAAGAGATCGAACAGACCTTCCGAAAATGCGCCAGCCAGGAAGACTTCCTCCGGGCAGTCGGGAAGATCAAGGATGGCACCCGGGTGGGGCTGTATCTGGCCCTGGAACAGGGGCATCTGGCAGGGACGGCCCTATGTGTGGAAGGAAAGGAGACCTTCTTCTTTCCCATGCCAGTTCAGGAGGACAGACAACTGACGCTGTTTGACAACATGGATGCCTGTCCCGGGGATCCGGATGGGGAGGTGGTCAGAAAAGCCCTGCAGCAGTTCTCTGGAAGGGTGCGCCTATGCGCCTTTGATATGAAGAAGATGTACGGATATCTGAAACAGGATGGCACGGATCGGTATTTTGACATCCTGATTGGAGCATATCTGCTGAATCCCTTGAAGAGCGACTATGACTTTGAGGGGATTGCATCCGAACACCTGGGCCTGGTGATTCCTGGCCGGGCAGAACTTTTCGGGAAGGCAGGGGTCAGGGAGGCCGCCCACACCAGGCCAGAACAGTTCCAGACCTACTGCTGCTATGGGGCTTACGTGTCTGCCATGGTCACGGGGATCCTGGAGGAAAAGCTTGCCAGGGAAGGCATGGATCGCTTGATGCGTGAGATTGAGATGCCCCTGTCCCTGGTGCTCTATGACATGGAGAAGGAAGGGGTGGAGGTCCGCAGGGAGGAGTTGAAGGCCTATGGGGATGCCCTGGTGGCCAGGATCCAGGAATTGGAAGCATCCATCCATGCCCAGGCAGGAGTAAAATTCAATATCAATTCCCCCAGGCAGTTAGGAGAGGTACTATTTGATACCATGCATATGCCGGGGGGGAAGAAGACCAAGACAGGCTATTCCACGGCGGCAGATGTGCTGGAGAAGCTTTCCGGGGAGTATCCGATCGTGAAGGATATCCTGGAATACAGAGGACTTACCAAGCTGAAATCCACCTATGCAGACGGCCTGGCTGTCTACATCGGCAAGGACCAGCGAATTCATACCAGTTTCAACCAGACCATCACGGCTACAGGCCGGATCAGCTCTACGGAGCCAAACCTGCAGAACATTCCCATGCGGATGGAACTGGGCAGGAGGATCCGCAAGGTGTTTGTGCCCAGGGAAGGGTACGAATTCATGGATGCGGACTATTCCCAGATAGAACTGCGGGTGCTGGCCCATATGTCCGGGGACGAACAGTTGATTGAGGCTTACCGTATGGACCAGGATATCCACCGGATCACGGCATCCAAGGTATTCCACACGCCATTTGAAGAGGTGACGGATCTGCAGAGACGCAATGCCAAGGCGGTGAATTTTGGGATTGTCTATGGGATCAGTTCCTTTGGCCTGAGTCAGGACTTAAGTATCACTCCCAAGGAGGCTGCCGTGTATATTGACCAGTACTTTGCCACCTATCCCAAGGTAAAGGAATTCCTGGAGGGACTGGTGAAGGAAGCCAGGGAAAAAGGGTACGTGTCCACCTTGTTTGGCAGGCGCAGACCCATACCGGAGTTGTCCTCCTCCAATTTCATGCAGCGTTCCTTTGGGGAGCGGGTAGCCATGAACTCTCCCATCCAGGGCACGGCGGCAGATATTATCAAGATTGCCATGATCCGCGTGTGGAAGGCCTTAAAGGAAGAAGGGCTACAGTCCCGGCTGATCCTTCAGGTCCATGATGAACTGGTCATTGAGACCTTTCGCCCGGAGGAAGAGCAGGTGCGCCGGATTCTCTCTGAGAACATGAAGGAGGCGGCAGACCTGGCGGTGAGTCTGGAGGTGGACCTGCACACAGGGGATAACTGGTATGAAGCCAAATAGGACAGGAGAGCGCTCTTTAGGCAGACATGAGGTATAAAGATGAAATTTATAGGAGTCACTGGCGGCGTGGGAGCCGGGAAAACCAGGATCCTGGAATATATCAGACACCATTACAGGTGTGTGATATTCCTGGCAGATGAGGTAGCCCACCTGGTGAAGCAGCCGGGGACGGCGTGTTTCCACGCCCTGGTCAGGCTGCTGGGGGAAGGGATCCTGGATGAGGAAGGACAGATCCACAAGGGACGGATGGCAGAGCGGATTTTCGCAGACCCGGAACTTCTGGAACAGGTGAATGGAATCATTCATCCTGCGGTGAAGGACTTTCTGCTGGAGCATCTGGGGGAGGCCAGGAAGAGGGGGGATATAGAACTTTTCTTCGTGGAGGCCGCCCTTCTGATCGAGTGCGGGTACCGGGAACTGGTAGATGAGATGTGGTACATCTATGCGGATGAGGAAGTACGGCGGGACAGGCTGCAGAAGAAGCGGGGGTATAGCCAGGAGAAGATTACCCAGATCATGTCCAGCCAGTTGTCAGACGGCATATTCCGGGCAAACTGCGATTTTGTCATAGACAACAGCGCATCCCTGGAAGAGAGTTATAGGCAAATAGATAGGAAACTGGAGGCTTTTACATGGCAGGAGTAAAGGAAGGACAGGGACAACTGGTATTTGGGCTGGACATTGGCACCAGGAGCATTGTGGGGACAGTGGGGTATCTTAACAGCAGCAAATTCCATGTGCTGGCCCAGTGTGCCAGGGAGCATGAGACCAGGGCCATGCTGGATGGGCAGATCCACGACATTGTGAAGGTAGGACAGACCATCCAGGCGGTGAAGGAGCAGCTGGAGGAGGATCTGGGACGGGAACTGACGGAGGTCTGTATTGCGGCGGCAGGCCGGGTGCTACGCACCGTTACCACCCATGCAGAACAGGAATTTGAGGAAGACCACGAAGTCACGGAAGAAGATGTCTACTCCCTTTCCACCCTGGGGATCGAGCAGGCCTATGAGGAATTCCAGGGGAGCAATGACCTGGACATGAAATTCTACTGTGTGGGGTATACCTGCATGCGGTATTACATGAATGGCTATCAGATCGGCAACCTGGTAGGCCATAAGGTGAGGGTCATGGCAGTGGACTTGATCGCCACCTTCCTGCCAGAGGACGTGGTGGATGGGCTGTATAAGGCGGTGGAACTGGTGGGGCTACATGTGGCCAACATGACCTTGGAGCCAATCGCAGCCATCCAGGTAGCCATCCCGGAGAAATTCCGTATGCTGAATATGGCGTTGGTGGATGTGGGGGCCGGTACCAGCGATATCTCCATTACAAAGGAAGGAACCATCACTGCCTATGGGATGATCCCTGTGGCAGGGGACAGCCTCACCGACATCCTGGTACAGCACTGCCTGGTGGATTTCGATACGGCAGAGCGGATCAAGCAGCAGGCCGGGAGCCGGGAAAGTGTGGAATACCAGGATATCATGGGACTGACCCAGACCATCACTGCCAGGGAGGTGGAGGAAGTACTGGCCGAGAAGGTGCAGGAGATGGCCAGTATGGTGGCAGAATGTATCCGGGAACTGAACGGCGACAAGGCAGTGAGCGCCGTGTTCGTGGTAGGAGGCGGTGGCATGGTGCCGGGCTACACACAGATGCTGGCCAGTGAACTGGGCGTCCTGAAGGAGCGGGTAGCCATCCGGGGTCAGGAGGTCATGCAGAATATCCAGTTTGAGATTGAAAACCCCCGCAGGGATTCCATGATGGTGACACCCATCGGCATCTGTTTGAGCTACTACGAACAGAGCAATAATTTTATCTTCGTGGAGTTTAATGGGAAACGGGTGAAATTATATGACAATGGGAAATTATCTGTAGCGGATGCCGCCCTGCAGTGCAGTTTTCCCAATGAAGAACTTTTTCCCAGACGTGGCCAGGCACTGACCTTTCAGGTCAACGGCAAGAGTCGTATGGTGCGTGGGCAGCAGGGAGAGGCGGCGGTGATCCGGGTGAATGGCCAGACCGCAGACATCTATGCCCAGATACATAATGGGGATCATATTGAGGTGCTTTCTTCCACGGCAGGGGAGGCGGCTTCCCTGGAACTGGGTAAATTAGGGGAGTTATCCCAGCGGCTACAGGTGGTGGTAAATGGTGTGAAGATCGACCTGCCCAAGACGGCATCCGTAAACGGGGTGCTGGAAAATGAATTTTACACCATAAGGGAGGGGGACCAGATCCAGATCCAGAACTTCTATACCGTGGAAGAGATTGCCGAGTTCATGGATGTGCCCCTGGGCGGTAAGATCCTGGTGAATGACACCCCTGCCATGCCGGGGACCAGGGTCTATGAGAATTTTACACTGGACTGGGATGTCCAGGAGGAGCCTTCCTATGAGGAACTGGAAGAGGAAGATTATAGCATGGAGGAAAGAACAGGCACGGCAGACAGGCCGGAGCCGGAGGAAGGAACAACAGGTAAACCAGAGCCGGAGGAAGGGCCAGCAGACAGACCAGGGACAGGGGAAGAGTCCCCATCCAGTTCCCTGCCCGTGATGGTCAACGGGGATACGGTGATCCTTACTGGAAAGGCAGATTACATTTTCGTGGACATTTTCTCCTTTATTGAATTTGACCTGCGCGATCCTGCAGGCCGGGACATTGTCACGAAGCTGAACGGCAGACCGGCAGGATACATGGAGTCCTTAAAGGCTGGGGATGTCATAGAAATCTATTGGAAAAACAGAAATGAGAACATGTGATGAGATTATGTAGTATTGCAAGCGGAAGCAGCGGAAACTGTATCTATGTGGGATCGGAGGCCACGCACCTGCTGGTGGATGCAGGGGTCAGTGGAAAGCGGACGGAGAGCGGGTTAAAACAGCTTGGGCTGACAGGCCGGGATATTGACGGGATCCTGGTCACCCATGAGCACTCGGACCACATAAGCGGCCTGGGGGCGCTGGTGAGGAAATATGGGATTCCCATCTATGCCACGGCAGGTACCATCCAGGCCATGAAATCCTGTACACAGCTTGGCAGGGTGGAGGAAGAACTGTTCCACCCGGTGCAGGAGGACCGGAAGCTGGTCATCAAAGACCTGACCATCAACCCTATGAGGATCTCCCACGACGCGGCGCAGCCTGTGGGATACAGAATCTCCTACGGATCAAAGCGTGTGGCAGTGTGCACGGACTTAGGGGTATACAATGACTATACGGTGGAGTGCCTGAAGGGAATGGACGCCCTCCTGCTGGAAGCCAACCATGATGTGAATATGCTGCAGGTGGGACCCTACCCCTATTACTTGAAGCAGCGGATCCTGGGGGAGAGAGGGCATCTCTCCAACGAGAACTCCGGCAGGCTCCTGTGCCGGATCCTCCACGATGGTTTGAAGGCTGTGCTCCTGGGACATCTTAGTAAGGAGAACAATCTGCCGGAATTGGCTTTCGAGTCTGTACGGATGGAGATCAACCAGGGGGATACCCCTTACAGAGCTTCTGACTTTGATATCCGGGTGGCCAGGCGCAGCGAAGTGAGTCCTGCCATAGAGATTGCGTAAGAAGGCAGTGGAAGAGGAATCAGCAGGAAGAGAAGGAGAATCAGATGAAGAAGACAATTATCACAGTAGTAGGAAAAGACACGGTGGGCATTATTGCCAGGGTATGTACATACCTGGCAGACAATGGCATTAACATCCTGGATATTTCACAGACCATTGTACAGGATTATTTCAACATGATGATGATCGTGGATACCAACTGTACAGAAAAGTCCTTTGGGGACATGGCAGATGATCTGTCATCCTTAGGCGAGGAGATTGGCGTGGTCATCAAATGCCAGAAGGAAGAAATATTTGATATGATGCACCGGATCTGAGGAAAAAGATGCGGTGGGAAGGTGGAAGCAATGTGACTGGCCCTGGGACTTGCTAGAAGTTGGCCTGTAAGGTGATACTGGAAAAGGGACAGCCAGCAGAGGAGGTTCTATGATTAATATATATGAAGTGACAGAGACCAACAACATGATAGAGAAAGAGAACCTGGATGTGCGTACCATCACCCTTGGAATCAGCCTTCTGGACTGTATGGATGCAGATCTGGGGCGGCTGCAGGAGAAGATATATACCAAGATCTATGAGGCGGCGAAAGATCTGGTAAAAACCGGGGAAGAGATCTCCAAGGAGTTCGGTGTGCCAATTGTGAACAAGCGCATTTCGGTGACACCCATTGCACTGGTAGGAAGCGCAGCCTGCCGCAGGGTGGAAGATTATGTGGCCCTTGCAAAGACACTGGACCAGGTGGCCAGGGAAGTAGGGGTCAATTTCATCGGCGGCTATTCTGCCCTTGTGAGCAAGGGCATGACTCCTGCGGAAGAACTGCTGATCCGTTCCATTCCCCTGGCCTTGTCTGTGACGGAGAGAGTTTGCAGTTCCGTGAACCTTGGTTCCACCAAGACGGGCATCAACATGGATGCAGTGCGGCTGATGGGGAAGGTGATCAAGGAAGCGGCAGAGTATACCAGGGAGAACGATTCCCTGGGCTGTGCAAAGCTGGTGGTATTCTGCAATGCCCCGGATGACAATCCTTTCATGGCAGGGGCTTTCCACGGTGTAACCGAGGCAGACAAGGTTATCCATGTGGGGGTCAGCGGACCGGGGGTGGTGAAGACTGCCCTGGAGAAAGTAAGGGGAGAAAGTTTCGAGGTGCTGTGCGAGACCATCAAAAAGACAGCTTTTAAGGTGACCCGGGTGGGGCAGCTTGTGGCCAAGGAGGCTTCCAAGATGCTGCATGTGCCCTTTGGGATCGTGGACCTGTCCCTGGCACCTACGCCAGCCATTGGGGACAGCGTGGCAGATATCCTGTGCGAAATGGGCCTGGAGTATGCAGGTGCTCCTGGCACCACCGCGGCCCTGGCGCTTTTGAATGACCAGGTGAAGAAAGGAGGCGTTATGGCTTCCTCCTATGTGGGGGGGCTAAGCGGTGCTTTTATCCCCGTGAGTGAAGACCAAGGCATGATTGATGCGGTGCGGGCAGGTGCATTGACTTTGGAAAAACTGGAGGCCATGACCTGTGTGTGCTCCGTAGGCCTTGACATGATTGCCATACCGGGGGACACCAAGGCCACCACCATCGCCGGGATCATTGCAGATGAGATGGCCATCGGTATGGTGAACCAGAAGACCACGGCTGTCCGTATCATACCTGTCATTGGAAAAGGAGTGGGGGAGACCGTGGAATTCGGTGGACTGCTGGGGTATGCCCCCGTTATGCCGGTAAATCCATTCTCCTGCGATGCCTTCGTGAACAGGGGAGGCAGGATCCCGGCCCCCATCCACAGCTTCAAGAACTGAATCCAGGATCATCACAGGATCACTAGGGGAATGGTGTATTCATTTACAGGGATATCCTTTTCCTGGCGGGCAGCGATGCCGCTGTAGAGCTGACTCACCAGGATATCCTGTTTTAACAGGGCGTAAGTCCTGGGAGCGAGTTGTTTCTCGGCATCAGCCAGTTTGGAGATCAGAGGTATGGAGGAGCAGGCTTTGATGAGATTTAACAGTGGGGTGGCAGTCTTGCGGAAGCCCAGCACCCGGGCATAGGGGGCATAGTCCATTTCCCTGGCTGCTTCCATGTCCTTTTTCTTGATATCCAGCAGGATATGCAGCAGACAGCGGCTGATCCGGGTGTGGGTCATGTCTTTTGTCTTCAGGAGGTCGCAGAAGCTGTCATAGCTGGAATATTCGTTCAGCCGGTTCCGGATCCGGTCAGACAGGTCAGGGGAGACATCCAGGTATTTCTCATATCCCTCCTCTTGCCCCGCCAGCAGTTTGTAATAAAGTATGTCCGAAAAATCATTGCTGCGGATAGCGGTCTTCTTGGTCAGTTCCTCACAGAGAATGGCAGCAGCGGTTTCGGGCATATTTTTTTGCAGGAAATCCCAGTCACTGCCGGAGTAGAGGGCCTGCCGGATGGCCAGGGCAGAGCAGTAGGTTTCCTCAGGACGCCTGTCCAGATTGCTGTCGTGGTAGCCGGCACCTTTCCGGCGGATGGCAACGGGATTCAACTGGCTGCCCCTGCGGATGAGGGCTTTGATATACTCGATGGCCAGGATGTTGTTGGGGGAGGTGAGTAGTTCCCTCTGTGCCTCGAAGGCAGGGTAATGCTGGAACAACGCCCAGTTCCGGGCAGAAGGGTAGGAATAGCCCTGTTTTAGGAACTGCTTCAAGGTGGCCAGGTAATCCTCCGGTTCCCTGAGCAGGATGTCTGCAATCTGTCCCAGCAGGCGGATGTCATCACATTCACTGCCGAAGCATAGATCCGTGACCACACCCAGCCGGTCCAAGAGGGCCACTCCCCCGGCTGCAAAGTATTCGGCGCTGGCAGTAGCACACAGGAAGGGAATCTCCAGCACCAGGTCTGCCCCGCCGGCCAGGGCCATCCTGGCCCGTTTGTGCTTGGAGACCAGGGCCGGGCCACCCCTCTGGACGAAATTACCGCTCATGGCCACGATGGTATATTCTGCTCCTGTGCGTGCCCTGGCGGCCAATAGCTGGTACCTGTGTCCATTGTGAAAGGGATTGTATTCTGCGATGATTCCGTTTACCTTCATAGTTCCACCATGCCTTTCTGCAGTCGAAAACATCCATGTTTTTGGGGAGGTTCCGTGTAAGGAGCACCCGTCCTTTTTCCTCTGTGTGGGACATAGATTCTGTATGACGTAATAACGTTTATAAATGACAAAAATCCATGTGAAAAAAATAACAGACTGTGAAAGCGTTTACATCCGCTGAATTAATGGAAAAAGCAAATGGGGAAAATGAGTGATGTACTGAAAAATGTACAAATTAACGCATATTTTCTCCTTGTGTCTTGTCCTTATATCTAGTATAATATAAAAAATGTGATTTGTTAAGTAAAAGTTGT
>CAJUGH010000027.1 GCA_910586215.1 uncultured Acetatifactor sp. | reverse complement strand
TTATAGGGCTATTTGGTGTTGCCCAAAATGCTCATATCTATAATGTTATTTTGCGAGATTATGACATTGCAAACGCGGGTAGAAAAATGACAGGAAAATCGGTTGGAGCAATCCTTGCGATTGGACAAGGGAGTCGTTCTTATGATAATTTTCTCTACCCAAAAGAAGCAGTTGTGGGCATTGAGGATAATTCTTCAGAGATAGACCGGTATTATGAAGCTGGCAGTCTGCCTCTGTTTGAAATCACTTTCCCCCGGCTGGATGAAGCAGCTCAAAAGACATGGCTTACAAAACTCTATGCTGATGGTGATTTTGTTTTCTTCCCTGTTGCCGTACGTGGACTTGGTGCAAATTCTCCTCTGCTTGCCGACTTCGCAGAAAAGGCGTATACCGATGAAGAAATTGTGTTTTTCTCCATCTTAGCGGGCTGCATGGACGAAATGGAGCTGGAAGCCTGGTTGGATCGAGCGTTGGAAGATGGGAAGTGGGACTTCCAATCCATGCTGTTTGATAGACTGGACAAGAACGATGCATTTGATGAACTGGAAGATAAAAAGGAAAAAGAATGGGAGGCAGCGCAGAAGGCAGAATACCAAGCCGTAGACGTTACGATGGATGGCAAGGATTATTATTATAAAGGGCAGCTGGTCAACATTTTTCTGGACATCCGGGCCAACAAATCTTTATATACATTGGATACGAACCCGGCTGGAACCGTCAATATCAAAATCATCCGTGATGCGGATAACAAAATTACAAGCGTTGCCTATATGACTGAGGCGGAGGTAACGGAATTATTGGAAGATATGAGCGATGATGATGACGATGGACAGGAAAGTGCCGGAGGTAGAGTTTGGCATCCCGAAGTTGTTCCCGTCAATTGTGAAACAATGGCAGATGGAGAGACCATATGGTTGGGAGAATACACGTTGTCCGAAGGGGACAGGATCTGGTATTATGTTTTTGCGGAAACAGGAAACGGCTTACAGATTGGCTTTGCCAAACCAGGGGACACTGATTTGAACACGACCTATTACTCGGTAGCGAACATACGCCAGGAAGGGGAAATGCTGAAATGTAGTTCCAGTTTTACCTTTGGGCCGCCGGTAAAGCCTGGAACCTATAACTTGTTTCTTCGAGCAACAGACGGTGTTTTAGGAAATGTAAAGGGCAGTATTTCTATTGGATTTATAGCAGACGCTGAATATCTCGCGCCAGGGGATCCAGAGCGGAACGCAGTTCCGCTCCACTGATTGTTGCTGGCGGACGAACCAACCGGAAATCTGGAAATTGCCAGAGATGGCGGTTTTTTTGTGTGTCAGTAGATAAAAAGTTGAAAAATATGCTTTATCCTATGTTCAGCAAGGTTGCTTACAACGGGTATCCTGTTGGTTTTTGCATCCCTCCTGATAAAAAGGCTGAAGCGGAAAATACCTGGGACCTGGTCATGAAACCGGAAAACTCTGGCATATTGCAATATGCCAGAGTTTTTTGTGACTGCAAACCTGCTGACTGGTCTGGATATCAAGTGGTGACTGTTCACTCGATACTGCCGCGAGGTGTTTTCACGTGTTCTTTGCGTGACAAACCCGAGACTGCGTGCGCGAAATCGCTGTTCTTGCGATTTCTGCGCATCTGTTGCTGTGAACGGAGTGAACAGTAACATCAGGTGAACAGGTAACGGATAAGTTCTTGGAAAGTCCGTTCCATTGGCAGAAGATTTGATGTATAATAGAGTCTGTTATCAAAAGGCAGACAGGGACAGGCATCTCCACTGAAGCAAAAAGAATCACGAAGCAAGGATACAACAGCATGGAATGTTCTTGGAGGAACGATATTATGGAAAGGCTGTCAGGAAAATGTGGGAGGATATGAATATGCAACAATACCATTTAGACCAATCACCTATTGTCTATTATACCAGCAGAAAGGAAAGCGCTGAGTGGATACTTTTGATACATGCTGCTTTTGCAAATCATGAAATGTTTCAAACACAAATTGACTATTTTCAAGATAAATACAATATTCTTACGCTTGATATCATAGGCCACGGTAAATCAACGAAAACACGAAAAGGTGATAGTATAGATAAAATGTCGGTGTGGATCAGCCAGATCCTGAAAACAGAAAAAATTGAAAAGATACATATTGTGGGGATCTCATTGGGGGCTGTGTTAGCGCAGGACTTTGCGAACCGGTATCCTGAAGCCGTACAATCACTTGCTTGTTTTGGCGGTTATGATATAAATAACTTTGATGTCAGAATGCAGAGAGAAAATGGCGCATCACAGATGCTTATGATGGTTAAAGCCATGTTTTCAGTCAAATGGTTTTCGAAATCAAATAAAAAAATATCTGCTTATACGTTGCAGGCCCAAGAGGATTTTTACGAGATGAATATGCAGTTTCCGAAAAAGTCGTTTATGTATTTGGCTTCCCTGAATCGCATGATAAATGTCCGGCAGGCAAAGCCGAGGAAGTATCCTTTGCTGATTGGCTGCGGAAAATATGATATTCCTATGGAACGATCAGCCGTAGAAATGTGGAGGGAAAATGAACCACAATGTAGTGTGATTATTTTTGAGGGAGCAGGGCATTGCGTCAATATGGATACGCCGGACAAA
Source organism: uncultured Acetatifactor sp. (assembly GCA_910586215.1). Lineage (GTDB taxonomy): Bacteria > Bacillota > Clostridia > Lachnospirales > Lachnospiraceae > Acetatifactor. The sequence continues at coordinate 55,961 of CAJUGH010000027.1, read as the reverse complement.
TTTAATGCAGCTATGGAGGAATTCTGGTTAAGAGGCAACTGCAAATAGAGCATATGTGGGATGGAGGGGTTTGAAAGTAAACTTTCAAATTTTGATTGGTATGCCCGCAGAAGCGGGCTTGGCGTATAAAAATGAAATCATTGAAAAATAACCGGCTTTATGTGCAGTTTCAGCAAAGTTAAGACCAAAGCGGTGCAGAAATGAGGATAAAATGCAGATAGCAGTATGTGATGATGAAAAAGAAATTAGGGATATGTTTGCAGAAAAGATAGGGCAACTCTATCCGAAGGCAGACCTGCCACTGTACCAGTCGGGGGAAGAGCTGCTGTTATCAGATAATGAGCCGGATATCCTGTTGCTTGATATTAAGATGCCAGGGAAGAATGGCATGGAAACGGCAAGGGAATTGCGTAAAAAAAACAAAATAACCATTATTATCTTTGTGACCGCTCTGGACGATTTTGTGTTTCAGGCATTCGATGTAGGAGCGTTCCATTATCTGGTAAAGCCCTTCGATGATAGAAAATTTGCAGAGGTATTGCAGAATGCCATAGAGTGGTCTGAGGATAGAAGGAAGCTGGAGAATGCAGGCAGGAAAGGGGAAATGCCGAACCTGGTGATAACCACAGGGGGAAAACATATCACTGTCAATCTGGAGGATGTGGTATATGCGGAGGTATTTGACCGGAAAGTGATTCTACATACAATGGATGCAGACATAGAGTATTATGGGAAAATGAAAGAACTGGAAGAAAAAGTGGGGGATGAATTTTACCGCACCCACAGGTCATTTCTTGTAAATTTTAGTTTTATCAGGAAATATGATGCCACAACCATCTATCTGGAAAGGGGACAGGTACTTATGGCAAAACAGAATTACCAGGGGTTTGTAAAACAGTATCTCAGATATAACCAGAGGAAAGGGAGAAAATAGGTGGGACACATGGGATTATTGGCGGCCATATCCGTGGTCTACGCCATAGTGGCAATGTGTGGAACGGGGTATATCCTGTTCCGTTTTGCAAGGCCATTCATGGAAGATAAGAAGGGAGCGCCCTGTATTGGGATCGCATATTTTACCACAATGCTGGTTCTGTATGTGGTACCAATGGAGATAAACACATTTGCCGCATACAGCCTGGGGATATTGTCGGCATTTCTTGTCATGTGCAGGATAGACCGCAGGAATTATAAACAGAAGACGTTTATTGCGATAACATTCTTTTCCCTGCACTGGCTTACGGAATATATGACCAGGATCATCACAGATGCCATATATCAGATAAAAATGGTATCGGATGTTTTTTATATACCAGAAAGACATCTGGTGGCAAAGATTTTGATATTTGGCGGAGTGGAGCTGCTGGATATAGGAATTGGCTTCCTGTTATTGGGAATCAGTGTAAGACATATTGTAAAAACCTATGTATACAAAAGGAAAGACATGAGCATAACGGAAATGTCCATGCTGGTTGTCCCTTCCATCACAGGAATGACAGGATACGCTATCTTGATACAGTATCAGACCAGTTCGGGAATGAGCTGGATGGAGCCTATCTATGGTCTGTACAACGGACTGGCATTTCTGCATTTTGGTATATCTATTGTTACAATAGTGGTAATGACCGTATTGTTCCAGAACATCAAGGCAAGACAGGAAGAAAAGCTACAGAACGAACTGCTTGCCACACAGGTTGACAATATAGAAAAGCATATCAGGCAGGTGGAGTGCCTGTACCAGAAAATACGCGGCATCAGGCATGACATGGCAAACCACATTCTTACTTTGGAGAAGCTTTATGCGGGAAACAATGTGGAGGAAGCGCTGGATTATGGCAAGGAATTAAAATCCGCCCTGTCCCAGATGGCAGGGGAGATAAAGAGCGGGAATCCCGTAACGGACGTGATCCTGCAGGAATTAAAAAAGGAAGCAGAGAAAAGGAAGATACATTTCCAAACAGATTTTTATTACCCCACAGGTACGAACATCAACGCTTTTGATGTCAGCGTGATATTGAACAATGCCCTGCAGAACGCAATGGAACATGCTCTTTATGTTCCATCGGAGAAGGCAGGAAAGAGCCAGACGCCATATATATCTGTTCTTTCTTACCATAGGAATAATGCCTACATGATCGAGATAAGCAACAGCTTCACCGGAGACCTGCAATGGGACGAAGAATGGGAACTGCCTGTTACGTCAAAAGAAAAAACGGAAGGTCATGGATATGGTAAAACCCATGGATATGGGCTGGCCAATATCCGCAGGGTGGCAAGAAAATACTCCGGGGATATAGCCATTGACTTGAAGGATGATGAATTCCGCCTTAGTATCATGCTGATGATGGAATGAAATAGAGCCTCTTATGTCAGAAGACTGGTCTGGCATGAGAGGTATTATTATGGGTTCACAGCAGAAAAAGGTCGGTTCACTGCATATCCATTTAGCCTGTGGAACTGGACGCCGAAACAATACTTGAGAATAGATAGAAACGAAAAGAGCGCAAGGTACCACTTGAAAAAACAAAGTCAAAATGATATCAGGAGGACAAGGAAAATGACAATCAAGAGTATCAACGGAGTAAACACACAGATTGGGCAGATGGAAAAGAACCAGGCCACAGATTCTTACAGCCGGAACATTCAGAACCAGATCGCCAATGCACAGAAGCAGTTGCAGGAACTTTCTTCCAATGAGAATATGACATTGGAGGAAAAGAGGAAGAAACGCCAGGAAATACAGCAGCAGATCAGTGACTTGAATGCGCAGTTAAGACAGCATAAGATGGAGCAACGCAAAGCCGCCATGGGTGGCTCAGAGAAACAGCAGGCAAAAGGATCTTCTGTGGATGACATGCCTGGCAGCACAATAAATGCAGGAAATAAAAAAGCGGGAAACAAAGGCGCCGGGCTTTCCAAGGCAAGTATGAAAGCCATGATTTCTGCGGACAACTCCATAAAACAGGCCGAGGTACAGGGCAGCGTGGCAACAAAAATGGAAGGAAGAGCTGGAGTTCTGCAATCCGAAATCAAGCTGGACCAGGCCAGAGGCGGCGATACACAGAAAAAGGAAGAGGAACTTGCCAGGATAGAACGGAAAGCACAGGCAGCGGCATCAGCACAGTTTTCTACGCTGTCAGACGCAGGCAGGACAATGGAGGAAGCAGCAAAGGAGGAAAGCAGGGAAGAAAAGGAGGATAAGGACGCAAAGACTGTAAAAGGAAAAGATGCAGATGGGAATATGTCCGGAACCGATGAAAAACAGCCAACGCCCTATGTGCCAGTGGATATTCGCTTATGAAAGGGAAAGCCTGTCAGGTATCACAGAGTGTAGAAAACGGAGGATAAGGGCACTGGCAAAAGCATAGCATCGGGCAGGAAACACACCACAAAAATTCCTCCCACCATCTGGCTCCTGCTCACGGGTGGACATCGATGGCGTTTGCAGGAAGTGCAAAACCGTGTGAAAACACTTCGCGGCAGTATTGAGTGAACAGTAACCCGCCATCATGATATCCACGCTTGCGGCTTTTGGTGCAGCTTGTATTTTGCCTGTTCTTGTGGTATCTTACTATAAAAGTCCCTATGCCATTTAGATGCTGCGGAGTTAAAATGCATTCCATTACGGTTTTTCGAGACTGCTGTATGTCAATCTGCCAAACGCGGTATGCCGCCTTGGCAGATTGTGTACATCTTCCAGATGCCCGGCTTTCCTTTGGGATGCATGGGAGTATAGAAATGGCAGGGAGGTGCCAGAAGAGCCATGGAAGGAGAGGAAGACAGGGACATGAAGATTGCAGTGACTTATGAAGACGGGGATGAATTCCTGCACTTTGGGTATACGATATGCTGAGAATACTATTGTGCGATGACGATCCGTTCATCTTGAAACTGGGGGCAGAGAAGATCAACCAGTTGATTACATCTCTGGGGCTGGACGCCAGGGTGGTCAGCCTTGCATCTGGCGGTAAAGAGCTGTTTTCCTACATAAGGAACAATCCGTCACAATATCTGATTTTCCTGGACCTGGATTTCGGCTATGGGAAATTAAATGGTATTGATGTGGCGAAAGCCTTGCGCCAGACGGGAAGCGATTGCAAAATTGTGTTTACCACGAACCACCAGGAGATGGCCATGGATGTCTTGAAGAGCGGGGTGGAACCCTTTGGCTTCCTGGAAAAAAGTAGCGACATGACAATGCTTTCCGATGGATACCGCAGGTATATGACAATGCTTCTGGGTAAGACCAGAGGAGAAACAGAAACACAGGATCCCCTTGTCATCCTGCTGCATCCATGTATGGAGGAAGAGATCCCCGTTTTGCGGGATGACATTGTGTATCTGGAAACAGAGAAAAATGTATCCCATGGCATCACCTATCATACGATGAATGGATCCGTGATTACGATTATCGGTACCCTGGAGGAGGAACAGAAGAAACTGGGGGACGGTTTCCTGAAGGTGCATCGTTCCTATCTTGTGAACAGAAGACACATCCTGGGGATGAAAGAGGGATTCCTGAAAATGTCCAACCAGCAGGAAGTCCCCTGTTCCTTTAGAATGCGGAGTGAGGTCAGAAAGTGGATCAGATAAAGAAGAAAGTCCTTCTGGGGGAATGGCTGCTCCTGGCAGTGCTGCTGTTCCTGGGGTGGAGGCTGCGGTTCCGTAGTCTTTATTTTGCCATGCAGATCAGTGAGTTCCTGCTGCTTATGGCTGTCTTGAAAAGGGGGGTGTGGATAGACTGGTCCGCCAGGGATCTGCTGGCAGTTGCATGTGCCATGCTGTTTGACAATGTGGTGCTGCATCTGCTTCGTCTGGACACGCCTGCATTTCTGCATATTGTTCCCTTTCTGTTCCTGCTTTCCCTGGAACTGCTTGTGCTGGTCAGGGGGGTCTGGAGGAGGAAAAGGGGATATGGAATCCTGGTAGGATATGGGGTATTGTGCTGTCTGGCTGCCCTTTTTGTCTACCGGCAGTGGGAACGGTTTATCCTGGACTACTATCTGGTTAGGGAGGGTGTATATGGTTTTCCGGTGAAGGCCATATACCTGTTGGTGTGTATGGCCATTGGGGCAGTCCTGCTGCTCTTTCTTCTGCACTGGCTGAATATGTTTCTGGGAAAATGGTTACAGAAGGTGCAGGAATACAGTGCAACCTATGTGGAGATAGACCGTTCCATCGTACTGGTACTGCTCCTCACCTTAGGCACCCTGTTGATGCGGGAACTGGTGAGAATCCTGACCTGGTACCTGCCCCCGGATAACGAACTCCATCTGCTCCCCTTTCTGCCACTGGAGAACAGCTATGACATTCCCCTGCTCCTGATCGGGTTTTCTGTCATGATAGTGCTGATCCAGGTCATCTATATCCGCCTGCTGGTCAAAAGCATCTCCGTGAAGGAAGAAATGCGTCTGCAGGAGAAGGATCTGCATGATCTGGCAGAGTATAACCATGAACTGGAAAACCATATGGATGACATGCGGGGAATCCGGCATGACATCAAGAACATGTTCCTTATAATGGGGGGATTTGTGGACAGAAGCAACGACCAGGAAATGAAGGCGTTCTATGCGGACAATATTGTCCCATTTGCGGATATCGAACTACGCAAAAATGATCTGTATGGGAAGCTGGCCTGTATCCGCAGTGAGGGCATGAAGTCCTTCCTGTATTTCAAGATCATGCAGGGGATCGAACAGAATGTGCCAATCGACTTACAGGTACAGCTTGTGGACACAGACAATACATTTGGCATGGGACAGACAGACTTGATCCGTATCCTTGGAATACTGATTGATAACGGAGTGGAAGAAGCGAAGTCCTGTGAGGGGAGGGTAGAGGTTTCCCTTAAAGAGAAAGAGCAGGAATATCTCTTTGCTGTCAGCAACACTGTGAGGCCCCGGACAAAGGAAAAAGGGGTGGCTGCCGGAATAACGGACAAAGGCCCGGGCCGTGGAAATGGTCTTCTGATCGCGGAGAAACTCATAGGGAAATATAGAAATGTACTTCTGAATTCTTATTTTAGGGAAGAGGAATTTGTACAGTGTCTGAGAATTGCAAAGACGAAAACCTAGAGCGTGTTTGAAAATTGCTTTCTGTCAGATGTGCGTCACGATTTGTGGGAGATTTGACCCAAATGAGGGCAAAATATACCGCAAAGTGGGGCGTGCAGATGGTGGGAATGAATTTTCAAACATGCTTTAGGTAGTTGCGGACAGGACAGACAAAAGCCGGATGTGGCTCCGGACGTGGTTCCTGCCCAAACGGAAGAGGAATTGCCTGAACGTTTGTATATAAAACGTTTCCGGGCAGTTCCTTTTTTATGTGGGCAGAAAACATCCCAAGAGAGCCAAAGTATGATAAAGTCAGAGACAACCGATTTGGCCAGAAGGGAAAGGAAGAAGTGTGTGCCGCTGAAGCGGCATGTCTGGAGGCTTGAAAGAAAACGTTCAGATTTTGATTGGTATGTGCGTTGAAGCGCACACGGAGGTATGGAGATGAAAAGGAAAAACAGCAGGAAAACAAACAGGAAGAGATTGTTAGGAACTTTGACGACAATTGTATGGGGAATGTTCCTTTTGACAGGGTGTGGGAATGGACCGGCAACTCCTCTGGAAAGTCTTTCCCCGGATCTGGGCAGAGCCGGCATGGAAAACCAGGGGAATCAAGGGCAGGAAGTCCAGGGTGGCAGCCAGGACCAGAACGGACAGGGAGTTCCGGGCCAGGATGGGCAGGCGGGCCAGGTACAGGGCGGGCGGACCAGACTGACCCTGGGGGTTCTGGGATACACTGGCGTGTCCGGCATGCAGCATCTGTTGGAAGCTTACAACGCCCAGAGTAAGGAATACTATGTGGAACTGGTGGAGTATCAGCCGGAACATGCTGACCTGGAGGCATCCACGGACAGGTTCTGCATGGATCTTGCCACCGGAAAAGGAACGGATCTGGTTCTGTTTGGGGGCGGCATGGTTCCGGATGAACTGGGACATGCAGGTGTGATCCTGGATCTCAATGCTTTTTTGACCGCAGAGGAAAAACAGGAAAAATATCTGGGGAACATCCTGGAATGTGCCCAGACGGGGAATGCCCTTTATGAGATATCACCGGCCTTCACCCTTGGTTTCATCGTGGGGGATGGCGGCAGGATCGGCATGGATAGCAGGTGGACCCTGGAGGAGATGCAGGAGAGCTTCGCCAGATGGGGCCGGGACGGACTGGCGCTGGCCAAGGGCCAGGGGCGGACGGTGGAGCGGCTGGTGGAGGCTTCCATAGAGGATTATGTGGATTGGGATGCGGGAACAGCTGATTTTTGTAAGGAAGAATTCTACCGCATCCTGGAATTCGGAAAAGCCACTGATAACAGGGAATGGATCTGCCCTACCCGGGAAAGTGTGGCCTCCGGAACCCATCTTGCCAGTTGTGAAGGGATTGTCAATGTGGCAGATATGCAGTATTTCAGATGGCTGTTCGGTGACAACGCGGTGGTAAAGGGATTTCCCTGTAGTCATGGCACAGGTGTGGCAGTGAGCATCCAACAGGATTCCATGGGAATCTGCTCCTACAGCCAGTATCCGGAAGGGGCTTGGGATTTCCTGGAATATTATGTAGGAGCAGCCTGGACAGAGTGGGAGTTTTCTATAGAGGGGGATCTGATACAGAAAAACTTCTCCAATTATTTCGGAGGCCTACCTGTGAACAGACAAATGTTCGAGAAAATGCTGGAGGAATCCATGGTACAGCAGTATTATGACAACGGAGAGCCTTGTCCCGTGCTGCAGGGGGAGGGGGAGGTACCGGATTTCTATGCCAACACGGCCCAGGATGTGGAAATGCTGCGGGAGGTGGTGGCACTGGCAGACAGGCGGTACCTCCCCGACCAGTCCGTGATCTGCCAGATCATCGGGGAGGAGATCAGCGGGTACAATGCTGATATTCTGACCGCGCAGCAGACGGCAGAAAGGATCCAGAACCGGGTGCAGCTGTATCTGGATGAGTGGAAATAGCGGTGGACCACTTACAGCGTAAAACCTATTTTCCGCTGCGCGGGCCAGGGGCAGTTCCGCCATTGTCCGCCATCTGATCCGGGCTGTCCGGTGAGCAGATCCGTGGCGGCGTCCGCAATGTAACCCAGATAGGACGCGGCAGAGCTGTCCCCGCGAAGCAGTTTCCACATCAGGCCGCCAAAAAGGTAGGACTGGGCGAATTCCCGCCAGCTATGCAGATGCTCTGCAGCTTTGCCGGACAGTTCCCAGAGAATGCCAATGGCTTCACTTTCGGTGATCCATCCAAGATAGCATCCCCAACGGGCCAGCATGGCAGCACGGCCCACATCCCATCCGGCCAGAAAGCCCGGATGGTACTGCGCCTTGTACTGCTGGACAAACCGCCAGGCGCGACAGGTGGACTCCCGGTCTGCCTCGTCCATATCCTCATCCATCAGTTCTTCCGGTGAGGCTGCCCCTGCGTATAGCTGATAGCGCAGGATATAGCCTTCCTGTGCCAGGTAACGGATCATGTCCAGCAGATCCTTGCGTCCGTCAATGCCCCAGGAGCGGCGCACAATGGATACGACCTGCTGCTCCAGGACCGGGACATGCTCCTCCACATCCATTCTATCCAGGCTGTGGCCGTTGAGACAGGATACAATGCCGGACAGCAGGATACCGAATTGCTCCCATGGAGGACCCTCCTTTGGATAGGGGACAGGTGCAGGTTCCGGCAGGGCTTCCAGCCTGGCCATAGTCTCTTCCAGCAGGTTGTACAGCATCTGCTCCGATTCCGGCTCCTGGTCTTCCTCGTCCTCTTCACCGTCCTCCATGGCCAGAGTCTCCATGGCGGCGGCCAGGACACCCATGTCCTCCCCAAACAGATGCCCCATCATGTCCTCCAGGCCGGACGCGGTTGCCTGGGCAACGGCATCCTGTACCATCTTCTGCATCTGTTCTGTATTGGCCATCATCTGTGCCAGGCTGTCCGCATCCAGCACCTGACCCAGGATCTCCACCTGGCTTTGTGTGCTGGCGGCATCCTGCCCTGTCTCCTGTGGGATGGAGGGAGCTGCCATGGCATCTGGGGCATCGCAGGCCGTGGCTGTTTCCGGGGTATCCTGGGCGGCATGCTCCAGAAGCCGGGCGTTTTTTTCCTGGGATTCCTGTAGGGCTTCGGTGGCATTTGTGCTGGCAGCCAGTGCCCTTTTCCGAATGGCATCTATGTCTAACATGGTGTCAGTCCTCCTGTCTTGTTATTTGGTGGCAAACTGATGTAAAAAGAAATCCGTAAAGGCGGCTAGTTCTTCTTCCTGGGATACATACACATACAGGGATTCGTCATCCAGCCAGTCATAGGCCAGGATACCGATATAACTTTTCCTGTCCGGGTAGATGATAAAGGCATCTGAAGGGTATTTGTTCCGGTAGGCTTTCCAGATCTCAGAACGGTGGTAATAGACAGGATCGCCGCAGCCGGACAGATCCGGGACGGTAGGAACCACCACAATGGTCCGGGTGGACTCTCTCCATCCCACAATCAGATTGCCTACCTTTGTCTTGCTGCCATGGACAAAGCCATAATTGAACCGGCTCACATCCTCCGTATAACCAAAGAGCAGACGGTAGCTGTCTGCTTCTTCAACCATCTGCCCGAACAGTGCCTTCATTCTGGCGGCATTGGCATTGCTTTTCTCCCAGTCTACTTCAGGACCTTTGAATAATCTGCTGAAAAACCCCATATGAATCCTCCTGTCTATGAATGGTGAATCTGTCAGTTGCCGTCCGCAGGCGGCAATGGCTCCCGGAATCTTTCCAGGGCATCTACAATGGCGTGAATCTGGAAGTCCACCGCTTCATCGGCAGCTTCCGGTACGAGCATTGGCAGGGAATCGGGAATGGCCTTGCGGACAATCATGGCGGCAAGGCTGAGATTGGTGAACAAACCGATCCGGGCCGTGTCTGCCTGGATGCCGAAACATTCCAGGATCCTGCCAAAAAGGGTAAACTGTCTGTGCCGGAACCGTGTGTAGCTTTCTTCTGACAGATGCCGGAAGAGAAGCTGCTGATCTTCGATGGACAGGATGGCAATACCGTTGCGCTCCCCATAACAACAGGAATACAGGAACTGTCTGACTGCATCCCGCCAGCTTAGGGATGGTTGCTCCATCAGCTGCCTGGCGTAGGCAAGGATACGGGGCTGCTGGAGATAGAGGGCTTCCACGATAAGATCTTCTTTGGTAGGGAAAAAAGAGTAGAAGAAAGTCCTTGAGATTCCAACCCGCTCATAGATCTGCTGCACAGTGGTGCGCTGCATACCCTGCTGTGCCATCAGCTCAAGCCCCACGGTGATCAGTTCAGTCCGGATACGTTCCCGGTCTTCCTCGGAATATGCGATTCTGGGCATCTGGTATCCCCTTTCAAATAAAGACAGATTATAAAATTTGTCTTTATTCTAACATAGGAGAGTGGAGGATGCAAGAGGGAAGTTTTATCCGTGTTATTTTTCGGAAGGTCTGTTATAATAGAGACAGGGTAACTGTTCAGGCAGGACACAGAACCATTGCAATACGGGCACTGCCAGGAAAAAGGCCAGGAAAGGCAACAGGGATACTGCCTTTGGTCCGGGATAGATGCAGAAAAAACAAAAAACGGATAGGGATATCCTGGTTCGGATATCACGGGAAGGAGAAGGACTATGGGTAAGCAAAATGACGGCAAATGGTGGAAGCGGGCGGTGATCTACCAGATTTATCCCCGCAGTTTTGCGGACAGCAATGGGGATGGCATAGGGGATTTACAGGGTATTATCTCTAAACTGGACTATCTGGAGAGGCTGGGAATAGATGCCATCTGGCTTTCCCCGGTATGCAGGTCCCCCCAGGACGACAATGGGTATGATATCTCTGACTATCAGGATATCGATCCCATGTTTGGCACCCTGGAGGACATGGAACAACTGATCGCGGAGGCAGGAAGGCGTCAGATCCGGATTATCCTGGATCTGGTGCTGAACCATTCCTCAGACGAGCATCGTTGGTTCCGGGAGGCGAAGAAGGGCAGGGAGAATCCTTACCATGACTATTATGTGTGGCGGGATGGAGTGGAAGGACAGCTGCCCAATGACATGCGGGCTGCCTTTGGGGGACCGGCCTGGGAGTGGGTGCCGGAACTGGGGCAGTATTATTTCCACCAGTTTTCCGTAAAGCAGCCTGATCTGAACTGGGAGAACCCCAGGCTGCGCCGGGAGATTTATGACATGATCAACTGGTGGACTGGAAAGGGGGTAGGGGGATTCCGTCTGGATGTGATCGACCAGATTGCCAAGGATCCGGACCGGAAGATCACCGGCAATGGTCCCCGCCTCCATGAATTTATCCGGGAGCTGAGTGCGGAAACCTTCCAGAAGGCAGACCTGGTGACTGTGGGGGAAGCCTGGGGAGCCACCACAGAGCTGGCAAAGCTCTACAGCAATCCGGACAACAGCGAACTGTCCATGGTCTTTCAGTTTGAACATATCTGTCTGGACCAGGTAGCAGGAGGGGAAAAGTGGGATCTGGCACCTCTGCCTTTCAGAAGACTGAAGGAGGTGTTTGCCCGCTGGCAGGTGGAACTGCACAACAAAGGATGGAACAGCCTGTTCTGGAACAACCATGATCTGCCCAGAATCGTGTCCCGGTGGGGCAATGACGGGGAGTACAGGGTAAAGTCGGCCAAGATGCTGGCCATGCTTCTCCATGGTATGCAGGGGACTCCCTATATCTACCAGGGGGAAGAGCTGGGTATGACCAATGTGGCTTTCGGGATAGAAGAATACCGCGACATTGAGACAAGGAACCTGTACCGGGAGCGTCTGGAAAAGGGGTATGGAGAAGCGGAAATCCTGGCATCCATCCATGCCAGGAGTCGTGACAATGCCCGGACACCTATGCAGTGGGATGCCGGGGAACACGCAGGTTTCACAGAAGGAACCCCCTGGATCAAGGTAAATCCCAACTACAGACAGATCCATGCCGCAGGCCAGATGGAGGATCCGGATTCTGTTTTTGGGTGTTACCGGCAGCTGATCCGTTTGCGCAAGGAATACGGGGTGTTCACGGACGGGGATTTCCAGATGCTGCTTCCAGAGGATGAAGCTATATTTGCATATACCAGGACGAATGAGGACTCACAGCTTCTTGTGGTCTGCAATTTCTATGGCAGGACAGTGGAGGATCCCCTGGTGGAGATGGAGGATTCTGCGGATCTGCTGCTTACAAATGCGGAAAACGGCGGGGAGCGGCAGCTGCTGGAGCCGTACGAGGCCAGGATGTACTTAAAAACCGGGGGCATGCTTTCACAAAAGGAGAAGCATCTGTGAACAGGGGAAACAGGGTGTCAGAATGGAAGAAGGGCAGGAAATGAACCGGCAAGTATATGAATTTGAAGCAGTGATCTGTGAGGCAGGCAAAACAGGAGGAGCATACATTGTTTTCCCTTATGATATCAAGGCAGAATTCGGAAGGGGCAGGATAAAAGTACATGCTACCTTTGACGGAGAGCCTTATGATGGCAGCATTGTGAATATGGGAGTGATAGATGCGGAGGGAGCAGTATGCTATCTCATCGGAATCCGCAAAGAGATCCGGGCCAGGATAGGAAAACAGCCAGGGGACAAGGTTTTTGTCACAGTGAGGGAACGGGAGTAAAGAAGAAGCAACAGAAAACGCAAGAGAAGCGTTTTCTGTCATGGTTTGTGTTGCTGAAGCGGCATGTCTGGGAGTCTGGAAGATGAAAGGATCTTCTCTAATACAGCTCCGATAGCAAGTGCCATGCACTGGAAGCCCATGTCATTGGGGTGGCAGGCGTCCACCGTGCCGCCATCCCCACCGAATGCCTGAAGCATCATAGTTCCATCAATAAAATACACATTCTGGTCTCCGGCGGCCAGGGCGTTCTGGTAGGTGGAAAGGATCACACTGCGGCGGCGGTAATCGTCCATGCCGGGATTGGGCTGGGGCCTTGAGACTATTATCACAGGGAGCAGGGGTTGTCTCTGGCGGATGGTCTGGAACAGGCGGTTATGGGTGGCCTGCAAATGATCCACATCGGGGGCATTGTGGTCATAGTCATAGACGAAGGCACTCATGGACAGACCTGCTATATAAGCTGCAATGGTATCTTCTCCTCTGGCTCCGCCGGAGAATCCCAGGTTGATGTGGTCGCAGTCCAGCCTGCGGCTGATGATGTTTTCATAACAGTTACCTGGTCGGGAGGCACATCCCCCCTGGGTGATGGAGGAGCCATAGTATACAACAGGAAGCGGCCTGGAATAGGCCGGGGCAGGCTGCAGGGAAGACCCGGTGCTAAGCCCGATCTCCAGGGACCGTACATCACTATACAAGGGAAAATGGATGGTGATATTGCGCAGCCTGCTGCCGGGCAGGGTGAGCATGGATTCATAGCCTGTCTGCACATCATAGGGTGGGTTAAAGGTTCCCCGGTAAGTATTGTCTTCGTACAGGTCAAAACCGGCGGTACCGGTCAAGGAAAAATGGGGCATCCGGGCAATATTGGCCATCCGGGCCCGGATGGCAATTTTTGGGGAGCTGGTCTGGAAGCGCAGTCTGCCTCCTGCCGTGTTCCGGAACAGAACAGAGACATTAGCATTTACTTTACTGGCAATGTCCGCAGGCATGCGTACAAACCCTTCCTCTGTGGAGAGAAGTCCATAGACCTGGAAAGGGGATTCCTTACAGTCTGTAAAGGTCAGGGTATCTTCTATGACAGTCTTTACTGCAAAATTCTGATCCAGTTTATCAATTGTGCTCATACAGGTTTCCTCCGTTTGAAGGGATATTTGACGATTATGTATGGTACGGCTTCCCTGGCAATGGGGATTGTAAAATCATGTGAAGATTATAGCATACCAGGTAGGATTGTGTAAGCAGGTTACAAAAAATATTTGCCCCTTCAGAGTAAAATGTTTATAATGATATCGGATCAACCATCGCAAGGCGGTAGTGTCAAGTAATCTATGAAAAAACCGGGCCGCAAGACGCAGAAGGAAAAGGATATGAAACTATGTATTGCAGCAGATCCATGCAGGGGCTGAAGAGACTGCATGGAGGCAGGGAATCTGTTTCCATACCGATGCCCTGTAGGACAATAGACCATGAGGAGAAAAGGATATGCATATCAGAAGAAAGATAATTGATTATTCCAGAGGAGACAACCTGGGACATTTCTGGAAGCTCTACCGGTTACAGAAGAAGGCAAAGAGGAGGATCTGGAAGGAAATCCTTATATTCTGCATGAGCAGGAGTGCCCACAGACACGGGGGATATATAGGGCCGGATGCCATGTTTCTGGGGATCCCGAAGCTGCCCCATGGTCTTCACGGGATCTTCATATCCCGGTATGCCACAGTGGGGGAGGACTGCTGGATCTACCAGAATGTGACCATCGGGGAAGTGAACAGGAAGGCACCCACAATCGGGGACAACTGTCTGATCGGGGCGGGTGCTGTCCTCATTGGGGACATTCATATCGGCAGCCATGTGAAAATCGGGGCAGGGGCCATTGTGAATATGGATGTGCCGGACAACTGTACGGTGGTTTCCCAGCCGGGACGGATCCTGGAGCCGAAGGGGCAGGCCGGGAACCTGGCAGAAGGCGGGGAGGACAGAGAGGAATCCCCGGTGTCCGTGGAACTTAACCAGATGTAACTGTCCGGGTGGTGGACAGGGTGGTCGGAGGGTTTGCGGCCGGGTATGGGGAGGAAGGGTAAAGGATCAGATGAAAAAACAACAGGCAGAAAATCTCACAACAGGCAGCGTCTTTGGGAACATTCTCTGCTTCGCCCTGCCATACATGTTGTCTTATTTTCTACAGACCCTCTATGGCATGGCAGATCTGTTCTTCGTTGGGAGGTTTCACGGAACGGATAGCATTACCGCCGTTTCCATCGGCAGCCAGGTGATGCATATGCTCACGGTGATGATCGTGGGTCTGGCCATGGGCTCCACCATCGGTATCGGGCGCAGTGCGGGGGCGGGCCGGCACAAGAAGACGGCCTGCTATGTGGGCAATACGGCGGTTCTCTTTGCCCTGGGTTCCCTGGTACTGACAGCGGTGTTATTGCTGTTTGCAGGTCAGGTGGTGGCTGTCATGTCCACTCCGGCAGAGGCAGTGGAGGGCACATTCACCTACCTGCGGGTGTGTTTCCTGGGGATACCTTTTATCACCGCGTATAATGTGCTCAGTTCCATTTTCCGGGGGCTGGGGGACGCGAAAAGTCCCATGTATTTCGTTGCCGTGGCCTGTGTCTGCAATATAGGGCTGGACTATGTATTCATTGGGGTGTTTGGCCTGGGGGCACTGGGGGCGGCCCTGGGCACCACCCTGGCCCAGGCCATATCCGTGCTGGCGGCCCTGGCTGTGCTGGTGACAGGATCCAGACCCTGCCGGCATGGGGGCCGGAGACCCTGGCAGAGTCCCTTGGGGAGGCTGGCGATAGGAGGAACAGGGGGCCTGGGCCTTGGGAAGGAGAGTTTCCGCCTGCAGAGGGATATTGTGGGGAGCATCCTGAAAGTGGGCATCCCTGTGGCTGTCCAGGATGGGTTTATCCAGATTGCCTTTATCGTTATAACCGTGATTGCCAACAGGCGGGGGCTGCAGGATGCCGCTGCCGTGGGTATCGTGGAGAAATTCATCGGGATCCTGTTCCTGGTGCCTTCCTCCCTGCTGTCCGCCGTGTCTGCCCTGGCGGCACAGAATCTGGGGGCGAGACAGTACAGAAGGGCACATCTTACCCTGGGCTACGCCATAGGGCTGGCGGCAGGATTCGGGCTTGTAGCCTCTGTGGCCGTACAGTTTGCGGCGACTGGGATCCTGGGCATTTTTGAGAAAAATGGAGAAGTGATCCGCCTGGGCAGCGAGTATCTGCGCAGTTATGTGTGGGACTGCCTGTTTGCAGGGATCCATTTCAGCTTCTCCGGGTATTTCTGTGCCATGGAGAGGTCGGGGATCTCCTTCCTGCACAATGCCCTGTCCATTGTGCTGGTGCGGATTCCCGTGGCATACCTGGCTTCCTGGATGTATGTGGATACCTTGTATCCCATGGGATGGGCGGCTCCCTTAGGATCCCTGCTGTCTGTGGCAGTCTGTGTGTGGGCCTGCTTCGTGTGGAAGGAGCTGGCGCCCTGGAAGCAGTGCTAGGATTTACGATTCCCGGCGTCCTGTCAGGCGTTCATAGTCCTCCACCAGCATTTTTTTCATGGTGATTTCGATGCGGATTCCACCATTGTTCCCGGCAGCGATGTGCAGGCCGTAACCCGGTCCATAGAAGAGTTTCAGCCGCTGGTTCAGATTCTTCAGCCCATAGCTGGATTCCCCATGGCGGATCGGGTTCTGTATCCGGGCATTGAGGTGCTGTAATTCTTCCCTGGTCATTCCGGCACCATTGTCTTCCACATAGAATACCATATCTTCCTCGGACAGGGATCTTCCAGTGAAGCAGATCCGGCTGTCTGTCTGTTCGGCGCGGAAGCCGTGTACAAAGTAATTCTCAATCAGGATCTGGAATACATTCCGTATGATCCCATATTGTAAGAGTTCGTTGGCAATGTCATAGCTTGTCCGGACCTGGTCGCCATAGCGGGCGTTCAGCAGGGTCAGGTAGCGGCTGCCCAGGGCCAGTTCTTCCTTAAGGGTGATGAAGGGCTTTGCATTGATAAAGCCCCGGAAGAGGGCAGAGAGTTGGCTGATCAGTTCGGCGGTCTCCTCATCCCCGTTGGCATAACTCTTGCTGCGCAGCATTTCCAGGGTATTGTAGAGAAAATGGGGATGGAAGGTAGCCTGGAGTTCCAGAAGCTGGGCATCCTTCTGTTTCAACTCAAAATAGTAAGCTTTCTTGATATTCTCGTCTAACTGTAAGCTCATCCGGTTGATGTTGCGGGCGATCTCCGGCAGTCCCCCTCTGGTGAAATCCGTGGGGATACGGTAGTCCAGGTTATTGTCGGCAATCCGGTCCAGGCCCTGCCGTATCACATTCACTTCCCGGGAGATGGAACGATCCATAAAGAACAGGATGCACAGGGACAGCAGCGCGAAAAACAGGGTGAGGCTTAACAGTAAGGGGGTGTCCTTGTGGGCAGAGGCAGACAGTTCTCTCCATAGAATGCTACAGGCTGCGAAGGAAGTGCTGGAGCCGGTCCTTACCGCCTTAACATAGTACCTGGTCCCGGCAATGGTCATGGGGCCTTCCGCATTTTCCTGTATGGGGAGGCGGTCTTCTGCCAGGTAGGAACCTGTGGAATCGAAAACGAGCTGGTCCGATGACAGGATGTAATAATGCAGGGAAGGCAGGCTGGCGGGATTCAGGTGTCCTGCCTGCCGGAAATTGTTCAAGGAATATCCCACGATAATGCTGCCAGGCCCCATTCCGAAGGGTGTGCCGCCGCACACGGCAAAGGTGCGGGAAGCATGGGGGGAATTCGGCAGTTCCCTGGCGGGATAGATCTCCATCTGGGACTGCTTCTGTGAAAGTTCCTCCCAGTAGGGAAATGTCTCATCCATGACGGCAAGTCCTGTCCGGGTGTTGTACAACATATAATTGGTCTGCCGGTTGGGGGAATACAGGCCGATCCACTGGATACGGGAATCCCGCACCCGCATGCGGGCCAGGGCAGAGGCCAGTGCTATCTTCTCCCAGGGATCCAGGTCCGGTGCCTGAGAATCAGCAAAATAGTCCTGGAAGATCTGGTACTGGCCGGGGTCACTTTCATAGATGGGCATATAGGCCTGCCAGAAATTTTCCGGGATATCCTGGTATTCCTGGGCCATCAGGGTCAGGGAGAGATGGATGGAGGAGAGGAACTGGCTTTTCTTCTCCCGGTAGGAATAGAGGCAGGCAAGGGAACTGATGATGGCCAGCAGTATGGCGTAGACAGCCATCATGCCCAGGAAGAACCGGTTGATGTTTTTCTTGCTTCTGTTCATTTTGCCTGCTCCCTGTGGGATTCCGGTTTCCCACCCCCATAGGTTTCCCGGTACTTTAGGGGCGACAGCCCCGTTTTCTTCTTGAAGGTGGTGATAAAATGACTGGTGGTGGCAAACCCGGCAAGAAGGGCGATATCGTTGATTTTTTCACCGGAATGTACCAGCAGTTCCATTGCCTTTTCCATGCGGCATTCATTCAGATAGTGATTGAAGAACATGCCCGTCTCCTTTTTGAACAGGTATCCCAGGTAGGAGGCGTTGACATTGACCTGGGCACAGAACTCCTTGATGGATACCCCTTCTGCAAAATGTTCCCGGATATAGTCCAGGGAGCGGGCTACCACAGGGCTTAAGGAGCCTGTGTCTATCTGCGGGGATGGACCGGGACGGCTGCCGATACCGGAGCACGACCATACGGTGTCCCCGCTGGCGCCAGGCCAGGCCTGTAGCAGGTCACAGGCCTGCTGGTAACTGGCAGACACCTCCATCCTGTCATATACCACCGGTCCTATGGCTATCCGGAGCCGGTCCTGGAGGCTATGCCGGGCAGCAAAGTGGTTCATACAGTGGGCCAGTTCCTGTCTGGGAATGGCGGATCCCCCTGTCAGGATCACGAATTGTCCCTGGTTGTCCCACAGGGAGAACCGCTCTATGGGGTTACTCCGGCTATCAGCCTGTCTTCATGGAAGGGCAGAAGCTGTACCAGGAGAGTTGGAATTCTGTCTATGGGAATAATTATGTACTTGTGGTGAATGCAAAGAGTCCTAATATTGATGCAGCCCTGCGGTTCCTGGATATGCTGGCTGATCCGGATGTCTATATGGAAGTATTCTGTGGACCGGAAGGGGATCTCTGGTATGCAGAAGATGGTGTGGCCTATCTGCGGGAGGATGTATCGGGAAAGATAGCGAACAGAGAAGCCTACCCATTGCAGAGCGGGGAAGAGACGGTGCTGTGGGCCACTCCGTGGATCATCGATGACACAAGCCATCCCACCTCTTACGTGGGGCTGGACGGGGAACCCAGACTGGTGAGGTTCGACAGATGGACAGAGGTATTAGACTTGCTCTACAATACCGAGCAGCAGAATGCCTGGAGGAAGATCAGCGGCTATGATTTCTTCGTGGATGAGGCCATGGCGAATAATGCCTATACGTTGGAGAGCGGCCTGGACTATGTGGTCAATTTTGCCACCATTCCCGATGACCAGATGAAGCTGACCCTGGATGCCTTGAAGGACATTGTGGTAAATGCAAGCTGGCAGATGGTATATGCCCAGACAGACGAACAGTTCGACCAGATCTGGGATCAGATGGTGGAGGACTGTGAGGGACTGAACGCCCAGGAGATTATTGACTGGCGCATTGCAGACCTGGAAAAAGCAAGACAGACAAGGGATTCCCTGTCTAAGTAATATGGGTACCGGAGGGGCCTTGGACGGGCTTCCTCCGGTATCTGCTTGCACAGAAAGAGGGTTACGGTGCAGAAAGGGATCCCGTTTTCCTATCTGGGGATCTGGAAAATAGTTGAAAAATAGATAGGATTGTGCTATGCTTATATCAGAGCAAATTTTCTTACATATTTCATTTCTACGAATCAAGATGCCAAAAGGCTATTCTGGTCAATCGGAAAATTCTTGCTTGGATACCAATAAACAAAGTGGGAGTTTCCGGAGAACTTCCCGGTGTTTTCTCGTTTTGGGTCCTACGTCCGGTGATACAGAAACTGTCTTTGAAATGGCTGACGGATTTTTCCACATGTGTGAGTATATAGATATTATAAATATGCTGGAGATACGCCGGGAAGCCATGGGAATGGTTAAAGGCGAACAGGCAGGCCTTGCCAAGGGTGAAAAGCTGGGAATGGTCCAGGGTGAGCAGGCAGGCCTTGCCAGGGGTGAAAAACTGGGGATCAAAAAGAGGCTGGGAAGCAATATTACAAGGAATTCTGTATTGCATAGGAGGGGGAGGACCGTGGGGGGAAGCTGCTTGTGGAACGTCTTGTAAATGGGCATCCGGGGAATGCAAAAAGAACAGGAGACAGGAAATGAATGTGGAGATGATACAGGCAGGCTGGTGGTCCATCCTGCCACCGCTGATTGCAATTACACTGGCTTTGGTTGGCAAAGAAGTATATTCTTCCCTTTTTCTGGGCATTTTGTCGGGGATGTGTGTGTACTGTTTTTCTACTGGTGGAAACATTCTGCAGGCAGTCAGATATGTATTTGACATGATGGCCATGAAAATCGGGGATAATGGTTATATGATTATTTTTCTGGTGCTTCTGGGGTCGCTGGTGGTAGTTGTGACCAGATCGGGAGGCTCCGGGGCCTATGGACAGTGGGCGGGAAAGCGGATCGGGAAGCCCAGGAGTGCCAAGCTGGCTACAGCTGTGCTTGGTCTTCTGATCTTCGTAGACGATGGCTTCAACTGTCTTACAGTGGGGACGGTCATGCGGCCTATCACGGACAAATGCAGGATATCCAGGGAGAAGCTGGCATATCTGCTGGACGCCACGGCAGCGCCTATCTGTATCATTGCGCCCATTTCCAGCTGGGCGGTGGCGGTGGCTTCCGAGGTGGAGGAGGCAGGGGGCCTGAATGCGTTTCTGCGCACCATTCCCTACAATCTGTATGCGATCCTCACCATTGTCATGGTGTTTTTTTTAAGCATTACCGATTTTGACTTTGGGCCCATGAAGAGGGCAGAGTGCAGGCAGGCGGGGACAGAGGAGGATATGTGTCCTAAGGCTGGTTTGCATAAGGGTATGGATAAGAACCGGAAGGCAGGTATACAGAAAGGTACAGATGGCATAGAGGATTCTGCTGTACAGAGGGAAGAAGCCACAGGGAAAAAAGGCACTGTCCTGGATCTGGTGGCACCGATTGTCACATTGATCGTCTGCTCTATCCTGGGTATGGCCTATGTGGGCGGTTTTTTCCAGGGACGTTCCTTTGGGGAGGCCATCGGGGAGAACCCTACTGCAGGGCTTACCTTGGGAACTTTTGCGGCCCTGGTGGTGGCAATCACATTGTATGTTCCCCGGAAGCTGATGGGCATACAGGAATTTATGACAGGAGTCATTGATGGGATCAAGACTATGATTCCGGCGCTGACCATCTTGATCCTGGCCTGGGCGCTGGGGGGCGTGTGCCGGGAGATGATCGGGACCGGAGAGTTTGTGAGCCGTTTTGTGACGGGTGCCCATTTATCCTTCCGCTTTTTGCCGGCCCTGGTGTTTGTGGTGGCGGCATTTCTATCTTTTTCCATGGGTACAGCCTGGGGCACCTTTGGTATCCTTTTGCCCATTGTGTCCATGATCTGTGTGGGGACGGAAGGGGCGGCAGTGTTGATCCCGGCTCTGGGGGCCACACTGGCAGGTTCTGTGTATGGGGATCACTGTTCGCCCATTTCCGACACTACCATCCTGGCGTCCACCGGGGCGCAGTGCGATCACCTTAGGCATGTGGAGACCCAGCTTCCGTATGCCACACTGGTGGCAGTGGTATGTTTTGCAGGATATCTGGTGGCAGGATTTACCAGGAATCCGTGGGTTACCATAGGGGTGTCGGTGGTACTGCTGCTGGCAGCATGCAAGATGGCCGAGAGGTGGCAGAAGCGAAAAGAAATATAACAAGAATCAAGGCAACCAGGATGGGATGCATAGGTATGAGAAAAGCAATCTGCAACAGGCAGGTTGCTTTTCTTTCTGCTCCGATTTGCACCGTGATTCCATTCTGCCCGGTTTGGTCTGCCTGGCAGTTATCTCCACTGTTGCCGGTAAGCCAGCGGGGTAAGACCGGTGCGTTTCTGAAACTGTCTGATGAAATGGCTGACATGGTTCATCCCGCAGGCAAAAGTGATTTCATTTACTGTTTTGTCGGAATATTTCAACAGTTCTGTGGCATAGTTTATCCGTACGTCCAACAGCAGTTCATGAATGGTGGTTCCGGTATACTTTTTGAATTCTCTGGACAGTGCCTCCGCGTGGCGGGAGGATCCGGTAAGCTGGCTGCACCTATATCTGCTGCCCGTCATGGAAGAGAGGCTGGAGAAAGGGGCTTTCACGCTGACAACAAGGTGAGAAAGGAAAATATACATCTACCGCAAAGAACTATAGTGCTATTGTAGATACATCTCAAAAAACATAATCCATACGATGTTGGGGGCAGCCTCTGGGAGGCTGTCCTTTTTCGATGCAATTATTATGCAAATCCCTGGTAGAATGAACAATACTTATATTTCAGAGAGGTAAAAGGAGTCATACACAATGGCACAGACCGGTTCGGGTCTGATAATGGTTCAATACGGCAGAAACGGAGGACGGGATGAACAGGAGCGGACAAAGAGACAGGCATGGGAGGGGGCTTGGGGCAGATCCCGGAAGGAGTATGGGGACAGCAGGGAGGGAAGGAACCGGCAGAATGTTGCGGGGAATTGTGTACACCATGGTTTGTGCCATATCCTGCGGGATATGCCTTACAGCCTGCGCAAACAGAGAGACGGGAGAGCAGGTCTGGGAGACATTTGCGAAAGAGGAGACACCGGACATAAACGAGACTGATACCTCAAACGAGGCTGGTGCTGCAAACGGGACAGATGCCATAAACGAAGCAGGTGCCACAAAAGAGAACCAGGGGGAGATGGGGGACGGGACTCGGGACGCAGGAGGAGAGGCTTCTCCCAATGCAAAGCAACAGACGCAGATGCAGGAGAATGAAGAGATTTTTGTGCACCTGGCACAGGAAGCGGGCCTGGAACCTGGGGAATGGGAAAGTCGTTTCCAGAGACTGTGCCAGGATGATATTTTTGCAGGCGGGGATCTGGAACTTGTGGATTTTATTCTGGAAGACCTGGATGAAAACGGCCAGGAGGACATGGTGGCCATGGTCCAGAATCCAGGAACATTATTTGAATATGGTACAGGTTGTCTGTATTTCTATATGAATGAGGATGCACCTTACTGTTTCCAGGATGAGGAATTCCCTTTTTTCTTCCGGGTGGATCTGTCCAGCGGGGACCTGGATGGCGATGGCAATGTGGAGATTGTGTTCGGAGCGCAGGGCACAGGGAATGGAGGTGCCGGGGACTGGCATCACAGGCTCTTAAAATATAAGGACCATACCATAGAACAGATGGAACTGCCCTCAGATTCCTATGAGACCCAGGAGAGGGAAATTGGGATCCAGGTGATCCAGGAGACAAAGAAGGATACCTATCGTGCCTATTGTCCGACCCTGGATGAGAGCGTTACCTTTACATCGGAAAACCGTATGAAGCCGGAAAAGCAAGCCATGCAGGTAGGAGGGAACTGCAGGGGATTCTACCAGGTGGAATGTGTGGAATATGAGGGAGGAGGTGCCCTCCAGGCCGCGGAATATCTCTTTGGGGAGGGTGGGATCGTACACGGGGTAGGCGCAGCCTGGTTTCTTTTCACCTGGGATCAGGAGGGGGAATGGCGCATTGTCAAGTGGTGGGTCGAACCCTGGTAAACCGGCCAAAGCTCCAGGGATAGACAGCCACGATCACAAACAGGATAACGGCATACCGGATGACACGGACACTGTAGGAAAGGGGGGTGGAACTGGCCAGGAAAACCGGGTCAAAAGGAAGCTTCAGCAGGATATTCAGGCCAAAGTACACAACACCGCCTCCTGCCAGCCGAAGCAGGATCTGCACAGGATTTCTGGTATTCTCAAACCGTACATATTTTTCCTCGAACAGATTACCGGCGAAGAAGCCTATGGACATGCCAAGGGCAGTGTAATAGTCCGTGGTATGGCAATACAGACAGCCAGGCAGGGAGAGCAGCACCATCACCAGGTAGAATCTCCATTTCCGGGAGAACCTGGAAGAGAGCCAGGGTGTGAAGTATATGGCAAAGAGTCCCAGGAACCATCCGCAGAACACATCCGTGGGATAGTGGACACCCAGACAGAACCGGGATATGCCCACCAGGAAAGTGAGGATAACAGCGGCGATGGCAAATCTTTTTTTCCGAGAGAACCTGGCCATGGAGCCATACACCGTGGCAGCATTGCTGGAATGCCCGCTGGGGAAAGAGAAGCCCTGGGCATTGATGTCATACAGGTCGGCTCCGGCCTCCACCGGCTTTAGGCACTGTACCCCTGCGTGGTCAAAATAAGGGCGTCTGCGCATGAAAATATTTTTCAGCATGGGATTCCACAGCCCGGCCATACAGAAATTGGTACCCAGGTAGATGCCCATATCCTTATTGTAACACCAGTATACATAGCCCAGGACCAATACCATGACCAGTTCTTCCCCGAACAGGGTGATGAAAGAGGCCAGGTGTACGGCCAGGGTATCCATATGGATCTGGAGCCAGTGCATCAAGGCAGGCTCCCATGTAAAGTAAAAAGTATTTCCCATTTTTACACCCCCATTTTCCAGCATTTTCTTTTTCTGTGCGCATCACTTTTCCAGGAAAGTTCCATGGGCGCATGCATGTGCCGCAAACGGTACTTGAGAATGGCGCTGTCTGAACAGTTACCATATTTTAGCATGAAAGTTCAGCCAATGGGAAGCGTATGAGTGAAAATCGTACTTGCACGATTTTTCATTCATCGATTTCCACCTTCCTTCCTGGCAGGTATTGTGGTATACTCCTGTATCATAGGCTCCAGGTATATTATGGCAGGAAATGAGTCCCCAGAGGACAGGGAACAGGAATTGCCCAGGAGGATACCAGCACGACCTGCGCCACGAGATCTCCTACGGGAAGGAGAACCGGCATTACAGGCTCCAGAATTAAATCAGCAGGAATTGTGAGAACTATCCCACCCATGACCTGGGTCCCATTGCCAAGGTGCTGGACATCAACCGGGGGAACCGGATGCTCACATTGGTGTCCGTATCATCCAAGGCGGCCATGAGGGCATTGACTGGCTGGAGTTCGAGGTGTTCTTCCGGTGTCTTAGGGAGGATGCCCCCATGCCGGTGGACGTGTATGATGCGGCAAGCTGGATGGCAGTGACGGCCTTGTCTGAGATGTCCATTGCAAAGGGGGGTGCAGTGATGGACATTCCGGATTTCACAGGAGGAAAGTGGCACAGAAGGGAGAGGAACCTGTGAGGCGCAGCTTCCTTTAGGGTATCATTTTCACTTTGTGCAGGAGCTGGCTGAAGATGCGTGAGAGTTGTAACAGTTCAGACAGGGCACGGAACTGTCACTGAGATTTTACAACTACGGCACAACTCGGACACAAGCATTTGACATTTTCCTGTTACCATACGGAGGAAAGAAAACAAGGAATTACTGTTTGCAGTAGATCTATGTGCCTAATTTTCGTGGCACTGACGCTGGAAGTGGCATGGGAGCCAGTAGGAAAGAAAACGTATCCATACTGACTGACGTGTCTGCCGAAGCGGGGCACAAGCGGCAGGGATTCCGGGAAAGGTGGTAAAGCAACGTATGGAACGGAAAATGGAAAACGGCAGGGAAGGCCGGGCCAAAGGAGGATGCGGCACAAGGGACGGAAGCGGCAGAAGATGGAAAGATGGGAGACACAAAAGAGGACGGCTTCCTGCCTTCCTGGCCGTGGCACTGCTTCTCATAGGAAGCCTGGGTGCCTGTGGGAAGGATAACCAGGGCGGCAGCAGCCAGCCGGGAACCGGGGGAGACGGAGGCAGGGAAGTGGCAGACCCGGTGAAAGGCAGGTACGTAGAGAAGCAGGAGGTCCTGCCGGATGAACTGGCCGGGGAGACTATCCGCAGGATGTTTGCAGCAGATGGGAAGCTTCATCTGCTTACTTCCAGCATTCAGGATGGGAAGATGGTGTTTAAGGAGTGGGAGAAGACGGGGGAAGGCTATACGGATGTGACGAAGGGCTGGCTGGCTTCCCTGGAACTGGCCTGCGGAGACTGGGTGGAGGTACAGTTCCTGCAGGGAGAAGGGGGCAGGCAGTATCTCTATGCCGGATATGTGGCAGAGGGGGAGGAGGCTTTCAAAGGACATTTGTGGAAGGGGGATGGGGATACTGCCCAGGAGATCACCCCACAGAAATGGACAGTTCCCAGTGAGGAATGGGGCAGCTACGACATGATACAGGGGATCGCTGCCCTACAGGACCATACCCTGGTGGCTCTCTCCTATACTTCCCTGGATATCCTGTCAGGGGAGGACGGCAGCGTGCTATCCAGTGAGACGCCTTCCGCGTTTTATGAGGGTGGCATTGTGACAGACGGGGAGAACTTTTACCTGCGGTCCTCGGATGGATCGGGAGGCCAGATTGAGAAATATGCAGGGGGTAAAACCGGGGAACCAATGGTCATTCCCTATCCTTCGGGGGATACAGTCACCAATCAGGAAGGCGCTGGTAATTCGGGTGTCTACAGTTTTGGCGGCACAGGAAGCCTGGCCTTATGTGCATTGGCTGATGGCACACTGGTTGCGGCCGGGGAAAACGGCATTTTCCGGCTTCCCGCTGATGCAGGGGAGGGACAGTGGGAGATGCTGGCAGCAGGCATGGATACGGATTTTGCCCTGTCAGAGAACTATTGCATGGATCTGGTGGCGTTGGAAGATGGCAGGATTTATGCGCGGTTTGAGACAGGTGGGGAGATGAGGCTGAACACCTACGAATACGATCCAGAGGCCATATCGGAAGTCACTACGGTGCTGAAACTCTATACGGTCTATGAGAATTCCCTGCTGAAGCAGGCAGCTACCCTGTACCACAAGGCCCACCCGGAGGTACTGGTGACCATAGAGAACGAGTATCCCCAGTACTATTATGATACACCGGACTATAATGCTGTCTACCAGAAACTGAACACCAGGCTCCTGGGGGATGATGTGCCGGATATCCTGGTGATGGATCACTTAAATATAGATTCTTATGCGGAGAAAGGCCTGCTGCTGGATCTGGAGGAGACGGTAAGGCCCCTGGAGGAAAGCGGCGAACTGCTGTCCAACATTACGGGTGCTTATGTGAGGGAAGACGGCAGGCGGTATGCGGTACCCCTGCAGTTTAGCTTCCCTATGGCAATGGGACGGGATATCCAGGAGGCAGACATGAATACCATGGAAGCGCTGGCAGGCTTCCTGGCAGGAACTTCCGACAGCTATATGGGTTCCAGGACCGTGACAGAACTGGTGGATGAATTTTATCCTTATTTCTGTGAACAGATCGTGAAGGACAAACAGCTTGACCGGGAGACCCTGGGCAGGTATCTGGAATATCTCAAGGCCATCGGAGACAATTGCGGGATCATAGCCTCCCGCCCAGAGAATGATATTGCCTATGGCATGTGGGAACTGAGCGGCCCGGCCAGGCTGGCCATCGAAAAGGTAGCAGGGTTCATGGACTGTATGTTCCCCATGTCCATGGTGAAGCTGATCCAGGGGGAGTACACGGCATTTGAAAACCGGTTTATCCCTTCCATGGAGATGGGCATTTGTACCAAGAGTCCTTACCAGGATGTGGCCAAGGATTTCCTGGCTTTTGCCCTGTCCCAGTCCGTGCAGGATACAGAGAGTT
Organism: uncultured Acetatifactor sp.; assembly: GCA_910586215.1. Taxonomy (GTDB): domain Bacteria; phylum Bacillota; class Clostridia; order Lachnospirales; family Lachnospiraceae; genus Acetatifactor. The sequence goes on along the minus strand of CAJUGH010000027.1, from coordinate 28,494 downwards.
ACAATGGATTTCCTGTTAACAGCAAGTCCCTGGACAGTCTTGCGGCCAGGGACCGTTCCGAATACTCTGCGGCCACCATGATTATGTCCAGTGATGGCGGATACAGCGAATTTGAAAGTGAGGCTTATCCAAAAGAGACGGCAGACCGGCTGGTGGCATTGTGCCACGCGCTGGATCAACCCATTAAGGAAGATGCCAAGATCCGGGAGGTGCTGATAGAATGCCTGGGGGGCTACTTAGAGGGCATTCAGTCCGTGGAAGAAACCATTCAGAAGATAGATGATGGGCTGCGGATGTACCTGGCAGAGTAGGGAAGATGGCAGGTGTCACACAAAGATGTAAGGGCAATTGGCAAATGGGACATTGTGGAGAATTAGGTTTGGAAAGCTGACTTGCGCAAGTGGTATGTGCAATAGAGAGAGTGGATAAAGAGAGAGTGGTTTAGAAAGGTTTCCGGCGGTAGCAGAAGATACCAGCCGGAAACTTTTTCTATTGGGTACATTTTTATGGGCAAACGAGGAAAGGATTGACATCTTGGTTTACAAAGTGTAAACTACAGGGAAGGGGTTTACGCTTTGTAAACCACGGAGACAGGATATGGGGAAAACCAAAGGGTAAGCAGGGAGTCCTGGCAGATTTATAGAAAAGCAATCTGGCATTAAGGAAAAATTCACATCTGTGATACACGGGTAAGGTAGAATAAACAGGAAAAGAAAGATATATTGATTGGTATGCCCGCTGAAGCGGGCACGGGGGTGTAACAATGAGAAAATTACTGGCGATCATGTTGTGCAGGCTGTGTCATTTTGTGGGGAAACATCTGGGACGGGGCAGTTCCCTGCCGGGGAAGCTGGCATTGGCGGTGTGCCCGGATATCCTGGGCAGGCTGCAGCTGCCTGGGCAGGTGATTGCCGTAACCGGCTCAGGAGGTAAGAGTTCCACGGTGGAGATGGCGGCAGCCCTGTGCCGAGCAGCAGGGCTTGCAGTGATCTGTAATGAGGAGGGATCCAACCAGATAGAGGGGATTGCTACCCTGGTGCTGTCCCATGCCACCCTGGCTGGCCGGGTGAAGGCGCAGGTGCTGCTCATGGAGGTGGATGAGAGGTATACGGCCAGTGTTTTCTCCTACATCCGTCCTGCCAGGCTGGTGGTTACGAACCTGTGCAGGGACCAGCTTACCCGCAACGGCCACCCGGAGGAGGTCTATGCATCCATCCATGCCGCCATCTGGCCGGAAACGGAACTGCTGCTGAACGGGGACGATCCTCTTTCCAGCTGCCTGGCCAGGGGACGGGGCAGGGTAAGGTGGTTCGGGGTGGACAGGTGTGGTATTTCCGGGGACCATCCCATGGGGGTCTACCATGACGGCGCCTACTGCCCGGTGTGCAAGGAACCTATGGAATATACCTATGTGAATTACAGCCATATGGGAGGATACCGCTGTATGTACTGCGGCCATGCAAGGCCCAGGCCGGACTATGCCGTGGTGGATGTGGATCTGGCAGGAGGCAGCCTGGTCCTGGAGGGGGACATCCGGATCCACTTGAGTCATTCGGGCATCTCCCATGTCTATAATGTGCTGGCAGCCTGGGCGATAGGATGCAGTCTGGGGATCCCTGGCAGGGAAGCGGCAAGGATCCTGGACGGCTACAGGCTGCAGAACGGGCGTATACAGTCCTTTACGCTGGGCAGGCACCAGGGGATGCTGCTTGTGAGCAAGCATGAGAACAGTGTTGCCTATGACACCAGCCTCCAGTATATTGCCGCAGACAAGGAAGACTGCACGGTCCTGGTCATTGTGGATGCAGTGAGCCGGAAGTATCCCACCTGTGAGACCAGCTGGCTCTGGGACGTTGACTTTGGACTCCTCAGGGTTCCTCATGTGAAACGGATCCTGCTGTCAGGCAGGTACTGCAGGGATCTGGCAGAGCGGTTCCTGCTCCTGGGACTTGCAGGCTGGTCCATACAGCCGGATATTGCTGCTGCGGCAGCAGATATCCGCGGGCAGGGGGAGGAGAAGGTCTATGTGGTCACATGCTTCTCCGACAAGGACAAATTCCTGGCCTGCCTGGAGGTGCCAAGGGGAGGCTGCAGCGTGCCGGACAAAAGGGGGAAGTTATGGAAGTACGCATGATCCACATCTTTCCGGATCTGATGAACCTCTATGGCAGCTATGCCAATGTGCTGGTACTGCGGCAGTTCCTGGAAGACCTGGGCTGTAAGGTGACAGTGGAGAGACTGGAGCCAGGGGGAAGACCGGAGGGCAGGAAAGGAGACTTCTTCTATATGGGGGCCGGGACGGAACACAGTGCCAGGGCTGCCATGAACTACCTGGCGGGCAGGGACGGGTCCGGGTGGCTGAAGGAGGCAGCCCGGGACGGCAGTGTGTTGTTTTTCGCCGGGACGGCCATGGAACTGCTGGGAAGGGAGATCAGGGAGAGGGATGGCACGGTCTACCGGGGTATAGGCCTGGCAGACTTTACCACGGAGCGTGTGGGGAAACGTCTGATGGGGGATGTGTACGGACATACGGCCCTGTATCCGGAGGCAGTGATAGGATTCATGAACAAAAGTAGCCGGATCCTGGGAGTTAAGACACCGCTCCTGGATGACCTGGAACTTGGCTGGGGCAATGAGGAATGGCTTGCACCGGAAGGACTCCACCAGGGAAATGTGTTTGCCTCAGAACTGACAGGTCCCCTCCTGGTGAAGAATCCGGGGATGCTGGAGGCAGTGGCGGCTGCCATCTGTGTGAGGAAAGGATGGCAGCCGCCACAGACAGAATCCAGGGACAGCCTGGCCTGGGAAGCTTATGAGGCCACTGCAGGGGAACTGTGCAAACGGGTCCACGGAATCCTCAGAACTCCGACCTGACACCCTTCTCTTTCAGAAAGGCAACAATCTGGCTGGCATCCTTGGTGTAAGTATCATCAAACTGGATCAGACGTTTCCCGTCCGTTGTATACAGGCAGTAGGACTTCCCCCCGGTGGAGATCTTCGCCAGATCCCCATAGGACAGGCCCTTTCTGGCACCGAAAAGCGGCGTGTAGACCAGTCCGTTGTCATCCAGGGTCAGCCCGGAACGGTTTGCCTTGTACAGCAGGAGGACGGAAACGACCAGGAGAATGCCGGCCAGCAGGGGATTGAGCCATACGGGTTCCAGCTGTCCTTCCAGAGGAATGGGCAGGACGTTCAGGATCAGCCATGCACCGGAGATGACTGCGAGAAACACAAGGGGAATGTTCAAGGGAAAGTTTGCCTGGATTTTGTAAGCTTTCATGGCATATGCTCCTTTTCAAGGTTTTTCTGTATTATGACACAACTGGGCAGGGATTGCAATTGGCAATTCACAGATAGGAAATGAGAGGGATAACAGCGCAAATCTGCTTGAAAAAAAATGAAAGATATGGTATATTTTTCCCGGAATGCAAGGGGGGAAGGACTGGCAGGAAATGAGCAGGCAGACAGATATTACATAGCTTCGGTCACAGGATATCATTGTCCACGGAGGATGGAACGTGGATGATGATATTTTGCATGAGAAAGAGAAACTGCAGGGCCTTTCTGCAGCAAAGGGAATCCAGGAACAGTCCAAACAGAACGAAGGACTGGCACAGCAGTTGGATAAGTTAATCGGGAAGTTTAACCGCGGTTGACATTACTCCCCGCACTTGTTAGAATAACAATAGTACAGCAAAAGGAGTGTTTCAACAGATTTTACCATAGGGGGAAACAGATATGTATCAGTGTCATATCCATTTCTATCTGGCAGGACACAATGACAGAGTGTTTGGACTGGTTAAGGAAATGCATCCCATGGAGCATTTCACCCATACATTTGTGGAGAGTGAACAGTTTGAAGAGGGGCTGGCAGGACAGGCAGATGTGATTCTGGCAAACTGTAAGGGACTGGGTGCGTCTGGAATGAAGAGGGCAGCACAGGTGCTGCGGGCCGCAGGGGAGGCAGAGATCATCCTGCTTGCAGACGGGGGAGAGGTTCCCGCATTTGTGGAGGATCTGCCTGGCATCCGGGATATCTGGACTGGGGAGATGTCAGACAGGGAGACCAGGTTCAGGCTGAAGCGGTGGCAGGAGATCTGTAAGCAGGAGAAGGATTTCTGGGAAACCAGGCATTTCTTCGATGCTACTATCAATAATATTCCGAATCTGATCTGGTATAAGGATAAGAACGGGATCCATGAGAAGGTAAATGACAGCTTCTGCCGGACGGTGAACAAGACAAAGCAGCAGGTGGAAGGGCGGGGACATGCCTATATCTGGGATGTGGAACAGGATGACCCTGCCTGTATAGAATCCGAGAATGAGGTCATGAGCAAACGGAAGACCTTTGTGTCCGAGGAGGTCATCAAGACAGGGGACGGCATGCGTACCCTTACCACGTACAAATCACCGCTTTATGACCTGGACGGAAGTGTCATGGGGACAGTGGGGGTAGCTATTGACGTGACCCAGGAGCGTGCTTATGAGCAGGAGATCATCCAGAAAAACCGTAGCCTGGAGACCATATTTACCACTATAGACTGCGGGGTGATCCGCCATACATTGGGCGGGGAGCAGGTCTTAAGCATCAACAGGGCAGCGCTGAGCATCCTGGGGTATGAGTCCCTGGAGGAACTGGAGGCAGATGGGTTCCGGATGGTGGCAGCAAGTGTGGTGCCCGAGGATCAGGACAGGCTGCGGGCCAGCATCCAGGAACTGAAGAGGGAGGGAGACAGCGTCAGCGTGGAATACAGGGTGCGGCATAAGGACGGCAAACTGCTGCACGTGATGGGGAATATCAAACTCCTCATGGAGAATGGCAGGCTGATCTGCCAGAGGTTCCTTCTGGACTGTACCCAGCAGAAGCAGCAGGAGAAAGAGAATGAGAGACACCAGAGGGAACTGATCCAGGCCTTGAGCATTGATTACAACCTGGTGTGTTCCTTCGACCTGGATACAGGCCTGGGGAAGGCGCTTCGGAATGAGGATCATAAGGGGAATCCTTTTGATCCTGTTTTCAGTGGGGACATTTCCCTGGAAGAAAGCATGAAACGGTACATACAGCGTTCCGTGTACGAGGAGGACAGGGAGATGCTTGGCCGTGCGGTATCCCTGGAGTATCTGAAGGAGGAACTGGCAGCAAAGAAACTGGTATATACCAATTTCCGGATTATAGACAACAATGAGATAAAGTACTTTCAGATGAAGGTAGTCCGTGTGGGAAGCTGGGATGGCAGTTACAATGTTGTCCTTGGTTTTCGCAGTGTGGATGAGGAGATCCGCAGCGAGATGGAGAAGAAGAGCCTGCTGGAGGATGCCCTGTCCCAGGCGAACAAGGCCAGCAAGGCCAAGAGTATGTTCCTCTCCAACATGTCCCACGATATCCGGACGCCCATGAATGCCATTGTGGGATTCACCTCCCTGGCCCTTAACCATATTGACAATAAGGAACAGGTGGAAGGATATCTGAAGAAGATTGCTTCCTCTGGCAACCACCTGCTGAGCCTGATCAACGATGTGCTGGATATGAGCCGGATAGAGAGTGGGAAGATCCGGCTGGAGGAGAAGCCCTGCAGCCTGCCGGAGATCCTGCACGGACTGCGCAATATCCTGCAGGCAGATGTCCATGCCAAGCAGTTGGAACTGAACATGGATGCCGTGGATGTGGTGGATGAGGAGATTTTCTGTGATAAACTGCGTCTGAACCAGGTGCTGTTAAATCTTTTGAGCAATTCCGTGAAATATACCAGGGCAGGGGGCAGTGTCAGTGTGCAGGTCACAGAGAAGCCAGGGGCACCGGAAGGGTATGCAAACTATGAGTTTTATATCAAGGATACGGGAATCGGCATGAGTGAAGAGTTTGTCGCCCATATCTTTGAACCATTTGAGCGGGAGACTACCACTACCTTGAGCGGTATTCCGGGAACCGGTCTGGGTATGTCTATCACCAAGAACATTGTGGATATGATGAACGGGTCCATAGACGTGAAGAGCAAGCGGGATGTGGGAACGGAATTCACGGTGTCCTTTACCTTCCGCCTGAATGCGGAGGACAAGGGGCCCACAGAGATACCGGAACTGAAAAACTGCAGGGCCCTGGTGGTGGATGATGACTTCAATTCCTGTGACAGTGTGTCCTACATGCTGGGGCAACTGGGTATGCGGGCAGAGTGGACCCTGTCGGGCAAGGAGGCGGTACTGCGCAACCGCCAGGCAGCCATGCGGGGGGACGATTATAGCGTGTATGTGATTGACTGGCTGCTGCCGGATATGAACGGTGTGGAAGTTACCCGGCGGATCCGCAAGGAGACAGGGGGAAAGGCACCGGTGATTGTGCTGACTGCCTATGACTGGGCGGATATCGAGGAGGAGGCAAAGGAAGCAGGGGTTACGGCTTTCTGCAGCAAGCCGCTGTTTTTCTCAGAACTGAGAAAATGTCTGAACGGAATCCTGGGCTTTAGGGAAGAGGAGGAGAAGAGGTACGAGAACCGGGCCGGGAAATTCCGTGGTGGTCATATCCTGCTGGCAGAAGACAATGAACTGAACCAGGAGATTGCGGTTGCAATCCTGGAGGAGGCGGGCTTTACCACGGAGGTGGCAGCCAACGGCCAGCTTGCGGTGCAGATGCTGGAAGAGGCCGGGCCGGGGCATTACCAGCTTGTGCTGATGGATGTGCAGATGCCCGTGATGAACGGCTATGAGGCCACGAAGAAGATCCGGGAACTGAAGGATGCAGGACTGGCGTCCATTCCCATCATTGCCATGACGGCCAATGCATTCGAGGAGGATAAGCAGGAAGCCTTATCTAGTGGAATGAACGGGCATATTGCAAAGCCTATTAATGTGCAACATCTCTTTGACACATTGGAGGAGATCCTGCAATAGGGGAGGAAGATGGTTACACATGTTATGTGGTAGATTCCAGGAAGGCGGGGAGATAGGAAGTCCTATCTGCCCGCTGCTTTGACGATGCATGTTAATACGGTGCAGATACAAAAGCGGAGGAAGGATATGGCACAGGCACTGGAACTGTATGAAAAAAAGATACTTAGGGATGAGGAATTTCCCATCCAGTTATTCCGGAGCAGGTTCCACATAAAGGGTTCCTGTTTTGCCCTGCACTGGCATGAACACATTGAACTGCACTATGTGGTCAGCGGGCAGACCATGATTAGGCTGGAGCAGGAAGAGGTGGAAGCCAGAAAGGGCGACCTGGTCATTGCCAACAGCAATATCCTTCACGAAGGCTTCTGCGATGGAACCCCTGTGGAGACACTGGTGGCCATCTTCGACATGGCAGATTTCTCCAGGGAACTGGCAGACAAGAATATCATCTTCCGGCCCCTGGTCCACAATGATCCGGAGGTCATCCGGATCATGGATGGTATCTCCGGGGAACTGGCCCGGCAGGAGATCGGCAGCAGGCTGGTGTGCAAGGGCTACCTGCTCCAATTGGTGGCCTACCTGGTGCGACGTTATGCACTGGAGATGCTGGACCGGGAGGACAGCCTGCGGCGCCGGAAGAAGCTGGAGCGGCTCAATATTGTCTACCAGTATATTGAAAGCCATTACTCGGAACCTGTCAGCAACCGGGAACTGGCAGATCTGATCCATGTCAGCGAGGGAAGGTTCAACCACCTTTTCAAAGAAAGTACAGGAAAAGCCCCCCTGCAGTATATCAACGAGGTCCGGCTGGACAAGGCTATGAACCTGTTGAAAAAGGGAAATTACACAGCTACCCAGGTAGCGGATGCGGTGGGGTTTTCGGACTATAACCATTTCGGGCGGCTGTTTCGGCGTACCTTTGGGTGTACGCCCCTGGAGGTGCGGGAAAATAGCAGGATTGTATGAGTTTACAGCAGAAGAATTCTATCTTTCTTTTGCTGTTTTTTTATAATGAAATTAACAGTCAGCTAGGAGAGGTGCGTGGAATTGTATGACGATTTGGAGGATTCTGTCAAATAGATCTTAAAAACAAACAATAAAGGAAACAAAAAAGGAGGAAATATCATGAAGTTAGGAACATTTACAGTGGTACTGGGGGATCTGCCCCTGGATGAGGCCTGCCATTTCCTGGCAGACAATGGTGTCCAGATGGTGGAGATTGGCTGCGGCGGGTTTCCAGGGAAGGCACATTGTGACGCAGCAGCCCTTCTGGCAGATGAAGGGAAGAGGAAGGAGTTCCTGGATACCATCCACAGGCATGGCTTGGAGATCAGTGCCTTGAGCAGCCATGGGAACATGGTACATCCTGACAGGGCAATTGCAAAAAGCTTTGATGAGGATCTGACAAATGCCATACTGCTGGCAGAGAAGCTGGGGGTACCGGTGGTGAATACCTTTTCCGGCTGCCCAGGCGGCAGTCCGGAGGACAGGACGCCCAACTGGGTCACTTGTCCATGGCCGGATGATTTCTCGGGAATCCTGGAGTACCAGTGGAATGAGGTGCTGATCCCCTACTGGAAGGAAAAGGTGGCTTTTGCCGAAGCTCACGGCGTCCATAAGATTGCCTTGGAACTGCATCCGGGTTTCTGTGTGTACAACACGAAGAGCCTTTTAAAACTGCGGGAGGCAGTGGGACCCCAGATCGGTGCCAACTTTGATCCCAGCCACTTGATCTGGCAGGGCATGGATCCCTGTGTGTCCATAAGGGAACTTGGAAAGGCAGGTGCCCTGTTTCATTTCCATGCCAAGGATACCAGAATAGATCCGGTGAATACCGCCAGGAACGGTGTGCTTGACACCACCCACTATGGCAATGAACTGGAACGTTCCTGGATCTTCCGCTCTGTGGGATATGGGCATGGGGAAGACTACTGGAAGGCCATTGTGTCGGAGCTTCGCCTTGCAGGATATGATTATGCCATCAGCATAGAGCATGAGGACAGCCTGATGTCTGGCAGGGAAGGACTGCTGAAGGCCATCCAGTGTCTGAAGAATGTGCTGATCTTCGAGGAGCGGGGGAATATGTATTGGGCCTAATGGAGCGAAGTGTGAGTAGAAGTTCTAAGCGTCCAAGAGGGGGCATAGCCCACCTCTTTAGTACGCCCGCAAAGAATTTTCAAGTTACACACTGAAGAATGCCAAGAGCAGGTATTCTTCTCACGAATTGTATAATATTGAATTTATGCTCGCAAGAGGGTGTGTAAACATCCCTCTTTAAGCGGGCTGGGAGGTATAGGAATGAAACATGTATTGGCGATGGTGGGGTTCGGCGGAATGGCGGGCTGGCACTATGACTTAATTGAGGGGATGGAAGACCTGTCTGTGGCAGGCATCTGGGATATCAAGGAGGAGAGGCGGGCGTATGCCGCTTCCCGGCAGATCCATGTATATCAAGGCTTAGAGGATCTGCTGGCAGACGAAGCAGTAGATCTGGTGCTCATTGCCACTCCCAATGATGTCCACAAGAGCATAGCCATAAAGGCTATGGAAGCGGGGAAAAATGTGGTGTCGGAGAAGCCGGTCACCCTGTCTTCCCGGGATCTGGAGGAGATGAGGGAGGCTGCAGGGCGGACAGGCCGTTTTCTGACCGTGCATCAGAACCGCCGCTGGGATGAGGATTTCCTCACAGTGAAAAAGGTCATGGAGGAAGGAAAACTGGGTGAGATCTTCCGGCTGGAGTCCAGGGTTCACGGCTCCCGGGGCATTCCCGGGGACTGGCGGCAGGAGAAGGAACACGGGGGCGGCATGGTGCTGGACTGGGGTGTCCATCTGTTTGACCAGGCGCTGCTTCTGTTTCCCGAGGTGAAGCTGGAGACCGTGTATGCTACCTTGACTAATGTGACCAACCAGCTGGTGGATGACGGGTTTACGGCTGACCTGGGCTTTGCAAACGGTGTGCATATGCTGGTGGAAGTGGGAACCAGCAATTTTATAAGCCTGCCCAGATGGTATGTGCTGGGAACGAACGGCACGGCCCGGATTGCAGACTGGGGACAGGACATCCAGATCGTGCGGGCGCTGGGAACAGATGAGAAGGATGTGGTGCCGGTGCGCACGGCGGCAGGCCTGACCAAGACAATGGCACCCAGGAGGGAGGACAGCATCCACACGGAAGTGGAGCCGGAGGTGAAGAGTGATATCCGGGAGTTCTACCAGAATGTGATGGCCGTGCTGGAAGGCCGGGAGGAGAGCCGGATCAAACTTACGGAAGTCATGCGGGTCATGCGGCTCATGGAGGCAGTGTTCCAGTCTGCCATAAAAAAAGAAGTCATTCGGTTTGAAGACTGACGGGGAACATCGGGAGGCATATTCTTATCTGCCTGGCATGTCTCCGGGAGAGCATGCGGGCAGAGGATAAGGAATAGCAGGCGGAAGGAGGAGGACATGGAAAAATTACCGATTGCGGCACAGGTGTATTCTGTGCGGGAGGAAGCCGCAGCAGATTTTGACGGCACCATGAAAGCCCTGGCCCAGATGGGGTATGACGGGGTAGAACTGGCAGGCCTGTATGGGAAGGATCCAAAAGAGATCCGGTCCGCCCTGGATAGGTGGGGGTTGCAGGCAGTGAGCGCCCATGTGGCTTATGATGAGTTTGCCAGGGACCTGGAGGGAACGGTGGAGACGTATCGGAAGATCGGGTGTTCCTATGTGGCAGTTCCTCATCTGGGGGCAGAGAGATGGTATGGTGGGGATAAGTACCAGGAGACCCTGTCTTATCTGGAAAAGATTGCGGAGAAATGCAGGGAAGCTGGAATACAGCTTCTCTATCACAACCATGATTTTGAATTTGCCAGAACCCAGGATGGTGCGTACCAGCTGGATGCCTTCTATGGGGCCAGGGAGACGGCAAACCTTGCCACACAGCTGGACCTGTGCTGGGTGAAGGTAGGCGGTGCAGATCCTGTGGAATATCTGGATAAATACAGCGGGCGCTGTCCTGTGGTGCATGTGAAGGATTTCATCCGGGAAGACGGGATAGTGCTGGTGGCTCTGGGAGACGGGGAACTGGGCGTGGGTGATGTGGTGGCCCAGGCGGTAAAGAGTGGGACCAGATACCTGGTGGTGGAACAGGATGACCACAAGTATGGTACACCTATGGAGAATATGAAGAAGAGTATAGGGTATCTGAGACAATTTGTCTGAAAAGAGATCAGCGCGGGGGTATAACCATGAAAACATTAAAAGTAGGGATTGTAGGCTGTGGGGGCATTGCCAATGCAAAGCATCTGCCGGCCATTAAGAAGAACGGCCATTTTGAGATTGTGGCTTTCTGTGACTTGATCGAGGAGAGGGCCGAGAAGGCCAGGAAAGCGTATGGCACAGAGGATGCCCGTGTCTATACAGACTATCAGGAACTGGTGAAGGAAGACCTGGATGCCGTGTATGTACTGACCCCTAACAACGCCCATGCCCCGGTGACCATTGCGGCGCTGAAGGCAGGTAAGCATGTCATGTGTGAGAAGCCTATGGCCAAGACATATGAGGAGGCCAAGGCCATGGTGGAGACGGCAAAGGAGACAGGGAAGATCCTCACCATCGGTTACCAGAACCGTTACAGGGGAGACTCCCAGTATCTGAAGAGGGCCTGCGCAAATGGTGACCTGGGAGAGATCTACTATGCCAAGGCCCATGCCATCCGCAGGAGGGCAGTTCCCACCTGGGGCGTATTCCTGGATGAGGAGAAACAGGGAGGCGGCCCGCTGATCGACATCGGCACCCACGCCCTGGATCTGACCCTGTGGATGATGGACAACTATGAACCGGCATCTGTCACCGGCTCCGTGTTCCGTAAGCTGGCAGACCAGAAGGAGACGGGCAATGCCTGGGGAGACTGGGATCCGGAGATCTTCACGGTGGAAGATTCTGCCTTTGGGTTCATCAAGATGAAAAATGGTGCCACCATTCAGTTGGAAGCATCCTGGGCCTTGAACAGTCTGGAGGTGGACGAGGCCAAGACCAGCCTCTGCGGCACCAGGGCCGGGGCTGACATGAAGGATGGCCTTAGGATCAACCGGGTACAGTATGGCAGACAGTGTGTGGAGAAGCCGGACCTGGCTTCCGGTGGTGTGGCTTTCTATGATGGTGTCACAGAGAATGCCGAGGATGTGGAACAACGCGTTTTCTATGAGGCCATTGTGGACGGAAAGCCCCTGACTGTGGAGCCGGGACAGGCCCTGGTGGTGACACAGATCCTGGAAGCCATCTATGAATCTGCCAGGACGGGCAGGACAGTATATTTTGAATGATGGATACCCCGCTGCCTGCAGCAGGTATGCCGCGGAAGTACACACGGGGTATCCATACGGAATCATGACGGAAGCCTGGGGATTACTGTTCACTGGTGCCACCGCGAGGTGTTTTCACGCGCTTTTTGCGTGACAAACCCGAGACTGTCTCGCGCCAAAACGCCTCATTTGGCGTTTTGTGTGCATAGTTGCTGTGGACGGAGTGAACAGTAACGCCTGGGAAGGACAGAAGGAAAGGAACAGAATATGAAAGTAACGGTATGGAATGAGAACCTTCATGAAAAAGAGATTCCCCTTGTGACACAGCTATATCCGGGAGGACTTCATGGCTATATTGCGGGATTCCTGAAGGATCCGGAGACAGAAGTGCGGACTGCCACCCTGGATGAGCCGGAATGTGGGCTTACAGAGGAAGTACTGGCAGATACAGACGTATTGGTGTGGTGGGGACATATGGGTCATGACCGGGTGCCAGAGGAGGTCGTGGACCGGGTGCAGAGACATATCCTGTCGGGAATGGGCCTGGTGGTACTCCATTCCGGCCATCATTCCAAGATCTTCCGCAGGATGCTGGGAACCACCTGCAACCTGAAGTGGCGGGACGGTGCCAGGGAGCGGCTCTGGACCGTGAAGCCCAACCATCCCATTGCCAAGGATATTCCGGAGACTTTTGTGCTGGACTGCGAGGAGATGTACGGGGAACCTTTTGACATTGCGGAACCCCAGGAGACTGTCTTCATGGGATGGTTCAATGGCGGGGAAGTGTTCCGCAGCGGCTGTACCTGGGTGCGGGGGAACGGGAAAATCTTCTATTTCCAGCCAGGGCATGAGACCAACAAAGGATTCCAGAATGTCTATGTGCAGCAGATCATCAGGAATGCGGTGCACTGGGCCTGCTCCATGAAACGGGTAGAACTGGTGTGTCCGCATGTGGAAGCTTTGGAATAGAAGAAAGCTTTGGGATAAGGGAAAGTAGTTCAGGGAGTCTGCCAGGCTTATATACAGCCTGGCGGCTTCTGTTTCTGTTATTCCTGCGAGCAAGGAGCCAAGTCAACAAGGTTGACTTTGTGCCGCTGCCTGACAACCCCGGGTGCCATACGCCAAAACGCCTGTATTTGGCGTTTTGTGTGCATGATTGCTGTGAATGGAGTGAACTTAACATCCAGGTGGGGTGAAAGCCTGGATGTGTATATAGACTTGACAGAGGAGAGACAAGAACAGTGAAAATCGTAACATTTAATATCCGCTATGACTGCGGGCAGGATGGGATCAACAATTTCTGCTACAGGAAGCCGCTGATCCTGCAGAAGATCCGGCAGGAGGCACCGGACATTGTGTGTTTCCAGGAGGTACTGCCCCATGTGGCAGTGTGGCTGAAGGAGTCCCTGGAGGAGTATTACGTGGTAGGCTGCGGGCGCAGTGAGACCCTGGAGGATGAGCAGACGGCCATTGCCTACAGGAAGGATGTCTGTAACCTGATACGCCTGGAGGTCTACTGGCTGTCAGGGACGCCATATGTGCCAGCCTCCCGCTACCCGGACCAGAGTATCTGCCCCCGGATGTGTACGGAGGCGGTATTCCAGGAACTTGCCACAGGAAAAGTATTCCGGGTGGCGAATACCCATCTGGATCACGAAGGCCCGGAGGCCAGGAAGCAGGGACTGCGGCAGATCCTGGACAGGCTGGAAGGGGAGGAGCGCTATGCGGGGACCCCGGTGGTGGTCACCGGGGACATGAACGCCTGGCCGGGCAGTGAGACCATTGCCATACTGGAAGAGTATCCCTACGAAAATGTGACGAAGGACATTGGAATCACCTTTCATGGGTTTGGGAAGACCCGGGAACCGGGATGCATTGATTATATCTTTACCAAAGGCTTTGTCTGTGAGAGCCGGGAGCGGTGGACGGATGAGCAGGAGGGTGTGTTCCTGTCTGACCATTTTCCAGTGTGTGCCGTCCTGCGGGCAGGATATGGAAGGACGACGGGAAGTGTCATACAATGAGAAAAAGTGATATATATCTTTGGATATGGGGTGTTTGAGCCGAAAGCGCCATTTATATGGACTGGATGAACTGCTCCTACAGGGAGAATATTTCTAAGAATATTTGTGATTTCCTGTAGAAAAAGTGTCTACGATCTGCTATAATGGTTGTGATGTGTATGCAAGACCAAAATGGGAGGAAGGCTCAACATGATGAAGGACAAGAAGATTATTTACAATATTAGCAGGATGCTTCCTTTGGAAGATGCCAGGGATCCTGAGGCTATGCAGGTGCAGGCCAGGCTGAAGTCCGGCAGGGATAAGTTCAACCAGTTGGTAAAGGGTGTTTTCTCTTCTGTGATGCGGATCAGTGCACTGGATCTGTCCATGCGGGATTGTTCAAACAAGATGAACGAGATCAGCAGGAATGTCACGGATGTTTCTGCCAAGGTAGTAGGTGCAGCCAGGGTCACGGGGGAGAGCATGTCAGAGGTGGTAGAGGCCCATGAGAGTTTCGCGGAAGCCGTGATGCAGATTTCCGAAGTGGCTGCGGAGATGAAGGAAAAGGTGGGGACCAGTAATCAGGCCTTGGCAGAGATTGTCACCAAATCGGAAGTGACGATTCAGAACTCTGATGACATGAAGCGTGATATGGAGCAGCTTATGAATGTGCTTCACAATATGAACGAGGTGATCAGTGGTATCAACTCTATTTCCGCCCAGACGAATATGCTGGCGCTGAATGCTTCCATCGAGGCGGCCAGGGTAGGTGAGGCAGGAAGGGGCTTTGCCGTGGTGGCAGAGCAGATCCGGAACCTGGCAGTACAGACCAAGGAACTGACCGTGAGCATGGACGGCCTGGTGAGCAGGATCGGTGATGCTTCCAAGATGACCTGTGACAGTCTTGACAAGACGGTGCAGGAACTGGGGCAGATGCGGGAGAGCCTTTCTGAGGTGATCGGAGAGAACCATAAGAATGAGGAGAACATTGCAGAGATATCAGATTCCTTGACGACCCTTGCGGCTACAGACCAGGAGATTTTCAGTGCTGTGAGCAGTGTCCAGGGGCAGATGACTAACTTGAGCGAGGAGTGTGAGCACCTGAATGAACAGGCCCAGATCCTGGAGCAGGTCACGGAAGCTTTGAATGTGAGTACGGAGCCTGTCAAGGATATTGAGAAGGAACTGGATGACACGGCGAAGCAGATGGGACTCATGGTGCAGGATGTGTTCTATATGCTGGATAACCAGATCTTTGCAGGCACGGTGCAGAGTGCCATCATTGCACATCAGAAATGGCTGGAATCCCTCGGAAATATGGTGGACAGCATGGACTGCAAACCATTACAGCTAGATGATACCAAATGTGCCTTCGGCCATTTCTACTACGCCATGAAACCGAAGAACCGTGTGATTGCAACTGTCTGGACCGGTCTGGGTGATAAGCACCGCCGTTTCCACGGATATGGCAGGAGTGTGATGGATGCCATTAACCGAAATGATTCTGAGAAGGCTGCCAGGGAGTTCCAGGAGGCGAAAAAGCTTTCCGTGGAACTGATTGGCGATTTCAACAAGATCCTGGAGGAGACGAAGAAGCTGGATGCCATGCGGATCGCCGTATTCCAGGAGTAGCGGCGGCAGGAAGGAAATAGCGGACAGGAAGTAGCACACAGGCAACAGGGAGTCCCTTCATAAGAGGGGACTCTTTGTTATTTTGAACAGCAAGGCCGTGAGAAGTAACGAATTTTTTTGCGTAAAGGAAGTTTTGATATAAAAAGACCTTGACGGATAACCTTTCGGGGCGTATTATTGTATTATACAGATGATACACGAGGCAAAAGAATAATGCCAATAGTGTCTGGGAATGTGAGATTAGGAGTTGCGGGGAATCCTGTGAGAGTCTTTTGATCCAGGAATCGGAAGGACTGCCCGAGGTTTTTAGGGAAGGAGGAGCAAGATGGCATGGAATATGGAGTCTGACAGGCCAATCTATGCACAGCTGGTAGAGAGGATCCAGATGCAGATTGTTTCGGGGCAGTATCCACCGGGAGGGAAGCTGCCCAGTGTCAGGGAACTGGCGGCTGTGGCATCGGTGAATCCTAACACCATGCAGAAAGCGTTTGCGGAACTGGAGAGAAGTGGACTGATTATTACCCAGCGTACAAACGGAAGGAATGTCACAGAGGATGAAGTGCTGATCGGAAATGTGAAAAAAGGTCTTGCCAGGGAGCATCTGGAGGTTTTTCTGTCCGGGATGAAGGAGTTAGGTTATACCGGGCAGGATACCATGGAACTTTTGCAACAATATATTGAGGGAGGGAATCAGTTTGATATGGATTGAAATGTGCGCTGAAGCGCGAGGGGAGGTATACACATGAATGAACTGGTTGAGATCGTAGGTCTGACCAAAGCTTATGATGCGGAGCATGTGGCGGTGAACAATATCACCCTCACGCTTCCCAGAGGAAAGATTATCGGGCTGCTTGGTCCCAATGGGAGCGGCAAGACTACATTGATCAAGATGATGAACGGATTATTGACGCCTACACAGGGCAGTATTAAGATAAACGGCTGCTATGTGGGAACGGAGACCAAAGCCCATGTAGCCTATCTGCCAGACCGGACATACCTGGCGGGGGGCTGGAAGATCACGGAGATACTGGACTATTTCTGCGACTTTTATGCAGACTTTTCCAGGGAGAAGGCATTGGAAATGCTAAAGAACCTGAACATTGATCCAGGTACCAAGATGAAGACCCTGTCCAAGGGAACTAAGGAGAAAGTGCAGTTGATTCTGGTCATGAGCCGGAATGCCGACCTGTATGTGCTGGACGAACCCATTGCAGGGGTGGATCCTGCAGCCAGGGACTATATCCTGCGCACGATCATCAACAGCTATAACCCCAATGCCACGGTACTGATCTCCACACACTTGATCGGGGATATTGAGCAGGTGCTGGATGAGGTGATCTTCATGCGGTATGGACATCTGGTCCTGTATACTTCCGTGGACAATATCCGGGAGCAGCACGGCAAATCAGTGGATGCATATTTTAGGGAGGTGTTCGCATGTTAGGAAAATTAATCAGACATGAGTGGAAGGGCACCTACAAGGTGGGGTGCCTGTTGCTGGCCTGTATGGCAGGGGCCACGTTCTTCGGCTGGCTGGGGTTCCAGGGGCCCATGTGGCAGGCGGCTTTTACGGAGTCCTATTACTATGGGTTCGGCCTGCTGGATCTGATGAGTGTGGGAACCCTTTTCCTGTACATTATCGCCTTGATCGGTGTGATCTACGGTATGTTGATTTACCTGGGGGTACGTTTTTATAGGACCATGTACACGGATGAAGGATATCTGCTACACACCCTTCCGGTGACCAAGCACCAGGTCTTAATCAGCAAGATCCTGGTGAGCAGCATCTGGATCATCATTGTCTATGTGGCCCTGGCCCTGTCTGTATTTGTACTGGTGGCCTCCCTGGTATCCACGGTCCTGGCCGGTGAGTATACTTTTGCGGAGGTATGGACACAGGCCTGGGAGCAGATCGGGGAATTATGGGGACTCGCATCCCCCGAGATCAGGGCAGATGTAATCCGGTTCCTGCTGTATCTGGTATATACAGTCATAGCGGGGCCATTCTGCATGATCATGTTCCTGTTCGGTGCCATTACCTTGGGACAGCTTTTTACCAGACACAGGGTGCTGATGGCCATTGTGTTCTACATTGGCATGGGAATTGTCCGCTCTATTGTGGAGCAGGTGGTACAAGGTATTGTGGCCTCTTTGCGGCTTGGAAGCATAGCCTCGGAGTATGATTTTATCAATACTTATATGGGATCCACATGGAATGTGTCATCCATACTGAACCTGGTGCTGGCGGTGGTGCTCTACCTGGCCTCCTACCAGATTATCAGCAAAAGGCTGAATATGGAATAAAACGGATGGAAGTAAGTAGCAGGATGGAATCAGACAGCCTGGCCGTATGGCCCTGTTGTCTGCTCCATCCTGCTTTGCATTTGACTTGCCCTGCCTTTTACAATTTGTTATAATAGGGACAACCAATAGGAAAAGAGCAGGTGATATCCATGCAGGAAATGATCAGTCAGGTTCTGAGAGGAAATTTTGAATATGAGAGGGCATCGCTGGATTTCTCCTGCACGAAGATAGAAATGTCTGTACGCAGGGGACAGCAGACAGAAAAGTCCTTCCACATTTTTGGGACGGGGGATGGACTGGCAGAGGGATATATCTATTCTTCCGATTTAAGAATGGAATGCCTGACAGGTACCTTCCAGGGGAACCAGGTGGAGATTGTCTATTGTTTCCACGGGGAGAACCTGGAGGAAGGGGATGTGGTAAAGGGTAGTTTCTGCGTTGTCAGCAATAAGGGAGAGTACAGCATTCCTTTTGTGGTCACTGTGGAGTATGAGATCCTGGAGTCCTCCATCGGCCCGGTCCGGAACCTGTTTCACTTTGCTAATCTGGCCAGGGAAAACTGGCAGGAGGCAGTGAAATTATTCTATTCCCCGGCGTTTTCAAGGATCCTGGAAGGGAATGACGCCCAGTTTACGGAGGATTACAGGGCTTTATCAGCCCACAGGGGCAATGAGCAGAACCTGGAAGAGTTCCTGATCAGGGTTCACAAGAAACAGAAGGTGGAATATACTTCCCAGAAGGAACTGGAGATTGGGGCAGTGGAGACCGGGGGGGTGACCGAGAGGGAACTCACCATCGTGAGGACTGGCTGGGGATATACCAGGCTTACCGTAGAGTGTCAGGGGGAGTTCCTGTTTACGGAGAAGGAAGTGCTCACGGATGATGATTTCCTGGGCAACCAGTGCCAACTGCCGGTGTTCGTGGATGGAAGTCTCCTGCATGGGGGAAGGAATTTCGGACAGATCCTTCTTGGCAACGGAGGAAGTTACCTTGCCATACCGGTGGTGGTGGAAACCAGGAGAGGATATAGGGAGCCAGGGTCATCTGGGAAACGGCATACCAGGAAGCTGATGGAACTGTATCTGGCTTTCCGTACCAGGAAGATCGGGAAAGGGGTCTGGCAGCAGGAAACGGGGAAGCTGGTGGAACGGCTGGTAGCCAGGGATGAGAATGCGGTTCCGGCCAGACTGTTCCAGGCCCAGCTTCTGATCACAGAAGGACGCATCAATGAGGCGGGCTGGATCCTGGATCATGTGGCTGAGCTTCTGGAACAGCAACCCCAGGAGAAGACATGCCTGGCCTATTACCTGTATCTTACCACTCTGATACATGGGGAAGAGGCTTACGTGAATAAGGTGGCATCGGATGTGGAGCGGCTCTACCGCCAGGACGATTCCAACTGGAGGATCGCATGGCTTCTCCTATATTTGTCGGAAGAGTATCATAAGTCCCTGCCCAGGAAATGGGAGTTCCTGGGCAGGCAGTTTGCGCTGGGGTGCCGCAGCCCCATCCTCTATGTGGAGGCCGTGGCTGTATTGCAGGCAAATCCGGCCCTGCTTAGGAGGATCGGGCAGTTTGAGCAGCAGGTACTCTGGTTCGGGGTGAAGGAAGATATCCTGAAGCAGGAAGTGATAGAACAGCTTCTGTACCTGGCAGGCAAGGTGAAGGAGTACTCCGGTGTGTTGTTCAGGATCTTGAAGAAGCTCTACGAGAGGTCTGCAGATCTGCGGCTGCTGCAGGAGATCTGCGGGCTGCTGATCAAGGGAGGACGGCAGGGAAAGGCATATTTTGCATGGTACAGTGCCGGGGTGGAGGGGAATCTGCGGATTACCAATCTGTATGAATACTACATGATGTCCCTGGACCTGGACACCCAGGTAAAGATTCCCAAGGCGGTACTGCTTTATTTTTCTTATCAGAACCATTTGGATTACGGACGCACGGCATACCTTTATGATTATGTGCTTCAGTGCGGAGAGAAGCTGGGGGATATTTACGAGACTTACAGCCGGAAGATGGAGCGTTTTGTGACAGAGCAGATCAAGAAGGGGCATATCAACCGTCCCCTGGCAAGTCTCTATAACAGACTGCTGCAGCCGGATATGGTAAATGAACACACAGCCGGGCCACTGTCCAGGCTGCTGTTTGCACATGTGGTCCAGGTGGAGGACCGGAATCTGTCGCGGGTGTATGTCTATCAGCCAGGGAAGCTGTCACCTGCGGAATATGTCCTTGTGGAAGGCTGCGCCTGGGTGTCCATCTATGGCAGCAGTTACACACTGGTGTTCGAGGATGTCTGGCAGAACCGGTATGTGGGCAGTGTGGAATATACCATGGAGAAGCTGATGATACCGGGCAGATTCCTGCGCCTGCTTCCTGCCCTGGTGCGGGATAACCTGTCCCTTGACCTGTATCTGTGCGATGGCACCAGGGGAGGCATGGAGTGCCGGGAGGATGTGCTGCGTACCCTGCGGGTGGTCTCCTCGGAGGATGTGGATACAAAAGTGCGCAGGAGGCTGTACCTGCAGGTGCTTCAGTATGCGTATGACAACGATGCCCTGGAGGAACTGGATGACTGTCTGTCAAGGCCCCTGTGGGAACTTACCATGGAGGAGAAGGGCATATTTGTAAGCTATATGATCCGGCGGGGGATGTATGAGCAGGCGGGGGAATGGCTGACGGCCTATGGTCCTTACTTTATCGACATCAAACTGCTGGTGCGCCTGCTCAGGGTGCTACT
This sequence comes from uncultured Acetatifactor sp., assembly GCA_910586215.1. Taxonomy (GTDB): domain Bacteria; phylum Bacillota; class Clostridia; order Lachnospirales; family Lachnospiraceae; genus Acetatifactor. Next base: position 7,645 of record CAJUGH010000027.1, on the reverse strand, counting down.
GGAGAGAAGCGGGCCGGCAGCAGACGAGACGCTGCTGGCATCTGCTGTCTATGTATTTCAGAAGGGAAAATACGATGGCACGGTGCTGGAATATCTGACGGCCCATTACCGGGGAACCACCAAATCCATGAGGGACATCTGGAAGGCGGCCAGGGATTTCGGGGTGGAATGCTACAGGATCAGTGAGGCGATCCTGGTGCAGATGCTCTATACAGGGGCTTTCGTGGGGGAGAAGATGGACATATTCCGCTATTATCTCTCCCAGGGGGCCAGGCCGGAGGTGGAAGAAGCGTTCCTGAACAGATGCGCCTATGAGTATTTTGTGAAGGAACGGGTGATGGAAGCAGATGTGTTCCGGGAGATTGGCAGCATGTACCTGCGGGGGGAACCGGTGCAGACCGTGTGCAAACTGGCGTACCTGAAATACTGTGCGGCAGAAGGCACGGTGCCCCAGGAGGAGACATCCGCCATCCTGGAGGACTTCTTGAAAGAGATGATGGAGGCAGGCATCCGTCTGGAATATTTCCGCAGTTTCCGGAAGGCAGCCTGGGTGCAGCAGGAACTGGAGGATAAGACGATCCTGGAATACCGTGCACAGCCTGGAAGCAAAGCCCGCGTCCACTATGTGCTTCTCCATGAAAACGGGGAGTCGGAGGACTATGTCTGTGAGTATATGCGGGAGGTGTATGGGGGAGTCTTCGCCAAGGAATTCATCCTGTTTTTCGGGGAGAGCCTGCAATATTACATTACGGAGGAGCGGGACGGAAGGGAGCAGCTCACGGTCAGCGGCACCCTGCTAAAGAGCGACAGTCCCGGCGGAGAGGGCAACAGCAGGTTCCAGCTGATCAATGACATCCTCATCAGCAAGAGCCTTCAGGATACAGATACACTGGATAACCTGCTGGAGGAATATTACAGGAAGGATTACCTGGGAGGAAGACTGTTCCGGCTGAAAGGCTGAGACAGGTATCCCGGATAGGAGGCAGTATGGGTCTATTTGGCGGAAAGATGCTTCTGGGATATGATCTGGGGAATGCATTCTGCCAGATCAGCTATGCACCGTCTGTCACAGCGGAGGTGGAGACATTGTCCCAGGTGACAGGAAGCCAGAATTATCATATTCCCACGGTGCTGTGCAAGCGGAGTGGGGCCAGCCAGTGGTATTATGGAAGGGAAGCCTTGCGGTGCGCGGAGGAAGGGCAGGGAATCCTGGTCCGGAATCTGGTGGAGCAGGCCATAGACGGGGAACTGGTGTTCATAGACGGGGATAGTTTCGATCCTGTGGCCCTGCTAACCCTGTTTGTCAAGCGGAGCCTGTCCCTGCTTGGCCAGGTGGCATCATCGGACAGGATCGGTGGACTGCTGTTCACAGTGGAATATCTGGATGGCCGCCTGCTGGAGGTGCTGAACCAGGTAGTGGCAGGGTTACACCTGCGCACAGAGAAGATTACCTTCCAGAGCCATGCGGAGAGCTATTACTGTTTCATGCTCCGTCAGCCCTGGGCCTTGTGGAACAACAGGTCAGTGCTTTTTGCTTACCGGGACAGTTGCATCCAGGTATATGTGCTGGAATGTAATCTCCGGACCACCCCAGTGGTAGTCTATGCAGAAGAGAGGGAACTGCCCTTTTTCCTGTGGGAACCCCTGCCTGGAGAGGAAGGGGAGAGGGAAGCCAGGATAAGGGAACTGGACGGGGGCTTCCTAAGGGTGGCCCAGGAGGTCTTCGGGGGGAAACAGGTAGACAGCGTGTATCTCATCGGGGATGGTTTTGACCAGGAATGGATGAAGGACTCCCTGCGCTTTCTCTGCAGGGGCCGGAGGGTGTTCCAGGGCAGCAACCTGTTTAGCAAAGGGGCCTGTATCGGACTGCAGGAGCGCCTGGCTCCCAGTGAGACGGGAAGAAGCCATGTGTTTTTGGGTAAGGACAAGCTCAAGGCCAATGTGGGAATGAAAGTCCTGCGTCAGGGGGAGGAATCTTATTATGCCCTTCTGGATGCGGGCATGAACTGGTATGAAGCAGAGACAGAGATGGAATTCTATATACAGGACGGCAATGGCTTTCAAGTGACAGTGACCCCGCTGACCGGAAGGAATGGAAAACAGGCACAGATCCTGCTGGAGGATCTGCCAGGATCCATGGCCAGGATCCATGCCCGCTTTTACCTGGAGGAGGAGAACTGTCTGACGGTGGAGGCCAGGGACCTGGGATTCGGGGAATTTAGGCCTTCCCAGGGCCATGTATGGAAAGAAAAAATACCGCTATTCTAGGAGGAGACCCATGCGTGTCAGTGTATGTGTAGGGGAATATGCCCAGATACCGTACTGTGTGCCCGGTCTGGAGATCAATGTGTATTCCATGGAAGAACTGAGTTACTGCTTCAAGGAGAATGCCTTCCTGCTGGATGCGGCCCTGCTGGAGGACCGGCTGCTGGAGTGGATTGACAGGCAGTGCGGGCTCCAGGATCTGGCGAAGGCCCTTCATCCCCTGGTACACAAGAGGGGTTCCCTGAGCAGTTTTGTAGGGATGATCCTGGGATATGTAGGATTCTACGGGGAAGAGGATATCCGCCAGGTGGAACAGGTGCTGAAACAGGGGGCGGGTTTAAGCCGTATAGAGAAGAGAAAGCGCCAGATTGATTATCTGGTGAAAAAGAAAAAATATGTGGCAGCCATCAGGGAGTACGATGGCTTGATTGGGAAGTGGCAGGAACTGGAGAAGGAGGGGGAACCTCTTCCGGCAGTGGGATGCCTGGCATCCATCCGGCACAACAAAGGGGTGGCTTATGCGGGGATGATGCAATATGGCAAGGCGGCAGAGTGTTTCCGGGAAGCTTATGATACAGATGGCAGCAGGGATGAGTACCTGGCCTATCTGGCGGCCAGGCGGATGGAACTGCCGGGGGAGGATTATATTGCCCTGGTGGCAGGGGAGCCGCAGATCCAGGGAACCCTGGAACTGGAAAAGGAGATGGATCGTCTCGTGAACCAGTGGGAACAGCAGCCGGCCTATCTGAGACTCTGCAACAGGCGCAGGATGCGGGTGGAGAACAGGCAGGTTTACCAGACGGACACGGAGCGGCTGACACAGGCACTGAAGGAGAATTACCGCAGCCTGTCCCATGTGGCTGACGAGAAGTAGAAACGAGGGATCCTGGTATTAGGAAGACAGGTATATAGAGGGAGCAGAATGGGCTTTTTAAGAGGATTATTTGGGAAGAAACCTGGGAAAAAGGAAGGGGCAGGGGCAGAATCCGAGAACTGGGATTCCGTTGTATATGACAGGAATACCGTGAATTTCCAGGATAAGGAACAGAGGGACCGGTATGTCACCGGCTGCCTGGAACAGATTGCGGAGGCTACCAGGGAGATGCACCTGCTGGCAGGGGAGTATTCCATGGTGACGGGATATCTGACAGACATGGAAGAAATTGAGGCACTGCCCCCGGAGGAGACAGAGGACCTGGAATGTATTGCCAGGAGACTGCTGGCCATGGAACAGGAGCGGGAGAGGTACCAGGGCAAGAAAAACCGGATGCGGGACGCAGACTATTACAGGATGCAGGAGCAGGAGACAGAAGTGGCAGGAGGCATCGGGAAGCTGCGGGAGAGCGAAGAGTACGGTGAACTGGTCAGACAGGACCTCAAGCGCCTGGACAGGGAGCGCCACGCCTATGAGTACCGCAGGGCGGAACTGGAAAATATGCTGAACAATTTCCGGGGGATGGCAGTGATCTTCCTGGCGGCCCTGGCAGCCTGCTTTGCCATGCTTCTGGTACTGCAGTTTGCATTTGACATGAATACCCAGGTGGGATACCTGCTGGCGGCAGGTGCTGCAGTGGTGGCAGTGGTAGTCATCTGGGTCAAGTATACAGATGCAGAAGGGGAGAAGCGCAAGGTGAACCAGGCGGTCAACCGGCTGATCCTGGTACAGAACAAGGTGAAGATCCGGTATGTGAATAACAGGAACCTGACGGATTACCTCTATATGAAATACAATGTGGACAGCGCCGCCACCCTGGAGAAACGCTGGCGCCGGTATCTCCAGGAGAAGGAGGAGCGCAAGGAGTATGCAGAGGCGGCGGCCAAGCTGGAGTATTACCAGAAGCAACTGGTGGCGAAGATGTCTAATTACCATATTGCCAACCCTGGAAGATGGGCCTCCAAACCAGGTGCCATTCTGGATAAGAGGGAGATGGTGGAGATGCGACATGAGCTGATCGGGCGCCGGCAGTCCCTGCGCAGCCAGTTAGATTACAACAATGGGGTAGCAGAGACGGCCAGACAGGAGATCCAGGACTTAAAAGACCAGTATCCCATGTATGCAGCACAGATCCAGGAACTGGTAGACCGTTTCAATGGCGTGGGTTGAACGCAGGTTGACAGGTGAACAGCGGGGCTATATAATGTTTCCTGTGTAGGACTTTAGTAGTTACTGTTCACAGGTGCTATCGCGAGGTGTTTTCACGCGCTTTTTGCGTGACAAACCCGAGACTGTTTCGCGCCAAAACGCCTGCATTTGGCGTTTTGTGTGCATATGTTGCTGTGAACGGAGTGAACAGTAACCTTTAGTACCATTGCGGGATCCGGCATACTTGAGAATGAAGGAGAAGAGAGATGAGTACAGACAGATATCAAAGTCCCCTGTCCGAGCGTTATGCCAGCAGGGAAATGCAATACCTGTTTTCCCCCGATATGAAATTCCGTACCTGGAGGAAGTTGTGGATCGCCCTGGCAGAGACAGAGAAGGAACTGGGGCTGTCCCAGGACGGCAGACCCGTCATCACCGATGAGCAGATCGAAGAACTGAAGGCTCATGCAGAGGACATCAATTACGAGGTGGCAAAGGCCAGGGAGAAGGAAGTGCGGCACGATGTGATGAGCCATGTGTATGCCTATGGACAGCAGTGTCCGAAAGCTGCGGGCATCATTCATCTGGGGGCCACTTCCTGCTATGTGGGAGACAATACGGACATCATTGTGATGCGGGAAGCCTTGAAGCTGGTGAAACGGAAGCTGTTAAATGTGATGGCAGTGCTCGCAGATTTTGCGGAAACATATAAGGCACAGCCCACCCTGGCATTTACCCATTTCCAGCCGGCCCAGCCCACTACGGTGGGAAAGCGTGCTACCCTGTGGCTGCAGGAATTCTCCCTGGACCTGGAGGATCTGGAACACGTGCTGGGTTCCCTGAAGCTGCTGGGTTCCAAGGGTACCACGGGCACCCAGGCTTCCTTCCTGGAACTGTTTGATGGTGACCAGGAGACCATAGACAAAATCGATCCTATGATCGCTGCCAAGATGGGATTTGCAGAGTGTTATCCGGTGTCGGGGCAGACCTATTCCCGGAAGGTGGACACCCGGGTGGCCAATGTGCTGGCAGGGATCGCCGCATCTGCCCACAAGATGAGCAATGATATCCGCCTGCTCCAGCATCTGAAGGAGGTGGAGGAGCCTTTCGAGAAGAACCAGATCGGTTCCTCGGCCATGGCGTACAAGCGCAATCCCATGAGAAGCGAGCGGATCGCTTCCCTGTCCCGGTATGTGATGGTGGATGCGCTGAATCCGGCCATCACCTCTGCAACCCAGTGGTTCGAGAGAACCCTGGACGACTCTGCCAACAAGCGCCTGTCCATACCGGAAGGATTCCTGGCGGTGGACGGGATCCTGGATCTGTGCATGAATGTGGCTGACGGCCTGGTGGTGTATCCCAAGGTCATTGAGAAACGCCTGCGGAGCGAACTGCCCTTTATGGCCACAGAGAACATCATGATGGATGCGGTGAAGATGGGGGGGAACCGCCAGGAACTGCACGAGAGAATCCGGGAACTTTCCATGGAGGCAGGACGCAACGTGAAAGTGGAAGGCGGGGAGAACAACCTGCTGGAACTGATCGCGGCAGATCCGGCTTTCCATATGTCCCTGGAAGATCTGCGCAGATCCATGGATCCCGCCAGGTATGTGGGACGGTCTGTGGAACAGGTGGATGCCTTCCTGACAGGGATGATAAGGCCTATCCTGCAGGAAAATGCAGAATTGCTTGGAATGAAAGCCGAGATAACGGTATAGAAGGCAGACAAGGAGAGAAATACAATGGGTGGTTTTTTTGGAGTGGCAGCAAAAGAGGACTGTGTGTTTGATCTTTTTTTTGGGACGGATTACCATTCCCATCTGGGAACCAGACGTGCCGGCATGGCTGTCTATAGCCGGGAAAAGGGATATGACAGGGCGATTCACAATATTGAGAATGCACCTTTTAGAACGAAATTCGACAAAGATGTAAACGAGATGAAAGGCAACGTAGGCATCGGGTGCATCTCCGATTTTGAGCCGCAGCCGTTGATGGTGCGCTCCCATCACGGCACCTATGCCATTGCCACTGTGGGTAAGATCAACAACATGGATCAGTTGATCAAGGACGTATTCGACAGGGGACATACCCATTTCCTGGAGATGAGCGGCGGGGATATCAATGCCACAGAACTGGTGGCGGCCATTGTGAACCAGAAGGACAACCTGGTGGAAGGTATCCGGTATGCTCAGGAGGTCATCGAAGGTTCCATGACCCTGCTGATCATGACGCCTATCGGTATCTATGCGGCCAGGGACCGTCTGGGCCGGACCCCTGTGGTGGTGGGGAAAAAGGACGGTGCCCGCTGTGTTTCCTTTGAGAGCTTCGCCTATCTGAACCTGGGGTATGTGGAGGAGCGGGAACTGGGTCCCGGGGAGATTGTGGTGGTGACACCGGAGGAGGTAAGGACCCTGGTTGCTCCCGGGAAAGACATGAAGATCTGTACTTTCCTGTGGGTGTATTACGGGTATCCTTCTTCTGCCTACGAGGGTATCAGCGTGGAAGAGATGCGCTATCACTGCGGGGCCCTGCTGGCAGAGCGGGACCAGGTGAGGCCGGATATTGTGGCCGGGGTACCAGATTCGGGCACAGCCCATGCCATCGGGTATGCCAACCAGTCTGGAATCCCTTTTTCCAGGCCTTTTATCAAGTATACCCCCACCTGGCCCAGGTCATTTATGCCCACCATCCAGACCCAGCGCAACCTTATTGCCAAGATGAAGCTGATCCCTGTGGAAGGGCTGATCCGGAACAAGAGCCTGCTGCTGATTGATGACTCCATTGTCAGGGGAACCCAGCTAAGGGAGACTACGGAACTGCTCTACCAGAGCGGTGCCAGGGAGGTACATATCCGGCCTGCCTGTCCGCCTATTATGTTCGGCTGTAAGTATCTGAATTTCTCCCGCTCTTCCTCGGAGATGGATCTGATTGCCAGAAGGGTTCTTAGGGAGATGGAACAGGACGAGCGCAAGATCGACTTAAAAGCTTACGTGGATCCTGACACACCGGAGTATGCCGGGATGGTGGAGCGGATCGGAAAGCAGTTGAACTTCACTTCCCTGCGGTACCACAGGCTGGATGACATGATTACATCTGTGGGAATCGAGAAATGTAAGCTGTGTACGTATTGCTGGGACGGCAGGGAATGAAGAGCCTGTAATTTTGAGGAAGTCTCCCCCACTGCCATCCACGAGAGTATCCGTATATCCTGCTTATCTGGATTGCCAACAGCATATAAGAGTAACAGTTCCGTGCCCTGTCTGAACTGTTATATATAAGATAAAGTTATATAAATCA
>CAJUGH010000026.1 GCA_910586215.1 uncultured Acetatifactor sp. | reverse complement strand
CATTTTCTTTCTTCTGTACATGAACCATATCAAACAGCCGATGGGCCGGAGCACATCCAAGGGCTGCCTGCCGTTTTCTCTGATTCAAATCCGAATCGGTTCCCGTATGGCGGAAAATAATCAGCGGCGTAATCACTGACATTTCGCCCTTACTGGAAGAACGGTCATGCTCATACATATTCAGAATGGATTCAAACAGAATCTTCAAATCCTGTTCGTCAAATCCTGTCTCTTTCGCCAGGTTCGCGCTGATAAACCCTCTGGCTTCATACAGCCCGTAGGGAATAAACTGTTTTCTGCCCATGGTGCGAAGCTTGTCCTCCGGCTGTTCCTGCTCCCATGCTTCATATTCCTCAACGGTCTTGGCATTTCCCGCAGCATCCGCTGTGGCCATTCTTGTGATAGAAATATCCAATGGCTGAATGGGATCCAGAGAACGTGCAAACGCTATCTGCACAGGCCCGCGCACCTGACCGGCGTTTGGTCCGGTGGACATCACTGCGCCGAATGTACGCACGTCATAAAACATCTCACAGGCTTTTTTACGCCCTGCATAAACCTCATTTTTCCCTTTCGCAGAAAGTTCTGTCCCGCTGAGCGCTTTTGCCCGAGCTATACCAGTGTTAATATTGCTGGCGCTGCGGACCAGCATTTCCATCCCGTCATTTCCTTGATAGGCAACCTGTACATAATTCCTGATTCTGCGCTTGATTGCCACATCCGTAATATACCCATGAAGACTCTGGGGATCTGTCCGCGGCGTATTTCCCATATCAGGATCCCCGTTTGGATTTCCGTTCCTGCACTCAATATAAAACATGAGCTCATAGCGATTCTCAATTGCCATACCTATCACCTCTCCTCTTCTTTCTTTTTCGGATAAATCTCTGCCTTCTGTTGATAATATCCCAATGCAAACTCCGTCTGCTGCATCATTGTCAATGCATTAGGAATATCTTGATCTCCCATGCCCTTATAAATTTCTGTTAGTATTTTTTCATATCGTATTGCCCCTCCCCGACTAAGTTTTGCAAGATGATACTGTGATAACTGAGATAATTTCCCGATTACCAGTCCGGGACTTCCCATGGCCGCAGCATAATACCGTTCGGCAATTCCCACATTTACCTCCGGCATTGCTTCACTTTGAATTGCAGTGTACACCGCCATCAGACGTCCGCACAAGTATGCGGTGCTACGGTTCTGCCTGTTAAGCTCTTCTTTCATAATCTCTTCCCCTCCTTCCTTCCTCTGTTTTCTCCGAAACCAGGCTTTTAGGAGCTGATAGGCCAGTGTCTCCTGTCCACCAAGCTTATGGGCGTCCACTTCCTGTGCGTTGTTTCCTTTTTCTACATTTCCACCTTCCCCGTTCCCTCGTCTTTTATCTTTATCTGCCAGAAAAGAAGCCCTAAGCCATTGCAAAACACGGTAAGCCGCTTCGTCCGGCAGAGGGCTCCCATGAATCGCCGCATAAGTCACTCGTTGAGCAAGATTTGACAATTCATGATCCATCCGCTCCCATATCCTGCTCGATCCGCCAGGTTTCAGCATGCGTAAGCATAATGCCTTTAGCTTTGGCGGGCGCGTCATTCCCTGCCCTCCGGGCAGGATCAGCCGCAAGTCCTCAAACCATAAACAGATATTCTCATACAGTTCCTCATAACTTCCCTCATGCCAGCCCCGCAGCATCATCCTTCCGCCAGCCCCGGACAAGGGCATCATATAATACATCACATCCGGCTTTCCAGCCAGTTTCCCTTCCCGAATAGACTGAACCAGTGCCTGTGCCGACGCAAAAGCCTGCCTCTCTTCTTCTCTGTCCGAAATTACTTCCTCTTCCCCTTCCACTAAGTCTCCGCCAAACACCATGGAAAGCATGTCTTCCTGCTTATTTATCTGCCGGGAATACCAGTGAACCATTTTAGCACCTGCCAGAACATCCGCTTTCCGAATCAGTTCGCCCAGAGCAGCATTCACGGCTGTCATCGCCGCCTCGGACACCACTGCGTTTGCGCTTTTTTCCAGTCCGTAAGACTGAAATGCCTTTTTGTCAAAGCACAGAAATGCTGTCCCTGTTGATTTACCACCAACTTTTTCCAATCCTGATACCTTTGGAACCGTATCCATCGGCTGGGACAATTCCCCAGTAATCAGACATCTCTCCTCTTTTCCCCTAAATGCCGTCTGCATTCTCTTCCTAAACTGATTCCAATAATCGTAATAACGCTCGCTTCGTTCCAGATATTGGCCGTCCACGGCGAATCCAACCTGATCTGCAGGTTTTAATTTCTTGTCTGCCAGGGCACTACGCATTTCTTCCAATATTCCAGAATCACGCAGCGCATCTGCCGCAATACCGAACAGAGGCTCTACATTTCTGCCCTCTTCAAAAAAGGAAAGAAAAAAGTCATGCTTCACAGGTACATTCTTATCTTCCTTTTCATCATTCACAATACATAGGACAATCCCTGCTTTTTCTATCAACGGATTACAATATCTGGAACCTTGTATAGCTGCTCCAGCATCCGGCGCATAAACTGGCTCTGCATCCTTTTCCCTAACTTCCAAATCCAGAAATTGCCCCGCCGCAGACAGATGAAAATATCCCTTGAGACGTTTGGGCTTAAAGCCGGGACGGGCAGCAAGCTTATGCTCAACCGCATACCGATATAATTCCTCAAGCATATTCTCCTGGCTCCTTTCCCCCTTTTAGGACTTCCGGTGAATCATAAGGTGGAACTTCCAGAACACCCCGATTCAAATGCCCATGGAACAATGAAATCTCAGGCTCTGCCTGTTTTGTGACGCCCCATTTGTGGAGATTAAATACATCATACACCATTAACCCCAAATCCATCGTAACATCAATGGGTTCTCCTACGCCGGAAGCCCACTCAAAATAAGCCGGGAATTCCCGTGTCCCCATACATGGCTGCATAAATGCCTGGCCCCGTTTTACCCTTCTCTCAAACTGATCCATCAGATTTCCCGGCGCATGGCCATATGTAGCCCTGGACACAATTTCTGCCGTAATCCGATAACGGACATCCTGCAGAACAACTGATTGCCTCTGCGTCCTGTCATCTTCTATGTCAATGCACGCTTTCAGCACATTAGTCTGGGGAATCTTCATCATCTTACTTTTCACTTCATTCCTTTTAAATGATATGTAACGAATGGGCGACAACACTTCGATTCTCCGAACCTGCCAGTAAAATTCCGGCGGCTTGGAATAAATAGAGGATAACAGCCCTCTGATTGCGCCGGGTGTTGGCACCGCATATGTCATCCGTTCCACCTTACTCTCGGGCCGCGTCCAAAGGGCAAAATCTCCCCAGACTTCAATGGTTGCACTTGGGTTCTTACTCATACTTCACCTCCCTTTCTCAAATCACCCCGTCAAAAGCCTCCAAAGCTGCAAAATTCAGTCCCAGTTTCTCATGATAGCACTTCGGATTTCCCAGAATATACCAGTCGGTCTGCATCTCACTTTCTCTCCCATGTGTCCGGAAAAACAGTGGTGTACAGCATTCTTTCACCTTGTCCTCCGCAAAGGAAGAGACCGTCAACGGTCTGGCGCACCTAATCAAATCCCGCGTGAGTCCTGTTTTCTCATTTTCTTCCCGAAGAGAGCAAAACAGCTCCATTTCACCTTTCCAGGGGACAATTACCTGTATGCCCCTGGATTCAATCAGTTTATATGCTTCCTGCACTTTCCGATAATCCCTGTCTTCTAATGCCCTTTTCATCTTTTCTTTATCCCCCTCCCCATTAGAATATAGAATTTCGTAGTATTCCTCAATATGCTTCAAGTTAGAACAATCAATGGGATGCCGGGAAGCCAGTGTCTTTACACAGAGGGAAGCTCTCTGATAATATGCCCCGGGAGGGTACAAGCATTCCTCTTCTGGAAGAAAAACAATCACCCTCCCATCGTCACTGTCACCGTTTCGGTTGCATCTGCCTGCTGCCTGAATGATAGATTCCAGAGGTGCCAATGCCCGATAAACTACAGGGAAGTCCAAATCGACACCAGCCTCAATGCACTGGGAGGCCACCAGATAACAGAACTTTCCTTCTGCAAGCCGCTCCTTGATAACATCCAAAACTTCGGTTCGATGCGCTCCACACAAGTCGCTGGTCAAATAAAAAATACCCTCTGACTCCGCTTCCGATACAATTTCTTCTAGAATATGAAATAGCTTTTCCGCATGTGTTCGCAGATTGACGATTACGCATCCCTGTCTATAAGAAATCAACTCCTCTGCGATTTGCCTGTATGGAATCTGCTCCTCAATCCTCCAATCATATGTAACACGCCTTGCAGCCTGAAAAAGCCTCTCCGGATTCGGCACAATTTCCATTGGTTTCCATTGCAGACCTGAAAGATATTGAAAAGATGGTTGTGTAGCCGTAGAAAATACCACAGTACAGCCGTACTGACTGCAGAGCAGATTTACCGTCCGTAGCGTGGCTTCCAGTAAGTCCGGGGGCAAAGACTGGGCTTCGTCCAGAACAATCACACTGTCTGCCATCTGATGCAGATGCCTGCAGCCTGTTGGCCTGGCAGAAAACAGCGGCTCAAAAAAGCCCACATTCGTGGTGACAATACAGGGCGCATCCCACCGTTCCGTCAAAAGCCTGGTTCTCTCGTCCAAAGCTGCGGCACTGTGGCTCTCCAACAATTCTGGGAGAATCCTCCTATATTCCCGGACATTCTGTTCCATAATCGCAAGATACGGAAGAATCAGAATAATCCTCCGCATCTGTCTGTATTTTATACAGTGCTTTGCTGCAAAGGCAAATAGGCTCAGAGTCTTCCCCAAACCGGTAGGTGCCGTCAAAGTATACAGACCCGGCGGTAATTCTGCAGCATGCAGGCAGTCCTCAAAAAGCTGATTCCGAAGGGCATTAAGCGCTGGTGAGGATTGGGAAAGCTTCTGTTTTTCGGCCCTTATCCGCAAAAGACGCTCCAAAGCATCTTCCGGATTTAGTGCTGGGCCTGTATGCATTTTCATATAATCCGGCTGAAAATGTTCTGCCGAAGCAGAGTAATCTGCATCTGCCAGCGCAGAAAGCAGAAAGCGGGCCAACAGCATATCCGCAACCGGATCCTCCCCATCCGGGAGGGACTTCGGAATTTTTATCCCCATAAGCCGAGGATTTTCTGCTTGAAACGATTCTAAGGCCTCTTTCATTTCTGTCATGCCAAACAGCGAAAAAAGATTGCCTTCTTCGTCATACCCGGAACCCGTTCCCTGCATCAATTCCTTCAGTCGCATAACACAGTTGCTGTCCAGATAGCTGTGGTGCGCGGCAATCACAGTTGCCAGCATTCTGGCTGTTTTCTTTTGGCCATATTGCCAATACGCCAGTGCTGCACCCGGATAGGCATGGTTCACATGTATCCGCTTGCCCTCCAGCACCTCCGCAAACCGCTCACTTGTCTTTCCAAAATCATGCAGTCCCCCCAGAATCGCTCCGATTTCGGTATAACCTATTGGTTTTAGAAATTCGCCGCACAGTACACTGGCACGCTGCGCATGATGTTCGAGAGTCTCCTTTTCTCCAGATGCATTGGCGCTTCTTGCATAATATAACTCCCCCATAGGTTATCCTCTCCTCTATTTTATTGTCTATTTTGAACAATAAAATTTCAATTTATTCACGAAGTATATATATTATAGTGTACTTTGAAATTGCCGTCAATCATTTTACACAAAAAATGTTCGATACATTTTTGTGCATATTGCACATTATATATAATCAATTTCCATATATGTATAATTCCCTGTCACTCCCCCTCCCGTATATATACGACTCTTTGGTGCCTTCTTGCTAAACTATATGACAGGTTATAGCTGTCTGATAAGAAAGCACAGCTGTAAACAAACACCCTGCTGCACTTTTCCTGTCCCCGACTCCTCCGTCCGGGCACATCGGATGATTGCTTCGCAATATCCGATGCACGGCTTGCGCCGCATAGTCCACTCACAAAGAGAATACGGCCACAAGCAAGCTTGCGCCGCATTCTCTTTGCTCCTGTCCTGCCCGGACTTAATGCTCCAGCATATTTTCAATAAAGATCCCATACCCCTTTGCGGAATCCTGCACCAGTACATGGGTCACAGCCCCGATGAATTTCCCATTCTGGATGATGGGGCTGCCGCTCATGCCCTGGACGATCCCCCCGGTAAGTTCCAGCAGTTCCGGGTCCGTGACCTTCAACTCAATCCCTCTGTTCACATTATCGTGGTCCAGATGGACTGCCGTGATCTGCACATCATAGAACCTCGTGCTCTCGTCCACGGTACAGAGGATCTGGGCCGGGCCTTCCTGGATCTCCTGTTTCAATCCAATGGGAAACGCCTCCCTGGTCCCCATCTCCAGGGCTTTCCCATTGCAGATACCGAAGATGCCCCGTACACTGTTGTCAGTAATATCTCCCAGCACCCTGTCCGGAGAATAGACGATCATCCCTGTCATCTCGCCGGGATCACCTGCCATGCCTTTCTTCACTTCCACGATATCCGTCTGGTATAGGGTGCCGTCCTCCATGTGCATCAGGGTGCTGGTGTCGATGTCCGTGATACCGTGTCCCAGGGCACCGAAGTTCCCATCGGCGTCAATGTAGGTCATGGTTCCCACTCCCTGGGCATTGTCCCTGACCCAGGCGCCGATCTTGTAGGCACCACTCATATCCCGCACCGGGTCAACCTCCACTTCCATCTCTTCCCCATCCCGTTCCAGGGTCAGCCGAATACGCCTTCCACCGCTATCCTCCACCTTCTTAATAAAATCATCTTTCTCCGTCACTGCCACTCCGTTTATCTGCCGGATGTAATCCCCGGATTTGAGAATGTATTTGCTGGGAGAGTAGCTGATGCCATCCTGTCCCTGGAACTGTCCTGTGCCTACCACCAGGACCCCGTCTGTCTTCACATAGATGCCTACTGGCACGCCCACCGGTACAAGTTCCTGGTCCTGAATGACCTGGATCCCCACCTGTTTGATGGGCAGGAAGCCGAAGAGCTTCACCTGCATCTGGTAGCTGGCATCCCGGGAGGCCAGCATGGTGACAGGCTTGCTCAAGTCGATATCCACCGCCCCCTGGGGAATGTTGCTCACACCCTGTTCGCTGACGCTGACAATATCTGCCCTGGCAGGTATCCCCAGGTTGATGTTCTCCACCCGGTCTGCCCGTACGTTGAGCACGGAGGGGATACTGCTGTCTATGGAATAATACACCACGCCTGTGAGAACAGTACAGCTGACCAATAAGGCCGCACAGAGAGATGCCTTATAAATTTTGAGACGCTTTTTCCGCTTTTTCCAGTTGTGCAGCAGGATCACCATGTCCTCCCCTGCCTGCTCCTTGATCTTCTCCCCTTCCTGTCTGTTAAACCATCCCATATTCCATACCCCCGGTTGTATTTTCATGGAGCCACATGTGATTCCAGAAAACCATGTAAGTGTAAAGCAAAATGAAAGGCTGATAGACAAGCCTTTCATTTCGCCGGTTTCCCACTGCATTTCTGCATCTGCCTGCACATGCAACCAGGTATAGTATGTGTTATTTTTCGCTTTTCATACTTGTTTTTATGAGACTATATGTTAAAAGTTCAGTTCATGCCTATTCGCAAAATCGTGCCAGGCGCCACAGACACCCTTAGACATCCTGGCTTTCTGCTGTGCTGTCCTTCTGCCGTTTTGCCTGGAGACGCATCTCCCTGGCATTGGACAAGGCAGCTTCTGTGAGCGCATCGCTTCCCAGGAGCCTGGCCAGTTCCCCCAGACTCTCCTCTTCCCCAAGGGACCTCACATCTGTGATGGTGTTGTCCCTGGTGCTGCTCTTCTCTATGACCAGGTGCCGGTCTGCCATAGCGGCGATCTGGGGCAGGTGGGTGATACACAGCACCTGGGTAGCCCTGGATACCACATCCAGCTGTCCCGACACCTTCCAGGCTGTCCTGCCGCTGATGCCAGCGTCAATCTCATCGAAGATCAAGGTGTCAATCTCGTCCTGTCCCGCCAGGACCGTCTTGATGGCCAGCATTACCCTGGACAGTTCCCCGCCGCTGGCCACCTGCCCCAGGGGCTTCACCGATTCTCCCGGATTGGTGGAGAGCAGGAACTCCACGTCATCGTATCCCTTTGCCGTGGCATTCTGCCCTGGTCGGACGGCAATCTGGAATTCCACCGTGAGGAAATTCAGTTGCAGCAGGGCTTGTTTCAGCTTTTTCGACAGGGCCGCGGCACCCTTTTCCCGCAGCCTGGAAAGCTTCCCACAGGCCACATCCAGCCTGTCCAGGGCTTGCTTGTGTTCCTCTTCCAGCTTCCCCATATAGGCCTCGTAATCGGAGAGCTTCTCCAGCAGGGCAGCGCGTTCCTGCCCATGGCGGATCACTTCTTCAATGGTGTTCCCATATTTTCCCTTCAGATGGTTCAAGGTGTTCAGCCTCTCTTCCATTGCCGCGAAATCTTCCTCATCGAATTCAAAGCCATCCATATATTCCGAGAGTTCCCGGTTGTAATCGGCCAGCAGGCTGTCTATCTCTGACAACTGTTCCTCCAGCTCCCCCAGACGTCCGTCATAAGCGGACACATTGCCCAGGGCGCGCAGGGCACGGCTCAAGGCACCACCTGCACCCCCCTCGAAGTCCCCGCTGGTATACCGGTAACTCTCGGACAGGTTTTCCTTGATCTTCCTTCCATTTACCATCAAGCGGTACCGGGTCTCCAGTTCCTCGTCCTCTCCGGCCACAAGCCGGGCCGCCTCAATCTCCTGCCACTCGAACTGGGCCAGGGCCTGCTCCTTTGCCTTTTTCTCTTCATCCATGGTCTCCTGCTCCAGGAGCCTGCGCAGCCTGCCACACTCCCGGTAACAGGCCTCCACCTCCTGGAGGGCCTTCTGGGCCTTTTCCCCACAATAGCCGTCCAGGATCTCCATGTGCTTCTGCTTCTTCAGAAGGGACTGGTGCTCATGCTGTCCGTGGATATCGATCAGCACCTCTGCCAGTTCTTTCACCTGTCTGGCTGTCACGGTCTCCCCGTTGATCTTAAAGGTGCTCTTGGCCGGCTGCAGCTTCCTGCTGATGATCACTGTGCCGTCCTCCTGGGCTTCCAGTTCCAGTTCTGCCAGCTTCTCCAGCACTTTAGGCCTATGGCTTATGAAGACCAGTTCCACCAGGCCACTCTCTGCCCCTTTGCGCAGCATCTCCTTGTCAAACCTGCCTCCCAGGGCCAGATTCACACTGCCGATCAACAGGGATTTGCCCGCGCCGGTCTCACCAGTGAGGATATTCAGCCCCTCCCCGAACTCCACCTCTGTCTCTTCCATCAGCGCCAGATTCTTCACATGTAAACTCTGTAGCATTTCCTTTCTCCTTAACTGCCTTCTCTCTGACCTTCCCCGCCATGTGATCCAGGCTGCCCATCCCTTCAATTTGTCATGGATCGGATCTTCTCCATCAGCATCTGGGTGTGCTCCACTGTCCGGACTGCCACAAAGATCGTATCGTCCCCGGCGATACATCCCACCACTTCCGGGAATCTCATGGCATCCAGGGCCGCTGCTACCGCCATGGCCATGCCGGAGACCGTCTTCACCACCAGGATATTCTGCGCCATGTCCATGGAAAGGAAACCATCCTTCAGCACACGGACATATTTATCCCCCGATGTCCCGTCCTCCTTCAGCATGGCAATATATTTCTGCCTGCCTGGGCCGGTGGACAGCTTGGAAAGCTTCAGTTCCCGGATATCCCTGGACACTGTGGCCTGTGTCACGGCAAATCCAGCAGCCCGCAGCCGCTCTGCCAGTTCCTCCTGGGTCTCTATGTCATACTTCTGGATCAATTCAATTATTTTTTTGTGACGAGACTTTTTCATGTAACTCCCTTTTGCCCGCTCTGGCTAACACGCCGATAAAAAACAACAGGACTGCTCAGTTGCTCATCTTCCGGTGGAGCACCTCCAGGAAACTCACATGGTTCAACCGAAGGAATTCCGTGGTCTTCCCTGACCTTAGGATGCGTATCCTGTCCCCCGTGCCAAGCCGGATCACATGGCTGCCGTCAAAATTCGCCTCCACCCTCTGTCCCCCGCCGTCCCTGCCCAGGGGAATCTCTATCTCCACCACGTCCTCCGGAGACAGGACAATGCTCCTCTGGTTCAAGGAATGGGGACAGATGGGGGTCAGCAGGATCAGACGGGCCCCAGGTTCCACCAGGGGGCCTCCCGCCGACAGATTGTAGCCTGTGGAGCCTGTAGGCGTGGTCACGATCATGCCATCCGCATCATAGCTGTTCAGGAACTGGCCGTTCACATAGATATGGAACCGGATAATCTGCAGGGAACCGCTCCGGGAGATCACAATATCATTCAAGGCCCAGTCTTCCTCTGTCCCACCCTCTGTCAGGAACACCCGCCCACTGAGCATCATCCGGTTCTCCTGTTCATATTCCCCTGCCACCAGCTTCTCCAGCGCTTCCTCCAGGTGGGCCGGCTCAATCTCTGTCAGGTATCCCAGGGTGCCCAGGTTCACACCGATAAGGGGGATGTGCAGGCTGCCTGTCTCCCGCACAGCCTGGAGTACGGTGCCATCCCCGCCCAGTACGATCATGCAGTCCGGGGCAGGAACTTCCTGTTTCTGCCCTGCCCTGCTGCCTTCCCGGTCCTCCGGGTTCCCTCCAGCCTCCGGCCCTCCCATGGGACCTTTGCCATCTTTCTGGGACTTCTCCGGACCGGGACCACCTTCTCCTGTGACCACAGCTACCTGTTTCCCCCGGCTTTCCAGGTACCTGCGGATGCGTCCTGTCACTGCCAGCCCTCTGTCCTTCTGCTGGTTCGCATATATCAGAAAATGCTCCATCTTTACCCTCACCCCATCTGGTGGGACTGTTCCACAACCGCCCCGATCCTTCCTTCCCAGCCCTCCCTGTGGGAAAGGCCCTCCTGTGTGTCCAGGATCCGGCGCAGTTCTTCCTCTGCCTGGCCCTCTGTGAATCCCTCCTGTTCTGCCGTGACACTGCCCTTCCTCAGATGTACCAGATACTCAATGTTTCCCTCAGGCCCTTTTATAGGGGAATGATCTATCCCCAGCACCTCGAATCCCACCACGTCACAGTAATCCAGGATCTTCCCGATCACTTCCCTGTGTACCTGGGGTTCCCTGACCACACCGTTTTTCCCTACCTTTTCCCTGCCTGCCTCGAACTGGGGCTTGATCAGGCACACCATCTCCCCGCCTGGCACCAGAAGGTTCCTGGCCGGGATCAAGATCTTCGTCAGGGAGATGAAGGATACATCCACACTTGCAAAATCCAGTTCCTCCAGAATATCCTCTCTCTTCATATACCGGAAATTCGTCTGTTCCATGCATACCACCCTGGGATCATTGCGCAGCTTCCAGGCAAGCTGCCCATGTCCCACGTCCACGGAATACACCTTCCCAGCGCCGTTTTCCAGCATGCAGTCCGTGAATCCCCCGGTGGAGGCCCCAATGTCCATGCAGGTCTTTCCCGCCAGGAAGATGGGCCACACCTTTAGGGCCTTCTCCAGCTTCAGCCCGCCCCGGCTCACATACTTCAAGGAACTGCCCCGCACTTCCAGCGGGCTGGATTCCTCGAACAAGGTACCGGCCTTATCCTCCTTCTGGCCGTTCACATAGACATTGCCGGACATGATGATGGCCTTCGCCTTCTCCCTGGAAGGCGCATATCCCTTTTCCACCAGCAATACATCCAGACGTTTTTTCATCTTTATACCCCTAGTGCGCTTCAGCGCACATACCAGTCAATATTTGAAAATTTAAATTAGGTTTGCTTCTGTCCCATGGCCATCTTCCCCCTCAAGGCACCAGGGTCTGCTGGATCCGTTCCACCACACTGTCTGCGTCAATACCGATCTCTTTCTTCAGAAGTTCCACATTGCCATGTTCCACATAGGCATCGGGGATGCTGATATTCAGGTACAGGTTCCGGAAGCCGTTGCGGTTCAGGAAGGACAGTACCTTCTCCCCATAGCCGCCGCAGGCTACATTTTCCTCCATGGTCACAATCAGCCGGTGTTCCGCACAGGCCTCCCTTACTGCCTCCTCATCAATCGGTTTCACAAAACGGGCGTTGATAAGACTCACGCTGTAACCCTTTTCCTTCAAGGCCTCCCGGACCGCCACTGCTGTCTTCACCATGCTGCCCACGGCAAACAGGGCGATCTCCCACTCCCTGTAGATCCATTCTGCCTTACCTAGTTCTACAGGGGCGCGGTACTCCTTCAGCCCCGCATAGGCTGTCCCCCTGGGATACCGCACGGCCACAGGTGCCTCCAGGGACAGGGCGAATTTCAGCATGTCAGACAGTTCCCACTTGTTCTTGGGCGCACAGATATGCATGTTGGGAATTCCTGACAGGTATGTATAATCGAAGATCCCCTGGTGGGTCTCCCCATCGCTGCCTACCAGACCCGCCCTGTCGATGGCAAACACTACAGGCAGGTTCTGGAGGCATACGTCATGAAGGATCTGATCGTAAGCCCTCTGTAGGAAAGAAGAATACACTGCCACAATGGGCTTCAGTCCCCCCGCTGCCAGGCCGGCTGCGAAAGTCACGGCATGTTCCTCCGCGATCCCTACATCGAAGAAACGGTCCGGATACATGTTATGGAACCGTTTCAGCCCTGTGCCGTCCGGCATGGCCGCAGTGATGGCGATGATCCGCTCGTCCCGTCCCCCCAGCTTACACATGACCGTGGAGAACACGTCCGTGTAACTTGCCTCTGTCCGCGGCTTCGAGGGCAGCCCTGTCTCCACATCGAAAGGCTCTGCCCCATGGAACCTGGCCGGATGGCGTTCTGCCGGGGCAAATCCTTTCCCCTTCTGGGTGATGGCGTGGATCATCACAGCACCCTTCACACGCTTAGCCTCCTGAATCACCTGTACCAGTCCTTCAATGTCATGGCCGTCCACTGGACCCAGATAAGTGATGCCCATGTCCTCAAACAGCATTCCGGGGATCACAAGCTGTTTGAAACTGCTCTTGGCCCTGCGGATCCGGTTCACCAGGCTATCCCCTCTGGGCGTTCCCCGCAGGGCATTGTAGATTCCTTCCTTCAGATCCAGATACCTGTCTGCCGTCCGGATATTATTCAGGTATTTGGACACACCACCCACGTTTTCAGAGATGGACATATTGTTGTCATTCAGGATAATGATATAGTTCGTCTCCAGCTTTGCCGCATTGTTCAAGGCCTCATAAGCCATCCCGCCTGTGAGGGAGCCATCCCCGATCACAGAGACCACCGTATTCTTCTCCCCCTTGATATCCCTGGCCCACACAAGCCCCAGGCCGGCCGATATAGAGGTGGAACTGTGCCCTGTGTCGAACACATCACATGCACTTTCTTTTCTCTTGGGAAATCCGCTCATGCCATGAAACTGACGAAGGCCGTCAAACCCTTCCTGGCGGCCAGTGAGAATTTTGTGGGTGTATGACTGATGGCCTACATCCCAGATGATTTTGTCTTCGGGAAAAGTCAGCGCGAGGTGAAGTGCCATGGTCAGTTCCACGGCCCCCAGGTTGGAGCCTAAATGTCCTCCTGTGACACTGATCTTGTGTATCAGGAAATCCCGGATCTCCCGGGCCAGTTCCCCATAATCCTTCTGTTCTACCTTCTTGATATCATTGGCCTGTCTGATTGTCTCCAGCAACATATCTTTCATCCCCTAACTTCTGGTAACCGTACCCAGCCGTAACTGCCGGTACCGTCCCAGGCAATGTGTACCATACAGCAATCCCCCTATTTGCTCCTGTGTATCAGCATCAGGATCAGTTCACCCAGGAAATCATGCTGCCCTGGAAAACCATCCAGGATCCGGACTGCTTCCCCTGACAGCTTCTCCACGTCTTCTTTTGCCCTCTCAAGCCCCTCCAGGGTCACATAGGTCTGTTTGCCGCTTGCCACATCGCTGCCAATGGGTTTGCCCAGTTCTTCCATATTCCCTGTCACGTCCAGGACATCATCCTGGATCTGAAAGGCAATCCCGATGTTGTAGGCGCATTTTTCCAGGGCAGCCACCTGCTCTTCCCCCGCCCCGGCCAGGATGGCTCCGATGGTCATGGCGGCCTGGATCAGTGCTGCCGTCTTGTTCTCATGGATGAACAAAAGCTGCTGTCTGGTCAGGGGTTCCCTGGCATCCTCTGCCAGGATGTCTGCTGTCTGTCCCCCGATCATGCCATGGATACCCGCCTTTGCCGCCAGCACGGACATGGCCCTGGCGGTCCGTCCCGGATCTGCCGTTCTCCCAAAGGCCTGCAGCGCCGTCTCGAAGGCCAGGTTCAGCAGGCCGTCCCCGGCCAGGATCCCGAAGGCATCCCCGTACACATACCAGGTAGTCCTGCGGCCCCTGCGGTACTGGTCATTGTCCATGGCAGGAAGGTCATCATGTACCAGGGAATAGGTGTGGATCATCTCAATGGCTGCCAGGAAAGGTGCCAGGGCATCCCCCTCTCCCCCGCACATGCGGAAGGTCTCCCGCATCAGCATGGGTCTGAGCCGTTTGCCCCCTGCCTGGACACTGTAATTCATGGCCTCGATCACTTTCTTCTGGGGTCCTTCCTCCCTGGGCAGGAAGCTGTATATGATTTGTTCCAGTTCTTCTGTCTCTCTTGCCAGTCTTTCCTCAAATGCTTTCTTATCCATTCTTGCTCCTTGTATTTGGTCATGCAAAATGTTCCATGCCCTCTTCACTAAGCTTCAGCACCTGTTTCTCTACCCTGTCAATCTGGTCATTGCACTGCTTCAGGATCGCCATGCCGCTGCTGTAAGCCGCAAAAGCCTCCTCCAGGGATATGTCCTCCCTCTCCAGGTTCCCAATGGTATCCTCCAGCCTGGCGAAATTCTCCTCCAGGCTGTATGTCCTCTCTTCCTGTTTCTCCAAATCCATACCTCCCGCCCGGGAACCTTCAAAATGTATCCCGGAATCTGTGTCAAGTTCCTTATTCAAGTCCATATATCCTGCACCATGGCACCGATCTTGCCGTCCTTCACCTGGATCTGGACTGCCTGTCCCCTAATGGCCTGGGTAACGGAACGGATATTCCGGCCCTGTGCATCTGTCACATAGGAATAACCGCTGTTTAGCTTTTCCAGGGGAGACAGCCCCTTCATGCGTTCTATATAGATGGCCAGGCTGTGCCGTCTCTCTTCCAGAAGCCTGTCCATCCTGTCCTGGAGCCTCTCTTCCAGGGACAGGGCTGTCATCTTCCGCTCCCGCAGGCGGCTGCCGGGACTGGCTGCCCTAAGCTGCAGTCCATACTGCCCGCACTGGCTGCGCTTCCTCTCCAGAACGCGGCTTAGGGCCCTGTCCAGGGCCTCCCTGTAGCCATCCATCTGTCCCAGGATCTCCCGGATATCCGTCACGGCCAGTTCTGCCGCCGCAGAAGGAGTGGGTGCCCGCAGGTCTGCCACAAAATCCGCAATGGTGGTATCTGTCTCATGGCCCACCGCGGAGATCACCGGAACCCTGCAGTCGAAGATGGCCTGGGCCACTTCCCTCTCATTGAAGGCCCAGAGATCCTCCATGGAGCCGCCTCCCCTGCCGACAATCATCACATCCACCCCACAGCCTTCCAGGGCGCGGATTCCCTGCACGATGCTGGGTACGGCAGCTTCCCCCTGGACAACGGCAGGATACAGGATCACCTGCACATAGGGGTTGCGTCTGCCCGCTATCTGTATGATATCCCGGACAGCAGCCCCGGTATCCGCAGTGACCACTCCCAGGGTCCGGATATAGCGCGGGATGGGCTGCTTGTATTCCCGGGCAAACATACCAAGTTCTTCCAGTTCAGCCTTCAGTCTCTCGAACCTTTCATACAGGACACCATTCCCGTCTGCCAGGATCTGCTTCGCATAGAACTGATATTTGCCGTCCCGCTCATACACATCCACAGTTCCACCTACGATCACCTGCATCCCTTCTGCCAGACGAAAAGAAAGCCCCGGACGATTCCCTGCGAACATGACGCAGCTTATCGTCCCCCTGGGGTCCTTCAACGTAAAATAAATATGTCCGGAAGTGTGGTACTTGCAGTTGCTGACCTCACCTTTCACATAGAGACTGCGAAGCAGGTAATCCTGCGTGAACATATTTTTGATGTATGAATTCAGTTGTGCTACTGTATATACATTCCGAATGTCAATCACCTGACTTTACTATCTTGGCCAGGATAGCATTCACAAAGCCTCCTGCATTCTCCTGACCGTACTTTTTGGCTATCTCCACGGCTTCGTCAATGGCCACTCCCGTGGGGATATCCGGATCAAAACATATCTCAAATACCGCAAGGCGAAGCACCGTCAGCTCCACCTTCCCCATGCGCGTCCTGTCCCAGCCTTCCGTATTCCCATCGATCAGCCTGTCTATCTGTGGCAGCCTCTCCCTAACGGCCTGGCACCTTGCCTCGATATAATCGGCATCCTTCTGGGTACCGATCCCTTCATTGCCTTCCAGGTACAGACGCATCTGCCTGGGCATATCCTGTGGATCATGGAATTCCACCTGGAATAAAAGTGTGAACACCTGCTCCCGCTGTTCATGTCGTCCCATAGTGAATTATTATCCTTCTATCGTGATATTTTCAAACCTTGCTTCTGTTCCCAGGCATTTCCCCGGCCAGGATGTCTATAGGTGCGTCAGCATGCCGTATACGGCACTTACGAATGGTGCTGGCCTGACTGTTCCTATTTTACCTTGATGCCGGCAATCCGGATATTGACATCCGTACAGGTTAGGCCTGTCATGTTCTCTATGGCGGCTTTCACCTTTCCCTGAACCTTCTGGCAGGTGGCCGGGATGTTGTACCCATACTCCATGGTCAGGGCCAGGTCCACTGTCACATTCCCTTCCAGCACATCTACCCGCACACCTTTGGTAAGGCTCTTCATTCCCACCTTGCTCATAAGTTCATTGGTGATATTCCCCACCATGGCACTGACCCCGTCCACCTCCGTAGCTGCCAGGGATGCAATCATGGCCACCACGTCATCGGCGATCTGCACTACCCCGATATTCTCCTCGACTTTCTGCAGTTCTGTATTCTTCTCTGTTTCCCTGCCCATCCTGTTACCTCCTGTCTGACCCTGTGTCAGTCCTCTTTCCAGATGCCGCGGCTCACTATAGAACCCAAGCGCAGCATCTGTCTGTTCTGTGTCAACATTGTACCACATTCCCTACTCATTTGTCACCCAAAATGTCAGGGAGCGCTGATTATCATCCCGTGTATATGCCACCGTGCCATCAGACTCTTTCAAGTAACGGAAGATCTCCTGGTTATCCAGCAGCGCTGTCGTCACCTGGACATAACTCTCCTCATCCGCACACTTGATGGTCACATCCTCCCTGCCCTCCTCTATGGCCCGCTGGAATAGTTCCTCCATCTGCTGCCTGTCATAGGAGGAAAAAAGCGCCCCCTCCATCACATAATAGTTGGCTGCCGTGTCAATGCACAAAGGCATGTCCATATCCGGGGAGATGGTATGGGTCCTTAAAAGTTCTGCAGTTGTCACATTGAGATAGTCGTAATTGATCTCCGGCATGGACAGCTGGGATTCTTCCACCAGTGTATCAAGCTGGTAGGAAGCATCCCCCCAGGTGGTGTCCACATAATAGCAGCTTCCCCCTATGTTTACCAGGTTCCAGGCATGTCCCTCATTCTCCCCCACGGTTCCCAGAACCAGGGTACAGGGAATGCCCAGTGCATTCAGAAGGTGCTGGGTAGCCTTGGCATAGCCCTGGCACACAGATATATGATTGACAAAAACAGAGTAGATATTCTGGTTATCCGGGGAGTCCAGTTCATATTCCGTATTTCGGATCAGTGTGTCATACACATATTTCACTTTTTCATAGTCGGTGGCTTCCTCCGCAATACCTGACAGGATCTCCCCCACTGCCCTGGCAATCTCCTCCTGCCTAATCTTCGCAGTCTCCAGGTCCACATTGTAGCTGCCGGAGAATTCCAGAGCCGTGATCTTCTCCCCCCTGGTAAACCTGGTATAGGAATACCCTTCCACATAGAATAGTTCCGGGTGGTCGATGAGCACACTCTGGAAGACCCTGTCAATATCCGTCTCGTCCAGTCCTGCCTCCAGTCCCTCCGGGGACAACTGTTTCTTCTCCTGGTGGCATCCCAGGATTTGTTCCATGTCCCGGTACCATATTTTCTCCGCTTCCGTAAGTCCAAAGAAGGCAAATCCATAGACTTCCTCTGCCAGGAAAGAATACGGCGGCTCTGTTACAGCATCCGGTCCACCTTCTTCCCCTGAAACGGCCTGTCCCTCCTGCAGGATTCCCGCCCCATCCCCTGTGGCAGAGGCTGCTTCCTCTTTCCACAGGGCGAAGTCCTTAGGCACCTCATCCAGCCATTCCCCGCCTGCACAGCTGCCCAGGGTCATACATAACAGCAATAGCAGGACAAGTGCCCCGCGTCCTCTTTTTCTCACCATCTACTGACTCCTACCATTAGCAGTTCCGGGAAGGCACCTGCCCCGGCATCTTCCCTCCCGGGCAACCCTATTCCCTGCCAAACTCTGTCAGCACCAGACCTTTGTTCCGGTCCAGGGTCATGCCCACACTCCAGGGGTTCACGAACAATAACAGGGGATTACCCTTCATGTCCTTCACTTTCTTCATGTCAGAGGTGCCCACAATCTTCGTGATATCCACCTCCTCCTTGTTCTCGATCCAGCGGATATGCTCATAGGGCAGGTTCTCCAGCCGGATCTCCACATTATATTCATTCTCCAGCCGGTATTTGAGCACATCGAACTGCAGGACACCCACCACGCCCACGATGATCTCCTCCAGCCCCGTATTGAACTCCTGGAAGATCTGGATGGCACCCTCCTGGGCAATCTGTTCGATCCCCTTCACAAACTGCTTCCGCTTCATGGTATCCAGTTGGCGCACCCTGGCAAAATGCTCCGGCGCAAAGGTGGGAATCCCTTCATATTGCAGCTTCTTGCCGGGACTGCACACCGTGTCCCCGATGGAGAAAATCCCAGGGTCGAACACACCGATGATGTCCCCTGCATAGGCCTCGCTTAATATCTTCCTCTCGTCTGCCATGATCTGCTGGGGCTGGGAGAGGCGCATGACCTTCCCCCCCTGCACATGACGCACTTCCATCTGGGCATCGAATTTCCCGGAACAGATGCGCAGGAACGCGATCCTGTCCCGGTGGGCCTTGTTCATATTGGCCTGGATCTTGAACACAAAGGCGCTGAAAGCATTCTCCACGGGATCCACCAACCCTATATCTGCCTTCCTGGGCAAGGGCGTGGTAGCCATGTCCAGGAAATGCTGCAGGAAGATCTCCACCCCGAAATTGGTAAGAGCAGAGCCGAAGCACACCGGGGTCAGTTCCCCGGCCTGCACCAACCCCAGGTCAAATGCCGCGCTGGCCCCATCCAACAGTTCCACTTCTTCCAGGAGCTTGTCCGCAGCCCCATCTCCAATCAAGGTCCGCAGGCCGGCCTCATCCCCTATGGGAATCTCCGTGGCTGTCCCCTCCCTGGTTCCCTTCTCTGTGTCAGAATAGGAGATCACACATTTTTTCTCCCGGTCATAGATCCCCTTAAACTCCTTGCCCGAACCGATAGGCCAGTTTAAGGGACAGGTAGCAATCCCAAGTTCCTTCTCAATGTCATCCAGCAGGTCAAAGGTATCATTGGCATCCCGGTCCAGCTTATTGATGAAGGTGAAGATGGGAATCTTGCGCATGACACAGACCTTGAACAGCTTCCGGGTCTGGGCCTCCACTCCTTTGGACGCATCGATGACCATCACCGCCGAATCCGCTGCCATCAAGGTCCTGTAGGTGTCCTCGGAGAAATCCTGGTGTCCCGGCGTATCCAGGATATTGATACAATAGCCGCCATACTCGAACTGCAGCACCGAAGAAGTCACGGAGATACCCCTCTCCTTCTCGATCTCCATCCAGTCCGATACGGCGTGCCTGGCAGTGGCCTTTCCCTTGACACTTCCCGCCAGGTTAATGGCTCCCCCGTAGAGCAGGAATTTCTCCGTCAAAGTAGTCTTCCCTGCGTCCGGGTGCGAGATAATGGCAAAGGTCCGGCGGCGCTTTATTTCTTCTGTTATGTTACCCATATTTCCTTTCCTCCCTACTCAGATCCGTATCTTACGGTGTTAGCAACCTTACGGTTTCCTGCCGCATCTCTCCTGTCAGCAGAAGGTACCGGGCAACCGTCCTTTCCCGGCTATGCTATTCCTGTATATCCTGCACGGCTTCCTCCAGCATTCCCTGCCCGCGGAAGACAGGCGTGATACCAAAGTATTGTAACACAGTTGCCCCTATGTCTGCAAAGGTTTTTCTCGTGCCGCAGTTTCCTGGTGCCACGCCCTGCCCGTACACCAGGAAAGGAGTGTACTCCCGGGTGTGGTCGGTGCTGGCCTGATAGGCCGGGTCACACCCATGGTCAGCGGTGAGCATCAGGATGTCTTCCGGACCCATCTTCTGGAAGATGAGGGGAAGTTTTTCATCGAAGTAGCTTAGGGCCCTGGCGTAACCGTCCACGTCCCTGCGGTGGCCGTAGAGCATGTCATAGTCCACCAGATTCACAAAACACAGCCCCTCAAAGTCCTTCCCCAGATATTCCAGGGTCCTTGCAATCCCCTCTTCGTTGCCGTTTGTATAGACGAACTCCGTGATGCCCTGCCCGGCGAAGATATCCTGGATCTTTCCCACGGCGATCACGTCTTTTCCCGCCTGTTTCAACTGGTCCAGCATGGTCACGCCGGGAGGTGTCATGGAGAAATCATGCCGTCTTGGCGTCCTGGCAAAATGCCCCCCATCCCCCGCAAAAGGCCTGGCAATGACCCGCCCCACACCGTGGCGTCCGGCCAGGATCTTCCTGGCCACCCGGCAATAATCATACAAGGTCTCCACGGGCACCACCGACTCATGGGCTGCAATCTGGAATACGCTGTCCGCGGAAGTATAGACGATCAAGTCCCCCGTGCGCATATGCTCCTTCCCATAGTCCTGAATCACCTGGGTACCGGAGTAAGGCCGGTTGCACAGGACGCCACGGCCTGTCTGCTCCCTAAAGGGGGCCAGCACCTCCTCCGGGAATCCATCCGGATAGGTGGGCAGGGGATTTTCCGAAATGAGTCCTGCAATCTCCCAGTGCCCGATGGTAGTATCTTTCCCTCTGGAAGCCTCCGTCATACGGGCAATCCGGGCTGTATGGCCATCGGAAAGACCGGCAATCCTGCAGCCTTCTGCCACCTCCACGCCATCTATCTGGAAAAGCCCCATCCTCTCCAGGTTCGGCAGGTGGAAACAGGGACTCGCAGATACGCTCCGCAGGGTATTCACATGGATATCCCCATAGGCAGGCGCATCTGCCATCTCCCCGATCCCGAAACTGTCCAGTACAATCAAAAATACTCTCTTCATATGCTGTCCTCTCTGCTGGTACTTTGTATGCCTCATGCTCCTTTTGATAAAGGCTATAGATCGCACATGGTAATCATGTCCATCCGTTCGCCTACTGACTTGAATAAGGACATTATACTATGATTTCGTGCGCTTCCGCGCACATGGAATCAGAAATTGACTCAATGTCCCTGTGAGTCAACATTATACCATGGTTTCCATATAATTTGTACTGGAACCTGTCATAATTTCCGTGGTAAATACCGTTCGCGGGTTACTTTTCACGGCCATACCGTTCAAAGTAACATGATGCACATGTAACCTGTGGCCTACCTATGTAAATTCACTTCATTCACAACAACATATACACACGGTTTACTGCGCCACAGTACTGATGATAATATGCTCTGCAGGGATATCTGTCTTACGTTTTACAATGTCCTCGATCTGCGCCCGCATCATGTCATCCAGCACCGTTGCATTTACCACCACATCCACGGCCCCGTCGTTGATGCTCACCACCACATCCTTATATCCCTTGGCCTCCAGAAGGATCTCCGCCGCCGCTTCCTTCTCGGCTATGGCCGTCATTTCCACCATGGTATCCACGGCCTCCTGCTTCTGTTCGTCCGTAAGTCCCACGCTGTTGATGATCTCCAGCAGGGTCTCCTTGTTCTTCGCCCTGGTCTGCTCCTTGATCAGCTTTGCCTCGGAGAGCACTGCCGTGCCGCCTGCAGAAGTAAACACTGCCTCACCGGGAATCTCCCCCTGGGTGGGTGTGGCCTCTGCCACCTGGACACCCGGATCTGTGGCCTGGTCCTGGCCATCGGAAACCTGCATATCCTGGCTCAGGAAATCATCCACAAGGGTGTCTTCCATGTCTGAATCCAGGCTGTCAATCTCTGTAGCCCCGGAACTTATCAAATCATCCTCCGAAAGATCCAGGATCCCATCCAGCGTATAGTCACTGGCAACCGTATCTGTCCCTGCTGCACTGGCCCCCACAGCTTCCACATTGCCGTCATTCTCTTTCTGGTATTCCTCCTCCAGGCCATTGCCCGCAAACTGCAGGTAGCCTGCGATTGCAATCATAATTGCAAGGGCGGTTATCATAAGCTGGTTTTTTTTAATTAGATTTTTCACTTTTTATCCCCTCTTTGCGTTTTTACTAGTTCATTGTATGAGCCTTCTGAAGGATATATGCTACCTGTCTGCATTCAATTATTTTCCTCCATGCCCTCCATACGCACCACTTTCACCTTATGGGCTTCCACGCCAAACAGAGCCTGTACGATCTCCGTGATGGTCCGGTTGATATTGCCTGTGCCAGCCCCCTCTGCCACCACCAGCACACCCTCCACCTGGGGCTTCAGGGTCTTGATCACATATGGCTCACTCAGGCTTCCATTGGTGCGGTACACCACACTCTCCCCATTCTCCCACTGGATGCTTTCCCGGCTTCCCCCCTGGGCATCCTTCTCATCCGTACTGCTGCGGCTTGTAGTCTCTTCCTTTTCCACCACCAGTTCCTGGGAGGACTTAATCGTGACCATCACCCTCACCTTCCCCACTCCCTCCATATTTTCCAGCACCTCTGTAAGATGGGCTTCCAGGTAGGCTGCATACGCCTCCTCTGCCATACTGCCCTGCATGGTACCTGTCATATCCGCCATCCCGCTTCCCAGGCCAGTGCCCGTGCTGTCTTCCCCTTGTCCTGCCGTGCCGGATTCCCCTGTTATGCTGTCCCTCTTCTTCCCAGCCCCGTTATCTTCCCCGGCCGGAAGGGCTATGATCACAAGCAGGATCCCCCCTAATACCAGGATCAGCAGGTTGTCCCTGCGAAAATATTTCTCCAGACCCTTTTCCTTGATCCACGCCTTCCACTGTTTCCACCCTTTTTCCATACCCATGCACCTCTCCTGTCATTTCACCTGGATCTGTACCGGCTCCACAGGTTCCACTTCCACAGTGACTGCACCGTCCTGGGAAGCCTCCTCTCCCACCGTATCCTGCTGTCCTGCCTCTGCCTCCTGTCCCTTCACAGTCCCCTGCTCCTTCCTAGTCCCCTGTTCCCCCGCGGTCCCCTGTCCCTCCACAGCTTCCTGCCCTTCCACGGATCTCTGCTTCTCTTCTACCCGCTTTCTGACCTCCTCCAGGCTCATCTGCTCCAGATACCCTGCCGCATCCGCGGCGGCATCCTGGGCTTCCTCCATGGCCTGCTCCAGATCCTCCTGGAACAGGGCCAGTTCTGCAGCAGCATCCTGCAGGCTGCCTCCGGCAAACAGGTTTGCTATGGGCAGGAACAGTTGGATCAGTACCATGGCGCTGACTAACAGCTTCAGATATTTCTCATAGGATTCCTGGGGCCTGAAATGTACAATGGCCTGGGCACAGATCATGAAGATCCCCGTCCTGCAGATCGCCTGGAAAAACATATGTCACCTTTCCTTTCTCTCTATACACTTTCTCCTATCGGCACAATCCGTGAAACCAGAGCGCAAAATCGTGCCTGGAAGAATTGCCGCAAGGCAATTCACAAAGGAATGACTTAGATTTTCTTAGGGCAGGTACTTTCTGGCCTTAGAAAATCTTCATTCCTTACATACTTCTCCCCGAAACCGTGATCACCGCAATGGAAATCAGAAACAGCAGCATGGCTGTTGCTGTGGTCCGTAGCATCAGAAGGGCTGCATTCCCCGCCCGGTTGGCGCAGGAAGTGATCCTGCTGTCGCTGACAATTCCCATAAAGGCAGCAGCACATTTCAGCACCCCTGCGATCAGTGCAATCTTCATAAGGGGCGCCGCACACATCAGCAGAAACAGGATCAGCAGCACCACACCGATGCTATTTTTGATTACCGACGCAGATCCAATCACCAGGTCCACCACACCGTCTGCCGCATTGCCCACCCCGGGAATGGCAGACAGGAACCTCTGCAGGGCTGAAGTCTTCACACTGTCCACCACCGGTGTGATCAGCGCCTGGAAAATGCTCAGTCCCGTGACCACACCGATCGCCCCCTTCAGCACCCAGCCCACACATTTTTCCAGCAATTCGATGATAAGGGTCAGCTTCTCCTCCGCCCAGATACCATTCACCACTGCCAGCATACAGATGCTGTATATCAATGGGATCATGCCGGCAGCCAGCAATGTCTCTACCCCGTAGATCACAATCATCATCAACTGGCAGGAGGCATTCACCGTTGCGATGCCTGTGGAGATGCCCACCGAGAGCAGGTAGGCCGGAACCATCAGTTTGATAAACAGGCTCACATGCGCCAGGGTGTCCTGGGCGGTGGACACCACCTGGGAAAAACACTGTAGCAGCACAGCCGTGAAGAGCAGGTACATAAAATAGAATCCCATGTCTGCCACCTGATGCATGTCAAAAATCTCCACAAAATGAGTCATCAGCGAGGATACCAGTCCCAGTACCAGCAGGAACACCAGTACATTCCGCATGCCTGTAAGCTGCCCCCAGAAATCCGAGATGCTGTCTGTAAACAGTCCGGACAGGGCACCGAACACATCCCCTTCCATCACCTGCCCCAACAGTTTTTCCAGGGACAGTTTCGTCTGGGGAAACAGCGTCCCCATCCCTTCCTCCAGCTTGTCCAGTCCAAATTCCTGCCACACCAGGTTCAAGTCCATGTCTGCACCCCCAACCTTACCCCACTATACGCCAGTGCCGCCCAAAATAGCATAAGCAATCTCCCGTCACATGAATCCCTGGATCTGCTCAATAACCGCAAACAGGATGGGCAGCCCTGCGAACATGACAGAAAGCTTTCCCAGCACTTCTATCTGCGCTGCCACCGCCTGATATCCCGCATCCCTGCAGATCCCGGAACTAAACTCACAGATATAGGTGATCCCGATGACTTTTAACAGGATGGAGAGATATCCCTGGCCGCTCCCCAGGTAGCTTCTGATCCTGCCAAGCTGTCCTATGACAGCCTCCACCTGTCTCAAGGCATACCCGAAGATCAATATGCTGACTGCCAGTCCTATGTAAGTGGCATATTCCGGCTTCTGCGCCCTGAACTGTACCGCCAGGAGCGCCCCGGCCATGCCCAGGAAAGCTACTTTTACAATCTCCTGCATCCCTCATCCCCCTGCCTGCATGTCACAGCTTCCGGTAGGCTGGCCCGTTTGGCCAGTACACCCAGGATCTCCTACAGCGAAAATAAAGTCTGTATGGTCTCAAACAAATCATAAATATAAGGGATGATCCAGGTAAGCACCAGAATCAGGCCTGCCAGGCTGATCAGAAAGGCATGCTCCTCCCTGCCGCTATGTTTCAGTATCTGACTGAGTATGGTCACCAGAATCCCCACTGCCGCTATCCTGAATATCAGACTTATTCCCATATCTCCTCGCATTCTGCCGCTTCCAGCCGGCCTCTTCCATTCCGCCCGGTCCTGCCGTCCCCCGTCGGTTCCCTTCACAGGAGTATCAGCAGCAAAAACAGCCCGCCCATGGCCCCCAGTC
Source organism: uncultured Acetatifactor sp. (assembly GCA_910586215.1). Taxonomy (GTDB): domain Bacteria; phylum Bacillota; class Clostridia; order Lachnospirales; family Lachnospiraceae; genus Acetatifactor. The sequence continues at coordinate 34,293 of CAJUGH010000026.1, read as the reverse complement.
CCACTGCCATCCGACATTTTTGGGCGTTTTCCTGTTCCAGGGTCCCTATGGTGGATGACAGCCGTTCCCTGCTGGATTCCATGACTTTAAGCTGCATCTGCCCGTCCACGAAACCCATCTGCGGCACGGCTCCCAGGAAGACCTCCCGGTCTGTGTCCCTAAGGGACATGGTGCCTAGGGGTTCTTCCATATATTCCCGGAAGACCTCCGCAAATGCCTTTCCCCGGTTTTCCTCCATAATCTCCCCGATCCTCCCCAGGCTCTCCCCGAATGGCTCCGGTACCTGCCCCGCCAGGCGCCTGCAGCATTCCGGCAGGGTGGAGCGCCCATAGCCCACTTCACTGCAGAACAGATCCAGGATTGCCACTAGCTGCCGCAGGGCCTGTATCCTGCCCCGCAGCTGGCCACGGTACCACAGCCCCAGCCCCAGACAGCCGGCCAGGATCATCCCGCTCCCAATTCCCCTAAGCATCTCCATACCCCCGCGCCTGCTTCTGCAGACATCCACTCCCTGTTAGGAAAGCCCTCTGGAACCTCCTGCTATTCTCCATCCTGCTCCCTCTCCCAGGCCTCTGCCACCTCACACCTGCCCTCTCTCTTTCCCAGCACGAAAAAGATATCAAACAGTCCTTCCCAATTTTCCCCTGTGCCGAACCGCCGCCGCACATCCTCCAGGTTCTCCCCGTGTACAGTGGCCAGGATCCTGCAGCCACAGGCAGAAGCACTCCGCAGGTGAGCCAGTTCCTCCCGGCTGCCCAGTTCGTCAATGGCAATGACCTGGGGGGACATGGACCTAAGCAGCAGGAGCATTCCCAGTGCCTTGGGACAGGCATCCAGCACATCCGTGCGCATTCCCAGATCATTCTGGGCGATCCCGCAGAAAGTCCCCGCCAATTCGGAACGCTCGTCCACCACCCCCACTGTCATTCCCTCCCCATGCCGGTTCCCGTCTGAAACCTGCCGGATCAAGTCCCTAAGCAGCGTTGTCTTCCCACAACCAGGCGGAGAGATCAGCAGCACGTTTTTCAGCCTGCCCCTGCCGTATACCTTGTCCAGGATCTTGTCAGCCGCCCCCCTTACCTCATGGGAAATGCGGATGTTCATATAAGATATATTTTTAATGAGCCGCAGGGAACCGTCCCCCGCGGGCACGGCTTGTCCTGCTATCCCCACCCTGTGTCCACCCCGCACCGTGATAAATCCCTGCCGGATCTCATCCTCAAAGGCATAGAGGGAATACTGGCAGATATGCTGCAATGTCCCCTCCAGTTCTTCTGCCGTTGCACAGCAGGCCTTCCCCAGGTCCTTCGTGAAGGAACCGTCTTCCCCAAGGAACCACTCCCTTCCCTCCCGGTGGACCACGATGGGCCGGTGGATACGCAGACGGATCTCCTGGACAGACTGCTGGGCCTGGGCCGTCTGCTGCCAGAAGCAGCGCCGTGAATCTGGAAAAAGCTGTAATATGGAATGCTCCATGGAATATCCATCCTCCCTGTCCAAATTTTCTCAAGTACTGTCTCTTTCCCCATATCATCCTGGGTCCTGTCCCCTTTCTCCAATATATGAAAGTTCCCCTAAGATATTCCAAGTTTCCTATATCAGAAAAATGTAGACAAATGAAAACCCTTGTGCTATACTTTGTATAAACAATAATGATTCCTATTATTAAAACAATAAATTTTGGGAGGAACAACCTATGAGCACAACGAATACGGCACAAGTAGACAACCTGGTAAATCTTCTGGACGGTTATGCCACCAAGGGCGGCCATCACCTGAATGTAAATGTCCTAAACAGGGACACCCTCCTGGATGCCCAGAAGCATCCTGAGAATTATCCCCAGCTCACGATCCGCGTCAGCGGCTATGCGGTGAACTTCATCAAGCTCACCCCGGAGCAGCAGGCCGATGTGATCAGCCGCACTTTCCACGAGGGAATGTAAGGACACAACAAAGTTACTTTGAACAGGGAGAACGGGAACACAACAAGGGACGGGAAGAAGCTATTGCCTTCACCCGTCCCTTGTTTTTTATACTATAAGATTTTGCTATTTCCCACAGGGATTCTTATGGAAGCGCCTAACGTGTGTTTGGAGCACACTCTGGCATGCGCCTAAAACACACCCTAATACGTGACCACCGAATGGTACACCCTGAGATACCCGCCTCCCAGACGCTGTACCTGTAGCTGAATGGCACAGTCTTCCATCTTCAGTTCCTTCAAGGCACTTTCCATATACCCCTCCCAGTATGCACCGCTGCTGTAGGCCTGCTCCACAGATCCCCAGAGGGATTCCGGGATCACATTGCTAAACTGCTGCTGGCCGCTTCCGGCTGCCTTCAGCCTGGCCAGACAGTCCCCATAGTACTTGTCTAAGGTATCCATGACCTCCTCCTGGGTGACACCCGCTTTCTCCAGGTTGTCCTGGGAGGTATCCGGCTGGTTGTTCTGGGATACATCCGGCTGCCCCTGTGTCGTCTCTCCCTCCTGGTCTATCTTGTTCTTGCTGATCCATCCCAGGGGCTTTAAGTCCGGCACAGCCGGGCTGTCTGCGCTGGCATCGTTACCCGTCCCGCCATCCCCTGTTCCTGAGCCGTTGTCCTGGCTCCCATTTCCGCTGTCGGTTTCACCACCGCCAGACTGGCCGTTGCCGTCCTGGGAGCCATCCCCTGCCCCCTGCCTGGAGCCACCTCCCAGGCAGGCCGGAAGGTATACGGAAAGTCCTGTCCGGATATGGCTTGCCGCAAACTCCCCATCCGTCTTATTGAAAAAGTTATACGTGGGGGATGAGGTGTCATCCCAGGTCACATCCACATTGTAATAGGCCCCGTCCAGCTTCACAATGTTCCAGGCATGATCCTGACCGGCAAAGCCTGTACAGTAATAGCAGGGAATTCCTGCCTGCTGCATCAGGTACTGGAAAGCCCTGGCATACCCTGCACACACAGACCTGCCTTCCACCAGCGCACTGTAGGCGCTCTGGTTCTGCCCTGCCCTCTCATCATAGTCCACATAGGACAATAGCACATCATGGATATATCGCTCTTTCTCCAAGTCGCTGCCCTGTTCCTGCACCCCGGCCTGTATCCGCGCCGCCTGCGCGTCAAAATTTGTCCGGGCTGTCTCCAGGTCGTCTGCAATTTCATTGAATTTCAAAGTGATCTCCACGCAGGTACCATTCTGGAGATATTTGCAGGAATACCCCGTTTCCAGCCAGAACAGTTCCGGATGATCATTGCAGACAGCCTCAAACACTGTCTTCAACTGCTCTACATCCACCACGGCCACAGGGATAAAGGAAGAGATACAGGCCATGGCATTGGCGTAGACCTGTCTGTAGATCTGCTGCATGTCCTGCTCCAGCATGGCATAGTAAGGATACAGTTCCCTGTCAAAGGTAAGTCCTTCCCCGGACTGGCCCGTGGCCAGGATACTGCCCAGGCTGTCTGCCTCTTCCTGGGCAATCTGCTGGTTCTCCTGCTGCACCGGCTGGTACCCGGACAGGCTGCCCAGCTCTGCTGAGGGGACATCCGGCACATTCTCCGGTATCTGGTACGTATTCCCATTTTCCAAAAGTCCCAGCAGCCCCAGGAATCCAGACAGGCCGGAATCCCCTGCACTGTCCGGGTTCCCATCCGTCATCCACCCCGTGTTGATACCCGGCAGGGCCTCCGGGCTCCCATTGCCCTCCTGGCCTGTTCCCTGTCCACTCCCGCCAGGCAGGGCGCCATCTTCCCCCTGGCCATCCCCGCCTGCCATCTGCATCTGTTCCACCTGCCCGGCCAGCATCTCCGTCAGTGACGGGTTCAAGGCACACACCAGGATGCCCAGACATCCCGCCATCAGAAGTCCTGCTATGGAAAATAAAACTGCCCTCAGAATTTTCAAATCGTACCTCCCTGCGTGCCCTGGCACGCATACCCGACTACTTTTCACTGCTCTGCCCTAAGGGGCAACCCTCTGTGAAAAGTAATCATCCCAACGTCCATGTACCTGCAATCCCTATAACAGCATGACAGGATATAGCACATATACCAGCACCCAGAATGCCATCTCCAGTACTGACAGCACAATTGCCACAATGCACAACAGCCTTCCTGTTCCCTGGTATCTTCTCATTCCCACCACACCACACACCATGCCAAAGACAGGAAAGAATATCCCCATGATGATTGCCAGCACACCCATCCCCATGCCCTGGTTCCCGGAGAAATTCCACGAACCGGACCTGCCCTGCCAGCCTGTTCCAGGCGTCTGGCTATAAGGCGTATTCTGCCTATAGGGTGCTTTCTGCCTGCCAGGCACTTCCTGTCCGCGCCATCCTGCCTGCGCCTCCCGCCATGCCCGGTGTTCTGCCTGATAATCTGCGCTGTGGTGCAGGGGATCCGACCCCACATGTCCCCCGGCAATGGCAGAGGCCTGCTGACTCTTCAACTGTGCCGCCAGCCGGTCCATGCTCTCCCGGAATTCCTTCCTGCTGGCCCCACCCCCTACACCATCCAGATCCATCTCTTTCCCAAAAGGACCCTTCAGCCAGGCTTCCACATGATAAACGCCTCCCGCATAGGACCATTTCAAATAGCGCTCCCCTCCATGACTGTCCTGCAGGTAAAACACCATCTCCCCGTTCCAGTCCGTGCGGGAAAAATGATTGTGGTAAATATAGTCCTCCATCACCAGGCTCACCACATCTATGGGCTGATCCAGTTCTATGTCTTTTATGTATCTCCCCATTCTGTCTCTCCCTCAGATGGCAGGTACCCGCAAAGGTACCTGCCGGTTTTCCCCAGGAAATGTTGAAAATCCTTTTAACAATCCCTTATGCTTTACATTGCTCCAACAGGTTCCTAAGGAGCATGATGTGGTACTCTTCATCCTGTATGATCCTCTCCAGCGCTGCCCTTACGCACTCGTCCCGGATCACCCGGATATGCCCTTTGTACTGCCGGATGGCATCCTGCTCTGCCTGGATGTCTGCCAGAAGCATCTGCTCTTTCTGCTCGGGAATATCCAGGTATGCCGGTGTCCACAGCTTTCTACAGCCCTTACAGTCCACGGCTTCATAGCTGACCCGCCCGCCCAGCAGACAGATCAGCTCTCCCAACTTCTGCAGATGCATCATCTCTGCCATGGCTATGCCCAGGAGGGTCCTGGCCAGGGCACATTCCCTGTGGCTGATCCGGTTCTCGTTGTTGATATATTGTGCCACCGCAGACAGTTCAGACACTGCCCCACAGTAATCCTCCTGCAATAGATTGGCGTAAGCCGGATTCCTGTCCCTGACCTGGATGGGGGGATAGGGAAGATCTGCCATAATGGGCTTCACACCGCTAAAACTGCAGGAGTTAGTCAGTTTCTCTTCCATATAACATTCTCCTGGTTTCATTTATAGAATATTATATAGAAATCTGCCAGTTTGGTGCCTCCCTCTCAAAAGTGCTTTTCATTTACTTTCCACCTTTTCATTCTGCAAGCACACAATGCTTTTTCCAGGTACCTGCAAAGTACCTTCCCACAAAACAGGCCACACGGAAGACCCAGTCCATCACCATGGCCATCCACACTCCCAAGGCTCCCATGTCCATATACACCCCGAAGATGATGCTGAACCCGATCCGGAAAGCGCACATGGAGAAAATGGCCACTACCATGGTATATTTTACATCATTACAGGCCCTGAGCATATTTGGCAGCACAAAGGAGGCCGGCCACAGGAACATAGCCATCCCATTATGAATCATGACCAGGGTGTACGCCAGGTCCGTGGTCTCCTGCTCCAGGCCATAGAGGGCCAGGATCCATGGCAGGCACAGCAGTATAAGGCTGTTCACAATGGCTGTACACAGGTAGGTAATGCCCAGAAGCTTTTTCGTGTAAAATCTCACCTGGTCCAGGTCCCCGGCACCCACACAGCGCCCTATCACACTGATCATGGCCAGGTTCATGGCCTGCCCTACGATGCAGCCCATGCTGTCCAAGCTGTTGGCTACCCCGTTGGCAGCGATCTGCACCGTGCCGAAGCCTGCTATGATACTCACCACCAGTACCCGCCCCAGCTGGAAGATTCCGTTCTCTATGCCACTGGGAATACCGATGAACAGGATCTTCTTCACAATGTCCCGCTCCAGGTAGAAACGCCCCCGTTCAATATAGATCAGATCCCTGGGGCGTCTGAGCAGTCCATAGAGCACAAGCCCGGCCACTGCCCGGGACACCAGGGATGGCACCGCCACCCCGGCCACTCCCATATGCAGGCCGAATACACAGATGGCATTGCCTGCCACATTGATCCCGTTCATGAGCAGGGATACCTTCAGTGTGATCTGGGAATTCCCCATGGAACGGTACAGGGCTGCACAGGCATTGTAGATGGCCAGAAAGGGAAAGGACAGCGCAGAGATCACCAGATATACCACTGCATTGTCCATCACATCTGCCTCGATCCTGCCGAAAAACAGGTGCAGGATCAGATTCCTGGCCAGGATCACCAGCACCGAGACCAGGATGGTAATCCCCCCTGCCGTATAGAGAAGCTGTCTGGCTGAGCGGCAGGCCTCCTCCTTCTTCCCGGCACCGATGAACTGGGACGTGACCACCGCACCCCCTGTGGCCAGGGCAGCCAGTACACTGATGATCAGGTTATTGAACATGTCCACCAGGGACACCCCGGAGACAGCAGCCTCCCCCACAGAGGAGATCATCATGGTATCTGCCATGCCTACCGTGATGGCCAGGGTCTGTTCCATGACCAGTGGAATGATTAATTTCTTAAGGTCTTTCTTGTCAAACAGCATCCCCGCTCTCCACCTCTTCCCCTACAACCCCTGTACTGTCAATCCGGTTCCGGATCTCCTGCATCTGGTAGTCCAGGGCCTCTATAGAGTCCGCGCAGGCCTTGAGCTGCTGCTCGATCCCGTCCGTGCTGTCCACGTTCTTCTTGTATTTCAGTTTATGCTCCAGACTGGCCCAGAAATCCATGGCAATGGTCCTGAATTGCACCTCTGCCTTTACATACTTCTTCTCATCCGGCAGGAAAATCGGCACATTTAAGATAAAATGCAGGCTCCGGTAGCCGTTTGGCTTGGGATACTGGATATAGTCCTTTTTACGCACCACAATGATATCATCCTGTTTGATCAGAAGCTCTGCCAGCCGGTAGATGTCGTCCGGGAAGGAACAGATGACACGCAGCCCTGCCACATCTGAGATATACTCCCTGATATTCTCCACTGTGGCAGCGTGGCCTTTGCGCTCCAGCTTCTGGTAGATGCTTTCCGGGGTCTTCAGACGGCTCTTGATGGACTCAAAAGGGTTCCGCTTATACTCTTCGGAGAACACGGCATTCAGCACCTTAAGCCTGGTCTCCACTTCCATGATCACAGAACGGTATTCCAGCATCAGTTCATTGAAGGGCTTGGCCCTGCTGAGCTTCTGTGCCTGCATCTGGATGATCTGGGACTGGTACTTCAGCACCTGGGCCTGCTCCTCTACCTTCTGCTCCAGGCTGTTCCTGCCAGCAAACAACGCAATGGCATTCCTTATCCGGTTCCTTACGATGGATCCCTCGAAAGGTTTGTGGATAAAGTCCACGGCCCCCATGGCCAGACAGCGGTTCTCCACCTCCACGGAATGCTCACTGCTGATGATCAGCACAGGGATCCTGTTCAGCCACCCGTTTGCCTTCATCTGTCCGATGACCGCAAATCCATCTGCATTCGGCATCTGCAGATCCAGAAGTAACGCTGCCACATCCCTGTGGCCTTCCCGCAGTTTCTCCAGGGCTGCCACCCCGTCTTCTGCCGTGTCAATGGCGTAGTCTCCTTCCAGCATCTGACACAATAGTTCCCGATTCAGTTGTGCATCATCCACGACCAGTATCTTTTGCATCTTCGTCATTCTTACTTCCCCCCAACACATATGGCCATATCCCTCCTCATAGACTTAGCCACTGCCATTGGCATCCTGTCAGCATATTCCAGAGCCTGTCCTTTTCATTGGATAAGGCCGGTCATCCCGTGTTGCTGATACTATGGTCTCGCTCCATCGCCAATACATAGAATTTATCCTGTTCCCTGTACCCAAAACATCTCACCTGGGAATGCTGTCCACAACGGAACTTATCGATCTGTCTGCCTGCAAAAGCTGTATTGGCAAAATAATCCTCCCGCCTGGACTTTGGCTTGTAACTCTTATAATCAAAGAAACGGTCATGCTTGATTTCCTCCCAGGATCCGACATTGTCAAATCGCTTCATGGCATCTATGGCTTCTTCCCATTCGCTCCTCTGCATCTTCCCTGTACTATCTGTCTTGGAATCCAGATGATCCAATCGGAGCCTCCCATTTTTGAAGCGCTGCTTTATGTATGTCAGCAAGTCCAGGCCTGCTTTCTGCAACAATACCATTTTTATATCCCCAACAGTTCATCCAGGTCATCATCAAACTGGTCAAAGAGGCCATATGGGTGATTCTCTTCTGCCCCCTGGTCATTGAACCTTATCCTGTCTGCTTTTGTCTGCATACTCTCATCCAGCTCCAGAAAATAGGCGGCTGTCTGCTCCTTTCTAAGCTTCCCGTTTTTCACGCACTTGCGCATTCCGTTGTAGATATGGTCACTATGCGTCTCCAGGATAACCTGTAAACCCCTGCCAGCCAGAAAAGCAAGCAGTTCCACAAAACGCGACTGTGCCCGCGGGTGCATGTGAATCTCGGGATTCTCTATGATAAGCATATCGCCCTTTTGGCAGGACAAAGCCGCAATGATCAGCATGGACATATATGTCACCCCGGTTCCCACATTCTGGGGCCTGTAATAACGGTTGTTCCCCACATTGGAGTACGTCACCACCACCTGGTCCACATCCTGCACAATGCGGGTCTGGATGCGAAATCCCATGAGATATTCCAGCCAGTAATTCACCTGGTTATTCATGCTGAGTCCCACCTGTTCCGCGTCATAGGCAAATGCTTCTTCCGCAAGGGATTCCTGTCCATAAAGGGCCAGGTAGGAATATACATATTCCCCCCGGTCACCTATCTCCCCTGGAGCTGAGGCCGACAGCGGATAGAAATTCTGTACCCCCACCCTCTCCACGGATAAATGGATAGCCCTATACCTGTCCGTATATCTCTGTCCCTGTCCGGAGGTCCTAAATGTTACCTTATCGAGTCCCCCTTCCACATACATATTGACACCAATGGTAGCTGTCCCGGTGCCCCCCCTCCTGTATGTCCAGTTCAAACTGTATCTCCTTATTCCCCTTTATATTGTTCCGGATATCTACAAATTTGCCAAAATCAGAATTCCTTCCCGCAGGAAACCTTCCATATTGTTTTTCCATCTGCAACACATAGAGAACCGCCTGGATGACTGAAGATTTGCCAGCAGAGTTGACCCCGGACAGCAATGTAAAGTTCTCCAGTTCCATTTCCAGCCTGCCTATGCTCTTGTATCCGTCTATCAATACCCTGCTTACCATTGCTTATACCTCTCCACCTGCTTCAGCGGCTTCTATCCGTTCAAACCATTTTTCAACCATCTGCATCCTGCACCACACACTGGATGCACTGTCCACATTATAGGTCAAGGATTGTAGAAATACGCTGTCCTCCAGCATTTCCGACACAGCGCTGGAAATCCGGCCTATCGTAACCGTGGGTACGTTCTCCAACAGCATGGCAATAAAACAAAACAGGCTTTCAAATCCCACTTTCCACAGGTAGAAACCAATTGCACGCAGAATAATGTATTTATCCTTCATATGCGTGGAAGAAATGGAATATCCTGTGGCTGCCTTAAACTCTTCGGTGGATGCCAGTACCTTCAGAAGCCTGGTGGACTTGCCCTGGTATAGGGCATTACGCATCTCCTGGTTGTTCAGCGGTGTTCCTCCCCTGTTCACCCGGTCAAATATGTCAAAACGGACTCTGTCCGGCGTAGGATACTTGATAATCTGGATAACCAGCTGGAAGTCTTCAATATCAATGGCAAATTTGCGCTTTCCACTGTCCTTCTCCAGATCTTCAAATTTATAACGGTTCAGTTCTGGCAGGATCCGCAGTCCATTCAGTGCAAATTGATTATCCATATAATCGAAGAAAGTCGTCAGGCGCTGCCTGCCGTCCACGATTACCAGCTTCCCCTCCATGGTCTCTGCCATGTAGATCAGCGGCAGGGGAATCCCCATGATGACTGATTCTATCAGTTCCGACTTCTGTCTCGGTTTCCACACAATTCCTCTCTGGAAATCAGGATCCAGGCAGATATTTCCACGGTCGTAACGCCGCTTCATCTCAAATATGGAGTATTGGACCCGGTCAATCTTAATGCTGGATGCAGGGTAGATCCCCTTCTCGCTCCCCTGGCGTTCCGGCTCTTCCTCCACCTGGCCAAACGAAATGGTGCCGGCATCATCCACACCATCATCTTCATCCGTTTTGAGAACAATTTCTTCCATAATCCCTCCCGGCACTTTCCCCGGCAAAAATGTCAACGCTTTCTGTCCCAATATTTTACCACTTTTCTGAAAACTGCGCAACTGAAACCATGGCCCAAAAAAGTCCACGGAAAAGTTCCCGGTTACTGTCGGAAACACCCCTTCGGAGTAAAGCCCTTTGTGATATGGTTAAGCCCCTTATGAAAAGTACTCAATATCTGAGCAGCAGGAAATTCACTGTAAGCCCTGCTGCTGTCCCCATAAGCAGCACCAGATCCCCGCGCCGGATCATCCCCTCCTGGACGGCTTCACACAGGGCATTGGGCACCGAGGCAGAAACCAGATTGCCATATGTGGACACACGGTTTATATAAGTATCCCCCGAAAAGCCCAGCCGGGGCATGATGATATCCAGTGCCTTGCTGGCCTGGTGGGGAACCACCAGACCAATCTCCTCCCTGGTAATCCCTGCCTCCGCAAGACATTCCTCCACAAACCCGGGTAGCTTCTTCCCACAAAGCCGCAGGATCTTGATGCCCTTCATGTCAAAATAATAGTCTGTCCGGTTCTCCTCTGTCATGGAGAATGCAGGCATCAGTCCACCCCCGCCCCGGATCTGGGTGTCATGGGCACCCTCTGACCAGGTACACTGGCGGCTGTAGAGGATCTCCGAATCCTCCCCTGGCCCTGTCTTGGTGAGCACACAGGCTGCAGCCCCGTCTGAGAACAGTTCATAACTCTCCTTCTGGTCCGGGTTCAAGGCGGCAGACGCCGTATCCCCGGCCAGGACCAGCACTGTCCCATACCTCCCGCCCGTTATCATACAGGACATCACATCCAGGGCACTGATAAAACTGGTGCATGTGGTGTTGATATCCATGGCCGGAATGTCCAGACCCTTGGCCATCCGTTCATGGATCAGAGCCGCATTGCAGGGTATGGCCTGCAGGGGCGTTGCCATGGCGCAGACAATGCAGTCCACATCTTCCATATGTATCCCGGCATCCCCCAGTGCCAGATTAGCGGCTTCCATTGCCAGGTCCAGCAAGGTCTCCCCGGCCGTAAGCCGGTACCTGGTCTCCCCGCCGAATACCACCTTACCGCCTGCTATGGCTCTTCCCATGCCTGCCAGCTTTACTCGTCTCTTGATCTGTCCGTTTTCCATTCTCATCCCCCAATCCCGCTTCAGCGGGCATACCAATTAAAATATGAAAGTTTACTGCCAAACTTCCAGACATGCCGCTTCAGCGGCACAAACAATGTTTATTGCTTCCCAACTATAAATCCCGGTTTTTTGTTTCAGACGCCTGGATTCTCTGGATCCGCTTCAGCTTCTTCCCCAATTCCCTGTCATATGGGGCAAAGCAAATCTCCGGCAGGACCAGTTCCCTGTCCCGGATAAGCTTCTGGAACTCCCGGCGCACTGCCTCCTCTTCTGCCGGACTTAATTCGGCATAGACCGTGATGCTCCTGTCCGGACTCTGCACCACCCGGTATTCCCAAGTGCCTTCTGCCCTATCCCTGGCTGTCTTTTTTCCCCCTGCACTTCCTTCCCCCTTCCTGGCTGCCACGGCTCCCCCTCTTTCCCCCCTTTTCACCCCGGCAAACAGCACACACCTGCGGATGAAATCCGGGAAGATCCATTTCTCCCTTCCCTGCTCATCCAGGAAGGAAAACATGTCATCCTCCCTGCCTTCAATCTTCTCCAGGGCCAGGAAGGGACTCCCGCAGGCGCAGGGTTTCTCCCGCTCCACCAGAATATCGTTAAGGCGGTAGCGGATCATGGGCTGGGCTTTTCTCTCGAAATCCGTCACGATGGGCACGAACCGGCGTCCTTCCAGGTATTGACGCCCAATATGTACAATGTCCTCATTCAGATGGAGTGTTCCCAGGGGGCAGGTGGAGGCCAGGCACCCTTCCGTACATTGGTAGACCTGGTGGATCACCTTCTGCCGAAATACTTTCTTCAGCCGGGTTTCGTCCTCCCCCTCCAGGACCTCCGCAATGGAAATGAGTACCTCAGGGGAAATGTGCAGGGCGCCCCGCTCAACCTGCTCACCCAGCATCAGAAGCAGGGAAGGCTGTCCCACCAGGATCCTGGGCTGCAGCGCCTCCAGCCGCTTTATGTGCTCCTCCATGTCCTGGTAGATATCAAAAAAGTGAAACCGGATCCGTCTGGAGTTCACCGCCTGGTAAAGGTTACTGTCTGCCCGCATGAAAAAGGCAATGTCCATGGATTCCAGGATACTTCCCGGCAGGAATTTTGCCAGCACATAACCCGCCCAGCGCACTTTCTCCTCATCTGACACCAGGAAGATCCCCCTGTGACCGGAGGTGCCGGAGCTCAACCCCACCGTAACCCCCCGCAGCTTCGGGGCAAAATCCCGGTCCCTCTCTGCCCGGAGGGCAAAAGCTTCTGCCTCCTTCCGACTGATTCTCACCGTATTCATCCTGTCGAAATGCTTCATCATGAAGGCCTTATCTATCACAGGATAGGAAGACAGTTTCCGCCTCCCTCTATAAAGAGGAACGTGCCCTGCCACATATGCCAGGTGCTTTTCCAGTTTCTTTCCCTGCCATTGTTTCAAGGCCTTCCTGTCCCGGAGAAAAGGGTTGCGTGGTAGAATATACTTGTAGTATAGATAATATTTGAGTACTTTCAACTGATCTGTCATGCTGCTGTCCCTCTGTGCGCCAGTCAGCCCAGCTGGTCCCTGCAAAGAACACTGCTCCGGGCCGTTTCCCAACGCCGTTTTTCATATCCCCTTCTGGTGTGTGAACCACACCTTGATCTGTGGATAATCCTGTTTCATGCGACAGATTCTCCGCAGGCTATCCTCATAGATAGCGAAATCGTTCTGCAGCAACCTTGGCACCAGACGCATATGCCGGGTAGCACGCACCAGATCCCCTCCCCAGCAGGCATCCGCCGCCAGGAAAAGATCCGCATCCGGAATCCACATCCCCATCTGTCCTTTGCAATGCCCGTCCAGGCGTACCCCCAGAAGGCTGCCGTCCCCGAACAGGTCATATACTTCCTCAAAATAGGTACAGAGAAAATGTTCTTCCAATGGATTTTCAAGTGCCGTTTCCCCACAGATACAGCCCTCTGGGGGCACCAGCGCACGGAACATCAGATTACGGATACGGGGCTTGTGCAGGGCATTCAAGGTCTCCTCCAAGGCTACCAGCCTATAGCCAGTAAACTGCGCCAGTCCCCCCACATGATCCGGATGGGCATGGGAAAGAAGGATTGTCTTCACACTTTCTGGTGGGATCCCATCCTTCTGTAACCTCCGGGCAATCGTTTCCTCTTCCCTAAGCTGCACCGGGTTCAGCAGACGGTACAGCCTAAGCCCTGCTCCCCCCTGGAAGATTTTCATGGAATACCCGGTGTCATAGAGGATATTGCCAAGATCCCTGTGGCGGATCAGCACAGCCCTGGCAGGAAATTGCCGCTTCTCCCAGACAGTTCCCTGAAAAAAGCCCCTCCCGCCAGAACCGGGCATCCCTCCCCGGTCCCCGATACCTCTTCGGAAAATGATTCCCAGATTGTTGGTGCAGGAACCACAGCGGTATGTCCGCACCTTTGTTATCCTGCCGGGCCGGGCCGGGAGTCCCGGATCCTTGCCTTCCTTCCCGGCCAGCTTCCTGCTGCCAGGCCACCCTGTTACACCTGGCCTTCCGTTATCCTTCCTGCCGGGATTGCTTTGCTCTTCCCTGTCACCGGCTCCGTCCGGCCCTCCCTTTCTACCCTGCTCACGCCACCAGATCCCATACTCCCGGATGGATTCCGCCAGGGTCTTCTCCGGCTCATACGAAAGGATCTCCTTGGCCCGCCGGATATCCATAGTCTGGGCATATCCCAGGGTACAGACCGTGTACCGGGTCAAGGGTGGCTCCCCGGACAGCCCAAATGTGCGGTATGCCCACTCCAGCCCCTCTGCCACAGCATACACTGCCCCAAAAGGAAGCCGCAGATAGCGGGGTTTTTCCCCGATGGCTGCCAGGAACTGCTCCAGGATCCGGCCAAATGCCATCGGCTCCCCATTGGTAATATTGAAGACTTTGCCGGAAGCCCCCGGTGCCTTCATGGCCAGTTCACAGGCCAGGGCCACATTCTCCACACTGGTGATGTCCACCAGGTTCCTGCCATTCCGGAAAAGAGGAATCCCCGTCTTCCCGTTGGCCCGAAGAAGTCTGGGTACCAGGCTGGTATCCCCGATGCCGATCAGCCCCCTGGGACGCAGGATCACCGTCTCCAGGCCCCTTTTCTCCCATTTGCGGATGACCCGCTCCGCCATAAGCTTGGTCTTGATATAATAGTTTAAGTTATTCTGCCTGGGTGCCTGCTCCTCCCGGATCTGATACTGGTCTTCCCTCCCGGTATAGATACTGGGGGAGGAGACGTAGACCAGCCGCCTAATGCCTTTCACCAGACACAGGGCCGCCACCAGGTGGGTTCCCACCACATTCGTCTGGTAAAAATCCTCCCACTTTCCCCACACCGTGGAAAGGGCACCTGCGTGGATCACATAGTCCACTCCCTCAAAATAAGAGGCACAGCTTTCCCTGTCCGTAAAATCCCCCGGACAGAACACAGCGCCGTATGCTTCCAGCCCCCTGCCCTTCTCCTGGTTCCGCCCCAGGGCCAGTACCCTGTATTCCTTCACCAGCCGCCGCACCAGGTATTCCCCCAGGAAACCTGTGGCACCTGTCACCAGGACAGTCTGCTTTCCTGTCCTGTCTGTCGTCCTGTCCGCCGTCCTTCCTGCTGTCCTTTCATTTACCTTCTCTGTCTCATGTGGTTCTCCCATACGTTTTCCTCCATACCCGTCCCCTTCTTTTGCCCTTGACTGTATCCGGGATTTTCCACGTTCCGTATGACCCTAAGTCCCCAGCCTTTCTGATTTGACTTCCTACAGCCCTTCGAACATCTCCAGCACCTCCTCCAGGGATACCGCCGTCATGGCAGCCCGCCGCTTTTCCTTCCAGCCCTTCCTCAGCGCCATACAGGCCAGCGCTTCCTGCCGCAGCCTGGCAGGATCCCGCAGTATCCTGCCAAATCCCAGCCGCTCAAACTGTCTCGCATTCACAAGCTGTTCCCCCTGCTGGGGACACAACAGGCAGGGTACCCCGAAATACAACGCTTCATGGATGCTATTCACACCCCCCGCCGTGATAAAAAGATCCGCCTGCCCCAGAACCGCACTCTGGTCCACAAAGGGACGTACAATAAAATTCCGTGGAAACTGGCGTTCTCCTTCCCAGACCAGTACTACCTGGAAGGACACCTTGCCAGAGTCTCTTTCTTTGCTGCAATCCCTGGTTCCCTTTCCCCCACCAGGATCGCCAAACTGGTGGATCACCTCCTGTAACAGCCTCTCATTTCTATTGAATATGGTTCCCAGGGAAATGTAGACCCGCACCGCACCGCCAGAAGCTTCCGGCCAGGTGAAATCATTGTGTTCCACGGCCCGCCGGTGGACAGACAAGGGGCCTACAAACCTGTAGGTTCCCCCGAACAGGTGCCCTCCCGGCTGAAATAGCCTGGAATACCCACAGAGGTTGTAATCTCCCCGGTTCATCAGCACCTGCAGCAGACCAAGCCTCTGCAAACCATACTTTCCTCTCAGCCGCCGCACATAGGACATGGTTCCTGGAAGTTCCCCCACATAGCGTAAAAAACCTGCGGAGAATCCAGGCGCATATGCCCCGAGGCCTTTTTCCCAGGGACTTACCGGAAGACGCACTGTCCGGGAACCTGTGCAGCCCTTCCCTTTCTGATGTCCCCGTTTCCAGCCTGTCTCAAGCTCTCTCTTTCCGCTGTCAGACAATCCCCCACTTCCACCCAGCACCCTCCCTCTGCTGCCAGGCCATGACCGCCTACCTCTACCCAACACCCTCTCCCTGCTGCCAGGCCATGGTCTCTTTTCTTCCTGCCACCCCCAGGTCCAGTCAATGGCAGCAATACTATAGAAGGAAAAGGAAGGCAGTCCCAACAGTTGTCCCACAGCCCTTCCCCACAGGGCCAGGGACTCAAACAAAATGGCCCTGGGACGTTCCTGCCTGGCCTGGCGCAGAAGATCCGGCAGCATCTGGTCCGTATATTGGAGGATCAGGCGGTACAGCTTTAAGATCCTCTCCCCATCCCTTAAGTCCAGTTCCCTCCAGTCCATGGGATACGGCCTGTATTCGCAGCCGTTTTCCCGGATTACCTTCCGGAAAGGCCCTGCCGAATAATAGACCACCCGGAATCCAGCCTCTGCCAGCCTCCCGGCCAGATACAGGTTGGAAAGCGTATGGCCATAGGCCGGAATCCCATAGAAAAGCACAGTCCCTTTCGTTGTCTCATGCATCCTGCCATCCCCCGTCTGCCTTCTCTGCCATCCTGCTTTTCCTTCTTCATATACAAAATCACAACCGAAGTGAAAAAAGTCATTTCTGTACGATTTTCCACTTACCATCCTCTATGACATATTGAAACTCATTTAAATTGTCATTCAGCATCACCTCTAGAAGCTCTTCAAAATCATCTACCAGGTTCACGCTTGACAATTCTTCCTTTCTGATCCAGTACATATTTCCTTCCCTGGAAGAGATGAGATCTCCCTCATACTGATCCGTACAGAAGAGAAAAACAAGATACCGTCCATCTGGTATGGGAAATTGTTTCACGCGTGCCATCCTAAATTCCCCCATCATAACAGTTCCGGCAGCCTCTCCTGCAAAGCCAAAACCCTGTCCCCGAGACGGCGGTTCACCACCTTGTATTTGTTGCCAGACTTCCGCGCAAGAGCCTTTCTTCCTACACAGTCACCTGGTCTGTTATCTCCACCCGGATCTGAAGGCTTTTCAGTAGCTTCGCCCCCTCACCTGACCCTTCCTCCAGATACCATTGTACCACATCCTTCAAGGTCTGTCGCCCGGCTTGGACGGTGAGTCCTTTTCCCCAGACAAAGTATGGTGCTTCCAACGGATACTCCTCATATCCAGAAGTCCCCTCTTTCTGTAATCCTCTCTGTACACCCTGTTCTTGTGGGCATTCCCATTCCTGGTATACATCCTGCCCTTCCTCTTCCTGCTGTTTCTGCCCTTCTCGTTTTTGCCCTTCCTGCTTCTTCTCTTCCTCGTCCCTCTGTTTCTGATCTTCCTCTTCCCCGGCCGGTTTTTCCTTTCCGTCTTCCCTCTGGGAATCCTCTTCCATCAACCGCTCCTGCCATTCCAGCAGATCCAGGTTCACTTCTTCCACATGGCTTGCCGTGAGGGACAGGAGGCTTCCCTCCCCTTCTCTGTTCCCCAGGTTCTGGCCAATGGTAAGGACATTCACCCAGTCCGGCAGTCCCTTCTCCAGGGCTGCATCCATCCACCGGGCAAAGGCCTCCCATAGCCTGTATCCCCCAAATATGGTATGGAAATCTACCATGGTCTGTCCCTGGCCACGGAAGGATGCCTCCAGATCTGCCTCCCCATAGCAGTATTCCAGCCTATGATCCAGCCTGGATATGGTGAGAAGCCCTCCATAGGTCTCCACCTCCGTAACCCCTTCCAGTTCCTGGCCCAGGTAATCTGCAAGGAGCTTGTCCAGGCTTTCGGCCCGGTACATTTTGATGGCACCATCCGCGTAATATGTGCCGCTGTCCCCCTGGTAGACGCATACAGGGCCATAGTCTGACAGATGCGAGTATTTGAACCCCCATCCGAAACGCCCTACATAGCACTTCCCCTCCTTGATCTTCGTCCGGGAGACATCCATATGGAAATGCAAGGTTCTCTCATATTCCGTGGAATGGGCACCGATGGGAAAACCGAAGGGCCACAGGGCACCATAAAACACCTTGTCATGACGTCTTTCCTTATCCTTCCCATAGCGCAGCACACAGTATCCCTCCGGTTTTTCCGGAAATTCCATATTCCTCAAGACCGCCTGGGCTTTCTGCAGTGGATCCATCCCCTCCAGGTTCTCCACTGCCAGGCGCACGGGCTTAGGCTGCCGCAGCAGGCGCAGGATGCCCCGCACACCCTCTTCCAGTTCCGCATCCTGCGGGAAAATTTCTTTCCCTTGGGATTCCTGCCGGCATACTTCCTTCCAGCATCCCTCCCCACATACATCCTGTCCGCACAGAAACTCCATTGGCGGCGGAACCTCTTTCCAGCCAAATTCTGCCCTCCTAAAAATCCTGTCCTCCCAGCCGAACTCCATCTGGCGATAAATACGGATTCCCTCACTGCTCACCACCGCCCGGAAGCAGAACCGCTCCTGTTCCTCATAGTAAACCGCTTTTGTCCCCACTGGCAGACGGTCATTGTCTGCCGCCAGCATCCTGGCTACCAGGGAACGGATATGAGGATACAGGGGAAGCCTCCCCAGACACTGCAAGATGAACTCCTCCGCTTCCTTACGCTCGGAAGGCTCAATGGCTGTCACGGCCAGCAGGAAAAAGAAATCCTGCGCCCGGGAATACCCCTCTGCCCACCGGCGCAGTTCGGCAAAGGACAACACCGGGGACAGCACTGGCACTTCTTCCACAAAATACAGGCAGTAGTGAAAATGGAATTCCACCCGCAGGAGCCTCCCGTCCGGCAGGGCACATACTGCGCTCACCGGGTTGGAAATGGACTCCGTCTCCTCACAGAACCCGGTAAAAGCCTTCTGCCACACCTTGGAGGGTGCATAGAGATAGCGAATATATGCTGGGAGATAGCACTCCCCATTCATCTCGTACAGATATCCTTCCTCCCAGTTTCCCCGGATCCGGCTGTGACGGAAGCCATATCCCCGCATAAGGTAATACTGCCAGAAATCCCTATTCTCCTCCAGCCTGTCCATGTCCACTGGCGAAAATGACATCCGGAAATGATAGTCGATCTCCCTACACATCTGACTTGTGGACAGGGAGCGCAGCAGACTCTCCAAAAGCTCCGTGCGCTTCGGCTCCGGATAGTCCCCCTGTTCCAGGTACAAAATCAGCCCCTCTGCCAGGGAACGGGGCATCACAAGCCGCTTTGCACCCCCATAGAGTTTGTCGAACAGCCCCCTGCTTCCCGACAGTTCCCTCCACTCCGGCATGGCAAGCAAAGCCTCCACCTGCTCCCGGATCTTAGGCGTTTCCTCATAGATAGATTTCTCATAGTTGTTCTGATTATCATTGATGATCCGGGAACAGATCCGGTACACCTTCGTCACCTTCTGCTCCACGCCATCCTGGCCAAAGAGCAGTTCCTCCGTCTGGGGAAGCTGGATTAACACCTGCTCCTTCAAGGCCCCATACAGCCCCCTGGTGCTGCTGCGATCCAGTTCCCGGAAGGCAAACTTCTGATACAGGAACTTCAGTACACATTCCGGCAGACGTTCCTCCTTCAGCCACTGGACATAGAGCTTCACCACACATTCACTGCGGCTCTCGTAGTCCCCGCTGCCCAGGCGCTTACCGTTACGCTCATACAGGTAATGTACCTGCCCCAGGCCCAGGATATGCTGCCAGGTCTCCTTTTCCGCCTCCGTAAGCTGCCCACCGCGCCCCATCTCCTTTAAGTTCAGATAGTCGGAAAAGGCGTTGTGGCGCACCTTGTTGGCGGGCTGCTTCAACATCCGCCTGGTCATGGATTTTAGGTCACACTCCCAGCCCTGCCTGTTAAAAATCTCCGCCACCTGCTTCCTGGCGGGAAAAGTCTGTTCCACGGAGACCTTGTACCATTCCTTGGGATATTTCATCCCCTCCCCATACTCTTCCCCGGCAAAATGGGGCACCAGCGCATAGGCGATAGCCAACTCCTGGAGCAGGCCCATGGGAAGATTGTCCCAGGGAAAGACCTCCTGCCCCATCAGATAAGTATACAGACCCCTGGCAAAATCCTCTGTATACTGCTCCCTCAGAAAGGCTTCTGTTAGGAAAAAACGCCTCCAGGTGTCGGCCACTTTCGCCTGTTTTGCATTGGTAAAAAGGGTGATGAAATCATGCAGGGCACCGGTTTCCATGCTCTCCTGTATGGCCTTCTGCCAGGCTCCGGCCAGCCGCTCCAAGAGAGAAGCTTCGCCCTCCCCGGCATCTGTCTGGGCAGTTTCCTTATCCAGCACTTCCTTCGGGAAACCAGTCGTCTCTGTGGCAGATTCCGGCTTTCTTCCGTCTTCCCCGGAATGATCCGCCTCAACTGCGGACACCCGCTTTCTTACCACTTCCCTGTATTCCCCGGAACCATTTGTCTCAGCTACAGACTCCTGTTTGCTCTCATCTTCTCCAGACTCATCTGTCCCAACTACAAATTCCCGTTTTCCCTCCTCTTTCCCGGAACCATCCATCTCTGCGGCAGACTCCCGCTTTCTTACTACCTTCCTGCGGTTCCTCTCGGCAGATTCCTTCTCCTCCTCATTTCCTGCACCAACATTCCCACCCCCGCCTGTCTGGGCAAAGCCCAGCGCCTGCCTGTAAGCCTGGTTCAGTCTCACGAAATATTCCGGTTCCTCCTCCGGATGGTGCAGCCTTGACTGGGCTGCGTAGGCGCTACGGATGGCCTTTTTGTCAGTAGTCGGTGCTATTCCTAATAGTCCCCATATCTCACTTGCCATTGCCCTGCTCCCTCTCCCCGTCAGCCCGGTTCACTTCTTCTCCGTCCCGGTTTTCTTCTCTATCATCCTGCTTCACTTCTCTGTCATCCCCATCCTTTTCTCTGTCGCCCTGCTTTACTTCTCTGTCGCCCTGCTTTACTTCTCTGTCATCCCTGCCTTCTTTTTCCACATCCTGCTTTGATTCTTTGCTACCCCGTCTCTCTTCTCTTTCATCCTCATGCGCTTCTTCTACTTCTTCGCGATTCCAATTCTCTTCCCCCTCATCCCAGTCTGTCTCCTCGTCCCAGCCATAGAAATCCCTCCCGTCAAACAGCCGCTCCTCTTTTGTCTCCTGACTTTCCTCCAGCATGGACAACCACTGCCTGGCAACCTCCTGGGCATTCCTTACCGCCTTTTTCCTGCCGCTGCACAGCCCCCGTGTGACGTAGCCTATCATGGCCCCGATCTGCTCCCGCCGCTCCCCGGTGCTGTTCTCGAAATATTCCAGGAACCGGGCCAGCATCTTCTGATTTTCAGGCTGCTCTATGGGCGGCAGCATGATCTTCTCCATCTCCTTTGCATACCGCTCCAGTTCTTCCGGGCTTAAGGCCTGGTTTGCCAGGAAAATCTGTCTGCGCTCCCCCATCTCATTTTCCACCGATACATGCAGGATACCGTTGATATCATAGGTGAACTGCACGTCCACCCAGGCTTGTCCCGCCGGTTTCAAGGCTACTTCTATGGCTACCTCTCCCAGGTATGCATTGTCGTCCACATAGTACTCTTCCCCCTGGTAGATCTTCACCAGGATCTCCCTCTGGTAATCGCTGGTGGTGATGAACCGGTTCTTCACGGAAGCCGGAAGCGTGGAATTGCGCTCAATCATGGGACTTAAGATATTCCTGTCCTGGCCGCTCCGGTTCCAGATCCCTATCCCCAGGGTGAAAGGACACACGTCCGTCAGCAGCATGTCCCGGATCTCCTCCCCGCGCCTGCGGATTCCCGCATAGATCCCTGCCCCCAGGGCCACCACCCGGTCTGTCTCATCCAGCACCACAGGCTCCTTCCCCAGAAGTTCCGACAGGAACCGTCTCACCACCCCCAGCCTGGAGGAACCGCCCACCATCACCAGGTCGTCTACCTGGGACACCCTGGAATCCGCATCCTCCAGA
Organism: uncultured Acetatifactor sp.; assembly: GCA_910586215.1. Classification (GTDB taxonomy): domain Bacteria; phylum Bacillota; class Clostridia; order Lachnospirales; family Lachnospiraceae; genus Acetatifactor. The sequence continues at coordinate 12,140 of CAJUGH010000026.1, read as the reverse complement.
AGGTGCAGGAATAGCTCCTTCATCTTCCCAAACAGCGGCATACACAGTTCAAAGAGCACATCCTCTGTCAGCCGGGCCCTACACACCCTGCCTCCCACCTCCAGTTCCATATCTACCTGCCCGGTGGCAGACAGGGCACATTTGGATTGCTCTGCCAGATGCCTGATTCCGGCCAGTTCCTCCAGGGTCAGCTTCTCCTCTGCAAGGCCATTTTCCCTGCAGAAATAGGCCTGGATGGCCTTGTCAATGTCATCCCCGCCCAAATGGTTGTCCCCGGCCACAGCTACAATCTCTATCACATTGTCGAAACATTCCACATAGGACAGATCCAGGGTACCACCCCCGAAGTCGAAGACGATCAGCGTCCTGTCTTCTTCTCCTGCAGCCATCCGGTAGGCCAGGGCGGCAGCCGATGGCTCATTGATCAGACGCTCTACCTTAAGCCCTGCTACCTGGGCCGCCTTTTTCGTATCACTCCTCTGTTTGTCATTAAAATACGCCGGAACTGTCACGATGGCCTCTTCAATCTCCTCCTGCAGCACTCTCTCCGCGTTCCGTCTCAGCCGCTCCAGCACCATGGCCGACAGTTCCATGGGTGTATATGTCCTGCCCCCCAGTCTGTACTCCTTTGCCGTGCCCATAAAACACTTGAAGGAGGCCACTGTGTCACCAGGGTGGGTCAGCAGCCGCTCCTTGGCCGCAGTCCCCACCAGGAAGCCCTCCCCTTCCACATACCCTACCGCACTGGGGAAGAGCACCTCCCCGTTCTCATTGGGAATCAGTTCCAGACTGCCGTCCTTCCAACAGGCCGCCAGACTATTGGTTGTTCCCAGGTCTATGCCTATAATTGCCATGTTTATACCCCCGTTCCTGTTCCACCCAGATTCTACAACCTATTATAATCGAACCCCTCCGGGAACACAAGAGATTCACTTGAACCAAACAGATCATCTTTCCTTTTGACATTGACCGCAAACATGTGCAGTGCTAAAATGAGAGAAGAATGCACCCGGATCCCATACAGAATCTCATCCGGAAACAGAAGCAGTAGAAATCTTCCGGAGAACCATATATGCAGATAACCAATCAGGAGGAAAACCATCCATGAAACCAGCAAACGAAATCCCTGCCCAGCCCACCTGGCTGCCCGCCGGGAAGAGGCATCCCATAAACAGGAGCGTTACCTGCCTTTTCCTATGCGTACTGCCCCTGTTACTGGCCTGTTTTCTTCCGGGCTGTGCTGCCCGGAGCGGAAGCAGCAGATCCTTATATGCACATGGCCTTGATGTCATAGGGCTGATGGAAGAAATGGTGAAAAGCAGCAGCTATGGGGAACTGTATGGTATGGCATCGGGCGAGATAGAGGCACTCCGGGACAAACTGGCCGTCGGTGACTATGCCACTCCCCAGGCAGTATACGAAGTCACTGTTCCCGACACGGGAAAATTGCTGGCACTTCTGGGGGAAAGCAATCCCCTGGACGGCTTCTCCGATTCCCTTCGGACCTTCTTAAATAACAGGACTGCTTCCTCCCTGGCCAGCCAGCTGAACGCCAGACAGGGATCTGCCGCCCTGGCCACCGCCTCTGTCTATACGGCATCCAAAACCTTTGTAAGCAGTAGTCTGGAGCACAACACCCTGTACCTGTACACCTTCCGGGAAGGCTATTCTGTGATGGTGTCATTTGTGGCTGGGGAGGATCAGGCTGTAACAGCTACGGGTGTCTTCCTTATGGCGGAAGATTTCTCCTCCTCTTCCGTGGAACAGCTTGAAGAATTGCTGAAGGGTATCGGCATCACCGGGGCCATTCAGGAAGTAGAGAAGGCTCCGTGATATCCCGGAGCCTTTTCTGCCTCTTTTTTCTATACTTCTTTTCTTTATTCCTATTCTTCTTTTTTCCCTGCTTCTTTTTTCTATTCTTCCTTTTCCTCTGCTTCCTTTTCCTTTACCTTTTCCTCTGCTTCCTTTTCCTTTACCTTTTCCTCTGTTTCCTTCTCTATTCTGTCACACGCTAGCCCTGTCCGAATGGCGCGGGCTGAACTGTTGCACATTACCCAGTCCTCCTGTGCCAGGAATACTACTTCCCACACATGTTCCCGAAGTTCCTTTACCTGCACGGGTCCTGTCTTCTTCCACTCTGCCTGTTCCACGAAATCCGGCAGCACGATCTGTACCCTGTGGGCACAAAGCGGCACAATCTTACAGTCCAGATAACCCTTCTGCCTGTCCCATCTCATGCATATGGATCCATCGCTATATCGGAAGTCCTCCAGTTCTCCCACATACAGCCTCTCCTCCAGGGCCGGAAGCAGGGCGATATAGCCCGGCGCTGCGTACAGGAGCATTTCCTGTATGGCATTCACATACCCCATAATGGCGTCCAACTGTACCGGGGCCGGATCCATATTTAGGGATATGTTCATTCCTCTCCAGTCATTATGCAGGGTAAAGAAATTGTGTAACAGGGAGCTTTTGGCCATGTTGTCCAGACAGGCCATGGCCCTTGCGCCATTTCGAAACCTGGCATAAATTGCCGCCATATGCGCCATGGACCAGCCTGTCTGCGCATCCACTTTCCGAAGACTCACGGCCTTCTCATAAGCCCTCACCCGGTCTTCGTCTTTCTCCGGATACAGTTCATATCCCGGAAATACCGGATAGATATGGGACAGGTGCCGGTGCTCATATCTATCCTCGAACAGATCCTCCTGCCATTCCTTCACAGCCCCTTCCCTGTTGCATGTAAACTCCGGTATGGCATCCAGGATCCTCTGCCATTTATCAGTCCTCTCCTTCTCAAAAGGCGGTTCCTCCCATATCCTGCCCACTGCCAGCATGTTGGTAAAAAACTCCTTTAGGATAGACAGATCTATGGTGGAATTGATCGTTGTGGGCATGGGATGTGCCATCTGTTTCCCATCCGGGGGCATGAAGTTTCCGGGGGTATTTTCCGGGGAAACACTGGGGTAGAATCTCACCCTTTCCCTGCCGTCTTCGCCCGGCGTAAACTGTACAAATGCTTCATAGAATGCCGCCACCCCATCCATATAGGGAAGCATGACATCCCTGGCATATTCCATATCCCTGGTGTACAGGTAATACTGATAATAATGCTGGGCAATCCATCCCGCTGCACCCACCCAGTTGATAATCACGGGGACTACCTGGGTGGGGGAGGATACTCCCGGTGTGGTTCCTGCCGTCATATAGATCCCATCGATCCCGAACAGCTTCTTCCCATTTTCCCGGAAAGCAGGAATCCTGTCATTCATGTACTGGAAGATGGCCCTGTTATACTCTGACAGGTTTCCCACAAGGCTATGCCAGTAGATCATCTGCAGATTCTCATTGGCCATGTTATGGCACCACTGAAGCTGGTACCCGCCTCCCCACAGGCCGTACAGCGGAAACGGATTTGACGTGGGGCTGCTGCCGCAGATAAACAGGTACCTTCCATAATGCCACAGCTTCTCTATCAGTTCTACCGGCTGCTTCTCTGAAAAAGCTTCCATGACCAGGTCTTCATTGGTCCGGCTCCAATTATTCTGTCCCTGTCCATTCCCCAGATGCAGCTTCGCGCTGTGGTACAGGGACCTGTGTAATGCAGCGCTTTCTGCCAGCAACTCCTCAAAACTTCCCGCCTGGCCTGCCAACCACTCCTGCAGCCTTCCCCAAGCTGCCTGCCGCTCCTCATCCACATACAGGCACACCTTGACCAAGACCTGCATGGCCCCCTTGACCCGGATCCTGTTCCCCTGGCTCTCCAGGCTGCCTTCTGCCAGGGATACCCTGGCTACAGCCCCGAAATCCCCTGCCGTCCCATCGCTCCTCTTCCTGCTGGCATTGAAGTACAGATATGCGGTATGGGCATCCTCGCACACCGCCTCCACGCGGACGCTATCCCAGACCTGCTGTATGGCATCCCCCGGCTGTTCCCCTTCGTTCCGGTATGCCTCCAGAGACAATGTGTACTCCACAAGATCTGCCCCTGTCTCCTCCCCCTTTGCAAGCATACGGTACACTGCCATATCTTTCGCCCTGGACACGAACACCTCCCGGCGCATGGTCATAGGGCCATCCTTCCATTGCTGGCTGGCAAGCGCCTGTTCCATGTCCAGATACCGTCTAAAGGAAGCAAATCCTTCCACAGGAGACTGCTCCACCACCAGGCGGGCGGCAGGAATATGGGACTCCAGTCTGGCAGTATACCCCTTTTCGCGCATTGCGTTCACGATTTCCCAACTGGCTTCCCGGAAATTCCCCGCATCCATTTTCCTGCGCTGGCTGTGAAAAGCCTCCTGTACATCCGGGACTTCTCCCGCCAGTCCGTTGTACCATAGGTCATGGCGCACAAGCTGCAGGATCTCCCTCTTGGCGCCCCCGTACAGGTTCGCCCCTGTCCTGCCATTGCCCGTTGCCAGTCCTTCCCTCCATAGGTCATGCCACCAGGAGGATGGATACTGCATTTCCAAAACATGTTCCATGTGCTGTCTCCTTCTGCTTTTGCTTTCCTTCCTTATTCCTTCCTACTTTCATTCCTTTTGTTTCCTTCCCTATTGTAATGCAACATACTTTTCTTTTCCACCTTTTGCCATGACATATTTACACAACCTTTGTCACATTTTCTAAAGTATGCTTGTCACAGCCGCACAAATCCGATATACTTTGCATACTGACATAACACCCATTGCGTGCAGAAGGCACCAGGTCCAAACGCCCAGAGGGCAGGAGGTATCCACTTGGAATTGCGGGAACACTATTCCTTTATTCTGGAGGGGCAGAAGCTCCATATCCTAATGATTACCCATGGAACCATCACGGCCGCCGTTCCCCGGCACAGCCACAGCAAAAACAGCTACGAAATACACTATATCTACGGAGGAAAAGGCATCCTGGCTGTCCAGGACACCCGTTATCCCCTTTCTCCCGGCACCTTATTCGTCACCGGACCGGGTGTGGAGCATGCCCAGTATCCCGATACGGCAGATCCCATGCAGGAAGACTGTCTGTATTTCTACCTGGAAGAACCAGATATTCCTAATAAGAATTCCCACATTACCAATACCCTGCGCTCCCATCCCTTCTGGTACGGCAGGGATTCCCAGAATATGGCCCGCACCATCCGGATGATTCACGAAGAACTGGCCCAGACTAAGCTTGGCCATACGCTTTCCATCACGGCCTGTTTCCAGCATTATCTCGTCCTGCTGGCCAGAAATATGTCATCTGCTCTCCCTGGGAAGACAAAAGAAATCGGCCCCGTCCAGTTGAAGATCGAAGAAGCTTTCCTGTACCAGTACAGGGATCTGACCCTGGATGATGTCTGTGCCATCACGGGAATGTGCCGCCGCCAGACCCAGCGGCTGCTGGAGGAATACTACGGATATGGCTTCCAGAAAAAGAGAACTGCCTCCCGCATGTCTGCCGCTGCCTCCTTCCTGGCCAGTGGGGAATACACCGTGGATGAAATCGCAGATCTGACGGGTTATTCCAGCCTCAGCAGCTTCCTGCAGGCTTTCAAAGGGTATTATCACATGACGGTCAAAGAGTATAGGGAATCTGTTGGAATGGATGCTTGCAAGACCCGGCAGGCTTCCCGGAAATTATCTTAAGAGTACCAAATCCAAGAATGGCAGGCCTGTTCTACAGCCTGCCTTACCAGCCCCAGACAGGGAATTGCCTACAGAATATCCCATCGAAACAGCACCGGTTCCTGTTCTCAAGAACCGGTGCTGTCTGTATCAGAATATTTTCCTCTATTTTTCCTGGTTCGCCTGGTACTGTGCGTTTACCTCCTCAATGATCTGGTCATATCCCGTGTCCCTGGCTTTCTGTAGTTCTGCCTCAAACTGTTCCCTGGTGATGGCGCCACAGATATACTGGGTCCTGGCTGCTGCAATCTGTGTGTCTAAGGCAGCACCGTCATCGGAGTAGGCCGCGGAATTCACCAGATAGGACAATGCCGGATTGACGATTGCATAGGGCAGGTTATCTGCATAGGCCTGGTTCAGCACTTTGGTGGGTTCATCCTGTTCAAGGGGAATCAACTCATTACACACCTCCATGGAAGGCAGATAGGCCAGCATCTGGTTCAACCCTGTATAGTTGGCCCCCAGGACCTTATCTTCCACATCCAGGTCTACCAGGTACCCTTCCTCATTGATCTCATAGTGGATTCCTTCCAGGCCATACTGGGTCAGGATCAGCATTTCCGGATCATTGAGTTTGTCCAGGAAAGTCAATGCTGCCTCTATCTTCTTAGGAGTATCCAGGGTAGATGCAGACAGGGTAAAATAGCCCGCATATCCGGATGTGGCAAGGGTGTGGCCGTTCACTGCACCATGTAATGTCATGGAAGCCGCTTTCCCAGGGTCTGTCACGGAAGCTGTATAGGTCCCGTCTGCCAGGTAATACTGCCAGATCCGTTTTCCGGAATCCAGGACATCGATAAACACCCCGTTTTTGCCTGTCTTGCACCCGTCTGACCAGGTGTCGGTAGGCCTGGACGCCCAGTCCTTTGGCATCAGTCCGTCATCATACAGTTTTTTGATATAGTCTACGGCGTCCCAGTATTCCTCCTGCATCCACACGGGAACCAGACGGCCGTCTACCTCTGCCCAGCCATTGCCACAGCCGAACCATGTCTGGATAATGTCGAATGGCCCTGTATAAAGTGTCATCTCCATGCCTATGGTGTCGTCCACCCCGTTTCCGTCAGGGTCCCCATAAGTAAACGCGTATAACATCTTATACACTGCTTCGGGGGTATCCGGCTCCTCCAGTTCCCATTCCTCCTGCAAAGCCTCAAACCAGTCCGTTCGGTAGGACAGACCGTAACGGCCAATCACCCGGGTGCGGGGCACTGCAATCAGCTTCCCGTCTATTGTCAGATTCCCAGCCACATCCCTGGACATGGCAGACAGGTTGGGATATTTCTCCGAATCCCAGATGTAATCATTCAAGTCAACAAATGCACCACTTTTTGCTGCTGCCACCACATTGCCGGTCATGGTGCTGCCCCAGGTAATGATCTGAGGCATAGTCTTGGGATCTGTCAGATATAACGAATTTTTCTCTTCCAGCACATCATTTGCCACCCAGGATATCTCTATATTGACACCTGTATATTCTTCTATCCTGTTGCGGATCTCCTCTGCATAATCCCCCACGTTGGCATTGCCTGCCTCATGGTCAATGGTGCTGATCGTGATGGTCTGCGTCACAGGTTCTTTCCCTGTCTCTTCCCCGGAACTTCCCTCTTCTTCCTTCACGTTTCCAGATGTCTGGCTGTCGGATCCATCACCTTTCCCCCCAGGATTACCACATGCCACCAGACACAGTTGTACTGCACAGGCCAACAGTACGGATGCAAATGCTTTTCCCGAATCTCTCTTCATTCTGTCCTCCTTCTAAAAGTGAAATAACACTGGTTTGCCGCTTCATATCTATTATAAAGGAGCCGGTCCTAATTTCACATTTCCAGGAGTGACAGGTATTCACAAATTATGTCATTTCTCCTAAAGTGCCTCCTCCAGGCACCCTGCAGAACTTCCTTTTGCCCACAACCGCTTATCTGTTCTTGGATCCCTATCCCACATCAAACAATTCGTCAAAAGAAATATGCAGACCCGGAAACATTACCATCTGTAGTTCTTCTTTATTCTTCTCCGTGATTGTCTTATATAGATAGGAATAACCTGTGTCATCCTCCTTCCAGTCAAACATATAGATTTCAACCTGCTTCTTTCTCCAGTCTGCAATCCAGTATTCGGAGACACCAGCCTTTCTATAGATCTCCATCTTCTCATTGCGGTCATATTCTTCTGTGGCATCTGACAGCACTTCCATGACAAAGCGCGGTATTCCGGTAAAGGATACATTTTTCCTATCTCTCATATTGCATATAATGGATACATCCGGAATCACTACTTTGTCGTCATTCTCACGCCACTGATACTGCACACTGTCCCCAAACACACGACAAAGGCTATCTTTTATCTGACTCCCGATTTTTATTACAAAATTGTGGATCACCATGGAATGCTCCAGGTATGTTTTACTCATATCTTCTAATGGCAATGCCCCCATTTATATCACCCTGCTTTCCTCTTATTTATGTTATATTATATCAGTTTTTTCGGTGTTTACAAGATTATTGGCCGAACATTACTCCTGCACCTAAAACACGCAACGCCCTGCACCGATATCTTGAAAGCCATTTGTAATCGTATCCAATCATACCAGAATAAATTGCTTTCTCGGAACATGCCATGGCAAGGCAACTTTCCCTCTACAGGCAACAGCACATTTGGCAAATGCCCTAAATATGACGGCACTCTATCAACGGTTCTCCTCCAGCATAAGCTGCACCCTGTTCTGGATCACCTCCACCACCTCGTCCAGGCTCTTGCTGCCCCCATAGTAAAGTTCTGCCTCCTCCGTCACAATGCTGGCCACCCTGTCCCGCAGGCCGGAAGCCGGGGTGAAATCTGCTTCCTCAAGGAACGCCATCACCATCCCGGCCATCTCCGGGGAAGTGGCATAATAGGGAACCCTCTCCCCGTTTAACCACATTTCCCCTTTGCTACGTGGTTCCCCTGCAATGTACTCCTGCTCCATAGCCTCCTCCATCTGCTCCCGGAGCATTTCCTTCCTGGTGGAAAGGGTACCTTCCATCTCCCCTGCCAGGTAGTACTCCAGGAACTCCCAGGCCCCTTCCTTATTTGGGGATCCGGCCACTATACCCAGGGGTGCCTCCACCCAGATATGGGCATAGGCCCGGCCGTCTGCCGTGGGATATCCCAGGAGACCGATCTCCTCCCCGAACTGTGCCTTCCACTGGGCTGCCTCCTGGAAGTCCAGCCAGCTTTCCATCAGCATGGCATCCTCCTGCATGGAACCCACCTCATGAAAGCGTATCCCGGAAGTCCGGACGGTCTCCTTCCCATGCTCCCCCACCCAGAGGAGCAGCCTGCGGAATTCCTCGCTGTCAAACCGGCATTCCCCCTTCTCCCAGTCCACAAATGTCTCCAGGTAATAGGCCGCGCAGAAACTGCCCAGCAGGTATTCCCTGGTATTCAGTTCATAGTCCGTGCCATCCCCCAGCAGGCACATGCCGGGATAGTCCTCCATCAAGGCATACACGTCCTCCATGGTACAGCCGCCGGACAGCCCCCCCAGCTGGGACAGACGCCCCGCAAGGGCCTTCATGGTCATCTGCCTGGGTATCCCTGCCAGCTTTCCCGAAACAGTATAGCCCTCCAGCACATTGTCCAGGAAGTCCTCCCGCCCCAGCGCGTCACTGGCTTCCAGGTAGGGGGACAGATCCTCCAGCAGCCCCTTCCCCATGTCCCCCTCCAGATCCCGCCCTGCCAGCAACAGCAGTTCCGGCGGGTCACCGGAGACCAGGGCGGCATCCAGGCGTACCAGCGCCCCTTCTGCCCCACCACTGGAATACCCGTAATCCTCCACCACCACCTGGTACTCCCCGCCCTGCCTGTTGAAGCGGGTGACGGCATCCGCCATGGAGTCCGGCAGGGCCAAAGCCGCCAGCACCACCGTCTTCTTCCGGGGCACCTCCCCCGCGGGCATCCTGGACAGAAGGAACAGTCCCTGCTCCCCCTGGTCCTCATGCCATATCAGGATCCTGTCCGGATCCAGTACCATGGCTGCCCGGACATTCCTGCTGATCAGGTCGCTGTCCCGCCACCGCAGGATCTCCCTGTCGGAAGAACCGTCCCTGGAGGATTCCCGCAGGATCCCGTCCTGGTTATAGGTGTACAGCAGGTTTCCCTGGTACGTGGCCACATTGTCCAGCCAGTCCTCCCCGGACACCGTGTCTTCCTTCCGGAAAAGGACATTCCCCTCTTTCCCCAGCGCCACGCCCTTCCAGCTCATCCCATGTTCCCCCTGGACAACGTAACAGGCATGACCCTCCGGATCCCCCAGGAGCCTTTCCCACAGGAAATTCTCATCCTTATAGGCACTGGTGGATACCCGGCCTGCCTCCCTGCCCTGGCCGTCCACCCCCAGGATGCCTTCCTCTGTCAGCACATACAGTCCCCCGGCCCCGTCCACTGCCAGGCAGCCTGCCTGTACCTCCAACCCCGGAAAGAAGCTGCGGTAGTCCCATTCCCCCTCTGGCGACTTCCTGCAGAACAGGCTTCCCACATGCTCCCTGTTAACAAAATTTCCCCTGCTGCACGACAGGGCCAGGCACAGGCTGCCCTCCCGGTCCACCCCGTAATCTGCCATGGAGAAATACAGGCAGATTTTAGCCGGATCCACTTTCACGGTTGTAGCCGTTTCCTCCTGTAGCAATGCTTCCTTCCCCCGCTCCAAGGCCTGGTCCAGCATGGCAAGGATGCCTTCCTCATCCGGTATCTACCCCCTGCCGGCCTCCATCTCCATCCCTTTCGGGGACAGGGCCACCGCCACCTGTGCCCCTTCCAGGTCCACCTCCCCCTCTTCCTCCTGCACCTCTGCCCTACGGACTGTCTGGACTGTGGCGGTTCCCTGCATGAAATACAGGGTGTCCCCCACCGCCTGGGGACGCCTAAATTCCTCCGGCAGTGCATAGGATCCACTGGCAGAGGTGGCCAGATGCCTGGGGAAATAGACAAAATCCTCTTCTGCCTGTGGCGCGTCCCCAGGGGCTGCGCCACAGGCAGGAAACAGAAGAAGCCATATGGCCAACAGGCCCATACATATCCATGGGCGGTTCTGTAACAAGGAGTTTTCGCTTTTCGTTTTCATCGTTATACCCCATCTGATTTATCCAAGTCACCATCCAGATGCCGCAATTGTATAAGCATCTTTCCTCACTAATCTCCTACACAATTGTATAAACAGCCTTCCTCACATATTCTCCTGCACCAGGGTGTTCACCCTGCTCTGGATGATCTTCGTCACTTCCTCTATGGGCTTGCTCCCGTCCAGGTAACTGCCCATCTCCTCGCCAATGATGTCCATTACAGCCGTCTCCAGGCCATCCTCCGGGGAGAAATCAGCCTGGGATATCAGTTCCAACAGGCCGTCTACCTCCTCCTGGGTAACACAATAGTAATTTCTTTCCACAAACTTCCCATCAGAATCCGTTCCATATACCGTCCATTTTGGCAGCATGATAGGGTTCCCCGCCTTATCTAGGGATACTTCCCCCTCATTCATGATATACTTCGGTTCCATGGCATCCTCCAGCATCTCCTCCAGAAGATCCCTGCGGGTGGGCATACTTGCATAAGCCCCATTGTCTGCCTCCTGGTGGCACAGGAAATACTCAATAAACTGCCAGGCCCCTTCCTTGTGCCGGGACTTCGACACAATACCCACCGCCCGGAAGGCCGCCGCCAGATATCCAGGGCTGCCGTCCGGGGACGGATAGCCCATGGATATCATGTCATCTCCCAGGCGCGAGACATTTCCCATGTAGTCCACAATATTACGCACCATTCCCTGGGAAATCAGCGGATCCTCCACTTCTGCAATGATGGTGGGATCCGTCAGGTTCCCACAGCTTTCTTCCAGCCATAGCAGCAGGCTGCGGAATTCCTCCGTGTCCAGAAGGCATATCCCACTGTCCTTGTCTATGAAGGTATCCATGATGTAATCCCCGCACAGGTTCTTTAGGTTCCAGAGAATATAGTTGCCATTCAGCTTCCGGTGAGGATATTTTTCGGTCAAGGCCATGATGTCCTCCAGGCTCCAGCCAGCCTGGAGACCTGCCACCGTCCTGTCTGCCACCAGGGTATGGCAGACGAACTCTGAGGGAATCCCCACCAGCCTTCCCTCTATGGTATAGCCTTCCAAAGGGGCAGCCAGGAAATCCTTCCGGTCCAGTATACTGCTTTCTGCCAGGTAAGAATCCAGATCCTCCAGTATCTGCTTCCCACCATATTTTCTGACATTCAAAGGCAGCAGAACCAGCATATCCGGCGGATCTGAAGAGACCAGCTTCGCATCCAGCCAGGCCTCATCCTCATACAGTTGCACGGTAATGTGATACCTGTCACTTTCCCTGTTGAACCGGACCACTGCATCCTCCAGGGCAGCATCCAGGCCATCCCAACAGGCCATGACCAGTTCCTCCCTCGTATAATAAGTTTATAGCCAGTCAGAACAGGCTATAGACTTATTCTTTT
>CAJUGH010000025.1 GCA_910586215.1 uncultured Acetatifactor sp. | reverse complement strand
GATGTGTATAAGAGAGCCAACTCTATCTGCTGTGAGATTATACAGGAAACGGAGAAATACCTGGATGGAAATAAGGAGGCCGGATATCAGACAAAGTACCATGGAATGGGCAACAACATGATCGCATTCTGTGCAGAGCGGGGGCAGGGCAAGACAACGGCCATGCAGTCTTATGCGGCATATCTCCAGGACAGGGATCCACAGAAAAAGTTTTTTGGGGAGGGAGGCATAGACAAAGAGAAATATGATTTTGTAGTACTGGATCCCATAGATCCGTCCTCCCTGGATCACGGGGAGTCCATTGTGCGGGTACTGATTTCCCGATTGTTTTACCTGCTTTCTGAGCAGATGAATCAGCATACGGATTCCAGGGATGAGAAGGAATTCCGGAGAGAGCGGGAAGAGATCCTTGCACTGTTTCAGAGATGCTATGAGAACATTGATTATCTACAGAAGGAAAAAAATGTGGAGGAAGACGATCTGGAGGTTCTGGCACAATTGGGAAACAGCGCACAGCTCAAGAAGAACCTGTGCGGTCTGGTAGACCGGTTCTTACATATCTATTGCCAGGGAGGACGCAGGGAGAGGGACGGCTTTAGGAGGCAATACCTGGTGGTCCAGATTGACGATGCGGATTTGTCCATGGGGGATGTGTTTGAGGTGTGTGAAAATATTAGGAATTATTTCACGATTCCCAATATGATCGTGATGATGGCGGCCAACTATACGCAGCTTAAGACAGCGATCCATGAGAGGTATCTGAACAGATATGGGAAACTGGTGTCCTTGCCAGAGACAGGCAGGTTTGCAGGGGAATGTCACCATATGGCATATCGGTACCTGGAAAAAATGCTGCCTGCAGGACACCGGATAGACCTGCCGGAAGTAGATGCCATGTTCAGTGAGGGCAGCCAGGCCGTCAGACTGGAGTATTATCAGGATGAAGAGACGGAGATCTTCCAGAAGGAAGCGACAAGATGCATGGATATGCAGGAGCAGCTTCTGAAGCTCCTTTACTTGCGGACAGGAATGGTATTGTTGAAAAGGCCAGGGGAACTGCATCCTTTTCTGCCCCACACCATGCGGGAACTGACACATTTTGTAAAATTGCTGGGTGATATGGATACGGTGTGCCAGCAAAGGATATTTCCCATGATAAAGCAGACGGGAAATGAGAGGGAGATAGAAAAATGGAAGGCGAATCTGCTCTTATTGAAGGAGTACTTTTTGAACTATTGGTGCGGTACGCATCTGGGATATGGGCAGCAGAATCTGGTGAGAGAGCTTGACCAGGCAAAGAGGAACATGACAAATGCTTTCCGGAGCATAAATGAGTATCTGAAAAACAGTGGGAAAAAGCGTTCCCTAAGAGATGACACATTTCGGAATGTCTTGACAGTCATAGAGGAGAGGATGCGGGATGAGCCGGCGCTTCGGGAGGCCATGCAATTCTATTATAGTATACTGCTGAACGAATGGTTTGTCTGGGCTATGGAAGAGCCGGACCAGTTTAAGAAGATTTCTGCCTTTATCGAAGAACCAGTGGCATTTGAACCAGGGTTTAAGAATGGAGAGCATCGTTATGCGGGCCAGTACGATGTGATAGAGTTTACCGTTCCGTTGGAGACCCTGAAAGCTGCCCTGGAGAAGCAGAATGTACCGGAAGGACAGATTATAGAATGGCTGAAGACATTCTGTGTGGCTGTGGGAGAAGAAGACCTGGAACTGGCAGAGGTGGTGGAAGGGAAGCTGGTGTGGAATGAAGAAGTGGAAGAGTTACAGTTCCATATGTTCAAGCCAGTTATGACAATGCTCTACAGTGGAGCCTGGCATGGCGAGGACAGTACAGGGGCAGAGAACCAGGACTCCATGGGGGATGATGAACAGGAAACCCGGAAAAGAGAAATCGATTCAGATGATAGTATGGCCTATGTGATCAGTGTGAAGAATATGGTGGCGAATCTGGAGGTTCAGCAATATGTACGGGCGGGGGTACAGCAGCTGATCCGGCGCTTTGAAAGGAGAAAGACCATTTCCCAGTGGAAAGCCATCTACGATGAGATTTATGGAATGCTGGATTCCTGGGTGGAAAATGAGGCCGGATATCTGGGGGAGCAGAGTGTGATCCGGGAGAAGTGCTCAGAGTACCTGGGAAAGGAAACAGGGCAGCTTGTATTCCTGTGCAATGACCATAATAGGAAGCAGTATAAGGAGGATTATCGGGAATATCTGTTAGACAGGGTTACGGATATCATCGTGGAAATAGAGAAAATAGAGGAAATAGCCACAAAGTCTTCCGAGAAGGAGACGCAGGTAGTGTTAAAACGTGTTGTTACCGCCAAACGCCAGGTGGTCTTTTCCGGGATTGTGATAGGAGAGCAGGAAGTGTTGAAAGGGCTTGACAAGACCCTGGACAGCATGATGGATGTGGAACAGGAGATCAACAAGGAACTGGACAGGCTGTCGAAGGAAACCAAGGAAAACGAAGTTGACTGGGACAATATCTTAAAAATGGTTCTTATAGATGAGGAAGATGATGAGGGTAACGAGGAGAATGAGGAATCCTCGAAAAAGGATGATAGTGAAATCAGACGGAAAGTGGTTGCATTTAAAGACAAGATGCAGGCCTACAAGGAGCAGATAGAAAAAATGTAAACGGTTTCCACATATCCCATAGGAAAAGGAGGAACCAGCACATGCACCAGGAGAGGGAGAACCTGGATATCCTGTTCCGCAGGACCGCGCCGGAGACAGTCCTGGACAATATCAGGAAATATGGGACATTTTCAGCCGGGTGCCCGCTACAGGCAGACGCCATGTCCTATTCCTATCAGACATATGAGCATTACTTATCCCTGAACATGCTGGAGTATTCCCCGGATGAGACACAGCTACGGTTCGCACTGCTCAGGCAGACGCTGGAGAAGGAACCGGAGGGGATGCTTTTTGCTGCATTATATACATATGCGGATAAAGTACTGAAAATGCAGGGGGGAATCCCGGTATGCAGGCAGGAGGCAGTGCTGGGGTGGAATTCCATATCAAAACGTCTGGGACAGGATCTTCTGGTGATGGCCTGGACGGCATGGGAAGATGAGAAGGAGAATCTGGTCTCCCGGAAGCGATTTGTATGGCCGGCGGTGATTGGCACAGATGATGGGCGTCTGGGGACGATTTATGGGAGGGGGCTGGCAGAGAATCACTTCCATCTCCATGGCTCCACCCAATCTTTTGCGCTGTCCTGGACCTGTCTGATGAACCATCCGGAACAGATCGGGAAATATTTCCGGAAAGGCAGTTATTTCATGGAGAACCTGAACGTGGGGGTGTCCCGGGGAGAATTAGACCATCAGATGCCCTGGCGGGAAAGGATAGAATATGCTGCCATGATCCGGGCACTTCTATTTTCCCGCTGTGCGGATATACTGGACAGCGGGGAAGTATGGGAGAGGTTCCGGAGGTTTGACCGTCTGCCGCTGGCACCAGTGATCCGGCAGCAGACGGAGGCGCTGAGGAGTACTTTTGGCACAAAATTTGCCCAGAAACTATACAGGGGATTCCATCTTGACTATGAGGGTCGGAAAAGGTGTCTTGACTATGCCAACAGCAGCTACTTCTATGAGATAGATGAAAATGCCGCCAACAGGATGCTGGCGGGAGAGAGAAGCTTTCTCTATCATTGCTTCCGGCTTCAGTTTGCATCCAGGTTCACGCTGCAGGAGTCCTCCCTCTTCTATCTGTATCTGCTACTGAAGAGTCAGTTTCGAAGTGAATTGATTCAGATAAACGGAAGGGTAGGATTTACGAATTTTGCCCAGTACCAGGATCGGAAGAATCTGCTGTTTGGGGAACTGGAAGAGTATATGACAGAGGCACAGCGTCTGTCGGTAGGGGCTGCAATGGAAAATGGCCATCTGGTATCCCTGGAGGCCAGGATCATGCCCCGGGAGACCGTATCAAGAATGCGCAAGGATATTACGGGATTGGATGAGAAGATCCGGCTGGCAGTGGGGGATAGCGGACAGATGCCCCACTATGTGGTACATTTTCCCAAGAAGAAGTTCAGCCTGAAGGAATTCGAAAAAAGGGAATATCTGCTGCTCCCCAGAAATTGGAAAGTCCGGAAGGCAACTAAGAAAAAGGCAAAGGCACTGGCCGGATACCTGCAGAAGAACAGAGGGGCTTGCAGCCGCATTTCAGGAATCGATGCCTGTTCCCTGGAAATCGGCTGCAGGCCGGAAGTATTCGCCACGGAGTTCCGCTATTTGAGGAAATACGGCAGAAGGACGAGGAAATCACATTGGAGCGATACGCTGCCACATACAGACAGGGTGTCTTTATATGAGGATAGAAATATACAGGAATACGGGCAACTGGGGGTAACTTATCATGTGGGAGAAGATTTCCTGGATATTATGGATGGCCTGCGGGCGATTGATGAGGCCATAACCTTTCTGCAGATGGAGAAGGGAGACAGATTGGGACATGCCCTTGCCCTGGGGATAGCCCCGGAGGCTTATTATAGGAGTAAGAGGAACAGTGTCTATCTGACAAAGCAGGACTATCTGGACAATCTGGTCTGGATGCTATACAGATCCCTGGAACTCAATGTGAACATAGATGCAAATCACCGGGCCAAAATGCAGGAGGAAGCCAGACGTCTGCTGATGGAGATCTATTATTCGGGATCTTCTTTTGGCAGGGAAATCGCAAACAGGCAGCCTATGGAAATGCTGGATATGTACTATGACAGCTGGAAGCTGCGGGGAGACCATCCTGATTTGTACAAAACAGGCAGATATAAGAAGGAAAACTCCCTGTCATCGGGGAAGTATGCTTCCTGTATGACAGGAAAGAAATTTCCTTCTAATTACAGGGAGAACGAGGTGATAACGGGTCTGTATTACATGTATCATTTTGATGCAGGGGCAAAGAAGAAAGGGCTGCAGCCAGAATGCTTTGACATAATGGACTGGTACGTGGAGCTGGCGGGGAGCTTCCAGGAGGCTATGAGGCGGGAAGTGGCTATGCGGGGTATCGCCATTGAGTGTAACCCTACGTCAAACGTACTGATCGGCACTTTTGGCAGCTATGACAGACACCCCATTCTGAACTTCAGCCGTTGCAGGCTGGATGGACTGTCCGGGAACACACAGATCCAGGTCTCCATCAACACGGATGATCTGGGAGTGTTCGACACTTCCCTGGAAAATGAGTATGCCTTGCTGTTGTGCGCCATCTCCAGGGCCCGGCACAGGGAAGGCAATTACAATGACGATGCCGTGTATGAATATCTGGATTACGTGAGAGAGAACGGAATCAGAATGTCTTTTCGAAAAAAATGAAAATAGCCCTAAAGTTATCCCACATCCTTCCGATATACATAACAAGTAAAGCAATTGAACAGTTCCATTTCCGAATTTCGTTCAGGCTTTCTGATAGCCAGGATTCGGTACGCACAACCGGAGAGAGGTTATCGTCCCACTTACCGCCAGGGTGATAGGTGCGAATCACCGGAGACGGTAAGAAAAACATTTGGCCGCATGGAAGCGGTATTATATTCAAGGAGGAATATACCATGATCGTACAACACAACTTAACAGCAATGAACTCTAACAGAATGCTTGGTCTGACCACATCTGCCCAGGCTAAGTCCACTGAGAAGCTGTCTTCCGGTTACAAGATCAACCGTGCAGCTGATGACGCAGCTGGCCTGTCCATCAGTGAGAAGATGAGAAAGCAGATCAGAGGTCTGACACAGGCTTCTGCCAATGCCCAGGATGGTATCTCCGCAGTGCAGACTGCAGAAGGTGCTCTGAATGAAGTGCAGGATATGCTGCAGAGGATGAACGAGCTGGCTGTAAAGGCTGCCAACGGCACCCAGTCTGAGAATGACAGAAGCTACATCCAGAACGAGATCGACCAGCTGACCACTGAAATCGACCGTGTTGCTGAGACAACCAAGTTCAACGAGACCTATCTGTTGAAGGGTGACACCACTCTGAAGAAGGGTTACAGCTATGGCTACAGCAAGTATGCTGCTGCGGCAACTGCCAGCACCACCTTCAGTTCGGATAGCGTTACCGCATTGAGCATCGGCGTTACCTTTGAGGCAGCCACAGCGTCTATCCAGGATGCACAGAATGATCTGGCCAAGTCTCTGAAGACGGCAGGTCTTGCCCTCACCGCAGAGAGCGCATGGACCAGCGATGCGTCCACGGCGACAAATAAGACCACTTATTCCCTGCAGTTGAACGGTGCGGCAGCAGATAAGTATAAGGTGGTAAGCACCACTACTTCCGGTACGTTCGAGATTCAGGACGTGAAGGGCAATAAGCTGGCTACTGTTTCGACAAGCGGCACCTATGCCTACACAGCAACCTCTACGGCTGATTACCACAACACCATTAATTACAACGCCACCAGCATTACCAAGGCAAATGCAAGCGATTCCCAGGCTGCGTACTATGATGTGGACGGGAACATTATTTCTGAGAATGCCCTGGGTAATTACTTTGATGTGAATGCGGCTGGCAATGTGGTTGCGAAGCCGGGTGCATCCAAGGTATATGATGCGGTAGGAAATGAGGTGACCTTGAATACCTCGGAAGTGTCCAAGACACAGGATATGACGGCAGCACTGCAGTTCTCACTGCATGTAGGCGCCGATTCCACTTCCAACAACCAGATTACCTTGAACATGAATCTGATGAATGCAAAGGGATTGGGTATCAATGGATTGAGGGTGGATGGCACCAACGACACCAATGCGCTTTCTGCCATTGAGAAGATCGAGGAGGCTATCCAGAAGGTATCTACCCAGCGTTCTGCTCTTGGTGCAGTCCAGAACAGACTGGAGCACACCATCAACAACCTGGATAACGTAGTGGAGAACACCACCAGCGCAGAAGCCAGCATCCGTGATACCGATATGGCTGATGAGATGGTTAAGTACTCCAACAACAATATCCTTGCACAGGCAGGCCAGGCCATGTTGGCACAGGCGAACCAGACCAATCAGGGTGTTCTGTCCCTGCTCGGCTAATCTGGAACAGGAAATATTGGATTCTAAGTACTACAAATCAAGCCACAGCCCTATGGGCTGTGGCTTTTTTCGAAAGGATTAGATGGTTTGGAACATGATGCAGGATAAGAAAATAGTGCTTTCCATTTCTCTATTAGTTTCCAATAGACTAGACACCATACGAAAATGTATGGAATCCCTTAGACCCATCCTGGAAGTCCTTCCCAGCGAACTAATTGCAGTGGATACAGTAGAGCCGGGAAAAAGCGACGGTTCCATAGAGGTAGTTAGGGAATATACGGAGAAGATTGTGCCCTTCGCCTGGTGCAATGATTTTGCAGCGGCAAGAAATGCCGGGCTGAAAATGGCACAGGGCGAATGGTTTATGTATATAGATGACGATGAGTGGCTGGAGGATGTCTCCCCCATCATTGCCTTTTTTGAATCCGGCGAGTATAAGAATTACAAGTCTGCTAATTATACGGTGAGAAGTTATACGAATCCGGAGTACAGTTACTGGGTGGATACGCTGCAGGCGCGGCTTTTCCGCATAAAAGAGGATACCTGTTTTGTGGGAAGGATTCATGAGATGGTATACATGGAAGATCCTGTCCGTGTTCTGCCCTGCTATGCCCATCACAGCGGATATGCTTTTCGGAGCGCGGAGGACAGAGAGAAGCATATCCAGAGGAACATGGAATTGCTGCGGAAAGAATATATGCAGGAGAAGGGAAATTACCGCATAGCGGCCCATCTGATACAGGAATATGAAGGATGCGGCAGATTTGCGGACAGTCTGGATGTTATTCATGAAAGCTGTGGAGAGACGGAGAGCGGAGAGGGCAGCAAGTTCTGGCATTACCTGAAGCTTCATGAACTGCTGGATTATGCCTGTCTAAAGGAATTCGGGAAGGTCTATGAGGCGGGACTTGCCTATCTGAAGGGGGAAGACCGGCTCATGGGGGCAGAGACAGGGGTCTGCTGTCTCATGATGGAAGTGTGTGACCAACTGGGGAAGACAGAAGAATGCATGTACTATCTTAGGAAATACCTGGACTTCTGCCAGGAGATTGCCGGACGGCAGGATGTCCTGCCCTTGAGTGTTCTGGATATGAGCCAGTTCTGGAATGAGATAAATATCAAGAAGGCCTATGCCAGAGGCGTAAGCGTGGCATGTCGTCTTAGGGATTTTGAGCAGACGGCGTATTTTATCCGTAAAATAGACTGGCGGGAGAAAGACCTACAGGTACTGGAAGATACCCTGGAAAAGGTACTCGTTTATTTTACAAACGTGCCCTTTGAACCCTGGATGACATTGGTCATGGACGCTATTCTGGAAAGGGGCTTTTCCAGGGGAAGCATCCGCGGGGTTCTGGGTATGATGCCTCCGGATTCCGGGGAGAAGAGGCGTCTTCTACAGATCCTGGCCTCCTGTGAAAATCCTGGCGAACAGATTTCCCTGTGCCGCGTGGAATATGCAACCATGAACGGCGATAAGAGACTGCTGGAAAAGGCCCTGGGAGAACTAGTAGATAACCCGGACGGGAACCTGCTGATGATGGATAAGGATACTCTGCGGTATATGTGTGAGACAGATGTGGCCGGGGCAGATTATGTCGGGAAAGTGCCCCTCTGCAGATGGCATCTCTGTGTGGAACAATGGGAGGCTGAGAAGCCTATGGAGGTGCGCAGGGCAGAGATTTTTTTCTGGAGGGGAATGCTGCCTGCGGAGTCCCTGTATCTTCTGGAGATGGAAGCGGCGTTGCGGGAGGGAGAGGCCTGTTCGGATTCTGAGCGGGACAAGGATTTCCTGGTGTTGCACCAGAGCCTTAGGGAAATGGCAGAGACGTACCATCAATTGTATTCCCGCATCTACCATCCGGACGTATTCAAGGATGCGGTGTTGTTCACTGTCCTGTCCCCTGAAGTACAGTTTGCCGAGAAATATCTGTCGGCGGCCAGATGTCTGGAGCAGGGGGATGAAAAGGGTTATGTCTCGCTGGTGAAGGAAGCAGGTATGTGCTGCCCCTCCAGGGGGGAGATCTGTAAAGGGCTGTTGGAGAAATACAGGGACGAGCAGGGCAGGGAGAGCCGCGAGGCAAAGGTAGAACTGGCTGTTCTGATTCGGATGCTGGAAGGAAAGGCAGAGCAATTGTGGAAAGAAGGGCATGAAGAGGAAGCGAAGGCAATCATAGGACAGATTCTGCAGATCCAGCCGGATTCGGACCTGGCTAAAAAATATGGAATTTCGTCATAGAAGAGGGACGGGAGCAGGTAAGAGTAGTGTCAGGAGGACAGAGTAGAGATGGCACAGGAGGAAATACTGTTATCCATATCCGTATTGATTTCCAACCGTCCGGATACAGTGGAGAAATGCCTGGATTCCCTGGCCTCCCTGCGCAGGAGAGTTCCCACGGAATTGATCCTGGTGGACACCGGATGTGGGGAACAGGTGAGGGGGATGATTGAACCTTATGCGGATAAAATTGTGGATTTTGAGTGGTGCAACGACTTCTCCAGGGCGCGGAATGCGGGATTGGAACAGGCCGTTGGGGAATGGTTCCTGTATTTGGATGATGATGAATGGTTCGAGGATACGGATGAGATAGAGGATTTCTTTCTCACAGGCAGATATTTGCAGTACAACAGTGGTGTGTACCGGCAGAGAAATTATTTTGATGCAGAAGGTGCGGGATATCGGGATGTCTATGTGGGGAGATTGTTCCGTCTGCTATCGGACGTGAGGTTTGTCTATTCCATTCATGAAGTGTTCATAGGACCAGATTCTCCCATGATCAGGCTGAATTCTTTTGTACATCATTACGGTTATGTATACAAGAATGCAGAGGAATTTAGGCGGCACAGCAGAAGGAATATTGAACTGTTGCTTGCAGAGCATGAAAAGGATCCTTCGGATCTTCACCATATTCTACAGCTGGCACAGGAGTACAATGTGGTGGGGGAATGGGAGGAATCCATCGAGATTTCCCGAATTGGAATCCGAAATGCGGTTTTAGGGGCGGCGAGTGACTGTGTTCTGGGGGGGCTGTATGCCAATATCGTAAGGGCATTCCTCTCTTTAAAACAGTATGAAAAAGCTGTGGAGACCGGGGAGAGCTATCTGGAGAGAAACGAACCGAATGAATTGGCAAAGGCTACGGTGTACTGCCATTTGTGCCTTACGTATTCGGAGATGGGTGAATACGCGAAGAGCCTGGAAGCGGTAGGGCAATATGAAGAAATCCGCAGACGGTGGGAAGAGAATCCGGAACGCTTCTATTTTTATGAGAATCTGCTTACGGATTATACCTTCTCGGAAAATGTTGTGAAGATGGTACTGTACAGGGGAGTTCGCTGGGGGATCAGACTGGGCAGAGCGGGGCTTGCGAAGAGATATTTTGAGAAATTAAAATGGGATACCTCCAAGGGGACCGTTGATATTGCGGCGGTGGATATGATCCAGGAACTTTTGAGGGCCTGGCTTCGGACGGATGCAGATGAGGCGGTGGATTACACGGATATGATGAAGTCTCTGCTTAGGGACAGCGTTCTGTCAACGGTGGTGGTAACGGATATGGATCTGATGCGCCGAAAAACGCCGGAACTTTTGCGGAATGAAAGGGCAGACTGGGCAGAACTGGCAGAGGAGAACTGGCTTTTTCTTTACTATAAAGTGCGAAACAGGACAGGGACAGACCTGGATGCGCTGATGGAGGATTATCGGCATCTGTGGACAGAACCCGGGGATGTCCTTATGAAAGCGGAAGAATTGGAACTGTGGGAGATAGCGCGGCGGGACGGCATCCGGATGGGGGAAGTTCTTTCCTGTATTCCGGTCTATTCCTGGAGGGATGCCGTGGAGGCGGCTGTAGGGAAAATGGACTGGCAGGAAGTGCAAAGATTACAGTATCATATGGTGCGGGAACTGGATGAAGACAGTTTTTATGCACTGTATTGGAATATTTCATATAAAATGCGTAAAATCCACGTTATGATGGAGGGCGGAAGCAAAGAAACGGGAGATGGGAAGCCTTCAGCAGATGACGTTGTCTGGGAGTTGTCCACCTATGCCGTGGAGAATCAAAAGCTCTGTCACAGACTATACAGGGAAGAACTGTTTCTGGAGATGCCTGGACTTCTGCCCCGGGAATGCCATTTCTACAGGAAGCTTTTGAATATGGCATTTGCCGTGGAAAAGGGAAATCTACAGGAGGCATCTGCCGCGGTAAAGGAAGCGCTGGATATCATGCCAGAGCAGCACGATGTGTTGAAATGGTGTGCCGAATGGATTTCAGAAAAAGCAGCTTTCCATAAGGCAGAGCAGGAGAAAGCAAAAGAGGAAATGAAGAACTTGATGAGGAGGTGGGAAGGAAAATGATATCATATTTGCAGAGGAAAATTCTTTTGTCTATTTCCATTCTGGTTTCTAATCGGCCGGACACGGTAGAGAAATGCTTGGAATCGTTGTCCTCCCTGCGCAGGAGGGTTCCTTCGGAATTGATCCTGGTGGATACCGGAAGCGGGGAGCGGGTGAGGAAAATCATAGAGTCCTATGGAGATAAGATTGTAGATTTTGAGTGGTGCAACGATTTCTCCAGGGCGCGGAATGCGGGGTTAAAACAAGCGGAAGGAGAGTGGTTCCTCTATCTGGACGATGACGAGTGGTTTGAGGATACGGAAGAGATAGAGGATTTCTTCCTGTCGGGTAAACATTTACACTATAACTGTGGCAGTTATTTCCAGAGAAATTATTTTGACCAGGAAGGCAGAAAATACAGGGATGAATATGTGGGAAGGCTGGTTCGGCTGGAGCCGGGTATGGAGTTCATCTATTCCGTCCACGAGGTTTTCTCGAAAGCGCTTGAGCCGCGGATCCGGCTGCATTCCTATGTGCACCATTATGGCTATGCTTTTCGGAATGCGGAAGAAGCGGGGAAGCACAGTCAGAGGAATATTACCCTTTTGTTGAAGGAGCATGAAAAGGATCCTGGCCAACTGCGCCATAATGCGCAGCTTGTGCAGGAGTATAATGCATTGAAGGCATGGGAAAAATCTGTTGATATTTCCCTGGAAGGAATACAACATGCAGGACCGGGGGCGGCCACGGAGCAATTTCTGGGGGGATTGTATGTAAATGCGGTAAGAAACTACATGACGCTGGGCCAGCACGCAGAAGCCGTGGATATCGGAGAGAAATATCTGGCGCTGGCCTGTGCGAATGAACTGGCAAAGGCGGCTGTCCGCTATAATCTGTCGATCATTTATCTGGAGACCACAGGATACACAAAGTGTTTGGAAGCGGTTGACAGGTATCTGGACTTTTATGGCAGATGGGAAAAGGACAGGGATGCTACGGCCTATTTCGAATGCCTGACGATTCCCTTTATGAGCGCTGGATGCAGGCAGGCAGCGCTGTGTATTGGAGTGCAGGCGGGGAGTAAACTGGGGGATTCTGCCCTTGCAAAGGGATATTTTGATAAAATTGACTGGGACGCAATACGGGATATTATAGCGACGCAGAGTGTACAGGGGATGGTACAGTCCCTGTTAAGGGCATGGCTCTTAAACAATGCGGACACAGCACAGGATAATACGGATATGCTGCGGGTGCTTTTGACGGACGGGATGATGACAGGGATGGTGCTGACAGAACTGGAGATACTGCAAAAGGATATGCCGGAGCATGACAGTGCGGATATGGGGCAGATTATTTCCGATATTCCGCTGTATCGTTGGGAGAGGGCTGTAAGGACAGCCCTGCAGGAGATGGGCTGGCAGGATGTAGAGGAAATGCAAGGACATCTGGAGAAGATTTTGGATGCGAAAAGTTTTCATATGCTGTATTGGAGCATTCCGTGCAGAATGTGCAGGATTCGGAGGATGACGGAGGAGAACGGAGAAGGCGCCGGTACTTCCACAGAAAGCGTTGTCCGGGAACTATTGTCGTATGCGACAGAAAACGAAATCCTGTACCGCAGACTCTACAGAGAAGAATTGTTCCGGGAGATGCCGGATCTGTTGCCCGGGGAATGCAGAGTGAGTCTTGTGCTGTCGGATATGGAAGAGTCGGTGGTGGAAGGTGATTTTGAACGGGCAATATCCGATATAAAGGAAGCGCTTGAGATCGCGCCAGAGTTGTCCGAAGCGTTGAGATGCTGTGCCGAGTGGGTTTCTGAGAAGTCGGCGTCCCGGGACAGGGAACGGGTTGCAGCAAGGGATGAGATGGGGAAGCTGGCAGAGTCAGTGAAGGGCCAGGTGCGCATGCTGGCGGCGCAGGGGATGCTTTCCGAGGCCCTGGGAGTCCTGCGTCAGTTGCGGGAACTGCTGCCCGGGGATGAGGAAGGCAGGCTGCTGGAGAGAGAACTTCTGGGAAGAATGCCGTGAATGTGCCGGAATTGTAAAATGCCGTGTTTCTGTAAAAGCTTCACTGGGCATTCAGATTACCGAATTTATATAAACGGCTTGGAGGCTGAATGAACGGGACATTGTCTGTAAATGTTTTCGGCTGTGGGTATAAATAATTACAGGGTTATAGCCGATAAAAGATATAGTAGGTCCATGGATGGAACGGGGAGAGCGCAGGGAGGCAGGAGAATGATAATAAGGTGTCGAAGAGGAGCAGGTATAGCAGAATAGGTTTGTTATATCTGCATTTGTTATTTGCAACGATAACAGAGTGGGAGAAAGAAAATGGAAGTATTTATCACGGCAGAAATAGGAATCAATCACAATGGGGATCTGCAATTGGCCAAGCGCCTTATTGACGCAGCAGCAGTGGCGGGGTGCAATGCGGTAAAATTCCAGAAGCGGACAGTGGACAAGGTCTATACCAGGGAGTTTCTGGACAGCCCGAGGAAGAGTCCCTGGGGAGACACCCAGCGGGCACAGAAGGAAGGACTGGAGTTCGGCAGGGAGGAGTATGACGAGATAGACCGTTACTGCCGGGAGAAGGGGATAGCGTGGTATGCGTCTGCCTGGGATGTGGATTCCCAGAAATTCCTAAGACAGTACGACCTGCAGTACAACAAAGTGGCTTCTGCCATGTTGACAAAGGACGATCTGCTGCAGGAGATTGCCTCGGAGAGGAGATATACCTATATCGCCACGGGCATGAGCATCATGGAAGAGATTGACCATGCGGTGGAGATATTCGAGAAAGCTGGCTGTCCCTATGAACTGATGCACTGCAACAGCACTTATCCCATGCCTGCGGAGGATGCCAACCTAAAACTGATCCATGTGCTGGCCAACCGGTATCATTGCCGGGTTGGCTACAGCGGCCATGAGGAGGGTACACTGGTGAGCGCCCTGGCTGTGGCGGCAGGAGCTTCCTCCATTGAACGGCATATCACCATGGATAAGGCCATGTACGGATCCGACCAGAAGGCCTCCATTGAGCCATATGAACTGTGCAGACTGGTGAAGGATATCCGGGATGCGGAGAAGATGATGGGAACCGGGGAGAAGATTCTCACGGAGGCAGAGGCCTTGATCCGCAGGAAACTGAGAGGGTGAGTATCCGGGGGGGGGCAGAAGAGGCGGCAAAAGAGAGGGTAAGCTTCTGGCTGTTGACTGGAGATGGAAAGATGCGCAGAAGGAGACGGGATGAAAAAAGTGGAAGAAAAGCGGCAGACAGATTATCTGCTGCTGTACAGTATATTGTCGAAGTATATGGGGAAGGCGTTTAAGGACAGTACGCTGGCTCCCAGATACATGGAAGTTGACACCATAGACGAGATTATAATGCCCTTTGGCGAGATGAAGTATCTGATTCAGCGGGTAGAATGGCTGAAGGGGAAGGAGCATGTGGAGGAACTTCTCCGCTTCATGGCAGACAACAGGATGACCGTAGAAGAGTTGAGATGGGCGGTGGATATGTTTGCATTGCAGAAGCAGGAGGTGCTTAGGCGGATAGAAGAGGGAGTATAGCGGATGAACGGGAAGAAGATAGATTTCATCATATGCACCAATGATAGCAGACAGTTCGCGGAGGCCTGTCTGTATATTAACCACTTGGAGATCCCCCAGGGCTACGAAGTGAACGTTCTGGAGATTAGGGACGCCGTCAGTATTTTTGCGGGCTATAATGAAGGAATGAACGCTTCGGATGCCAGGTATAAAGTGTATATGCATCATGATGTGAGGATTATAGACAGGAACTTTCTCCACATTATGTTGGACCGGTTCCGGAATCCAGCTATTGGGATGCTTGGGGTGGTGGGTTCCACTTTTATAAAGGCACAGCCCTGGGGATGGGATGCGGGAGCGATTGCGGAGACCACAGTGACTGACACGCACTGCGATTACCTTTCAGAGACGGACTGTGACGTAAAGCAGATTGACGGCCTTCTGATGGCTACCCAGTATGATCTTCCATGGCGGGAAGACTGGTTTCGGGGATGGGATATCTATGACCGTTCCCAATGCTGTGAATTCTTGAAGGCGGGCTACAGGATCATTGTGCCGGGGCAGACGCAGCCCCTCTGTCTCCATGACTGCGGAGTGCTGGACCTGTCGAACTATGAGCAGGCCCATGGAGCATTTTTGACGCATTATGCAGATATGATTAAATGGGATGCGGAAACAATATAGGAAGAATGAGGCAGTCTGTAAAGGAGGATTTTTTGCCATGCATCATATAGACATCTGGAAGGAAAGTCTGGAAGAGAAAAAAATGCCGCTGGTGAGCGTTATTATGCCTTGTTATAACCATGGCGCATATGTGGGCGGCGCTATAGAATCCATTCTGAACCAGACATATCCCAACATAGAGTTGATTGTGGCAGATAATGGGTGTACGGACAATTCCTATGAGGTGATGAACCGGTACCAGGACAGAATCAAGATTATCAGACTGGAGAAAAATGACAGGCGGTGGTGTCTGCGAATGCTGCTTGAGGCGGTGACGGGCGAATACGTTGCCCAGGCCACTGCAGACGATGAATGGATGCCGGAAAAAATCCAACTGCAGATGGAGGCATTTTTTTCCATACCTAATCTGCAGGTCTGTTTTACATGGGCGCTAGAGGCAGACGAAAATATGCAAGTACGAGCCGGACAGGAAAAAAATGCGTTTCTGGCGAAAAACAGGTCGCGGGGAGAGTGGCTCTGGTTTTTCTTTCACAGAGGAAATTGCCTCTGTCTTCCCTCTGCCCTGTACAGAGTGCCGGTGGCCGAATATTTTGCCCAGATAGCCAGGGGATATGCGCAGCTTGGAGATTTCTACCAGTGGGTTTCGATTTTGCAGCATGGGGAAATCTATGTGGTAGAGAAGCCCATGGTCAAGTTCAGATGGCACACCAGCGGGAATAATGCAAATGAGAGCGCTCCCTCCATAGGAACTGCCATTAGATCTGGTCTGGAGTATGTGGATATTACATTGCAGATTGCAGAGGACACAGAAGACAAATTGTTTTTGGAAGCCTTTGGAGGGGAATTCGTCAATCCCAATGCGCGGACACATAAGGAACTGCTCTGTGAGAGATTTTTTCTGTTGAAACGCAGAGCGGAGGAAGCACCTGCATTCTCGACAGCGATGTTTCGTTTTTATTACAGCCATTATGACGAAATGGAGAGAATGCTGCAGAGCCAGTATGGATTTAGTTTTGACGATTACCGGGAACTGGCTGAGAACACTGGTGTCACACACATGAAAGTGATGTTAGATCTGGCGTCAGCCACAAACAAAATACAGGGGGACAGCCTGTATGCCTACAGACGGCTTGCACAAAAGCTGGTGAAGGAATGCTGTCCGGAGGGTATTGATAAGAGAATTGTAGGTGTCATATTCGCACTGATGCCGGAAACAGAGCAGACAGATGTGAGAAGGCTGCGGGAAGTATGCGGCGCTGTCCTGGACTGGGTTGCCAGGCATGGCTCCCTGCTGGGGGTGATGCATTTTGAATTTATGGAACTCATTACAGGAGCCTGGCAGATAATGGACAATATGAGGGAACAACTGAGATTGTTGGGAATCTTACAGGACGATGAAGAGTTTGAACTCTTTGGACAGTTGGTACATTTTGCGCAGACGGAAAAAATTGATTTGCAGGAAGCGGTTGTGCCTTATATCGAAATGATGGCTGGCCAATTGGATGGAATTGTGAATTAAGGGATATGGATGTAAAGTTTTGCGGAGGAAAGTAAAGTAGAATGTACGAGAATGTAATAGAAAAAATTAATGCCCAAAAGTGGGATGAAGCCGCAAATGATTTATCCCGGATAGTGGCACATAATAATATTTTTGACGAACAGGTTGCTGTGTTGGCGGCTACTGTGTTTGCCGCTGTCGGCAATGTGACAAAGGCGCGTGAGGTGATAACAAAAGGGTTGCAGCTCAATTATAAAAATTATGAGTTGTGGCTTATTTTGGGGCAGACATATGAGAATACCAATATCAACCAGGCCTATCTTTGTTATGAAAACGCTTTGTATTATTGTAACAATAGCGTGGATGCTGATGCCATATGTTCTTTTCTTGAAAATGCGAAATGCAAGGAAGACTTTTGCGTAAATAAATGTGCAATCATAATTTTGTCCTATAATTCTCTTCATTTTACTGAAGAATGCCTTCGAAGCATTAGGGATACATGCCTTGATAACGCATATGAAATTATTGTGGTGGATAACGCTTCTACGGATGGCAGTGCGGAATGGTTAAGGACGCAGAAAGACATTGTGCTACAGTGCAATGAGGAAAATGTGGGATTTCCGGCCGGCTGTAATCAAGGGATAAGGCTGGCGCAGACGGACAGAGATATTTTTCTGTTAAACAATGATACCATATTGCTGCCAAATGCATTGTTTTGGCTAAGAATGGGACTCTATGATAATGAGAAGACAGGAGCTGTGGGAGCAGTATCGAACTGTGTGTCCAATTTCCAGAAAGTGGATTGGTGTTGTAAGACAAAAGAAGAATTTTTAAACATGGCAATATCCCAGAATCTCCCAATGGCGAGACCATATGAAAGACGTAACTATCTTGTGGGTTTTGCCATGATGATTCGGAGGAAGGCCCTGGAAGAAGTTGGATATTTGGACGAGGTATTCTCTCCCGGCACCTATGAAGACAATGATATCGGGTTCAGACTTTGTGAAAAAGGATATGAAATACTTTTGTGTCGGAACAGCTTTATCTATCACTATGGTTCCGGCGGTGGCGCTAATGCACAGAAATGGCGCAGAATATATGCCAGGAATGCGGCAAAATTAGCCGATAAATGGGGATTTGACGCAAATCAGTATCTGGTAATAAATAGTAGTCTTCTGAATGGGATTCAGGCAGATCCGGGGGCTGCGCTTAAGATTCTGGAAGTGGGCTGCGGATTGGGCTTGACATTGTTGGCTTTGGGACAACGTTTTCCAAATGCTGAACTGTATGGAATAGAAAATAACAGAAATCTATGGCCATTGATTCCGTCATGCCTTAATGTATACCATTGCGGGCCGGAAACGGGGACGATCCCGTATCACAGGGAATATTTTGATATTATCAGTCTGGGGGATGTGTTCGATAATAGTTTTGATCAAATTGCTTTGGCAGAGAAGTATGCGGAGTATCTGAATGAGAATGGTTTCCTTATTATTCGGAATTGTGCTTTTGGGAAAAAGGACATTCTTAATAACAAAATATCTGAAAAAACGCCGAGTATAGCCATGTGCATTCTTACCCATAATCACCCGAATACAATATTTGGAGTGTTGAATGATGCCTGCTTGAATTATTATTTTCATGGGGTGGATGTGTATGTCTATGATTCCAGCGAGGGGGATGAGACAAAAGCAATTGTTGAGTCATGGATGAATAAAGGCTATCCGAATCTGTATTATGTAAGAATGAAGGAGGATAAATTGATTGCCGTATCCAAAGGAGAAGGTCTGGTTAAGAGATACGATTATGTATGGCCATGCAAGGACAGAACGGTATGGCCAAAAGAAACCATGGATGCGGTGAGGGAAAATATTACAGAATGGCCGGATGTTATGTGTCTGGATGTGGGAAGAAAGGATGCGGACCGGGAAAAAAATATGTATGGGGATGGTATTGCCCTGTATCGAGATCACTGTCTTGGTCTGACATCCATAGATGCTACAATATATAGGTATAGTTCTGTATGGGCAGATACAAAAGGACTTCAAGAAGCCTTTTGTGCAGCGGAATCTTTTGCACATTTCTATTTTGTATTGAAAAAAATATCAGAAATGGGAGCGCCTAAGGTTTGCATTTTGCAGGGAAAAAGAATTGCAGTATACAATATAAAAACAGAGTCGTCATGGACGCAGAAAGCTTTTTATGTATGGAAGGATTGCTGGATTAGGGCAAATGAGAACCTTCCTGCCTGTTATGCACCCTATAGAGATTATGTCATAAAGCATGTTGCAAGCCAGCCCTGGTTAATCGGAGGAATCCAGAGACTGCAGGAATTGAAGGATATGGGTGTATTGACTGTAGACAAAATAGATGAGATAGAAGCGAATTGGGAAAGGGTTTCTGATATTCCGTTTGAAGTAGTAAGGAAGATTGCAGAGGGTTAAGGCCATATGCTTTCATAGAAGGTTTCGAATGACAGAGGTCTTTGGATGATAGAAATTGTCGAAGGATGGTAGTTAGTGAAGTAAGACAAGATCAGAGGACAAAAAATGATAGAACTGATTGTGCTGGATATAGACGGTGTTATTACAGACGGATCCGTCATCATTGATTCCCGTGGACATGAGCAGAAACAGATAAACTTGAAGGACATAGATGCTATTTTTGAATTGCATCGGAGGGGCTATAAACTGGCGGCAATTACTGGTGAAGATACGGAAATAGTAGGGTATTTTGAGAAACGTTTTCCCTGGGAATATTTCTACAGGGGGAATAAGACTAAAAAAGAAACCATGCAGCAGATTGAGGAAGGCACCGGTATTAGCCGAAAGAATATCTGTTATGTAGGTGATGGTAAATATGATGTGGAACCACTGACTTATGCAGGTCTGGGCCTCTGTCCTGCAAATGCTATTGACAGGGCAAAGCATGCGGCAGATATTATTCTGCAGAATGACGGGGGCAAGGGTTGCCTATGGGAATTGATTTCTATTCTGGAAAAGTACAACAATGAGACAAGTTCCTATAATTACTTCTATCAGAGATTGGAAGAGCACGAGGACATTTTTAAAAAGATGGCATCTGACCAAAGGCTTATGAGTGCAGTGATGGATATTGCTGGGGATATTCTGGAATTGCTGCAAAAAGGAGGCCAGATTTTCCTGTGTGGAAACGGCGGCAGTGCCGCAGATGCCCAACATATTGCCACAGAATTTATCAGTCGTTTTTACAAGGAACGCCCGGCTATGAATGCCGAAGCCTTGACGGTGAACACTTCCACGGTGACAGCTATCGGAAATGACTACAGCTATGAAAGGGTTTTTTCCAGACAGTTGGAAGGCAAAGGGAGGGCGGGGGATATGCTCATTGGCATTTCTACAAGCGGGCGTTCTAAAAATGTGTTGGAAGCTCTTCGCTGCGCGAAGAGGAACGGTATTATCCCTGTCATGTTGACAGGAGATCAGGGGGTGCAGGAATTGGACGAGTTGTGTAAATACGTGGTAATGGTGCCATCCAGGATTACACCCAGGGTGCAGGAGGCTCATATTTTTATCGGGCATGTCATAGCGGAATATGTAGAATATAAAATGTTTGGAGAAAAAGCATGATAAAGCTGTCAGATTATGTATTTCAATTTTTAAGAGGAAAAGGCGTCAGATATGTCTTTATGCTTCCGGGAGGAGGTGCCATGCACCTGGATGATTCATTAGGAAAATCCGGTATTGAATATGTATGCACTCTGCATGAGCAGGCGGCGGCCGTGGCAGCAGAGGCCTATGCCCAGCATACAAATGACATAGGTGTATGCCTGACCACTTCAGGGCCGGGAGCTACCAATGCCATTACAGGCGTGGCCGCCGGGTGGATTGACTCCACGCCTATGTTTATTTTGTCAGGACAGGCCAAACGTTCCGACTTGGTAGGAGATACGGGGGTAAGGCAGATTGGCTCTCAAGAAGTGCAGATTATTGACATGATAAGGCCTATTACCAAATATGCTGTTCAAGTGATGGAGCCTTTGGAAATTCGCTACCATATGGAGAGGGCGTATTATGAAGCTACGAGCGGCAGACCCGGTCCGGTATGGCTCTCCATTCCTTTGGATGTGCAGGCAGCGATGATAGAGCCGGAAGAATTAAAGGACTTTACGGTTGTTGAGACAGATAAAAACGATTTATCTGTAGCGGTTGAAAAGACAATTGCTTTGCTGGAGAATGCGAAAAGGCCGGTCATACTTGCGGGAAATGGAATCAAGCTTTCGCGAGCGACAGAGGACTTTTATAAATTGCTGGAGAAGCTGCCCATTCCTGTGCTTACCACATGGAAGACAATCGATATGATGGGGGAAGAAGATCCCTTATATGTGGGACATCCAGGTGGAATGGGTGACAGGGGAGCCAACTTGATTCTACAGTCTGCGGATGTGCTGCTTTCCATAGGAAGCCGTCTGGACACCAGCCTGACGGCCTTTAACGAATCTCATTTCGGGATGTCTGCCAGGAAAATTGTGATTGACATTGACCCGCATGAGTTGAGGCGTATGAAATTGGAGCAGGTGGAGGTGATGAAGGCATGTGATGCCGGTGAATTTATTCGAACTCTTTATGCAGCGGCAGACAAAAATGTAGAAATACAGAATCAGAGTGCTGTCTGGAAGGAGTGGAATGCATACGGGCATATGCTTCGCGAAAGATATCCTTCTGTTACGGAAATTCATAAAAACGTGGAAGGTGTGGTCAGTGCCTATTATTTCATTGATCTGCTTTGCAGGCATACGACACCGGAAGATGTGATTGTACCGGAAAGCTCCGGGGCGGCGGGCGAGATTACGTATCAAGCCTTCCGGCCCAAGCGGGGACAGAAGATGAAAAACGCTGCGGGGCTTGGCTCCATGGGCTTTGGCCTGCCCTATTCGATAGGTGCGTGTCTTGCCAACGGGGGCAGAAGGACAATTCTGATCAATGGCGACGGCGCTTTTCAGATGAATATCCAGGAGTTGGAGACCTTGGTACGATTGAATCTCCCTGTAAAGATATTCATCTGGAACAATGAGGGATATGCCAGCATCCGTTCCATGCAGAACAATAATTTTGGCGGTTTTCATGTGGCCAGTGGGAAACACAGCGGCTTAACCATGCCAGATACCGTGAAAGTGGCAGAAGCATATGGATTGAGGACCTTCCGTATTTTTAGTAACCGGCAGTTGGAAGAAGAGATAGGGAAGGTGCTGGATACGGAGGGGCCTGTGCTCTGTGAATTAATTATTTCACCAGAGGAAACTGTCTCTCCCAGAACGAAGACCATTGTCCATGAAGACGGAACACTGGAATCCTATCCCCTGGAAAAGATGTGGCCAATTGTGGAAGAAGCTGCGGGAATGAGCAGTGGTGCAGTGAATGGCAGTTAATAGGTTGAAATAAGCCGGGATAAGAAGTATGACCGGTATAGGAATGCGAAGTATGATATAATACAGGAATGTAGAAAAGGGAAGGAAGCAAAAACAATGGAGACAAATAATCTAAAACAGAAGATGGAAAGCTCCAAAAGGGAGAAGCTGAGAAAAGAAAAACCCCTGGTTTATGAAAAAATCATAAAATTTGCCGAAAGGGAAAAAACCGGCGGTTATACATCAAGGATTGATATCGGTTATAATTATGCATGTAATCTTCATTGCAAGCATTGCATGGCGAGCAGCTTTGAGAAAAAAGACAGATCACTGGATTTGGCCATGATGAGGAATATTTCTGAGCAGGCCGATGCATTGGGATTATGCCAGTTTAACATTTCCGGTGGAGAACCACTTATCCTTCCAGATTTTGACGATGTCCTGCGTGCCTTGCAGCCGGAGAAATTTCACATTGGCATCAGTACAAACGGCTATTTCCTGACGCGGGAGAGAGCAAAACATTTAAAAGAGATTGGTCTGGATAAGGTTATGATCAGTTTTGACAGTATAGACGAGAAGCTTCATGATGAAAACAGAAACAGACCTGGTTCTTTTAAAAAAGCAATGGCTGCATTAGAGGCAGCACAGGCGGCAGGACTGGACTGTATTATGCAGCACTGTGTTTCCCATCAGAATTGTTGTACGGATAATACGGTACAATTGGCTAAGTTTGCACAGGAAAATGGCTTCTCTTTAGACCTGGTATTGGCAAAGGCTTTGGGGGAATGGGAGGGTAAGCACGAGGTGCTGATTGATGGAAAAGACGCAAAATTTTTGCGGGATTTAAATGCGCAGTATCCAGCCGCAAGAAGAGATGTATTTCCGTCATATGGAATGGAAAGGGGATGTGGAGCCGTGAATGGATGTTTCCATATATCTCAGTATGGTGATGTGTTTCCCTGTGTGTTTATGCATATTTCCATTGGAAACGTATTTGACGAACCCATCAAGGATATTATTGACAAAGGTATGTCCATAAAGCATTTTAAGGAATATACACCTGTTTGCCTGGCTGGTGAGAACCGCAAATTTATCGAGAAATATATGACCAAGTTCTATGGGAAACCAAAGCCAGTTGATTATCGCGAGGTATTTACCGCAGAAGACTTTGTAAGTGAGGAAGCGGCAGAGAAATATCTGAAATATTAGTCGTGAAGCAGACATTTGGTGAATATCGTGGGGTGCTGGCTGATTGTCAACGCAGATGAATGCGGTGTGGGAGAGAAAGAAGTATGAAGAAATATTCTCAGTTAAAAGGCGAGAGACATTGTTTAAAAGATATGATTCCTCTGGAGAAGCCGTTTACATTGCTGTTTGATCCTTCAAGTGTGTGTAATTTTAGTTGTGTGCAATGCTTTCACAGTGTAGAGGGTGCAGAAGAACTTCTGCCAAAAGGATTTATGGATCTTGAACAGTTCCGAAAAATCGTTGACGGTCTATGCGAATGGAAGGGCCCCCTAATCAAGGTAGTAAGATTCATAGGATTCGGAGAACCATTTGTTAACAAGAAGACGCCGGATATGATACGCTATTTAAAGGAAGCGAATGTAGCTGAGCGAATAGAGGTGACAACAAATGGTTCCCTGATTACGGAGGAAGTAGCGGAGCAATTGGTGGATATTGGGCTGGACTATGTTAGGATATCCATATATTCCGCGATACAGGAGCGGCATGAGAAGATAACAAACAGCAGGATGAATATCAGTCGCATCTATGAGAATATTCGAACTTTGCAGCAAATAAAAAGACAAAAGCAAAGAGAGACTCCCTTTGTTTACATTAAAATGCTGGATACGTTTAACGAGGAAGAAAATGATGCCTTTTTTCAAATGTATTCTGATATTGCAGATGAAATCGCAATAGAAAAGCCGCATAATTGGCTGGACAGGAATGAAAAGGATTATATATCAGATTTATACCAGTCAAAGCAGCTTAATCTGGATTATTTTAGTTCCGGGCAGAAGGTCTGTCCCCAGCCATTCAAGATGTTAAGCATACGACAAAACGGAGATGTGATTGTCTGTGATCCTGACTGGGTTAATAATACTAAGGTCGGAAATGCATTTGAAGAATCGCTGGAAGAAATCTGGCATGGAAAGAAGCTGAAGGAATTCTGGAAAATGCAGATTGAGGGAAGGCGCTGGGAGAATGAGAGTTGTAGACAGTGCACATTTCTAAATGAAAAATATGTATTAGATAATA
The DNA here is from genome assembly GCA_910586215.1 of uncultured Acetatifactor sp. Taxonomy (GTDB): domain Bacteria; phylum Bacillota; class Clostridia; order Lachnospirales; family Lachnospiraceae; genus Acetatifactor. The sequence goes on along the minus strand of CAJUGH010000025.1, from coordinate 39,196 downwards.
TTGATGGAATAAGCATACGGCAGATAGAGAATTGGTGAAGGGAAAATGGATCGGATGAAGCGATATACAGAATTAAGGTGTAATTCCAGAAAAAAATTATCCGAGATCGTACCGTTGGAAAAACCGTTTGCAATCACGATTGATCCGTGCAGCGTCTGTAATTTTCGATGTGAACAATGTCTGCAGTCTGACCCGGAGAAGGCATTTCCACGCAGGATGATGTCTTTTCAGGAGTTTAGGAAAATAATTGATGATATGAAAGCGTGGAAAGGAGATAAATTAAAAGTAGTCAAGCTGTATAATCGTGGAGAACCGTTACTGAACGGTGAGTTTGCGGAAATGCTTAAGTATTTGCATGAGGCAGATATCACAGAGAGGATCGACTTGACATCAAACGGTACGATGCTTACAGAAGAAATGGCTGGGCAGCTTATAGACTATGGAGTGGATTATCTGAGGGTTTCTATATATTCTCCGATCCAGAAAAGAAATGAACAGATTACACATTCAAGGATCGATGTGGGAATCATATATGAAAATCTTTATCGGCTGAAACAGAAGAAAACGGAAAAAGAAAGCAGTAAACCATTTATTGCCATTAAAATGTTTGAACCGGAAGATGAAAACGAAAAGAAGTATTTTATAGATAAGTACACCAATATTGCGGATGAACTTTTTTTTGAAACGGAACATGACTTTGCAGGAGATGGAAGAAGAGAAATGGGGGGGGCGATGAGGTCTGGAAAGGAAGTGTGCCCCTGGCCGTTTTATTCGCTTACGATTCAAAGCGATGGCACTGTGGACTGCTGTTGTGTAGACTGGGAGGACAAAACAAAGGTTGGAAATGCCCTGGAGGAGTCAATTGAGCAAATCTGGAAAGGGGAGAGACTGAATGCCTTTTGCATGAACCAATTAAACCGCCAAAGAAGGCAAATGGATAGCTGTAAAAAATGCGGATTGTATTTGACGGATTTGTTTACTGTCGATAATATAGATGATTTGACAATAGACGAATACCAGAAAAGGAAGGCATGTGGAAATGGTATGGACAAACAAAGGGCATGAATTTGATAAGATTGCCATCGAAATCTGTAATAACCTGCATGAATATGTTATTTGGGGGGCAGGAACCTTTGGAAGGGCATTTTATGATGAATTTAAAGACGAAATAGATATAGTGGGGATTGTTGATTCGAAAAAAGCAGGAGAAAGATGGACAGATGGGCTCCCCGTATGTTCCCCGTCTATATTGGATGTATCTGACGGGAAGGTTGTTTTGGTTTCTACAGGGTGGACAAATCAGGTTTTTTCTGAACTTGACCAGAAAGGCTATCAGAGATATGTTAATTATTTCCATATAGATGAGTTTTTGACAATTTATAAAATGTATAAAAACAATAAGCTGGTCGCTAATTTTCTGGGAATAACCATTACAGATTATTGTACATTGTCCTGTAAGAAATGCTGGGAATTTACACCATATATTTCAGATAAAATCCATCAGCCGATATCCAGAATTGAAGAACAATTAGACTGTTTTTTTAACGTGGTTGACGAACTGAGCGTCTTGGCAGTAAGCGGCGGTGATTCCATGGTACATCCCCGGTTTGAGGAAATCCTGGAATTGATTGGAGAGAAGTACTATGGATCGAAAGTACATCATATCGAAATCTATTCCAATGCGGTTGTCTACCCCAGTGAGCATTGTCTGCGGCTTTTTAAGAAGTATGACATCATATATCGATTCACGGATTATGGAGATCAGACGCGGGGAAGACAAAAGCCAGAACAGCTTGTTGCGCTGCTGGAAAGCTGGGGAATAAAGTATGACAGGGCAAAATTCGACAAGTGGGTTGATAACGGTTATATACAGGAAAGCAACGGAGTCCCGGAGAACCAACTGGCAGAATTTTACTCCGCATGTGATAAAAGATCTTGTCAAAGAATTGACGGAACCAGATTTTTCTATTGTGGTACAGCAATAAGTGCAGAGCGGATAGGGTATTGCAAGGCAGACAGGAGAGATTACTATGACTTATCGAATCTTAATATAAACAGGAAAGAATTAATGGAATTTATGCTTGGCTTCAATGAAAGAGGATATATTGAATATTGTAAAAAATGCAACGGCAGTCCGAACATTAATGCGCATTATATTGTTTCGGGAGAACAGGTTATTCAAAGTAACCCCCCATGTACCTGACTGCTCCCCATGCATAAAAGTCTGGGGATTTACTGCGAAGATGCATACAAACAGCAGGGAACTTCTTGAAGAAGGAGAGTACCGTTTGCGGCGGGAAGGGGAGAGGATGATAGAATGAGACAGAACAGAGCATGCGAGGTATGCGGGAACGACAGGGAACTGTCTGACATTAAGAAGATAAGATATTATCTGCCGGTAACATATAAAATTCCTTCTGAATATGATATTGTTAGTTGTGAAAAATGCGGATTCTGTTATGCCAATGTGCTGGCATCTCTGAGTGATTACGATGATTATTATATGCGGCACAATTCATACTGTAAGGAAATTCTCGGCAAGGCACCAGATAACCTGCCCAAAGATGCAGTGATGGATTTGCTTTGTTCACTCTGTGATAAGGATGATAAAATTTTAGATATTGGTTTTGGCAAGGGTGAACTTCTTCTGCTGCTACAGAGACACGGATTCAGGAATCTCTTTGGGATAGACCCATCCGAAGAAAGTGTGGAGCATATGCGGAAATCGGGAATTCGTGCAGAGACGGGAAGTATTTACACATCAGATAGCCTGGAAGAAAAAATGAATATGGTGGTGGTCACGGATGTGTTGGAGCATTTGTTGAAACCTTCTCTGGCTCTCGAGAAAATCAGCAGTGTGTTAAGAGATGGGGGATTGCTGTATGTGTCGGTTCCAAATTGTCTGAATCTGGAAAGGGACACATCTCCGCTGTGCAATAACTTTAACCAGGAACATATCAATTACTTCTCTGTTACATCTTTGAAAAATCTGATGGCGCGATATGGTTTTAAAGAAGAAAAAATGATTGCAGAGGCAAAATATACGGATATTTTTGCTGTTTTTTCTTATCATGAGAGGACTGTAGAAGACTTTTTTGAGAAGGACATATGGACCAGGGAAGCAATAAAAGCGTATATTAAATATAATGACCGGAGAGAAACGCATTATAATCGGATCCTGGAGAAGTATGTCAGGGATCAAATCCCTGTTGCGGTATGGGGGACGGGAAGTTTTACCATGTCGTTGCTCGTAAATACGGATTTAAGGTATTGCAGAATAGAATGTTTTATTGATAATAACGAAATGAGACAGAAGGAGCAGTTTTGGGGAGGTAAAGCGGTTATAGCGGCAGATGGTTTGTGCGGCTGTCCATGTGTGGAAGCGGTTGTCGTTTCCAGTATTCGATCTTCAGCGGAGATTAGGAGGCAATTATTGGAAATGGGATGGGAAGATAAAAAAATAATTGTCCTTGAAGAATGATAGCCTGTTAATATCCCGGAAAAGAATTGCATCGTCATAAGGAGGAAAATACAGATGTTAGAACGCCAAAAGCTGGCAAAAAGAAATAAGCGGACACCTCTGGAGCAGGTGGTTCCTTTGAAGGCCCCCTATTCTCTCTATATTGATCCTTGTGGAATATGTAATTTTAGCTGTAATTTCTGCCCGTGCAATCGCTCTGATTATCTGAAGAAAGAGCGGCATACCATGATGGATTTTGATCTTTTTCAAAAAATTGTCGATGATATGGGTGAATTTGAAGAGCCGGTAAAGGTGGTATACCTTTATGGATTTGGAGAGCCTCTTCTGAACAAAGATTTCTTTAAGATGGCCAGATATCTGAAGGAAAAAAATGTTTGCCGGGAGATTAGGCTATACACAAACGGAGCGTTATTATCACCGGACATGAATCAGAAGCTTGTGGACTGTGGGATTGATCTGATCCGGATTTCTTTGGAGGGGCTGAACAGCGAGGACTATAAGAGAATTTGCGGGGTGAAGATAGACTTTGAGGAACTGGTGCGCAATATAGCCGATTTATTTGAAAAAAGCAGGGGGGGTAGATGTGAGATTTCTGTCAAAATAGCCAATGCATCTGTCAAGACGGAAGAGGAGGCAGAAAAATTCTATGATATTTTCGAACCAATCTCGGACTATAGATTTATAGAAGATATTGTGGAAGAGTGGCCGGAATTTGAGGAAATCATACTTCCGGAAGGTACAGTAATCGCAGATGACAACTGGATATGGAAGAAAAAGGACAGAAAAGGATACAGCATCTGCACATACTGTCTGACAAATATGGTGATACATGCAAACGGATATGTAGTAGTGTGTGCAGGAGACTGGAAGTTTGGAACCAAATACGGGGATGTGCATGAAAACAGTCTGAAGGAACTGTGGGAGTCCAGAAAACTCCGGGAATTTCAGTTGATGCATCTGGAAGGCAGAAGAGATGAGATTCCTCTGTGCAGAAACTGTATATGCAGTGGATATGACAATGTGGATGATGTGGCAGATATTATTATTGAGAAACTAAGGAGAATTTAATGAAAAAGGTGATTTTCTTACGCTTTTCGGTTGGGGACGGAAGGAGACTTTTCCCATATCCGCCTCTTTACAGAGAGCCGGATACGGATTATATCTGTTTCACAAACGATACACGGGTGCGTTCTTCCGCGTGGGAGATAGAGGTAGTGGAGGAAACGGCGCAGGTTGATTTGGAGCCACATCTGAAAAGGTATGACGTGAGAATGGAACTACAGCCTAATCAGATTCAGATGGGGGATGTGTGGTCCGCAGCGGACAGGGAAGAGAATGTGATTACGGTGCCCTCCCTGGAGGAGCTTCCACTGGTGAGCTTTGAGTTGGAAAAACTTGCGCCTACATCAGATGGCGAGGGAAATTATGTATACCGCAGGAATCCGGTCTACACAGAAGGAAAATACAATGGAAGGCCGCTGTTACTCACAATCGGTGTGCCTGTGAGCAATCAGATCGATACCATAGATCGGTGTCTGTCCCATATCAAGCCATTGCTGGACCAGTTGGATGCAGAACTTCTGGTCATTGATACCGGTAGTACAGACGGCACGGTGGAGGTCTGCAAAAAGTATGGGGCCAGGGTGATTGCCCATCCTTGGCACGACAATATGTCCGCAGTGAGAAATGAGGGAATCTACCACGCCAGAGGAGAATGGTATATGTCCATTGACGATGACGAGTGGTTCGAGGATGTGGAGGAGATCCTGTATTTTTTCAAACAGGGTGTCTGTCGGGCTTATGACAAGGCCTCCTACATACAGAGAAATTACGGGGATTCTGCCGGAACATCCTACGAAGATTACCATACCCTGCGCATAGCCCGGATTACTCCTCAGCTCCATTTCGAGGGGCGGATTCATGATTCCCTTATCATGGAGCCTATATATGATAAGGCATGTCTGTTGCATTCTTATGCGCATCACTATGGATTTGCGCAGGATAATGCAGAGAAGAAAAGGGAGAAGTTCGTGCGTAATACGCACATTCTCCTACAGGATGTCTATGAGTATCCATGGAATCTTCGGTACCTGTTTCAGCTTGCAAATGAGTACCGATGCATAGAACGCTATGATGTGGCCGTTAAGCTGTTCGCGGAGGCGGTTGCAGTGGCAAAGGAAATGAAAGATATAAAACCGGGAAAAAGCAGTGCAGTCATGCTAATTGCCTGTCTGTATGAAACCTATGACAGGAGAATATTCCCATGGGGGAAGGAACTACTGCATATGTTTCCGCTGGCGACAGCAGAGGCAGCATTTATTGCATGGTGCCAGGAGGGGATTGCTTTTCAGTATAAGCTTCCGCCGGAACAGGTTCTGGAGTATTATATTCATTATAAAGAGAATCTGGAGCGGTACCGCAAGAACCCGGCGGCGGGCCAGTACCTGGTTTTTTATGGCCTGGCGACCGTGGAACAAGAGTTGTATATTATGGATGCGGAGGCCATGGCATTCTGCTCTTATCTGGCGCTTGGCAGGGAGGAAGAAGCGCTGGATATTCTGTCTGCCATATCTATGGATGTGGTGAAGGACCGACGGTCCAATATGCTGGCAGGAGCCTTTGCGGCAGGCGACAGGGTATATAATGCATTTTTCGGTAATTTGACGGATATGCAATGGGAAGAGTGGAGCGAAGAGATATTAGGCGCTGCCCTGGCGGCTTTGACACAGGATCCGGCACATGATCGCCTGGCAGAGCGGATGCCTGATCTGCTGGCAGGGCTGAGTGTTTCTGCCATTATTTCATGGTTTGAGCATGGGGGAACGCAGGACGATGGCATACAGAGAGAGCGTTTGTATGAATATGTCCTAAAATATGATACAGAAGGCTGTTCCATACAGGAACTTTGCTTCTATGCATGGGTGCTGAAGGAAGAATATGCGGGCAACCGGGAAGCGGAAAACAGCAGGGAGTTGTTATGCCAATACCTATTTATGGTTGCTGTTTTTGCGGAGCGCTATTACAACCCCGACCTATTAATGAATGCAGAATGCCGGGCGGTTCCACCGGATATCTGCGCGGCATACCGCATGGCCCTAGTGCTGGCCGATGGGAGGGCCAGCCATGAGAATGTGATGCTTTTAAAGCAGGCGTTGGCAATTTTTCCGGCGTTTCATGAGGAGATCCGGGGGATTCTGTCAGAACTGAGTGCGGACGGATGATTGGTTTTCTATGGAACTGGACAAAATAAAAGAAGAATATTGCCTGCTTGTGAAAACTGAAGATTACAAGACATATACGGGGGAGTTGATGTGTGAACGGTGAAAAATAAGGAAAAAGGCAAAGCAATGCTCAAAGTTGAAGGAAATGTAACAGAAGCAGGAAGAAAGAGAAAAGTGATTTTTCAGTGTTTTTCGGGTAAGAACAGAAAGCGTCTTTTTCCGTATCCGCCGCTTTACAGAGAGCCGGATACGGAATATTTCTGTTTTACGGACGATGCCCGTGTGCATTCTTCGGTATGGAAGGTACAGGTGGTGGAGGAACTGGCAGAGGCAGTCATAGAGCCGTACCTGGAAAAATATAATGTGAGACTGGAATTGCAGCCTGACCAGATTCAGATGGGAGAACTGTTGTCCGGTACGGATCCGGGGGTGAACCTGCTCATGGTTCCTTCCCTGTCGGAACTTCCACTGGCGAGGCAGGAACTGGAAAAAACGGATCCAACATCAGACGGAGATGGAAATTATATTTTCCGAAGGAATCCTGTCTATAGCGGGGGCAAATACGGTGGAAGGCCGTTGCTCCTTACAATCGGCGTGCCGGTGAGTAATCAGATTGATACCATAGATCGGTGCCTGTCCCGTGTCAAGCCGTTGCTTGATCAACTGGACGCGGAATTGCTTGTGATTGATACCGGCAGTACGGATGGCACGGTAGAGGTATGTAAAAGGTATGGGGCAAGGGTGATCGCCCATCCGTGGGATGACAACATGTCCTCAGTGCGGAATGAAGGCATATACCACGCCAGGGGTGAATGGTACATGTCTATTGATGATGACGAATGGTTCGAGGATGTGGAAGAAATCCTGCGGTTTTTCCGGGAAGGTTTTTATCGCAGCTATGACGAAGCATCTTATATACAGAGGAATTATATGGATTCTTTTGGCAAGGTTTATGAAGACAATCATACCTTGCGGATGGCTAGAATTACGCCAAAGCTTCATTTTGAGGGAAGGATCCACGATGCCCTTGTGACAGAATCCAGTTCCGACACAGTCTTCGTGCTGCATTCCTATGCGCATCATTATGGCTTTGCAAGTGATGATCCCCAAAAGGTGGAAGCAAAGGTGATGAGGAATGTGCCAGTTCTGCTGCAGGATGTATATGAATTTCCGGAAAATCTGCGATATCTGTTTCAACTTGCAAATGAATACCGGAATCTGCACTGCACAGAGGCAGCAGTGGGGCTGTTTGCCCAGACTATGGCACTGGCGAAGGAGGCAGATGATAAATACCGGGGAAAGAACAGTATGGTGATGTTGTGCACTTGCCTGCTGGATATGGATGATCAAAGGTTGTTTCTGTGGGCTGAGAATATGGAAAGAGAGTTTCCCTTGACGGTGCCGGAACAGGCATTCCTGGCATGGAGCCGGGAAATGCTGGCATTTCGGACCGGGAAAGCGCCAAGAGAGACCCTGCATTACTATTGCCTGTATGAAGAGAGGTTGCGGCAGCACCAGAAAAATCCAGCGTCCGGGCAATACCAGACTTATTATGGATTGTCTGCGGTGGAACACGAACGATATATCATGGATGCGAAAGGAGTGGCGTTCTGCGCTTACCTGGCAAATGGGGAAGACGCAAAGGCACTGGAAATATTAAATTCTCTTTCTCTGGAACAAATGGCAGACGGACGAATCCATACCGCTGTGCTGGAAGAGGGCCTGGCTGCAGCAGACAGCGTATATAAGGCAGTTTGCGGAAAAGTAGCGTCCACGCAGTGGGAAGAGTGGAGCGGGGAAATCCTGGATGCTTTCGCAGCAGGACTTATGAAAGAAGGGGCATACCGGCGTCAATCAGTGCGTCTGCCGGATCTGCTTGGGAAGATAAGTATTCCGGCGGTTCTCTCCTGGTTTGAATATTCCCAGGAGAGAAGGAAAAAAACAGCGGCACGGCAGCTTTTGGCGTATGCGATGGACTGCGTGGGAGAAAGCGGTTCTGTGCAGGAACTTTGTCTCTGTGCCTGGATTTTGAAGGAAGAATATGTGAGGAACCGGGAAGCGGAAAACAGCAGGGAGATATTGTATCGTTATCTGTTCACTCTCGCATATTTTGCCGAACATTATTATAATCCGGAACTTCTGGCCGATGCGCAGTGCCGGGCGATTCCACCGGATATCCGGGCCGCTTACCGCATGGCGGCAGCGCTGGCAGATGGAAGGGCCAGCCGTGAGAATGTGGAATTTCTGAAGCAGGCGCTGGCAATCTTTCCCGCTTTCCATGCGGAGATCAAGGGAATCTTGAAAAAATTGAAGTAGATGCGCCGCGAATCTATAGAGGGGTATGATAATACAGCAGAAGTTTATGGACTGTTTTGTCAGCTATAAGAGTATGGCTGAAATGCTGAAGACCAGTGAATACAGGATGATTTTCACGCACCTATTGCGTGACAAAACCGTGGCTGCATGCGCCAAAATGAGCGGTTTTTGCCCAATTCACTGTGCATCTGTTGCAGTGAACGGCATGGCAATGAACAGTAACGTTTTCTTGTTTATAAAATTGCCGTTGTTGCATGATATCCGCGTTTGGTGTATTCTATAAACGATATGAACGCAAAGAAAGAGTGCTGGGGACAGGAGAGAACGACATGAGGCGTAATTTAACACGGAAGGTTAGTGCAGCCCGGACCGGCACAATATGGTGTGTCTGAAGGAACGGTTGGAGAGAATAAAAAGCTGTATGTGGACAGAGGGAAATACTTTATTCCCGTGAGCAATGAGCTAAGAGGCCGTGTCTGCACGAACAGTTGGTGAATGCCGCGAGGGTCAATACACCAATTGATTATTAACAAGGGCAGACAGTACGGAACTGTATCTGAACGTTTTACCAAAAATGAAAGACTGGAAATATGGAATAAATGTTTTTCTGCCAAGCTGAAAAGAAATAGCTAAAAATGGGAGGTACATGTGTGACGATAGAGGGACTGGCTGAGAACAGAAAATTGGTGTAGGCCAAGAAGACAGGGGAATATCCTAAGGGATGAATTTACACCATATCCCAAAGATCCCTTAATTGCCAATTTCTTTACAATGATGGGCAGGTCTGATACTCTTGGCTCAAGGGTGAAGAACTTATACAAATATACGCCTGTTTACGCTGGTGGGGGAGACCCTAAGATTTATGAGGCTGATATGTATTTTTTTCTTCAGTTCTTGTAAATCGCGAAGGATGTCCTTCTCGTGACACCCAATTTTACAGCAATATCCTCTATACCTATTTTCTGATTTCCCCGGATCATATCATAAACCATTTCTTCCCTTTCGGTCAGCGCATTTTCCAGTTTTGAATTAATAATCGCTTTACAATAAAAAAGAATCTCTTTGGAATTTAGCGCTAGGAAGTGACAAGGAAGTCCGATGCAGCAGATGAAATGTAGGTAGGCCATTTGGCAAAATGGGAATGGGATAGTACACAGGTTCCGGGGTGGAAGTTTGGAAGTAAACTTCCAGATTTTGATTGATATGCGTGCTAAAGCACGCAAGGGGTATAAGAATGAATGAAAAAATATTAGTGACAGGATCCGGCGGCTTTATCGGCAGGAATATGGCAGAGAAGCTGCGGGACCGATACCGGTTATACTGTCCATCCAGCAGGGAACTGGATCTGCTGGATGAAAAGGCAGTACAGGCATATCTGGAGGAGCATAGTTTTGATGTGGTAATACACTGCGCCAACCGGAATGAGACCCGGAAGGCCATAACACCCTATGATGCCCTGGATGGCAACCTGCGGATGTTTTTCAACCTGGAACGGTGCCATGGCTTGTATGGGAAGATGCTTTATTTCGGATCAGGGGCAGAGTATGACAGGAGACATTACATCCCTGACATGGGGGAAGGGTATCTGGGAACGCATATCCCTAAGGACGCCTACGGATTTTCCAAATATATTATGGCGAAAAGCTGTGAAGACAGCCCCAATATTTATGACCTGTGCCTGTTCGGGGTGTATGGGAAATACGAAGAGTGGGAGCGGCGATTTATTTCCAATGCCATTTGCCGGGGGTTGAAAGGCATGGATATTACCATCCGGCAGAACGTATATTTTGATTATCTGTGGGTGGAGGACCTGGTCCGCATGATCGAATGGTTTGTGAGGGAACAGCCCTGCCACAGGCGTTACAATGTGTGCCGTGGGGAAAGGATAGACCTGTACACCCTGGCGGGGATGGTGAGGGAGATCCTGGACCTGGACTGCAGGATTGTGGTAGGGCAGCCTGGCTGGAAGCCGGAGTATACAGGCAGCAATCACCGTCTGTTAAAGGAAATGGGAACCTTTGCTTTTACACCATATGAGGAAGCGGTGAAGGCCCTGTGCGGGTATTACAGGGAACATCTGGGAGAAATCGATGAGACGAAACTGGTATAACGAATTATGCATTTCTGATACAGTGGCGCAGGATGATGCATTCCTGGTCGTTGTACTAGTGTGCTGACTTGATCAGAACATAGGACAGACAGCCTGCAGGGAAAGCGGGGACGGATCCAGGGAGGGAATATGCCATGAAAGTAGTGATACTGGCAGGAGGCCAGAAAAGTACCATCAGCGACATGGGGGAGAATATCCCCAAGCCTATGGTGGAAATAGGGGGAAGGCCGATTTTGTGGCATATTATGAAGCACTTTGCCCAGTATGGCCTGAAGGAGTTTATTGTCTGTGGCGGCTATCGCGTGGACACCATCAAGGAGTATTTTACGGATTTTTATATTTATGAATCTGATATCACCGTGGATCTGGAGAAGAACACGGTGGAGATCCACAAGAAGCGCACGGAGGACTGGAAGGTAACGGTGGTGGATACCGGGCTGAATGCCTCGCCTGGGCAGCGCATCCGGGCCATCGGGGAATACCTGGAGGAAGAGAAATCCTTTCTGGTCACTTATGGGGACTGTCTATCCGATGTAGATGCAGGGGCCCTGCTGCAGGCCCATGAGACAAATGGCAAGCTGGTGACTTTGGTGATGGCCAAGCCTCATGGGAGAAAGCAGCTCCTCACCATAGACAAGGACAATCTGCTGGACTACGATAACTTGAGTCCTGTGGTGGCAGATGTGGCCTGGGTGAATGCGGACTGTTTCGTACTGGATGGAAAGGTACTGGAGTACCTGCAGGGAGACTGCAACCTGGAGGAACAGGTATTCAGGGCCTTGTCCAGGCTGGGGCAGGTGGCTGCTTACCGGCACGAAGGATATTGGACCACCCTGGAGACAAGGCGGGACCTGGCCGGGGCAGAAGTCCTGTGGAGTGAGGGACAGGCTCCCTGGATCGGCACAAAGAGATAAGAAGATAGGAAGGTGTGGAGTTGAAGGCAGTGATTTTAGCGGGAGGACGGGGCACCCGGATCAGCGAGGAGTCCCGGATCAGACCGAAACCCATGGTGGAGATTGGCGGGAAACCGATCCTGTGGCATATCATGAAACTGTATTCCCACTATGGGATACGGGAATTTATCATCTGTTGCGGCTATAAGGGGCAGATGATCAAGGAGTATTTTGTACACTACCATATGTACCAGGCAGATACCACGTTTTTCCTGGATTCCCAGGAGCGGCAGCTGCACCGTCAGAAGGCAGAACCCTGGCGTGTCACCCTGGCGAACACCGGTCTGGATACGCTGACCGCAGGCCGGGTCCTGCGGGTGCGGGATTATATCGGGGAGGAGCCGTTCCTGCTGACATATGGGGACGGGGTCTCTGATGTGGACATAGGAAAGCTGATCGGGTTCCATAAAGCCCGGAAACGGATTGTCACCATTACCACGGTACAGCCTACCGGGCGATTCGGGGCACTACAGATCCAACCGGAAGACGGCCAGGTGCTTCGCTTCCGGGAAAAGGTACGGGATGACCAGGGCTGGGTGAACGCCGGGTTCATGGTGGTGAACCCGGAAATATTTGATTACCTGGGCGATGGAAGCGAGATGCTGGAGGCGGGTCCTTTTGAACGGCTGGCCAGGGACGGGCAGATGGGTGCTTACAAGCATGATGGCTTCTGGTCTCCCATGGACAGCATGCGGGACAAGGCATACCTGGAGGAACTGTGGGCCGGAGGGATTGCGCCCTGGAAGGTATGGGAAGAAAGCCAGGAACCGGGAGCGGAAGGGTAAGAAAGTAAGGAACGAGAAAACAGGAAATTGAGGACGGACATATGTTTGAAAATAAAACAGAACTGGAAGCAAGAAACGAGATACTGGCGCTGGTAAAGGAATATTGTGATACCTACCACAATACCTGCCACAAGGGGAAGGACTACCAGCCAGGAGACCGGATTCCCTATGCAGGACGTATTTATGATGCGGCAGAGATGGTGAACCTGGTGGATTCCGGGCTGGAGTTCTGGCTTACCGCAGGACGGTACACGGCACAGTTCGAGCAGGACCTGGCCCGGTATCTGGGGATCCGGTATTGCAGCGCCGTGAATTCGGGATCATCCGCGAACCTGCTGGCCTTTATGGCGCTGACCTCCCCTTTGCTTGGGGAACGCAGGATATTGCCGGGAGATGAGGTGATCACAGTGGCGGCAGGTTTTCCTACCACAGTGACTCCCATGCTGCAGTATGGGGCAGTGCCTGTTTTTGTGGATGTAACAATACCGCAGTATAATATTGATGTATCAAAACTGGAAGAAGCCCTTTCCCCTTGCACGAAGGCTGTTATGATTGCCCATACCCTGGGCAATCCATTTGACTTAAAGGCTGTGGTGGACTTCTGCCGTCAGAATCACCTCTGGCTGGTGGAGGACAATTGTGATGCCCTGGGAAGCCAGTATGAGCTTGACGGACAGTGGCATTACACTGGCACCATGGGGGATATCGGTACATCCAGCTTTTATCCACCCCATCACATGACCATGGGGGAAGGAGGCGCTGTCTATACGGACAATCCGCTGCTGCATAAGATCATCCGTTCCATGCGGGACTGGGGAAGGGACTGTGTCTGTGCTTCGGGACAGGACGGGCTGTGCGGCCATCGTTTTGATGGCCAGTATGGGGAGCTTCCGGCAGGGTACGACCACAAATATGTCTATTCCCATTTCGGGTATAACCTGAAGATTACGGATATGCAGGCAGCAGTGGGGTGCGCCCAGCTTGAGAAGCTTCCTGCGTTTGTGGAAGCCAGACGGAAGAATTTTGCGTATCTGCGGGAAAAGCTGCATGCGGCAGGGCGTTTCCTGGTGCTTCCCGAGCCATGTCCGGGATCCCGGCCCAGCTGGTTTGGATTCTTGATGACCTGTAAGGAAGGTATCTGCAAAAATGGGATTGTGCAGCACCTGGAGAAACACGGTGTGCAGACCCGGATGCTGTTTGCAGGCAATCTGCTCAGACAGCCCTGCTTCGACACTATGAGGAAATCTGCCCAGGGGTACCGTGTTGTGGGGAATCTGGAGAAGACAGACCGAATCATGCAGGATGCATTCTGGATCGGAGTGTATCCGGGCATGACAACGGAAATGATGGACTATATGGCTGACAGGATCCTGGAGGCATTGGATTTGGACAGATCCCGGTCTGGGAAATAAGGGATGACGAAGCAGGAGGCTGGTGGGAAAATGGAGATGGATAAGCTGGAAGCTTTTTACCAGGGGAAAAAGGTGCTGGTCACAGGCCACACGGGATTTAAAGGAACATGGCTGTGTGCAGTCCTGGTCATGCTGGGAGCAGAAGTAACGGGATATGCCCTGGAGGCACCTACATCGCCCAGCCTGTTTGGACTTGCCGGCGCAGGGAGAAAAGTACATTCCATTCTGGGGGATGTCAGGGACCTGGATCACCTGGGACAGACTTTTGACCAGGTGAAGCCGGAGATTGTCATACACATGGCAGCCCAGCCCATTGTGCGGGAATCCTACAGGAATCCGGTGGACACCTATGGGATAAATGTGATGGGGACAGTGCATGTGCTGGAATGCATCCGGCGGTGCGATACAGTGCGTTCTGCCCTGAATGTCACCACGGATAAAGTATACCGGAACAGGGAGTGGGAGTGGGGATACCGGGAGAATGAGGAACTGTGCGGCTTTGACCCCTATTCGAACAGCAAATCCTGTTCGGAACTGGTCACGGAAAGCTACAGGAATTCTTTTTTTACGGATGGCCGGGTGGCAGTCAGTACGGCCAGGGCCGGAAATGTCATAGGGGGCGGGGATTTTGCGGCAGACAGGATCCTTCCGGACTGCGTGAGGGCCATAGAGCAGCAGCATACCATTCTGCTCCGGAATCCGGATTCCATCCGGCCCTACCAGCATGTGCTGGAGGCAATCGGGGCATACCTGCTGATTATAGAGAGGCAGTATGCGGATGACCGTATTTCCGGGAGTTATAATGTGGGACCAGGGGAAGAATCCTGCATCCGTACCCTGGACCTGGTGCAGAATTTTAGCCGCATCTGGCAGGAACTTACGGGACAGATCCTTTCGTGGGAATGCCCGGAGGGCTATTGCGGGGAGAGAGGATTTCATGAGGCAGGCTATCTGAAGCTGGATAACAGCAAGATACAGGGCAGGATTGGCTGGCGGCCCAGGTGGGGATATCAAGAGATGCTGAGGAAGACGGCTGAACTGACACGGGACTATCTGGAAAAAGCCGACCTGTGGGATGGGATGACGCGGCAGATAGAGGAGTACTTTTCAGAATAGAGCCGGCTATATCTGCAGATCCTAATATGGCAACCTGTTAGGAAGCTGTATGGGAGAGGGCAGATGGCCGGAGGATTTCAGCATCGTGCAAAAAACAGACACAGGCGGGGAACTTGTGGGGGGCTGCTGGTGATAGTGGCATTGGCTGGTGTTTTTGGGGGATTATGCTATTGGACCGGGGAAACGGAAGAGGCTGCGCATTATGTTCCCCCATATGAGCGTGTGGATATCCGTTTGCTCCTGGATAAAAAGGAACTTACCGATGCAGACTATGCCCTGCTGTTCTTACAGACGGGGCTGGCCCGGCCTGGGGTGGAGCAGCTCAGGGAAGAGTGTTCCAGGATGGAATACCATCCCGGAAGACATTCCGGAGAGAGGGATCCTGGCGCTGGGAACCAAGGAACAGAGGACCAGGGAACGGGGAACCAAGAGGAGGAGGACTTTCAGGACTCCCTTCTGGTCCTCCAGGACCGCTTTTTTGCAGAGCCGGAGATCACCTGTGAACGGGATATGTTCCTGGTGTGGAGCGAATGGCTGGTGCCGGGACAGGAACCTGCTCCTTCTGCCCTGCTGGCTTCCCGTACGGAGGGATGGTCCGTGGGGCATATGACATCCGGCCGGTGTTTTCCGGCCCTGCAGGACGGGGACATCCTGGTCAGCTTCAGCAGCCATATCTTCGGATGGCGCAGCGGGCATGCAGGGATTGTGGTGGATGCGGCCGGTGGCCAGACCCTGGAGGCCATTGCAGTGGGGCATGACTCCAGGATCTGTTCCCTGGATAGCTGGGCAGAATACCCCAGTGTGGCAGTACTTAGGCTGAAGGGAGCCTCCAGGGAGGAACGGGCACAGGTGGCGGCTTTTGCAAGGGAATATCTGGTAGGGATTCCTTACCGTGTTGCCTCTTTTACATGGACTGTGCCGGAGATGCCCCTGCCAGCGGAGCCTGCCGCACTGGAGCCGTCCCTTCTGAAGGAGCCTGCCGCATTGGAACCATTCCTCCCGGAGGCCCCTGCCGCCCCAGTTCGGCCCCTGCCCCTTCGCATTCCTGCTGGCACCCAGTGCGCCCACCTGGTCTGGGCGGCTTACGCCCACTTTGGGTATGACCTTGACGGTGACGGCGGCTCTGTTGTGACCCCGGCAGACCTCTTTTGGAGCAGCCAGTTGGAGGTGGTACAGGTATATGGCCTGGATCCTGCACGTCTTAAGAAATGACAAGCATTATTTCCAAATTTTTCCAGGAATTCCTTCTAGCATAGAGAAAATGTTAAGAAATTCTAAAATTTGTCTTTTTTTCTATTAATTTTCAGAATACCTCTTGAAAAAACACACGGAAAATCGTATATTACTCATAGACACTTGTAGGGGTACTTAAAAGTAGTTATCATATGGAGGATAAAAATGACAAAAGCAGAGATCTTGAAGAAAGAAATTCTGAGACAGTATCGCAGCGTACGCCAGTTTGCCATGGAGATGAGCATTCCTTACAGTACATTGGTGACCGCGTTAGAGCGTGGGATTGAGGGCATGGCGTATGGAACTGTGATTAAAATGTGTGATAAATTGAGTTTGAATCCGGTGGATTTTTCCTCCCTGGAGAGGGATACGCCCCTGGGCGCACAGCTTCTGGAGAACCGCGTGATGCAGTATTATGTGAAGCTGAACCAGACAGGCCGTGACAAGATTCTGGAACTGATGGATGACTTTGTGCAGATTGACAAGTACAAGGCAAAGGGTAAGAAGAATAAATGAGATATGACTATCTGATCGTTGGGACCGGCCTCTTCGGGGCGGTGTTTGCCCATGAGATGCGGCAGGCGGGGAAGAAGTGCCTGTGCATTGACCAGCGGGACCATATAGGGGGAAATATCTATACCAGGCAGGAACATGGGATATGGGTGCATCAGTATGGCGCCCATATTTTCCATACTTCCGATGAGAGGGTATGGGATTATGTGAATCGGTTTGCGCGGTTTAACCATTTTGTCAATGCACCTGTGGCGGTATACGGGAAGGAACTGTACAACCTGCCGTTCAATATGAATACGTTCAGCAGGATGTGGGGGATTCGGACACCGGAGGAGGCCCGCAGGATCATCGAGGACCAGCGCCGGGAGGCTGCCGTGGAGACCCCCCGGAACCTGGAGGAGCAGGCCCTGTCCCTGGTGGGCAGGGATGTCTATGAGAAGCTGGTGAAGGAATATACACAGAAGCAATGGGGCAGAAGCTGCCGGGAACTTCCCGCATTTATTATCCGCAGGCTGCCGGTCCGTTTTACCTATGACAACAATTATTTTTCCGACAGATACCAGGGAATCCCGGAAGGTGGCTATACCCAGATCGTGGAGAAGCTGCTGGAAGGCATTCCGGTGGAACTGGGTGTGACGTACCGGCAGTTTGTGGCGGCCAATGGCACCCTGGCCCAGCCCCACACCTTTGACAGGATCCTGTACACGGGCATGATTGACGCGTACTATGATTACCGTCTTGGGGAATTGCAGTACCGTTCCCTGCGGTTTGAGGAGGAAGTGCTGGAGGGCTGTGAGAATTACCAGGGAAATGCGGTGGTGAACTACACCAGCAAGGAAGTGCCCTATACCCGCATCATTGAGCACAAGCATTTCGAGTTCGGCACGGGGCCGGACACCGTGATCACCAGGGAGTACCCGGTAGCCTGGAAGCGGGGGGATGAGCCATACTATCCCATCAACGACCAGGAGAACAGCGCACTCTATGCCCGGTACCTGGAACTGGCCCGGCAGGAAGGGAATGTATTGTTCGGCGGCAGGCTGGGGCAGTATAAGTACTATGATATGGACAAGGTCATTGCAGAAGCCCTGAAGCTGGCAGAGAGCCAGCTTCAGCAATAGCTGTTAAACATCATTCCGCTATAGGCACTGGTAATATAAGGACTCACATAATTATGCCCCGGGTTCTTATAGGCCACGATCACTTTCTCCACATAGTCCATGGGATTCAGGGATACCTGGTTGCTCTTGCGCAGCAGCATGTTGGAGAAGTTCTTCAGATAGCCGAAGGTCTCCGGGATATCCTGGCAACTCTGGGCACTCCTGTGCAGGGTGTCGCTGTCTATATGCAGGGTGCCGTCCTGTCCCATGGTCAGGCCCATGGGTTCCATGGAATCCCCGTAAGTCAGCGCAATAACTTTCAGTTCCTTCACAAGCTGTCTGCTTCTGGACTGGGAATCCAGGTAGGAGGAGGCAGCCCGCAGGAATTCATTGTATCCGCCTACCAGGTGGGTCACATTGTCTGTCAGGGATTCCAGGTCTGTCTTCAGGCCGACCTGGACCGGACATCCTTCCTGTGTCACACCGTGGAGGGCAATCTCATAATTCTGGTCGAAGGTAAAACGGTTCCGGGGAGATGTCTGTTCCTGGCCATTTATGACAAAGGAAGCATTGGAAGCTTCCCGGCTTACATAGTCCAGGCCAAAATATTCCACTGTCCCGTTTGTCTTGCTGGTGTGGTCATCCGTGACGGTAAACACGCTGGAACGGCCTGGGCCAAGTCCGGTCTGTTCCGAAGTAAGGCGGAGGGAAGTCCGGCCATCGGACTCCGCCAGGTCGGCCCGTATGCCGATGCCGGAGTTATTGACCAGGCGGGCCAGCCGGTCCTGAACCTGTCGGTTGGTCTCTGACCCATCTATGGTAAACTGGTACTCGTAATTCACATCACCCAGCCCCAGGTCAAAGGAGTAAGTGCCTGTCGGCAGGGCTACCCGTGTATCTGGCAGGAACAGCCCCAGGTTCTCCTGGGAGGATGCCAGGGAATGGACTTCCAGCTGCAGATCCAGGGTTGTCTGCCCCGCCTTGTGGGAACCGATGAAGGAAGCGGTGGCTACGTTTTCGTCCGAGGAATAGACGCTCTTCTTGCTGAATAAGCTGTCTTCCTCCAGGCCGCCTAACTGGGCCAGGGTATTGCGAAGTTCCCTGGCGTTTTCCTTCAGGTCCACTGCATAACGCTGCGTCTCCCTGCTGGTGGTGGGAAGATACCAGGGGGCGTCCTTGTTCTGGTTGACAATGGTATTGTATACGCTGCGAAGCTCACTTTTCTTGTGGGCATCGTATCTGGTCACGGATTTTGGGGTATAACTGGTCATATAATTGTTATATACCGTGTTCAAGGCAAAACTCATTGTCGCGCCTCCTTTCCCTCGTTCTTCTAAAAAATCTTTTCTAAAGTATACCACTTTAGATAGGAAGAAACAAGAGAGTTTTTGAAAAAACTGTTGACGAAGCAGGATTCCTGTGGTATAGTAAGAAAACGAGATTGGAAGCAGGTCTTTTTTTTATGCTTAAATTTTAGACCCGTGTAAGGCAGGAACCGAAACAGAGAACAAAGGTTGTGAGACCTTGAAAAACCAGGAGGTAGCAAAATGCGTACTAAAATTACCTTGGCTTGTACCGAGTGCAAACAGCGTAACTACAATACTACCAAGGACAAGAAGACACATCCCGACAGGATGGAGATCAAGAAGTACTGCAGGTTCTGCAGGACCCATACACTGCACAAGGAAACCAAGTAAATTTCAGCCGGATTAGGAGGTAACCATGGGAGATTCCGCAGAAAAGCAGGCCAGGCCCGGTTTCCTGAAGGGAGTAAAATCTGAGTTCAAGAAGATCGTATGGCCGGACAGACAGGCCACCATTAAGCAGTCCATTGCAGTCGTGGCAATCTCTGTTGTGGTGGGGGTACTCATTGCGCTCATTGACTATGTGGTCAAGTACGGCGTGAACTTCATTACATCGATTTAGGGAAATCAGAGCGAGGGCGATTGTATGGCAGAGGCGATGTGGTATGTGGTCCATACCTATTCAGGATATGAAAATAAAGTCAAAGCCAATATTGAGAAGACCATCGAGAACAACAAGCATCTGGCAGAACAAATCCTGGAAGTCAGGGTTCCCATGCAGGATGTGGTGGAGATGAAGAATGGTGCCAGGAAGACTGTCCAGAAGAAGATGTTTCCGGGCTATGTACTTCTCAATATGGAGATGAACGATGATACCTGGTATGTGGTGCGCAATACCCGGGGAGTCACCGGGTTTGTAGGTCCGGGGAGCAAGCCGGTTCCCTTGACGGAGGCAGAGATGAAGCCCCTGGGTATCAAGACGGAGAACGTCTCCATTGATTTCGTGGAGGGAGACAGCATTGCAGTGGTGGCCGGTGTCTGGAAGGATACCGTTGGCGTTGTGCAGAAGCTGGATTATGGCAAACAGACGGCTACCATCAATGTGGAACTGTTCGGCAGGGAGACTCCTGTGGAGATCAGTTTTGCAGAGGTTAGGAAGCTCTGACTAGAATTGGTGCGTATTTTCCGGCATGGCCGGTGGAATACATGCTGTCCGGACACTGCGGTGTGAGGATGGCGTTTTGTGGGTACGGCCGGCAAAGGCCGGCGCACAAAGGGATGCAGCGCAATGCCCCAGGGCAGGAGGCGGCATCCGGGGTAACACAGTGGGAGCAGGGATCCTTGCGGGTGTCTGCGCCAGAACACCATTGACATCCCGGCCGGATCCAACCGGCAGGCAGTCATGGTTACCACAGATTTAGGAGGTGCCACAATGGCAAAGAAAGTAACAGGTTATATCAAATTACAGATTCCTGCAGGCAAGGCAACACCGGCTCCGCCAGTTGGTCCTGCACTGGGTCAGCACGGTGTGAACATTGTTGAGTTCACCAAGCAGTTCAATGCAAGGACTGCGGACAAGGGGGATACCATCATCCCTGTTGTGATCACGGTATATGCAGACAGATCCTTCAGTTTCATCACCAAGACTCCTCCTGCAGCAGTACTGCTGAAGAAGGCATGCAACATCAAGTCTGGTTCTGCAGTGCCCAACAAGACAAAGGTTGCCACCATTTCCAAGGCAAAGCTTCGTGAGATTGCTGAACTGAAGATGCCGGATCTGAATGCAGCCAGTGTGGAGGCTGCCATGAGCATGATGGCCGGCACTGCACGCAGCATGGGCATTACAGTGGAGGACAACTGAGCCAGAGAAGATGTCAGGCAGATGCCCGGGCCGTCCAGGCAGCGCCCGGATGAGGGAATGGGCAGGACTGTGTAGAACCGAGAGAATGGGAGACAACAGCAGTTGTCGCTGGAACCTAGGAGGTAAGAGAATGAAACATGGCAAGAAGTATAACGAGATTGCAAAGCTGGTAGACCGCTCTGTGGCCTATGAGCCTGCAGATGCAATCGCCCTGGTGAAGAAGACCGCAGTTGCGAAGTTCGATGAGACTATCGAAGTGCATATCCGGACGGGATGTGACGGACGGCATGCAGAGCAGCAGGTCCGCGGTGCAGTGGTGCTGCCCAATGGAACTGGTAAGACCGTGCGTGTCCTGGTATTTGCAAAGGGCGACAAGGTAAATGAGGCAGAGGCTGCCGGCGCTGACTATGTGGGCGGTGAGGAACTGATCCCCAAGATCCAGCATGACGGCTGGCTTGACTTTGACGTGGTAGTGGCTACTCCCGACATGATGGGCGTGGTGGGACGCCTGGGTAAAGTCTTAGGACCCAAGGGCCTGATGCCCAATCCCAAGGCTGGTACCGTCACCATGGATGTGACCAAGGCCATCAATGATATCAAGGCAGGTAAGATTGAGTACAGGCTGGACCGGGCGAACATCATCCATGTACCTGTGGGCAAGGCCTCTTTCTCCGAGGAAGCCCTGGGTGAGAATTTCAAGGCGCTGATGGAAGCTATTGTGAAGGCCAGGCCCAGCGCATTAAAGGGACAGTATCTGAGAAGCATCACCTTGACCAGCACCATGGGTCCTGGCGTGAAGGTGAGTGTGGCGAAGTTCTAAGGAAAACCTAAAAAATTATAGTCAAAAGGGGTTGACTTCTGCCAACCCCTTATGATATGATGCAGAAGGTCGCGAGACCAAGCCGAAGACAGTAGGCCCCTATGGGGTAAGCACAGTCGCCTACCGAGGAAAGAGTTTGCATGTAAGACTTTTTGTCTCCCTGTCTTCCAGGGGGACTTTTCTTATAAGAACTCCTTTCGGCATGGGGGTGTCCCCCACATTATTATAGAAGGAGGTAAGAAAATGGCAAAGGTTGCATTAAAGAAACCGATTGTAGACGAGATCTCCGCCCACATCAAAGATGCCCAGTCAGTTGTCCTGGTGGACTACCGCGGACTGACCGTGGAGCAGGACACACAGCTGCGCAAGAAGCTGCGTGAAGAAGGAATCGTCTACAAGGTGTACAAGAACACCTTCATGAATTTCGCGTTCAAAGGCACCGATTGCGAAGGACTTGCTCCGTACCTGGAGGGTCCCAGCGCAGTGGCAATCTCTTCTGAGGATGCCACGGCTCCTGCGAGAGTGCTGGCCGAGTTCGCGAAGACCGCTGACAAGCTGGAGATCAAGGCCGGCGTGGTGGAAGGCACCGTGTACGATGCCAAGGGAATGGCTTCCATCGCGAGCATTCCTTCCAGGGAAGTACTTATTTCCAGACTGCTTGGCAGCATGCAGAGTCCTATCACCAATTTTGCAGTTGTGATGAAACAGCTTGCAGAAAAAGGTGGTGCCAGCGCCTGCGAAGCCACAGCAGCGCCTGCGGAGGCACCTGCGGCAGAAGCCACAGAGGCACCTGCAGAATAAGCATTCAGATCCGTAGACACAGACCCGTTATAAAATCTTAAAATGGAGGAGAATAACAATGGCTAAATTAACAGCTCAGGAACTGATCGATGCGATCAAAGAGATGACCGTATTAGAGTTAAATGATCTTGTGAAGGCTTGCGAGGAGGAGTTCGGCGTATCCGCAGCAGCTAACGTTGCAGTGGTGGCAGGCCCTGCGGCAGCTCCCGAAGAGGAGAAGACAGAGTTTGATGTGGAACTGACAGAGATCGGTTCCGAGAAGGTAAAGGTTATCAAGGTGGTACGTGAGATCACCGGCCTTGGCCTGAAGGAAGCAAAGGACGCTGTGGACGGCGCTCCCAAGGTAATCAAGGAGGGCGTTTCCAAGGAGGAAGCCGAGGAAGCCAAGAAGAAGCTGGAAGAAGTAGGCGCAAAGGTTACCTTGAAGTAATCCCGGCCACATCTGTCTGTCCAAGGAAACAAAGGAAAAGCGGCCTGCCTGCCGGCGGGCTGCTTCTTTTCATCATCTTTTCTTAAATTCTGCTTGACCCATTTTCCAATTTGTGTTATTATGGATGATGCATTATTGTGCTGTGCTATGCTTATTTTTCACGGATTTTCCATGTAAAATGGCTGTGTGCCTGGGAAAGGCCATGTATTCCCCAGGGAACTGGCCACTGGCTTCCAAAGGAACTGTTAAGAAATAATTTATGGGGAGGGTCTTAAGTGCGGCGGCATTTAGGCAGGCCGTTGCCATAGGGTATTTCAAGGCGGTTCCTAAGGCAGGAATAGGCATGAATTAGAAAGAATGGGGTGAAATGTCAATGGAAAAAAACAGAATACGTCCAATTGCCGGTACTAAGGTTATGCGTATGAGTTATGCACGACAGAAAGAAGTTCTGGAGATGCCCAACCTGATCGAAGTCCAGAAGGATTCCTATCAGTGGTTCTTGGACGAAGGCTTGAAGGAAGTCTTCGATGATATCTCTCCGATTGCCGATTACAGCGGTTCCCTGAGTCTGGAATTTGTGGACTTTGAACTGTGCAGGAACGACGTGAAATATTCTATTGAAGAATGCAAGGAGAGGGATGCCACCTATGCTGCCCCCCTGACTGTGACGGTTCGCCTATACAACAAAGAGAAGGAAGAGATCAGTGAACATAAGATTTTCATGGGAGATCTTCCGCTGATGACAGAGACAGGCACCTTCGTGATCAATGGTGCAGAGCGTGTTATCGTAAGCCAGTTGGTGCGTTCCCCCGGCATCTACTATGCCATCGGACATGACAAGATCGGTAAGCGGCTGTTTTCCTGTACGGTGATCCCCAACCGTGGGGCATGGCTGGAGTATGAGACCGATTCCAACGATGTGTTCTATGTGCGTGTGGACAGGACCAGGAAGGTTCCCGTCACTGTGCTGATCCGTGCCCTGGGTGTGGGTACCAACGATGAGATCCGGGAACTGTTCGGGGAAGAACCCAAGATTGAAGCAAGCTTTTCCAAGGACACTGCTGAGAACTATCAGGAGGGTCTGTTAGAGTTATATAAGAAGATACGTCCCGGGGAACCTTTAAGTGTGGAGAGTGCGGAGAGCCTGATCAACGCCATGTTCTTCGACCCCAGAAGGTATGACCTGGCCAAGGTAGGAAGGTATAAGTTCAATAAGAAACTGGCCCTGCGCAACCGGATCCGGAACCATCTTCTGGCGGCTGACGTGGTGGATCCTTCCACCGGGGAAGTGCTGGCATCAGCAGGGGAAAAGGTAACCCTGGAACTTGCCGACACCATCCAGAATGCGGCGGTTCCCTTTGTATATGTACAGACAGAGGAGCGGAATGTGAAGGTCCTCTCCAATATGATGGTGGATCTCACCAGCTTTGTGGACTGCAATCCAAGGGATTTCGGTATTCATGAGAAAGTATACTATCCTGTGCTGGCACAGATCCTGGAGGAGTTCTCCCAGGATCCGGAGAAGCTGGCCGTGGCCATCCGGAAGAATGTCCATGAACTGGTACCGAAGCATATTACCAAGGAGGATATCATTGCCTCCATCAATTATAACATGCACCTGGAATATGGCCTGGGGAATGACGATGACATCGACCATCTGGGCAACAGGCGTATCCGAGCAGTGGGCGAACTGCTGCAGAACCAGTACCGGATCGGTCTGTCCAGGATGGAGAGGGTGGTGCGGGAGCGTATGACCACTCATGACACGGACGATGTGTCCCCCCAGTCCCTGATCAATATCAAGCCGGTGACTTCTGCGGTGAAGGAATTCTTCGGTTCCTCCCAGTTGTCCCAGTTTATGGATCAGAATAATCCCTTAGGTGAACTGACCCACAAGAGACGTCTGTCCGCATTGGGTCCTGGTGGTCTGTCCAGGGACCGCGCCGGATTTGAGGTCCGTGACGTGCATTATTCCCATTATGGGAGGATGTGCCCTATTGAGACCCCTGAGGGTCCCAACATCGGCTTGATCAACTCCCTGGCCAGTTACGCCAGGATCAATGAGTATGGTTTTGTGGAAGCACCTTACCGTAAGATCGATAAGAGTAATCTCCAGAATCCCGTTGTCACGGACGAAGTGGTCTATATGACAGCGGACGAGGAGGACAATTACCATGTGGCCCAGGCCAGTGAGGCCCTGGACGCAGAGGGCCATTTTGTCCGCAACATGGTGTCGGGCCGTTACAGGGAGGAGACTTCCGAGTATCCCCGTTCCATGTTTGACTATATGGATGTGTCCCCCAGGATGGTGTTCTCTGTGGCTACGGCCCTGATTCCCTTCCTGGAGAATGATGATGCCAACCGCGCCTTGATGGGTTCCAACATGCAGCGTCAGGCGGTGCCTCTTCTGACAACGGATGCCCCTGCAGTGGGTACAGGCATGGAGACCAAGGCCGCTGTAGACTCCGGTGTGTGTGTGGTGGCCAAGAAGCCGGGCACGGTGGACTATGTGTCCTCCAGCCTGATCCGGATCACCTATGACGATGGGGAGCGGGCAGAGTTCCGTCTCACCAAGTTTGCGCGCAGCAACCAGTCCAACTGCTACAACCAGAAGCCCATTGTGACCAAAGGGGACCATGTGGAGGCAGGGGAAGTGATCGCAGACGGTCCCTCCACCTCCCAGGGGGAACTTGCACTGGGCAAGAATCCGCTGATTGGTTTCATGACCTGGGAGGGATACAATTACGAGGACGCCGTGCTGCTCAGCGAGCGGCTGGTGCAGGAGGATGTGTACACTTCCGTCCATATTGAGGAATATGAGGCAGAGGCCAGGGACACTAAATTAGGGCCGGAAGAGATCACCCGGGATGTGCCCGGTGTGGGTGATGAGGCCTTGAAGGACCTGGACGACAGGGGAATCATCCGCATTGGTGCCGAGGTCCGTGCAGGGGATATCCTGGTAGGCAAGGTGACACCCAAGGGGGAGACGGAACTGACCGCGGAAGAGAGGCTGCTGCGGGCCATTTTCGGTGAGAAGGCCAGGGAAGTCCGTGACACATCCCTTAAGGTGCCCCATGGGGAATACGGTATTGTGGTGGATGCCAAGGTATTTACCAGGGAGAACAGTGATGAACTGTCCCCAGGTGTCAACATGGCAGTCCGTATCTATATTGCACAGAAGAGGAAGATTTCCGTAGGCGACAAGATGGCAGGCCGTCACGGGAACAAGGGTGTGGTCTCCCGGGTACTGCCTGTGGAGGATATGCCCTACCTGCCCAACGGACGTCCCCTGGATATCGTGCTGAATCCCCTGGGCGTGCCTTCCCGTATGAATATCGGACAGGTGCTGGAGATCCATTTCTCCCTGGCTGCCAGGGCGCTGGGCTTCAACGTGGCTACCCCTGTGTTTGACGGGGCTAACGAGATAGATATTATGGACACCCTGGACCTGGCAAATGATTATGTGAACCTGGAGTGGGAGGAGTTCGAGGCAAAGCATAAGGAAGAACTGCTTCCTGAAGTGATGGAATACCTGTATGAGAACCGGGACCACAGGGAGGTCTGGAAGGGTGTGCCCATCTCCCGGGACGGGAAGGTGCGTCTGCGTGACGGCCGTACCGGCGAATATTTTGACAGTCCTGTAACCATAGGACATATGCACTACCTGAAACTGCACCATCTGGTGGACGACAAGATCCATGCCCGTTCCACCGGCCCGTATTCCCTGGTGACACAGCAGCCCCTGGGCGGTAAGGCCCAGTTCGGCGGACAACGCTTTGGTGAGATGGAGGTGTGGGCACTGGAGGCATATGGTGCATCCTATACCCTGCAGGAGATCCTCACTGTGAAATCCGATGACGTGGTAGGCCGTGTGAAGACCTATGAGGCCATCATCAAGGGGGATAATATACCGGAGCCAGGCATTCCCGAATCCTTCAAGGTGCTTTTGAAGGAACTGCAGGCCCTGGGACTTGACGTGCGGGTGCTTGGGGAAGACCAGAAGGAAGTGGAGATCATGGAGACCATAGATTACGGTGACACGGACTACCGCTATGAGATGGAGGGCGACCGCAAATATGACGACTATGACAATGGCTCCCTGGGCGAGATGGGGTATCAGGCCCAGGCTTTCGATGACGAGAGCGGCGAGCTTGTGAGCACGGACGATGACGATGAATATGATGATGCATACGATGACGCGGAGGACGAAGGGTTTGAAGGGGAAGAGGACTTTTAACCTGATATAGGTGGGAACTGTTTCGTGTCTGGGAGTGCATGTATCTGAAATTGCATGTTTAGAAGGGAGTGCCATTCATGTCGGAAACAAAAAATGAAACCTATCAGCCTATGACATTTGATGCCATAAAGATCGGCCTGGCTTCACCGGAGAAGATTCGTGAGTGGTCCCATGGCGAGGTCATGAAGCCTGAGACCATCAATTACAGGACTTTGAAGCCCGAACGGGATGGCTTGTTCTGTGAGAAGATATTCGGGCCGAACAAGGACTGGGAATGTCATTGCGGCAAATACAAGAAGATTCGTTACAAAGGTGTCGTCTGTGACCGCTGTGGTGTGGAAGTGACCAAGGCCAGTGTCCGCAGGGAGCGCATGGGACATATCGAACTGGCTGCCCCGGTATCCCATATCTGGTATTTCAAGGGGATCCCCAGCCGGATGGGACTGATCCTGGATCTGTCCCCCAGGGTACTGGAGAAGGTGCTTTATTTTGCATCCTATATTGTACTGGATCCCGGCGATTCGGGACTGGATTATAAGCAGATCCTTACCGAGAAGGAGTACCAGGATGCCAGGGAGACTTATGGCAACAAGTTCCGGGTGGGCATGGGCGCAGAGTCCATCAAGGAACTGCTCCAGGCCATTGACCTGGATGCTGAGACCGAGGAACTCAGGGCAGGCCTAAGGGATTCCTCCGGCCAGAAAAGGGCCAGGATTATCAAGAGGCTGGAAGTGGTGGAAGCCTTCCGGGAGTCCGGGAACAAGCCCGAGTGGATGATCATGGATGTGATTCCCGTGATCCCGCCGGATATCCGGCCTATGGTGCAGCTGGACGGCGGCCGTTTTGCCACTTCTGACTTGAATGACCTCTACAGGAGGATCATCAATCGGAACAATCGGCTGAAGAGACTGCTGGAACTGGGTGCCCCCGATATCATTGTGCGCAATGAGAAGAGAATGCTCCAGGAGGCAGTGGACGCCCTGATTGACAATGGTAGAAGAGGCCGTCCGGTCACAGGACCCGGGAACCGGGCCTTAAAGTCCCTGTCGGATATGCTGAAGGGCAAGTCAGGGCGCTTCCGCCAGAACCTGCTGGGCAAGCGCGTGGACTACTCCGGCCGTTCCGTTATCGTGGTGGGACCGGAACTGAAGATTTACCAGTGCGGCCTGCCCAAGGAAATGGCCATAGAGTTGTTTAAGCCTTTTGTGATGAAAGAACTGGTGGCCAAGGGCATCAGCCAGAACATCAAGAATGCCAAGAAACTGGTAGACAAGATGGATACCCAGGTCTGGGATGTACTGGAAGAGGTGATCAAGGAACATCCTGTGATGCTCAACCGCGCCCCTACCTTGCACAGACTTGGCATCCAGGCATTTGAACCGATCCTGGTAGAAGGTAAGGCCATCAAGCTGCATCCGCTTGTGTGTACGGCATTTAATGCAGACTTTGACGGGGACCAGATGGCTGTACACCTTCCCCTGTCCGTGGAGGCCCAGGCAGAGTGCCGTTTCCTGCTGCTGTCTCCCAATAATCTGCTAAAGCCCTCCGATGGAGGTCCGGTGGCGGTTCCTTCCCAGGACATGGTGCTGGGAATCTACTACCTTACCCAGGAGAGACCCGGTTCCGTGGGAGAAGGCAAGTTCTTCAAGAGCGTGAATGAAGCCATCCTGGCTTATGAGAATAAGGCATGTACCCTGCATTCCAGGATCACTGTCCGGGTGACGAAGAAGAATGGGGCCGGAGAGACCATATCTGGCAATGTGGAGTCCACCCTGGGAAGATTCCTGTTCAATGAGATCCTGCCCCAGGACCTGGGATTCGTGGACAGAAGTATCCCGGAGAACTTCCTGAAGCTGGAAGTGGATTTTCATGTGGGCAAGAAGCAGTTGAAGCCTATCCTGGAGAAGGTGATCAATATCCATGGGGCTTCCAGGACTGCCGAGGTGCTGGATGATGTGAAGTCTATCGGCTACAAATACTCTACCAAGGCTGCCATGACGGTATCTATTTCCGACATGACCGTGCCCGAGAGAAAGCCCGAGATGCTGGCCCAGGCCCAGGCTACCGTTGACAAGATCTCTGCCAATTTCCGACGGGGACTGATCACGGAGGAGGAGAGATACCGGGCAGTGGTAGAGACCTGGAACGAGACAGATAAGGAACTGACAGAAGTGTTGCTGGCAGGCCTTGACAAATACAATAATATTTTCATGATGGCAGATTCCGGTGCCCGTGGATCCAACCAGCAGATCAAACAGCTGGCCGGTATGCGCGGACTGATGGCAGATACCACCGGACGGACCATCGAACTGCCAATTAAGTCCAATTTCCGCGAGGGACTGGACGTTCTGGAGTATTTCATGTCGGCACACGGCGCCCGCAAGGGACTGTCCGACACGGCACTGCGTACTGCAGACTCCGGATACCTGACCAGGCGTATGGTAGATGTGTCCCAGGAACTGAGTATCCGGGAGACAGACTGCTCCGAGGGCAGGACAGAGATCCCCGGTATTGTGGTCAAAGCTTTCATGGATGGCAAAGAGACCATAGAGGGACTGAAGGACAGGATCGCAGGCCGGTATTCCTGTGAGGATATTTATGATAAGGACGGGGAACTGATCGTCAAGCACAACCATATGATTACCCCCAGCCGGGCAGCCAGGATCTTGAGCGTAGGCGTGGACGAGAAGGGAGAACCCATCGAGGCCGTGAAGATCAGGACCATACTGACCTGCCGTTCCCATGTGGGAATCTGTGCAAAATGTTATGGGGCCAACATGGCTACCGGTGAGGCTGTCCAGGTAGGTGAGGCTGTAGGAATCATTGCAGCACAGTCCATCGGGGAACCCGGTACCCAGCTTACCATGAGGACTTTCCACACCGGCGGTGTGGCCGGTGATGATATCACCCAGGGTCTTCCCCGTGTGGAGGAGTTATTTGAGGCCAGGAAGCCCAAGGGACTTGCCATTATTGCTGAGTTCGGCGGCAAGGCGGAGATCCGGGATACCAAGAAGAAACGTGAGGTGGTCATCTCCAATGAGGAGACAGGGGAATCCAAGGCATACCTGATCCCTTACGGTTCCAGGATCAAGGTACTGGATGGCCAGGTGCTGGAAGCTGGTGATGAACTGACAGAAGGCAGCGTGAATCCCCATGACCTGCTGAAGATCAAGGGAATCCGTGCGGTGCAGGATTACATGCTCCGTGAGGTACAGAGGGTGTACCGGTTGCAGGGCGTGGATATTGCAGATAAGCATATTGAAGTGATTGTGCGTCAGATGCTGAAGAAGGTGCGCATCGAGAACAATGGCGATGCAGATTTCCTTCCCGGTACCCTGGTGGATGTACTGGAATATGAAGACATGAACGAGAAGCTGTATATGGAAGGCAAGGAGCCTGCGGAGGGCAAGCAGGTATTGCTGGGTATCACCAAGGCGGCCCTGGCTACCAACTCCTTCCTGTCGGCAGCGTCATTCCAGGAGACCACCAAGGTACTCACCGAGGCTGCCATCAAGGGTAAAGTGGATAACCTGATCGGTTTGAAAGAAAACGTGATCATCGGGAAACTGATCCCTGTGGGAACCGGCATGAAGCGCTACCGCAATACCCGGCTGAATACGGACGAGATACAGACTATCTCTTTCGAGGAACTGGAGCCGGAAGGAATGATCCCGGAGGAATCTGTGGAAAACGGACTGCCAGAAGGCATGGAGGATTTCGGAGAGCTGGATGCAGTAGACGGGGCAGAAGGCTATGAGGACGCAGAAGGAGGCATCGGGCTGGAAGCCGCAGAAGATTTCGAGGGAGAAGATTTCCAGGAAGAGCCTGCGGACGCAGAAGAACTGGTGACTGCTTCCGTAGAGGAATAAGATGTATCAAAGTGCCATCCCGGAATGTAGGGATGGCACTTCCAGCATAGAAACCGATCAGCCGGAGATGGATGCCTTAAGGATACGGAGACCGGACAGACACGGACCCTGGGCAGACGGGAAAGCCAGCCGGCCTAGAAACCAGGCAGAAATGGGAACCGGACAGAAAATATGGGAAATGTCTGCCCGCGGGAATTGAGGGCAGGGAATAACAGATAGAAAGGAAACCGTACGGGATGAAGGTACTTGTGACAGGGGCAGGAGGGCAGCTTGGCCACGATGTGGTGAAGGAACTGGCAGGGCGTGGCATAGAGGCTGTAGGAACAGACAGCCGCAGGCTGGATATTACGGACAGGGGACTGGTAGACCGGATCATGGAGGAAGAGCACCCGGATGCGGTGATCCACTGCGCTGCCTACACTGCCGTGGACGCTGCCGAGGACAACGAGGAACTATGCAGACAGGTCAATGTAGAAGGCACGCGCAGCCTGGCTATGGCATGCAGGCGGCTGGACTGTAAGATGATCTATATCAGTACGGATTATGTGTTTGACGGAGCGGGGGAGCGTCCCTGGGAACCGGAGGATGCCTGCCATCCCATCAGCGTATATGGGCGCTCCAAATATGAAGGGGAACTGGCGGTCCAGGAGATCCTGGAGAAGTATTTTATTGTCCGGGTCACCTGGACTTTCGGGATAAATGGGAAGAATTTTGTGAAGACCATGCTGCGGCTGGCCAGGGACCATGACACCCTTAAGGTGGTGGATGACCAGTTTGGCTCCCCTACCTATACGGCAGACCTGGCAGTACTGCTGGCAGACATGGTGGGGACGGACAGGTATGGCATCTACCACGCCGCCAGCGAGGGTGTCTGTTCCTGGTATGAGTTTGCCTGTACCATTTTCCGTATGGCCGCCCTGCCCGTTAAGGTGCTTCCCGTGACCACGGCACAGTACGGTGCCAGGGCGGCCCGGCCTGCCAACAGCCGTATGAGCAAGGAGAAACTGACAGCCAGGGGATTTCAGAAGCTTCCTCACTGGCAGGATGCCCTGGGGCGGTACCTGGATGCCCTGGGACAGGAAATCGATTAAGAGGCTTGACGCAGGTTCCTGGCACATGGTATGCTAAATATTGGCAGATCCTTTCAGATTTGACTACTTATTTATAGAAACAGGAGGCGGAACCAATGGTAAATCGTTTCGTACTGAATGGGATTTCTTATCATGGAAAGGGTGCAATCCAGGAGATCCCCGGCATTATCAAGAGCAAAGGCTTTCAGAAGGCATTCATTGCCTCGGATCCAGACCTGGTTAAGTTCCAGGTGACGAAGAAGGTCACCGATCTGCTGGATGCAGAGAACCTTGCCTATGAAGTGTACTCCGATATCAAGCCCAACCCCACCATTGAAAATGTACAGTCTGGTGTGGAGGCATACAAGAAGTCAGGAGCTGACTATATGATCACCATTGGCGGTGGCTCTTCCATGGATACTGGCAAGGCCATTGGTATCATTATCAACAACCCGGAGTTCGCCGATGTGCGTTCCCTGGAAGGTGTGGCACCTACGAAGAATCATACCGTGTTCACCATTGCCGTTCCCACCACGGCAGGAACGGCTGCGGAAGCAACCATCAACTATGTCATCACGGATGTGGAGAAGAAGCGCAAATTCGTCTGCGTGGATGTGAACGATATTCCGGATGTGGCCATTGTGGATCCTGACATGATGTCCACCATGCCCAAGGGGCTTACGGCCTCCACTGGCATGGATGCCTTGACCCA
The DNA here is from genome assembly GCA_910586215.1 of uncultured Acetatifactor sp. Classification (GTDB taxonomy): domain Bacteria; phylum Bacillota; class Clostridia; order Lachnospirales; family Lachnospiraceae; genus Acetatifactor. Next base: position 5,852 of record CAJUGH010000025.1, on the reverse strand, counting down.
CGCCATCGAAGGTTACACCACGGCGGCAGCATGGGAACTGGCAGACTGCCTGAACCTGGAAGCCATCAGGCTCATTGCCAGGAGCCTTAGGGGGGCAGTGGGCAATGATCCCGAAGGACGGGAGGGCATGGCCCTGGGACAGTTCGTCACAGGTATGGCTTTCTCCAATGTGGGACTGGGCATCGCCCATTCCATGGCACATACCCTGGGCGCTGTGTATGACACCCCTCACGGAGTGGCCTGCGCCATGATGCTGCCCATCGTAATGGAGTACAACCAGGAATGCACCGGAGAGAAGTTCAAGGATATCGCTGAGGCCATGGGCGTAGACACTACCGGTATGGACCAGGCAGCATACAGGAAGGCTGCCATTGATGCAGTCCGCCAGCTCTCTGTGGATGTGGGCATTCCTACAAAGCTGGAAGCGCTGAAGGAAGAAGACCTGGACTTCCTGGCAGAGTCTGCCTATGCGGATGCCTGTCGTCCCGGCAACCCCAAGGAAACCTCTGTGGAGGACCTGAAGGCACTGTTTAGAAAGCTGATGTAACAGTTTTCCGGATTTTAAAAAAAGTGATTGACAAGACATCTGTGCGCAAGTATAATGATACAGTGTGCGTGCAGATGTCTTTTTTGTGTCTGAAAAAACGTCACTGCGCCGCATATAGCAACCAGATGACCATTTAGAAAGAGGTGAAACAGAATGCCAACATTTAACCAGTTAGTGAGAAAGGGACGCCAGACCTCTGTAAAGAAGTCTACTGCACCTGCTCTGCAGAAAGGATACAACTCTCTGCACAAGAAGCCGACGGATGCATCTGCACCCCAGAAGCGTGGTGTATGTACTGCTGTGAAGACGGCAACTCCTAAGAAGCCTAACTCAGCGCTTAGGAAGATCGCCAGGGTGCGTCTTTCCAACGGGATTGAGGTGACAAGCTATATTCCCGGTGAAGGACACAACCTGCAGGAGCACAGCGTTGTGCTGATCCGTGGCGGCAGGGTGAAGGATCTGCCTGGTACCAGATACCACATCATCCGTGGTACCCTGGATACCGCCGGTGTTGCCAACAGGAAGCAGGCCCGCTCCAAGTACGGCGCCAAGAGACCTAAGGCAGCGAAGAAGTAATCAGGGGAATCCGGATTACTTCAAAGTAGCATTCGGGACGAATCTGAACGAAACTAAGAAAAGTGTTGGAATTCTGTAGTATATGATTTCCGTGGGCAATGAACCAGGTAGACGTGTCTGCACGTACATCTGGTGAATGCCGCGAGGATCACATATCCCGTTGTCCGCAGCGGGATATGTGGCGGTGGGAGCAGCCATCTGCCTCACAAGGATACTAAGATACAGCACGAACACTTGGGGAAACACATGTGAGTACCGATGATTTATTGAAGTGCGCAGGGCGCACGAAGCGTAGTACCTACGCTTATGAATAAGGAGGGAAGAACCGTGCCACGTAAAGGACATGTTCAAAAAAGAGATGTATTAGCAGATCCTTTATACAACAGTAAGGTAGTGACCAAGCTGATCAACAATATCATGTTGGACGGCAAGAAGGGCGTTGCCCAGAAGATTGTATATGGTGCATTTGCGAAGGTGGAAGAGAAGTCCGGCAAGCCGGCCCTGGAAGTATTTGAGGAGGCAATGAACAATATCATGCCCGTCCTGGAAGTGAAGGCCAGACGTATCGGTGGTGCCACATACCAGGTGCCCATCGAGGTTCGTGCTGAGAGACGCCAGGCCCTGGCCCTGCGCTGGCTGACCATGTTCTCCCGCAAGAGAAGCGAGAAGACCATGATAGACAGGCTGGCAAACGAGATCCTTGACGCATCCAACAACAGCGGTGCTGCCGTGAAGAGGAAAGAGGATATGCACAAGATGGCAGAGGCCAACAAGGCATTTGCACATTACCGCTTCTAGTGCAACCGGGTGCGGTAACATCAGAATGTTACCCATACCGTTTCTGGCACCACAAAATGTTGTATCTGTTATATAAAAAAATAGGAGGAAAAAATCTTGGCTGGAAGAGAATATCCGTTAGAGAGAACCAGGAATATCGGGATTATGGCCCATATCGATGCTGGCAAGACCACATTGACCGAGCGTATCCTGTATTACACTGGCGTGAACTACAAGATCGGTGACACTCATGAAGGCACTGCCACCATGGACTGGATGGAGCAGGAGCAGGAGAGAGGTATCACCATCACATCTGCGGCTACAACCTGCCACTGGACTTTGGAAAAAGAGACAAAGCCCATGCCTGGCGCGTTAGAGAACCGTATCAACATCATTGATACTCCTGGCCACGTTGACTTTACTGTAGAAGTAGAGCGTTCCCTTCGTGTATTGGATGGCGCCGTAGGTGTATTCTGTGCAAAGGGCGGTGTAGAGCCTCAGTCAGAGAACGTATGGCGTCAGGCTGACACCTACAATGTACCCCGTATGGCATTCATCAACAAGATGGATATCCTGGGTGCAAACTTCTACGGAGCAGTAGAGCAGATTCGGACAAGGCTGGGCAAAAATGCAATTATACTCCAGCTGCCCATTGGCAAGGAAGATGATTTCAAGGGCATTATTGACCTGTTTGAGATGAAAGCCTATCTCTACAATGATGACAAGGGTGAGAATATCACTGTCACCGATGACCTGGGAGATATGGCAGATGATGCGGAACTGTACCGTTCCGAGCTGATAGAGAAGGTATGTGAGTTGGATGATGATCTCACCCTGCTCTATCTGGAGGGTGAAGAACCTTCTGTGGAGGACATGAAGAAAGCCCTGCGCAAGGCTACCTGCGACTGCCGTGCCATTCCTGTGTGCTGTGGTTCTGCATACCGCAACAGGGGTATCCAGAAGCTTCTGGATGCAGTCCTGGAGTATATGCCTGCTCCCACGGACATCCCTTCCATCAAGGGAACCGATATGGACGGCAATGAAGTGGAGAGACATTCCTCCGATGAGGAACCCTTCTCTGCACTGGCCTTCAAGATCATGGCAGATCCTTTTGTAGGAAAGCTTGCATTCTTCCGTGTATATTCCGGCACTATCAATTCCGGTTCCTATGTACTCAATGCCACAAAAGGCAAGAAAGAGCGTGTAGGCCGTATCCTGCAGATGCATGCCAACAAGCGTGCAGAGTTGGAAAAGGTATATTCCGGTGACATTGCTGCCGCAGTAGGCTTTAAATTCACTACAACTGGTGATACCATCTGCGATGAACAGCATCCCGTGATTCTGGAATCCATGGAGTTTCCGGAGCCGGTTATCGAGCTGGCCATTGAGCCAAAGACCAAAGCCGGTCAGGGCAAGATGGGAGAGGCCCTTGCCAAGCTGGCAGAGGAGGATCCTACTTTCCGTGCCCACACCAATCCGGAGACAGGCCAGACCATCATTGCTGGTATGGGTGAACTTCACCTGGAGATCATCGTGGACAGACTGCTGCGTGAGTTCAAGGTGGAAGCAAACGTAGGTGCGCCCCAGGTTGCATACAAAGAGGCGTTTACCAAGGCAGTGGAAGTGGATTCCAAGTATGCAAAACAGTCCGGTGGACGTGGACAGTATGGTCATTGTAAGGTGAAATTTGCACCTCTGGAGGCAAACTGTGAGAAGTTTGACTTTGATCCTAAGGCCAATATCCTGATCAACGAGCCTCCCGTGCTTCTGTTCGAATCTACCGTGGTGGGTGGTTCCATTCCCAAGGAATATATCCCTGCGGTGGGTGAAGGCATCCGGGAAGCTGCCAATGCAGGTATCCTGGGCGGATTCCCTGTGCTGGGCATCCATGCCAACGTGTACGATGGTTCCTACCATGAGGTGGACTCTTCCGAGATGGCGTTCCATATTGCCGGGTCCATGGCTTTCAAGGAAGCCATGCAGAAGGCAGCGCCTGTGCTTCTGGAGCCGATCATGAAGGTGGAAGTGACCATGCCTGAGGAATATATGGGTGATGTCATTGGGGACCTGAACTCCCGTCGGGGACGTGTGGAGGGAATGGACGATATCGGTGGCGGCAGGCTGGTGCGTGCTTTTGTGCCCCTGGCAGAGATGTTCGGGTATTCCACAGACTTGCGCAGTAAGACCCAGGGCCGCGGCAACTATTCCATGTTCTTCGAGAAATATGAGCCGGTGCCCAAGAACGTACAGGAAAAGGTTCTGGCCGCGAAGACGAAGTAAAACAGCAGAACCCCTTTTCCGCAGGAAAAGGGGTTGGCCGAAAAGGCAAAATAATTCCTAAAATATGCCTGTAAACTGTAAAAATAGCTTGAAAAAACCTGGCTTATTTACTATAATCAGAGATAGCCGGGTTGGAAAGCGCCGAAGTGCGCAGACAGCGCTTCGGCAGGAAAAAATAGCACAAAGTGCATCAAGTTTGAAGGAGGATTTTCATAATGGCTAAAGCTAAATTTGAAAGAACTAAGCCCCATTGTAACATTGGTACCATTGGCCACGTTGACCATGGTAAGACCACATTGACAGCTGCAATCACAAAGGTTCTGGCTGAAAGGGTAGCTGGTAACACTGCAACCGATTTCGAGAACATCGACAAGGCTCCCGAAGAGAGAGAGCGTGGTATCACCATTTCTACTGCACACGTGGAGTATGAGACTGAGAACAGACACTATGCACATGTGGACTGCCCTGGCCATGCTGACTATGTGAAGAACATGATCACCGGAGCAGCCCAGATGGATGGCGCTATCCTGGTGGTAGCTGCTACTGACGGTGTGATGGCTCAGACCAAGGAGCACATCCTGCTGTCCCGTCAGGTAGGCGTGCCTTATATCGTAGTGTTTATGAACAAGTGCGATATGGTAGACGATCCCGAACTTCTGGAGTTGGTGGAGATGGAGATCACCGAGCAGCTTGAGGAGTACGAGTTCACAGACTGCCCGATCATCCAGGGTTCTGCTCTGAAGGCTCTTGAGGATCCTGCAAGTGAGTGGGGCGACAAGATCATGGAGCTGATGAGCACTGTTGATTCCTATATCCCGGATCCCCAGCGTGATACTGACAAGCCTTTCCTTATGCCTGTTGAGGACGTATTCACCATCACCGGACGTGGTACTGTTGCTACCGGCCGTGTAGAGCGTGGCGTTCTGAAGCTCAACGATGAAGTGGAAATCGTTGGTATTAAAGAGGAGACCAAGAAGACTGTTGTTACCGGTATTGAGATGTTCCGCAAGATGCTGGATGATGCCCAGGCTGGTGATAACATCGGCGCACTGCTTCGTGGCGTACAGAGAACCGAGATCGAAAGAGGACAGGTTCTGGCTAAGCCCGGTTCCGTTACCTGCCACAAGAAATTTACGGCTCAGGTATATGTGCTGACCAAGGATGAGGGTGGCCGTCATACACCTTTCTTCAACAACTACCGTCCTCAGTTCTACTTCAGGACAACAGATGTGACTGGCGTATGCTCCCTGCCTCAGGGCACCGAGATGTGCATGCCTGGTGACAACGTGGAGATGACCATTGAGTTGATCCATCCCATCGCTATGGAGCAGGGTCTTACCTTTGCTATCCGTGAGGGTGGTAGAACTGTTGGTTCTGGTCGTGTTGCTACGATTATTGAGTAATCGAAAATTCATTGAATTTATGGGACTTTCCGAGGTTTCTCGGAAAGTCCTTTTTTCGATGTTTGGTGGGATTGATAAGTCGTGATAACAGAATGATAACAAAAATTCGCTAATTTTGAAGAAACAAGTGTAGTGCAATAGTTATCCAGATTCTGGCGGATAAGTATTCAGCTATATACGATAGATTATTATGTGCTTTGCGCATTAATTCTTTGAAGAATCTAATTTGAGCAATTCTTTATTTTTTTCAATGTATTCTTTCCATACAG
>CAJUGH010000024.1 GCA_910586215.1 uncultured Acetatifactor sp. | reverse complement strand
GCGTTCAGCCCGCGCCATTCGCAGGCAGCGTTCAGCCCGCGCCATTCGCAGGCAGCGTTCAGCCCGCGCCATTCGTAAAGTCGCGCCTATGGCGCTTTCCGCTGCTTCGCAGCTTTCTTTACTCATGAAATGGCGCTCCCTCAGTGGAAACCGATGGATGAAAATTCGTGCAAGCACGATTTGCATCCATACGCTTTCCACTGGCTGAACTGTTAATCATAATAGTGAAGTGCATAGGAAAAACGTTCTGCCACTTTCTTCCGTCCCTTTACATTCAAATGCAGGTTGTCAACCAGGAATTCTTTGGCGTTATCCTCCGTGATAGTGCCGTAGAGATTGTCCACAAAGGTCACACCCCTGGAAGCACAGGAGGTGTATTCTTTGATCACATAGGTGGACAGTACATCCATCCTGCCGAATTCACTCTCATAGATCTTGATATCACTGCTGATGTATTCCCCGTTGTCGTCAATGCCAAAGGCGTAGGTAGGGGAGAGGACAATGATGCGGATGTGGGGGTATACATTCTGGAGCAACTCAATGCCAGCCTCCAGGTTGCCTGTAAAATAGGTGATATCCGTGGAATTTTCGTCACTGTACATCTTGTGTCCCATCAGATAATCCGTGGCGTCATACATGACCGCAATCACATCCACCGTACTGAAATCCAGGTTCTCCAGGGTCTGGGCTACTTCCGCCGCTTCCGGGGGGGTCCTGTCTCCCAGAACTTCGGCAGCTTGTTCGAAATAGTGGCTGGTGCCATTTTGCGTGGCTGCAGAACACATCCAATAGAAGGTATAAGCATCCATGGGACGTTCGGACGGGTCGAAGAAGGTCCATTCCGAGGCCAGGTAACTACCGCTGATGGCACAGTTATATACGGTGGCCCCGTTATCTTTGGCAATGAGGTTAGCCAGGCCATCCTTGGAATCCCGGTCATCCGCAAAGGGATGGTTGCCAAAGAGGACTATGTTCAGTCCGTCACTGTAATTGATGGGAACCCGGTTGCTGTCCGCATCCAGCAGAGGTAGAATCTCGTCCATGGTATTGTCATAGGTGCCCGGGCCATCCTTGAAGATTTCATCCAGGTCCACCTGCACGCCCCAGTTAAAGAACTTGTAAATGATAAGCCCGAAAAAAAGAACCACGGTAATCAGCAGTACAATATGCATATTGATGCGGAACTTTTTCCGTGGAGGGGCATCTGTACCATCCAGGGAATCCTCCATGACAGGATCCTCTTCCTCAAGATCCGTCTCGTCCCCATAAGTTTCAAACTCCCCGTAAGGGTCTTCCGTCACGGAAGCCGCTTCCTCCTCCTCGTGATCCAGATCAATGACTTCCAGGTCAGGAATGCCGTGAGGGCGTGGAGTCTGTTTTTGTGTGCTATTCTGGCTCTTCATATACTTTATAACCCTTTCTTTTGATGAACGGATGTCGTTGCTGTTCACTCCATTCACGGCAACTATGCACATAAAACGCCAAATGCAGGCGTTTTGGCGCAGGTTGTCTCGGCTTTGTCACGCGAAGAGTGCGTGAAAACACCTCGCGGTGGCACGAGTGAACAGTAACCGAATGTCACTGACAATAAGAGATATCCGGGTGACGCTTGTTATCATTTTGCAACAGTTCGGACAGGTCACGGAACTGTTACACCATTTTACTATTATGTGGTGGGAAAGTCCACATTATGAAGGAGATTTAAAAAGATTTAAGAAATTATGAAGAAATACCTGTATGGCTTGCAGTGTGTGGGAGGCAATGCTATAATGTTACAGAATTGTTACAGGCATGCTGGTGTTAGGGATAATGTCTATGATAATTGACATGTAGCAGTGTCTGTGATAATCTGCATATGGTTTTGCATGTAATAAGGTTTCGCGTAGTTGATAGGTATTGTCAGCCATAGGATTTGTGCCTCAAGGGCCTGCCAGACTGTTGTGACAGCCTGTGCCAGTAAAACAGGAACAAGGAGGCAGAGGGTTATGGCGGCTAGAAAGGATGTAAGAATGAAGAAATTGTTCCGCCGTGCAAATCATGAAAAGTCCTGGGAAAATTGGGAAGACTGGGACAGCACAGAGGAAGATGACAGGGAGGTATACGGGGAAGACCCGGAGTATGGGGATTCGGAATATATAGATGAATACGGGGACGTGGAGGAGGCGTCTGACCTGGAGGATTCTTATGATGAGGCAGATGACATGGGGACAGACGATGCCGTCTACTATGAGGCAGATGGCATGGATGCAGACGGTGGCATCTATGATGAGGCAGATGACATGGGGACAGACGATGCCGTCTACTATGAGGCAGATGGCATGGATGCAGACGGTGGCATCTATGATGATGCAGATGACGCGGATGCAGGCGGTGCCATCTACTATGAGGCAGATGACGAGGATGCAGATGGTGCCACCTATTATGATGTAGATGACGCGGATGCGGACAGTGCCATTTATTATGGGGCAGATGATCCGGATGGGAATGGGGATATCTACTACGCAGAGGGTGCATCGGAGGAAGAATTGGATTCAGATGCTTATTGCGAAGAAGTTATTGCCGGCCTGACAGATGCCTATGATACAGGTACTGTATCTGGGGAGGATGTGGATCTGTACTATGCAGAGGAAGAGGACAGATTCGGGGAGGATGCCTATTACGCAGAGGATGATAATGAGGATGACCAGGATGCCTATTATATAGGAACCACATCCACGGGAAGCCAGGGCGGGCTATCTGGGAGAAAAGGCCGCCATAGGAATAAAAATAGTTTCCTGCGCAAGATCCAGAGAGGGATCGGCAACATGACAGCCATGGACCGGGTAATTGTGTGTACCGGAATCGGTGTGCTTGTAATGGCGATTATTTTAGGAAGTGTTTTTGTCAGCAACAAAGTGGTAGAGAACCAGATATCTGATTTTGTGAATGTGGGGAACCAGCTGGATGGGATTGCCTTGATCGGGGAACAGGGTCTTCTGGCAGTGGCAGATGCCCAACTGGCAAAAGCCGCAGCAGTTACCATCATAGAGGAAGAGGAGGAAAAAGACAGTCAGGGAGGCTATGATGAGATCGAGTATACCAAAGAAGTCACGGTGAAAATGGAAATGACCTCCATTCAAAGGGATTTAAAGATTAAGTTTATCAACCAGAAGACAGAAAAACTTGTGGCAAATGTCCCCTTTGCAGTCACTGTTACCGGGCCGGACAAGAAGACAGTGATCTGGTCTGATGACGACATGGACGGCATCATTTATAAGAAAGACATTGCACCCGGTTCCTACACTGTGTCCATGGAGGCACTGACCGATGAAAAATATGCGGATTATAAGATCTCCACGGAAAAGCAGAGCACCACGGTGAAGAAGGATATCAACTACGAAAAAGTAGATGTGAAGGGCGAGGTGAAAAAAGAGACCGAAGTCAATGCCAAGAAGGAGGATACCAAGGTCAATGAGACAGTGGTGGAATCCACCCTCCAGGATACGGTAGCCTGGGTGGAAAGCAAGGTGATCTCCGCGGCATACAACGAAGTGTCCAAGAATGACATCCCCAATCCCATGACCATTGTGATGGGAAAGGGGGCTTCGAGGCTGATACTGGCAGTGTCTGAAGGGGATGCGCAAGTGACCCCATCCCCCACCCAGGAACCGACCCCTACGCCAACACCCACCGATGAGCCAACCCCTACACCGGACCAGTCCGGTGATCCGGGACAAACTACAGAACCCACGGGATCTCCTTCGGAAACTCCCACAGGTTCGCCAAGTGCATCCCCTGCAGTAACCCCTATCCCGCCTACGCTGGCAAAGGGCAAGCTGGCGGCACCCGCCACCTTTGCCGTCTCTGTGGGAAAAGAGGCTTTCTTCCAGGTGACAGCAACAGAATTCACCACAACGGTAAAAGACAAGGACGGGAAGGATGTAGCAGTCAGGCTGAAATATACAGTAAGCACTGACAAAGGGGATATCGCCACAGCCGCGGTGGACCAGACGGGAAAGGTTACGATCAAGGGCATAAAGGCAGGAACAGCTACGGTTACGGTGAAGACAAATTATGATCCTGCTTCAGTGACAACTGCCACTGTGTCTCAAGACACGGAAGCCATAGCTACCATTACCGTGACGGTTATGGGAAAAGGCACCATTGCCCTGGACAAGACAGCGGCAACAGTCTTCCTGAAGGAGCCAGTGACCATAAATGCAACCCTGGCCAATGTCTCGGAGAGTGACCCTGTAGTGACAGCCGTATCTTCCGACACTACGGTGGCAACGGTGGCTGTGGCTAATAAGAGGTCGGTGACAATCACTGGCGTGAAGGCAGGCAGTGCCACCATCACGGTCAAGTATGTGGATCCTGCCACCAAGGAGGAACTGTCAGCCACCTGTGCCGTCACCGTGAAAGCCAACCCCAAGGAGGACAGGACGACTCCCCTTAAGGACAAGAATGGCAACCTGGTATATGTGAATGAAAATGGTACTTACCGGCAGGCTACCCATGCGGACTATTTTACGGCTTCCAAGTTCTACTTACAGGGTACGGCCCGCTACACAGGGTGGCAGACCCTGGATGGAAAGGTGTATTTCTTTAATGCCAACGGGGACAAAGTCACCGGTGAGCAGGTGATCCAGGGGGCAAAATACAATTTTGCCAGTGACGGGTCCCTGGTGACAGGAAACGGTGCCCTGGGTATAGATGTGTCCAAGTGGAACGGAACCATTGACTGGAATGCCGTGAAGAATTCCGGTATCAATTATGTGATTATCCGCTGCGGATACAGAGGCTCCTCTCAGGGTACCCTAATAGAGGATCCTAAGTTTACGGCTAACATAAAAGGTGCCACGGCAGCAGGATTGAAGGTGGGTGTGTATTTCTTTACCCAGGCCATTGATGAGAGGGAAGCGGTGGAAGAAGCTTCCATGGTATTGGAACAGGTGAAGAATTACAAGATATCCTACCCCATTTTCCTGGACGTGGAGGCTAGCGGCGGCCGTGGGGATGCCATTAGCAAGGAGACCAGGACCGCAGTGTGCAAGGCCTTCTGTGCCACCATCCAGAATGCGGGATACAATGCGGGTATCTACGCCAACAAGAACTGGCTGGAGACGAAGCTGGATCCCGGTGCCCTCAGCGCCTACAAGATCTGGCTGGCCCAGTATGCGGCGGCACCTACCTATAAGGGACGGTATGACCTGTGGCAGTACCGCTCCACGGGCAGCGTCAGCGGTATCAGCGGAAACGTGGACTTGAACTTAAGTTACCTGGGGTATTAATGCCCAATATTTCATTGGAAATTCCAGAAAGATATGCTATAATGTTGATACAGGAGGACATTGTGTCAATTTCTGATTCCATGTGCGCTGAAGTGCATGAGATCATGGTATAATGTCGAAAGGAAAGACAGTATGTTCCTGGAGGGAAGGAATGTGTGTACGGGAAGCACACACAGAAAGGTATAGACATGAGAACTTATCTGGTGACGGGAGGAGCCGGCTTTATCGGTTCCAACTATATACACTATATGTTCCGGAAGTACGGGGATGAGATCCGCATCATCAATGTGGATGCGCTGACCTATGCCGGGAACCTGGAAAATCTGAAGGATGTGGAGGACCGGGAGAATTACACCTTTGTAAAGGCAGATATCTGTGATAAGGAAGCCATCGGGAAGATCTTTGCGGAGAATGAGATTGACAGGGTGGTGCATTTTGCAGCTGAGAGCCATGTGGACCGAAGTATCCGCAGCCCGGAAGTGTTTGTCCAGACCAATGTGCTGGGCACGGCAGTGATGCTCAACTGTGCCAAGGCCGCCTGGGAACTGCCGGACGGTAGCTTTAAGGAAGGGAAGAGGTTCCTGCATGTGTCCACCGATGAGGTGTACGGTTCCCTGCCGGATGATGACAATGCCTTCTTTTATGAGACTACACCTTATGATCCCCACAGCCCCTACTCGGCCAGCAAGGCCAGTTCGGACATGCTGGTGAAGTCTTATATGGACACCTATCATTTTCCGGCCAATATCACCAACTGTTCCAATAACTACGGCCCTTACCAGTTCCCGGAGAAACTGATCCCCTTGATCATCAACAATGCCCTCCAGGGGAAGAAGCTGCCGGTATATGGAGATGGTAAGAATGTCCGGGACTGGCTGTATGTGGAAGACCACGCCAAGGCCATAGACATGGTGCAGGAACAGGGACAGCTGTTCGAGACGTACAACATTGGCGGCCACAATGAAAAACAAAATATTGAGATCATCCACATCATCCTGGAGACCCTGCAGGAGATGCTGCCGGAGGGGGATCCCAGGAAGGCCCATGTGAATGCGGATCTGATCACTTATGTGGAGGACCGCAAGGGACATGACCGCAGGTACGCCATAGCCCCTGACAAGATCCGGAAGGAGATTGGCTGGGAGCCGGAGACCATGTTCCGGGAAGGCATCCGCAGGACCATCCAGTGGTTCTTCGAACATGAGGAATGGATGAAGAATGTGACCAGCGGCGACTATCAGAAATATTATGCTGATATGTATGAGAAATAGGGAATAGAACGTTAAAATGGGAACGATGCAAGTCGTTCCCATTCGGCGTGTTATTCCTGTGGGCAATTTATTGTTAAAGTTCAGCCAGTGGAAAGCATATGGATGAAAATCGTGCTTGCACGAATTTTCATTCATCGGTTTCCACTGAGGGAACGCCATTTTATGAGTAAAGGGAGCTGCGAAGCAGCGGAAAGCGCTATAGGCGCGACTTTACGAATGGCGTGGGCTGAACGGACTATAATTTTATGAAAAAACCGGCAGGAAAAATGAAAAACGGAGGATACACATGAAAGGTATTATTTTGGCAGGCGGTTCCGGAACCAGGCTCTACCCCTTGACGAAAGCCATATCTAAACAGATCATGCCAGTGTATGACAAACCCATGATCTATTATCCCCTGTCCACACTGATGTTGGCAGGGATCCGGGAGGTACTGATCATTTCCACACCCCGGGATCTGCCGGTGTTCGAGGAACTCCTGGGGGATGGCAGCCAGCTTGGCATGGAATTCACCTATGCGGTGCAGACATATCCCAGAGGCCTGGCAGATGCCTTTCTCATAGGGGCAGATTTTATTGGCAGTGACCGGGTAGCCCTGGTGCTGGGGGATAATATTTTCTATGGGCAGAGTTTTTCCCGGGTACTTAGGGAGGTAGCCGCCAGGGAGAAGGGGGCCACCATATTTGGTTACTATGTGCGGGATCCCAAGGCTTATGGGGTGGTGGAATTCGATGAGAATGGCAGGGCCATTTCCATAGAGGAGAAACCGGAGTGCCCCAAGAGCAACTACGCAGTACCGGGCCTGTATTTCTATGACAACGATGTGGTGGAGATTGCCAGGGACGTGAAGCCCTCTGCCAGGGGGGAGATCGAGATCACATCGGTGAACAATGCCTATCTGGAAAGGGGCACCCTTCATGTGGAGACCCTGGGCCGGGGATTCGCCTGGCTGGATACGGGGAACCACGATGCGCTGCTGGATGCGGCAGATTTCGTGGCTGCCTTCCAGAAGCGCCAGGGACTGTATATCTCCTGTATTGAGGAGATTGCCTTTAAGAGAGGATTTATTGACAGGGAACAGCTTCTCAGGCTGGCAGAACCGCTGATGAAGACAAACTATGGACAATATCTGGTAGAGGTAGCCAATGGACTCTAAACTGCGGGGAAGGGCGATACTGGTATCCCTGTCGGCTATCCTGCTCATCGCCATGCTGGTGGTCTATGGGAACCTGGATGCCCGAAAGGACAGGGGAGGTCTGCCTTCCGGGGAAGGACAGACAGCCGCAGGACCGGATGGGGGTGGAACTGGCCAGGGGCAGTCTGGATCGGGCCAGGACAGTTCCGGAACGGAACCGGAGGAAAACGGCCAGGGGCCAGGCGGTGCGCCTGGGGATACCTCCGGCACAGGCGGCAGGGGAAATGGTCCAGTTCAGGAAGGCGGACCGGCGCAGCTGGGGGACGACTTGTCCGCTTTCCTGAAGGATAATACCTTTTTTGACCAGGAAGTGAATCCCATCCTGGAGGCTGCGAAGGATGCTGCTTCCCGTCTGTCCCTGGTGGTCACTTCCGTGGAGAAGGATCTGCGCATCCAGGTAGTGGATGTGGAGGGCACTCCTGTGAAGGGGGAGAGCTTCTATGTAGAATTGGAGGGCCTGGGAGAATATAAGGACCTGGACAAGGATGGCATCATCTACATCGGGGACCTGGATGCAGGGGAATACTATGTGGGACTGCTGCCTGTGGAAGGGTACAAGGTCCCAACCAATGAGACCAGGGTGCGTGTGAAAGACAAAGTGGAATATGTGACCATAGAGGACATCTCCCTTCTGATCAAGACAGAGGAAGACATTGATGCCCAGGCAGAAGATACTGCCGTGGCTGAGGCGGTGGAGGATGCGGACAAGACGGAGATCAAGAAATTCCAGAACCTGTCCGGCAATGCCAGGACGGGGATTGATGTGTCCAAGTGGAACGGCGACATTGACTGGGACCGTGTGAAAAATGCCGGGGTGGAATATGCCATCATCCGGGCGGGGTACCGGGGATCTGTCACAGGCAGCCTGGTGGAAGACCCTTATTTTGAGGCGAACATGAAAGGAGCCACTGCCAGCGGCCTGCCGGTGGGGGTGTACTTCTTCACCCAGGCAGTGAATGAGGTGGAGGCTGTGGAAGAAGCCTCTGCTGTGCTGCGCCTGGTGCGGGAATACGATCTTACGTACCCGATTTTCATTGACACCGAGGGGGCAGGCGGGAATGGCCGTGCGGACGGCCTGGATGTGGACACCAGGACGCTGGTCTGTGAGGCTTTCTGCCGTACCATAGAGAATGCAGGATACCAGGCAGGTGTCTACGGCAGCCGCAACTGGTACAACAACAGACTCCATGCGGACAGACTGGAGAACTACTGCATCTGGCTGGCCGAGTACCGCAGCGTGCCCCTCTACCAGGGGTATTACCAGATGTGGCAGTATACCTCCAAGGGAAAGATTGACGGCATCGAGGGAAATGTGGATATGAATGTGAGTTATCTGAACTACTAGGGAATTGTTAATAATATTTTTAGCAACCTTGCAAATTGCTTAAAAGCTATTTCGTAACAATTCCTAATTTTAGAACGGAAAGGAGCCAGGATACAATGGGTAAAATCAGTGTGGAGACTTGCGGGATAGAAGGACTGAAAATAATCACCCCTGCCGTGTTCGGGGATGAGAGGGGATATTTTAGCGAGACTTACAATTACAGGGATTACAAGGAGGCAGGGATCCCGGAGGTCTTCGTCCAGGACAACCAGTCGGCTTCCAGGAAGGGAGTCTTAAGGGGGCTTCATTTCCAGAAAAAATTCCCCCAGGGGAAACTGGTGCGGGTGATCCGGGGAGAAGTATACGATGTAGCCGTGGATATCCGGTCAGGTTCCCCTACCTTTGGCAAGTGGTATGGGGTCCTGCTCTCCGAGGAAAATAAGAAACAGTTCTTCGTGCCGGTGGGATTTGCCCATGGCTTCCTGGTGTTGTCAGATTACGCAGAATTCTGCTATAAGTGTACGGAATTCTACCATCCGGAGGATGAGGGAGGACTGGCTTACAACGATCCGGAGATCGGGGTGGAATGGCCCCTGCCGGATGGGGTGGAAGTGATCCTGTCCAAGAAGGATGCGGACCGGAAATGGGGAGAACTTAGTCAGTTTGGACATTCCTGAGAAAAAGGCATCGTAAGGGCAGGAGCCCTTCTTTGGGATGGTACCTGTAGCATTACTGTTGACAGGTGCTTCTGCCGGCAGGCTGACAGGATGGGAATGAGGAAAACGGAGAGGAAACAGATCACATGAGGATACGGAAAAAGGGTGGTATTGCCATATTTTCACTGGCGGGTCTTCTGATGGCAGTGCTTATAATCGTCCACCAGAACACAGGACCCAATGTGAACCACCAGGAGGAGCTTGTCAAGAAAGTGATCTCCTGTGCGGTGATTGTGGCTGCCTGTCTGGGATTTGCCAAATGGTATGACAAGGTGACAACGCTTCCCGTAGAGCTGTACCAGAGTAGACACTTGATCTGGAAGCTGGCAAAGAATGATTTCAAGAAACGTTATGCAGGTTCTTACATGGGAGCCGTGTGGGCCATGGTGCAGCCCGTGGTCACGGTGGCCATGTACTACATTGTGTTTGACAGGATCATGGGAAACGGTGCAAGACAGGGAGCGGAGGGGATTCCCTTTGTACTGTTCCTCACGGCCGGGCTGGTGCCCTGGTTTTTCTTCAGTGAGGCCTTGAACAATGGCACCAATGCCCTGCTGGAATACAATTACCTGGTGAAAAAAGTGGTATTCAAGATCAGCATCCTGCCCATTATCAAGATCATTGCTGCTACTTTTATCCATGTTTTTTTTATCCTGGTCCTGTTGGTGGTAGCAGCGATTTACGGCTATTATCCCACGGTTTACACGTTGCAGATCCTATACTACAGCGCCTGTCTTTTTATCTTTGTGCTGGCGCTGTGTTATACCACTTGTTCCGTGGTGGTGTTTTTCCGGGATCTGTCCCAGATCATCAATATTGCCCTGCAGATTGGCATGTGGGCCACCCCGATTCTCTGGGATATCGGATCTATTGATGAAGAGTGGATAGTGGTGCTGAAACTGAATCCACTGGTATACATTGTAAACGGCTATCGGAGTGCCATCTATGAAAAACAGTGGTTTTTCCAGGATTTTTTTTCCACCATGGGATTCTGGATCACGACAGTGGTGCTGTTTGGCATCGGGGCGGCTATCTTCAAACGGTTGAAGGTGCATTTTGCGGATGTGCTGTGAGAAACAGGAGGAGAGCGTATGAAAGAGAAAATCAGGAAAGCATTGACCTGGAGGCCGCAAAAATGGCTGGTGGCAGTGGGAGCCATGCTGGCATTGGGAGTGGTATTGCTGCCACTTTTCCGAATCCTGCCTTATACGGCACCCTGGTATGATGACTATACCTATGGGGTATATGCCCATCGGTTTTTAGGGCAAGAATGGAGCCTGGGAAGTGCCATACAGGGGGCATGGTACTGTACAAGAACATCCTGGTATGCCTGGCAGGGAACGTTTTCTTCCATATTTTTTATGTCAATGGTGCCGCTGATCTGGGGAGAGCAATATTATTTTCTGGGACCACTCTTTATCTTGTTGCTTCTCTTGTCAGCGTTGCTTGTGTTTACGAAGGTTCTGCTGCGGGACGTGCTGGAGGCAGAGTGGCCATTCTGCCTGGCGATACAGGCCATTGTGACAGGGACGGTATTTGTATTGATCTATACTCCAAATGGAGGATTTTTCTGGTATAATGCAGCTGTCCATTATGTGGGAATGCATTCTTTTTTGCTGCTGCTTGCAGCATCCTGGATTAAGCTATTGCGGGGAGCAGGGAGGGTATCCTGTGTTTTTCTGGTATTATGGAGTCTGCTGGGGGCAGTGCTTGCGGGAGGTGCCAACTTTGTCACAACCCTTCAGGGGCTTATCCTGGGCTTTTCCTTCGTTGGCCTGGGAATCATGCTGAAGAATAAGAGGGTATTTCTGTTGCTTCCCTCTTTGGCTGTGTATGCCTTCTGTTTCTATAAGACAGTATCTGCACCGGGGAACAATGTGCGGAAGGGAGTGCTGAGTGGTTACGGTATGGGGGCGGCAGAAGCCATCCTGCGTTCTTTTCAGGAAGCTGTCAACAAGATTCCGGAGTTTACAGGACTGATTACGGTTGCTGTTATGGTATTACTGTTCCCTCTGGCCTGGCAGATGGTAAAGAGACTTTCTTTTTCCTTCCGCTTTCCGGGCTTGCTGCTTTTGTGGTCGTTCTGCTTTTATGCAACGGGTTTTACCCCAAGTCTGTATTCTCTGGGACATGCCGGGCTGGGAAGAACGTTGAATGCCGTGAAGATCACATTTCAGCTGTTGCTTTTTGCCAATGAGATTTATTGGCTTGGGTGGTTACAGAAAAAGAGAAAGAAGACTGATAAAGTATCTGAGAAGGGTGCCATGTGGTGGTTTTACCCTGTTGTTGGTATATGCATGTTTTGCATTTTTTCAGTGGAGCCAAATCAGTCTGCAAAATATTCATCTTTTGCGGCATACTATTATGTACATACCGGGGAAGCATACAATTTTCACCAGGAATATCTGGAGCGCATAGAGAAGATTCAAAGCGGAGGGCCGGATGTGGTGGTGAAACCTTATGCCTATAAACCATGGATCCTGCAGTCAGCACAGCTGAGCAGTTCCCCGGATGCAGAGGAAAACCGTGCAATGGCCTCGTGGTATGACAAGAATTCAATCACATGCATAGCGGATGAATCGGAGTGATATATGAAAGACAAAGAGATACAGGCAAATGTCCAGGAGATGGACATACCGGCAATTGAGGTCCGGGATGTGGTGAAGCTCTACAAACTGTATGACAGGCCCAAGGACCGGCTGAAGGAAGCCCTGGGGTTTGGGCAGAAGCAGGTTCACAAGACCCACTATGCCTTGAAGGGTGTCACTATGTGCATCAACCGGGGGGAGACAGTGGGGATCATCGGTACCAACGGTTCCGGAAAATCCACCATATTGAAGATCATTACAGGGGTATTGAATCCCACTTCCGGGGAAGTGAAGGTGGATGGGAGGATCTCTGCCCTGCTGGAACTGGGGGCTGGGTTCAATATGGAATACAATGGCATCGAGAATGTATATCTGAATGGTACCATGATGGGCTTCTCGGAGAAGGAGATTGACGGGAAACTGCCGGACATCCTGGAGTTTGCCGATATCGGGGACTATGTATACCAGCCAGTAAAGACTTATTCCAGTGGTATGTTTGTGCGGCTGGCTTTTGCAGTGGCTATTAATATCGAACCGGAGATACTGATCGTAGATGAGGCGCTGTCTGTGGGAGATGTGTTTTTCCAGGCAAAATGTTATCATAAGTTCGAGGACTTTAAGAGACTGGGGAAGACCATTGTCTTCGTGAGCCATGACCTTAGCAGTATCAGCAAGTACTGCGACAGGGTATTTCTGTTGAATAAAGGTATCCTGCTGGGGGAGGGAAGCCCCAAGCAGATGATCGATGCTTACAAACGGGTGCTGGTGGGACAGTATGAACTGCCCGAAGAGCAGGAGGATAATCTGCTGCACGATGGGGAACTGCGCAGCGCGGTGGGGCGGGCCATGGGAAAGGTTCCCGGTGGAGCCGGGCAGGAAGGAGAGGCCGGCCAGAAAAAGGCAGATGTCCCTGCGCCCGCACAGGCCGGGAAGACAGACAGCCTCAACCCGGATGCCCTGGAATACGGTACCATGCAGGCCCGGATGGAGGCCTGTTATGTAACAGACGACAGAGGGGTACAGACCACAGCGATCCTAAAGGGAAGTGAGTTCACGGTACACATGCGGGTGCGGTTCCAGGACCATATCCCTGCGCCTATTTTTGCCTTTTCGGTGAAAAACGTCATTGGCACTGAGATCACAGGAACTAATTCCATGATCGAAAAATCCTTCCTGGAAAGCTGTGAGGCTGGGCAGGTGATGGATGTCACATTTACCCAGCGGATGAACCTGCAAGGAGGGGAGTATCTGCTTTCCATGGGGGTTACAGGATACAATGGGGACACTTTTGAGGTGTACCATAGATTATATGATGCCATCCATATCACGGTGGTATCGGATAAAAACACGGTGGGCTACTATGACATGGAGTCTGTGGTTGAAGTGAAGGCAGTACAATAAGGATTTGTCATTAACCTGTGGGCATATCCAGGCCTGGAGAAGCCGTGTCTGAAGGAAACCGTTCCAGGTGTTTTCACGTGTTCTTTGCGTGACAAACCCGAGACTGCGTGCGCGAAATTTCTTGAGATTTCTGCGCATCTGTTACTGTGAACGGAGTGAGCGGTGACGAAAAAGGAGAGTGGCCAGGCTGGGAAAATGCCGGCCGGTTTTACAGCATAAAATAGCTGTGGTAAGGACAGAGTGCATATGGAGACAGAAAAAGAGGCAGGAGTAGAAGCCCGGGACAGGGATCAGACAGAAAACAGGGAGAAAAAAGAGAATAAGGAAAAGGAGAAGAACTGGGACAAGCCTTTTCCCCGGACAGAGACAATTGGCAGTGTGACCCTGGATTACAGCAGGTATCCCGGGGAAGACTTCTATTGTGATGGTGCAGTGGAGGACGAGCTGCTTCAGATTGTACAGTCTCATCCAGAGGGCGGATACCGGGAAGTGATCGAGGAGAGGGGAAGCTGGCCTGTACTCTATCACCTGTCCCCTCTGCGGGAGAATATCATTGACTGGGTGCCCATGAGAAATACAGATAAGGTGCTGGAGGTGGGAAGCGGCTGTGGTGCCATCACAGGGGTACTTGCCAGGAAGGCCGGAAGTGTGACCTGCGTGGATTTATCCAGGAAACGTAGCATGATCAACGCCCACAGGCATAGTACATGTGAAAATGTGACCATTCATGTGGGGAATTTCAAGGATATAGAGCCTGGGCTGCCCAGGGATTTCGATTATATCTGTCTGATCGGGGTCTTTGAGTATGGACAGGGGTATATCGGCGGAGAGACTCCCTATGAAGATTTCCTGAAGATCCTGCTGCCCCATCTGGCCAGGGGAGGCCGGATCCTCATCGCCATTGAGAATAAATACGGGATGAAATACTTTGCCGGGTGCAGGGAAGACCACCAGGGGGAATATTTTTCCGGCATTGAGAATTATATGGCCAGGGACAAAGACGAGGATGTATGTGGAGCAAGAACTTTTGGCAGGAGAGGGCTGGAGGGAATCTTCCAGAGATGCGGGGTGGCGGAGGCCCATTTCTATTATCCCTATCCGGATTATAAGTTTATGACTACCCTTTACAGTGATACCTATCTGCCGGGGAAGGGAGAACTGTCTGACAATTTGAGGAATTTTGACAGGGACAGGATGGTTCTGTTTGATGAGAAGAAGGCCTTTGACGGCGTGCTGGAGGAAGGCCTTTTCCCGGTGTTTGCCAATTCCTACCTGGCAGTCATCGGAGCAGGGTTTGAGACCAAATATGTGAGATATTCCAATGACAGGTCACCGGAATATGCCATCAAGACGCGGATCAGCCGGGATGTAGCGGGCCGTTCCACCGTGTGGAAGAGCCCCATGGATCCTGCAGCCAGGGAGCATGTGCGGGGCATGGCCACAGCCTGGGAGAGCCTGGCTGGACGGTATGCAGGTGGTCGTCTGGAGATCAACCAATGCATTTTGATAGAAGAGGGGCCGGAAGAAGTGTGTGCCCGGTTCCCTTTTGTACGGGGGATACCCCTGTCTGAGCTGATGGACCGTTGCCTGGAAAGAGGAGATGTGGATGATTTCCACAAACTTTTCCAGGAATATATAGACCGGGTAGGGTATCGTGGGGAATGTCCGGTGGCAGATTTTGATCTGGGCTTTGAGGATATTCTGGTGAATGGGGACAAATGGACGCTGACCGATTATGAGTGGACCTTTGGCAAGCCCATTGAGATCAAGGAACTGGCTTTCAGGGCTGTGATACGGTATTTGCAGGCAGACCCATTCAGGGAGAAGCTGGATCTGGACCGGGTGTTTCTGACACTTGGCATTACTAAAGAGGAGGCAGACGCTTACAGGCAGCAGGAAAAGGAATTCCGGCAGTTCGTAGCAGGAGAGCGTCTGTCCATGGTCCAGATACGGGACAGGATTGGCGTCCGGGCCATAGTGCCTGGCTTCCAGGAAGAATCCAGGCCAGGGGAGGACCCGTTCTGGAGGCTCCAGGTCTATGAGGATAAGGGTTCCGGGTGCAGGGAGGAAGCGTCCTACTTTATACCAGGTGCCTATGAGCAGTTCAATGGGACAAAAGATCCGGGAAATGGTCCGGGTGAAAAAGCCCAGGATTCTCCGAAGGAGTCCCAGGGCAGCCGCCAGGCCAGGCTGGAGCTGCCCGTGGACGGGGAAGTGAAGGTCTTGCGGATCGACCCCGTTTTCGGTGCCTGTGCGGTGAAGCTGGAGAAAATGGAGTGGAACGGGGAGGCGGTCTTACTGGAGAAGAGGAAGCTGTTTGCTGCCAACGGCGTCATCACAGGAGCCGGATCCGATAGAGATCGGTGCCCAACGCTTGTATTTCCCACAGAGGATCCCCATATGAGTCTGAACGTGGACAGATTGCCCGGCCAGGCGAAGAATACCCTGGCAGTCTGGATGAGAGTAACCCGGCTGCCCCTGGACATGGCGCAGGATCTGGCGGATGCAGCAGGGGGAATCCGGATTTTCAAGAGAGGATAGCGGAAGTTTGGGTATCAAAAGTCTGGTAAAACAATGGCTTGTAAAAAAGCAGAACAGAGTATATCAAGACAGGCTTGCTGGAATACAGATATCCTATCCGGCCTGGCTGCAGGAACAGTCTGGGCTTTTGGAGGACTTCCGGGCCTGTGGGCAGGCTTCTCTTTCCGGGGATGGAGCAGGAGAAGCCGGTGGGCATCTGGTGGCCATCTGCGCTTCGGAGGGAGTCTTTTCCTGTCAGGCCGTGGAAGGCATGGGTAAATATTTTGCAGCACACCCGGAAGTGGCCCTGGCCTATGGGGACGAGGATGTCCGTGGGGAGTGCCGGCCCTGGTTCAAGCCAGACTGGTCCCCGGATCTGCTGGACAGTTTCTTCTATTTCGGAAGTGTGGTGGTGTTGCGCCGGGAGTTGTTTGACCAGATATGTGCCCTGTATGGGAGCACCTGGGGGTGTTTCACGGACTGTTTTTCTCCAGAGCAGGAAGAACAGTGCCAGGGAAAGGGCTCCTGGCTGTCCGGGAAAGTGGAAAGGTTCCAGGTTACGGAGCTGGATGCGTATATTAGCTGGATGCACATGTGTGTGTCTATGACCAAAGCTTATTGCAAAGGCAGCAGGGCCATTGGCCATATGCCGGGGATCCTGTTCCACTGCGCTACACAGGGCGAACAGGAGAAGTTCCGGAACAGGGCGCCCTTTCTGGAACAGGAGCAGGTAAGGCTGCTTCGGGATTTTAAGGACGGCCTGGATGCCGGGCCAGGACCTGGCAGGCCGCCTGTGATCTCCATTGTGATTCCCTCCAGGGATCATCCCCGGATTCTGGAAAAGTGTATCAAGGGTTGTAAAGTGGCAGTGGCCCATATCTCCAGTGAGATCCTGGTGGTGGACAATGGCAGCAGCCTTGAGAACCAGCAGGAGATCCGGCACATCACACAGGAACTGGCAGGGGAGGATTTCCAGATCCGTTATCTGTACCAGTCCCAGGAATTTCATTTTTCCCGGATGTGTAACCTGGGTGCGGAAGCGGCAAAGGGAGAGTATCTCCTGTTTCTGAATGATGATGTGGAGCTGTGCCAGCCGGGATGTCTGGTGCGGATGGCCGCCATGGCGGACCGGCCATACACCGGGGCTGTGGGGCAGAAGCTCTATTATCCGGATTCCACCCGGATCCAGCATGCAGGCATTACCAACCTGCCCATGGGCCCGGTCCATAAGATGCAGTTTCTGCCGGATGAGGAGGAATACTACTTTGGCGCCAACAGGGGAATTCGGAATGTGCTTGCGGTGACAGCAGCCTGCCTGATGGTGGAAAAGGCAAAATACCTGGAAGCGGGAGGTTTTTCCGAGCATCTACGGGTGGCTTTCAACGATGTGGATTTCTGTTTCCGGCTGTATGAACTGGGCTATCACAATGTATGTATGAATGATGGGTATGCCTACCATCACGAGTCCTTGAGCCGTGGGGACGATGAGTCAGAGGCAAAGCTGGACAGGCTCCTGGCAGAGCGGGAGGAACTGTACAGATGTCATCCTGGTCTGGTGGGCAGGGATCCCTATTATTCCCGGTATCTGAACCGGGAAGGGCTTGATACCCGGATCCGCCCTGGCTATGAGACTGCAGGGAACCGGGTTCAGGAAGTGGAGGAACTGGAGGAAGGTTTTGGGCTGGAGGACTATCGCCAGGACGCCTGCCTGCTTTTCCGGGTGGAGGACTGCCGGGAAGGGAGGATCCTGGGGTACGGGGTGGTGCTGGGGGATGACAATGCCTGCTATGACACCTGGCTGCTGTTTAGGGAAATGGCAGATGCCATGGATGGAAACCGGGCACAGGAAGCACTATGGCGCAGAGCGGATACAGGCTCCACGTTCTCCCCGGGGATCCTGGCTGTAAAGTGCAAAGCCCAGTACCGGCCGGATCTGGAGGAAAACATGCCGGACCAGGTACATGTGGCGTTGTCCGGATATGACATACACCTTGCGGCCTGGAACCTTCCGGCTGGGACCTACAGGCTGGGC
Source organism: uncultured Acetatifactor sp. (assembly GCA_910586215.1). Taxonomy (GTDB): domain Bacteria; phylum Bacillota; class Clostridia; order Lachnospirales; family Lachnospiraceae; genus Acetatifactor. The sequence goes on along the minus strand of CAJUGH010000024.1, from coordinate 49,478 downwards.
ATGGCCGCCAGGAACCGGGTGACAGGGACGCGGCTGGTGAACTGGAGCAACCGGAAAATGCTGTTATAGTGTACACGTCAGCCAGGCAGCTGAAAGGCCTGTCAGTGGTGTGGGTGTGATATGGAATGAAATCACCTGGAAAAGGAAAGCACATAAGGAGTATACAGATGGAGCAGAAGGACTACAGGGAAGCTTATGAACAGGAGCATCTCAAATGTGCAGACCTGGCCGCCAGGATTGCAGACCTGGAAGCCAGGAATGAGGAACTGGAGTGGAAGCTGAACCGTATCAAGGGCAATCCCCTGTGGAAGGTGGCAAAGCCTGCAAGGAACTGTATGCACTGGCTCATCCGTCAGAAAGACAGGCTGAAAAACTGTGGGGGACCCAGGGGAATCCTTCAGAAGCTGGCCTATAAGAAGCGGGAGAGGGCGGCTATGCGGCAGTTTGGCACAGAGAGTTTTCCGGAGCCTTGTCAGATCGAGAAGGAGCGGGAGACTGTATTCCCCAGAATGGTGAAGATCAGTATCCTGGTACCCCTCTGGAACAATCCCAGACAATTCCAGATAGAAATGCTGGACTCTGTCATGAACCAGACCTATGGGAACTGGGAACTTTGTCTGGCGGATGGCTCGGACGAAGCACACAGCTATATGGGGGAGATCTGTAAGGAGTATGCGGCTCGCTCCGGCGGCCGGATTGTCTACAGGCACCTGGAGAAAAACGGCGGTATTGCGGGGAATACCAATGCCTGCGTGCAGATGGCCACAGGGGAATATCTTGGGCTGCTGGACCAGGATGACATCCTTCATCCCAGTGTGCTCTACGAGTATGTGAAAGCTATTAATGAGAAGGATGCAGACTATCTGTACTGTGATGAGACTACTTTTAAAAGCGACGACATCAACAAGATGCTGACCATGCATTTCAAGCCGGATTTCGCCCCGGACAACCTGCGGGCCAACAATTATATCTGTCATTTCAGCGTGTTCAAGAGATCTCTTCTGGAGGGAGACGAGTTGTTCCGCACCAAATATGACGGCAGCCAGGATCACGATATGATACTCCGTCTTACGGACAATGCCCGGACAATCGTTCATGTGCCCCGGCTGATGTACTACTGGAGAAGCCATTCGGGCAGCGTGGCTTCCGGTATCTCTGCCAAACCATACGCCATCCAGGCGGCCAGGGGGGCTGTGGCGGAGCACCTGCGGGGACATGGCTATGACCATTTCCAGATCGAGAGCACCAGGGCTTTTGAGACCATCTTCCGCATCCGCTATAAAATTGAAGGGACACCAAAGATCTCCATCCTCATAGCCAACAAGGATCATGCAGGGGATCTGCGCAGATGCATCAGCTCTATCCTGGAAAAGTCTACTTACGACAATTATGAGATTATCATTGTGGAGAACAATAGTACTACCCAGGAGATTAAGGATTATTATGCAGAGCTTCTGGGGTATGCATATGAGGGACAGACTGAAAAGAGAGATGCAAAAACTGTACAGAACGTCCATGACGGCGGCATCTTATGGAACGAAAATAGAAAAGACGGCAAGATTCTGGAAAATGCGGCAGCAGGAAATCTAAGAAATGGTTCTCTCAGAATCGGCATTGTAACCTACAGAGGGGAATTCAATTATTCCGCCGTGAATAACCTTGGGGCAAAATATGCCACAGGAGAATATCTGTTGTTGCTGAACAACGACACGGAAGTGATCACGGTCAACTGGATGGAGGAACTGCTAATGTATGCCCAGCGCCGGGATGTAGGCGCCGTGGGGGCAAAGCTCTACTACGGGGACAAGACCATTCAGCACGCTGGCGTGGTCATCGGCCTGGGCGCCCACAGGACGGCAGGGCATTCCCATTACAGACAGCACAGGCAGAATCTGGGCTACATGGGACGTCTCTGCTATGCCCAGAATGTATCTGCGGTCACAGGGGCCTGCCTGATGGTGAAGAGAAGCCTGTTCCTGGAAGAGAAGGGACTGGACGAGGACTTTGCCATCTCCTTAAATGATGTGGATTTTTGCCTTCGGCTAAGGAATAGGGGGCTGCTTAATGTGTTCACGCCCTTTGCGGAACTGTATCACTATGAGTCCGTGTCCAGGGGACTGGATGATACAGGGGAGAAGGCGGAGCGCTATAACAGGGAGTCTGCCAGATTCCGGGAGAGATGGAAGAAGGAACTGGCAGAAGGGGATCCCTATTACAATCCGAATTTTTCGCTGGACCGGAGTGACTTCTCGCTAAAAATATGAGCAGTAACTCGTGTTTGTTACTGTTCACTCGTCAATAACGCGAGGCGTTTTTATGCGCGTTTTGCATAAAAACCCGAGACTGCGTGCGCCAAAATGCGCGTTCTGTGCTCATTTTGTGCGCATCTGTTACTGTGAACGGAGTGAGCAGCAACCCGGATTTAACAGATGGATGTGAAAATGCATGGCTTCTCTTTTAAAACTGGGAATAATATGGTAAAATGGTTTCATGTTGGGGCAGGCAGTGTTCGGCAGCCGGGATTCCGGTGGCCGGTAATGTCTGCAATCGCAAAAAAACAGGAGGGTTAGAGATGAGCTTTATGGAGGAATTCAATTTCTGGCTGGAAGACGACTATTTCGACCAGGAGACCAAGAACGAACTGTTGGCCATTAAGGACAACCAGGGGGAGATCGAAGACCGTTTCTACAAGGAACTGGAGTTCGGCACCGGCGGTCTGCGGGGCATCATTGGGGCAGGAACCAACCGGATGAACCTGTACACTGTCCGCAAGGCCACACAGGGGCTTGCGAACTTTATCTTAAAGCAGGGCACTCAGGACAAGGGTGTGGCCATCGCCTATGACTCCAGGCGCATGTCCCCGGAATTTGCCGATGTGGCGGCACAGTGTCTGGCAGCCAATGGCATCAAGGCCTATGTGTTTGATTCCCTGAGGCCTACGCCGGAACTGTCCTTTGCCCTGCGGACCTTAGGCTGTACCGCAGGTATCGTGGTGACAGCCAGCCACAATCCCCCTGAGTACAACGGGTATAAGGTATACTGGGAGGACGGCGCACAGGTGACAGCGCCTTTCGACAAGCAGATCATAGAGGAAGTACAGGCGATCAAGGATTATCATACCGTGAAGACCATGGATAAGGCAGAAGCCATGGAAAAAGGTCTGTACCAGGTGATCGGCAAGGAGATCGATGATGCTTACATGGCAGAGTTGAAAAAGCAGATCATCCATCCCGAAGTGATCGCCCAAGTGGCTGATGATATTAAGATTGTATATACGCCTCTCTGCGGCACAGGCAATGTTCCTGCAAGGCGTATCCTTTCGGAACTGGGCTTCAAGCATGTGTATGTGGTTCCGGAGCAGGAGAACCCGGATCCCAACTTTACCACATTGGAGTATCCCAATCCCGAGGATCCCAAAGCCTTTACCTATGCCCTGCGTCTGGCAAAAGAGAAGGATGCGGACATTGTGCTGGCCACAGACCCGGATGCAGACCGTCTGGGCGTGTATGCCAAGGATACGAAGACCGGGGAGTATGTGTCCTTCACAGGCAATATGTCCGGTATGCTGATTGCGGAGTACATTCTACGGGAGAGGACGGCTACAGGCACCATGCCGGTGACCCCGGCCCTGGTGACCACCATTGTGACCACCAACATGACAAGGCCCATCACGGCGGCCTACAACGTGAAGCTGATCGAGGTGCTCACAGGATTTAAGTTCATCGGCGAGCAGATCAAGCGTTTTGAGCAGACAGGTAGCAACCATTATGTGTTTGGTCTGGAAGAGAGCTATGGATGTTTGGCGGGAACCCATGCCAGGGACAAGGACGCTATCGTGGCAGTGATGTGTCTGTGCGAGGTGGCGGCTTTCTGCAAGAAGCACGGCAAGACCCTGTGGGATATGATGCTGGATGTGTATGAGAAGTATGGATATTACAAGGAGAGCCAGTACACCATTACCTTAAAGGGAATAGATGGTTCCAGGCAGATCGCAGAGATTATGGATAAGCTGCGCCAGAATCCGCCTAAGGCTTTCGGAGACAGGAAAGTTCTGAAGTTCAGGGATTACCAGACAGACAGGCTGATCGACATGGCCACAGGGGAAGAAGGTAAGACTGGCCTTCCGAAGTCCAACGTACTCTATTTCGAATTGCCGGACGATGAATGGTGCTGTGCCCGTCCTTCCGGCACCGAGCCGAAGATCAAGTTCTACATGGGCGTGAAAGGCTCCAGTATTGAGGATGCCCAGGCCAGGCTGGCACAGTTGACAGAGGATTTGAAGGCAGTGCTGTAGGATCCAGGTGGACATATGCCAGGTTCCTGAAGGCGCTGCTGTAAGACTCCGGCCAAAGCCCTAAGGCAGGATATAGATGGACTGTCAGCGCAGGCCCCCTGGGGATAGGGGATCTGGTGGCTGCAGGAATGGGAAATGCCCGTGCAGGTATTGCATAGGATACCGTGTGCGGTGCAATAGAAAGGTACAGGGGAATTCCCTGCCTGGCCAGCATGTAGGCCGGGTAGGGAATCTTTCCTATATGGGCTGTGGGGAGTACAGGGACAGGGAAGGGTACAGGCTGGGTAATAGTTTATAAAGCAGACATGTAAAAGCGATTACCGGAAGGAAAGAAGCAGGTGACAGGCCATGGGCATGATCAGCATTGCAAATCTGAAAAAAGCGGCATACTATCTGCGCCGGAACGGTGTGAAGAATACCTGGTATGCGGCAAGGGAGAGACTGGAGGAGGGCAGGAAGCCCCCTTACTGCTATGTGCCGCCGGACACCCGGGAACTGGAAGCCCAGAGACAGGAATGGACAGGGCAGGGGCGGGAGCGGACAGGGCAGGACCAGGAGCAGACGCGGCAGGGTATCCGGGCATCGGATTGGGATGGCCGGATAGCTTCCGGGGAGGAGCCGGAAATTGTCACCTTTAGCATTGTGGTGCCAACCTATCAGACCGGGGAGCAGTTCCTGGTGGAACTGGTGGAGTCCCTTTTTGCCCAGACCTATCCCTACTGGGAACTGATCCTGGCAGATGCCACGGCAGATGACAGTGTGGCGCAGGTGGCCAGACGGTGGGAGCAGGAAGGCAGTCCAGGGGAGCGGGATGCCAGACCATGGGAGGACGGGCGCATCCGCTATTGTCATCTGGCATCCAATGGGGGGATCGCCGGGAACACCAATGCCGGGATTGCCCTGGCAAGGGGGGCATATGTGGGTCTCCTGGACCACGATGACCTGCTGACCCAGGATGCCCTGCACCATATGGCACGGGCTATCCTGGCCAGGCGCCAGGAAGGGGTGGAACCGGGACTTCTCTATTCGGATGAAGACAAGTGTAATGGGGACGGGTCGCTCTTTTTCGAGCCAAATGAGAAGGAAGACTTTAACCTGGATCTGCTGCTGTGCAACAACTATATCTGTCATTTCCTGGTGATGAAGCGGGAACTGATCCAGGAACTGGGTTTCCGGCAGGCCTATGACGGCGCCCAGGACTATGACCTGGTGCTGCGGGCCGCAGAAAGGCTGCTTGGGGAGGAGAGGCAGATGGTACACATTCCCAGGGTGCTCTACCACTGGAGATGCCATGCCGGTTCCACGGCAGAGAATCCAGCCAGTAAGCAGTATGCCTATGAGGCAGGGGGCCGTGCCGTACAGGATTTTGCGGACAGGCAGGGCTGGAAGGCCAAAGTATATCCCATGAAGCATCTGGGTTTCTATAGATTGCATTATGAGGGGGAGATCTTCGCCTCCAGACCGGACCTGGGTGCTGTGGGTGGCAGGGTCCTGGAGAAGGGCCGGGTGGCAGGCGGAAGAATGTCTGCCCAGGGAGAGGTGTACTACGAGGGATTGCGGGAAGCCTACAGCGGGTATCTGCACAGGGCTGTACTGTTCCAGGATGCCCAGGCTCTGGATATCCGCTGCATCCAGGTGCGGAAGGAATGCAGGGAGTTGTTCAGGCAGGTGGTAGGAGTACCTTACCGGACAAGGGGAGCACAGGGAAAAGGGAAAGGGGAACTGTTCGATGCTTCCACCCTGCCTGGGGACTGTGACTGGCGGTCAGTGAGCCTTGCGTTGTCCCAGGCCCTTAGGGAGAGGGGGTACAGGCTGCTGTATGACCCGGAAAGAGGGATATGAACAGAAAGGGATATGAGGATGGAAGCAACAAGCACAGACAACAGGAAAGGGATCACGGTTGTAATACCCAACTATAACGGCATCCGGTTCCTGGGGGACTGTCTGGAAGCCCTGGGCCGGCAGGAGGAGGGCACACCGCCCTACAGCATCCTGGTGGTGGACAACGGCTCTGAGGATGGCAGCCTGGCCCTGCTGGCAGAATCCTTTCCAGAGGTGGAGGTGGAAGCCCTGCCGGAGAACACGGGCTTCTGCCACGCGGTGAATGTGGGGATCCGCAGGGCCAAGACCCCATATGTGATCCTGCTGAACAATGACACAAGGGTGTATCCTGGATTTGTGAAGGGGCTTTTCCAGGCCATGGAGAGGGAGAAGGATGCTTTTTCCGTCAGCGCCAGGATGCTTCTGTGGGATGACACGGAGCGGATGGACGATGGCGGGGACCGCTACTGTGTCCTGGGCTGGGCCTATGCCAGGGGGAAGGGGAGGCCGGCATCCCGGTTCGACCAGCCCTGTCAGGTATTCTCTGCCTGTGGCGGTGCAGCCATTTACCGAAAGAACATTTTTGAAGAAATCGGTTATTTTGACGAGTCCCACTTTGCTTACCTGGAAGACCTGGATGTGGGCTGGCGGGCGCGTATTCATGGGTACCGCAGCTTCTACGAGCCATCTGCCCAGGTGGTACATTTTGGAAGTGCTTCCAGCGGTTCCCGCTATAATCCATGGAAGACTTCCCTTGCTTCTGCCAACAATATCTATGTGGTGGGCAAGAACATGCCACTGCTGCAGTGGCTGTGGAACCTGCCTTTCCTGGTGGTGGGATTTGGGGCGAAATTCCTCTTTTTCTGCCACAAGGGTATGGGGATAACATACCTGCAGGGCCTGTGGAAAGGATTTGGAAAACTCTTTTCCAGGGAGGGAAGGAAACAGAAGGTACGTTTCCGTTTCCGCTTCCTTGGGAATTACCTGGCCATCCAGGGACAACTCTACTTGAATACCCTGCGGTTTCTTAAGAAAACTTAAGAAATAGCTTCATAAATTTATAAGTTGTACTCCTTATAATAATATTGTAGAATATACTCCGGGTGGCGCATATGATAAAGGACAATCAGAAGGTTTTTAACCGATTCATGGTAATGATAGATGCTGCCATCACAGCAGCGTCCTTTATGTTGGCCTACTTTTTCAAGTTTTATATCTTGAACAAGGGGCCAGGTCCTGGTGTCCTGCCAGCCAGTGATTATTTCCGGCTGCTGGTATTTATCATACCCATCTTCATGGTCATGTATTATGTGTGCAATGTGTATGCACCCAAGCGTACGGTGCGGCGCCGGTTCGAGATCTACGGGATCGTGAAGGCCAACACCATTGGCATTGTGACCTTGATCATTGTCCTGTACATGATCATCAAGGAGATCAATTATTCCCGGTCCGTGATGGTGATATTTTACACCTTTAATGTGTTCTTCACTTCCTGCTTCCGGATCTTCCTGCGCAAGGGACTTAGGACCATCCGCAGCAAGGGATATAACCTGAAACATATCCTGTTAGTGGGGTATTCCAGGGCAGCGGAGGAATACATTGACAGACTGATGGACAATCCCCAGTGGGGATATGTGGCCTGTGGCATCCTGGACAACCATATTCCCGCAGGTACCACCTACAAAGGAGTAAAAGTCCTGGGAAGCCTGGGGAACCTGGAAGTGATCCTGCCAGAGAACAAGCTGGACGAGATCGCCATTACCCTGCCCCTGGAGGATTACGATTATCTGCGGAGCATTGTGGGAACCTGTGAGAAATCCGGGGTGCATACCAAGTTTATCCCGGACTACAACAGCCTGATTCCCAGCAAGCCCTATACGGAAGACCTGCTGGGCCTTCCAGTGATCAACATCCGCTATGTGCCCTTGACCAACACGGGCAATATGATTATCAAACGGGTGGTTGACATAGCAGGTTCCCTGTTCGGCATCGCGGTGACATCGCCCATTATGATCCTGTCTGCCATCCTGGTGAAACTTAGCAGTCCGGGTCCTGTGATCTTTAAGCAGGAGCGGGTGGGACTTCACAACAAGACTTTTTATATGTATAAATTCCGCAGCATGGAAATCCAGTCTCCCAGGGAAGAGAAGAAGGCCTGGACAGTACGGAATGATCCCAGGGTCACTGGAGTGGGGAAATTCCTGCGCCGGACCAGCCTGGACGAACTGCCCCAGCTATTCAATATCCTGAAAGGGGATATGAGCCTGGTAGGGCCCAGGCCGGAGAGGCCCCTGTTTGTGGAGAAGTTCCGGGAGGAGATTCCCAGGTATATGGTGAAACACCAGGTGAGACCGGGGCTTACCGGATGGGCCCAGGTAAATGGCCTGCGGGGGGACACCTCCATCAGGAAGCGGATCGAGTATGATCTTTACTATATAGAGAATTGGACTTTCTGGTTTGATATGAAGATTATTTTTATGACCTTTTTTACAGGTTTTGTCAATAAAAATGCATATTAGATAAGGAGAAGAACCATGGCAGCAAACCAAAGACCCAGAAACCCGCAGGGAAACAGGCCTCCTCAGGGAGGCAGCAGGCAAGTGAGCGCGAAGCGCCGCAAGAACAGCAAAGGAAAGATTATCCTGTTTGCCGTTGAGATCGTGATTATCCTGATCATGGTGGCAGTGTTGTATCTGGTGATGACGCAGAGCAGCGAGGGACCCAACATGGTGACACTGGACACCAAGGAACTGAATATTCCCACAGAGATCCAGGAGGCCGTGCAGGACGAAGAGAATGCCATGCATGGATACCGCAACATTGCACTGTTCGGCGTGGATGCCACCACAGACAGCCAGTTGTTCAAGGGCAGCCGCAGTGACAGTACCATGATTGCCAGCATCAATATGGACACCGGGGACATCAAGCTGGTGAGTATATACCGTGACACCTACTTGAATCTGGCCAGTAAGGAGGGGGACGACTATTGGAAGTGTAATTCTGCCTATTCCTACGGCGGTGCAGAGCAGGCCATCAAGATGTTGAATATGAACCTGGACATGGATATCACGGATTTCGTGACCGTTGGCTATAAGGGACTGATCAAGGTTATCGATGGCCTGGGTGGTGTCTATATTGATGTGGACAGCGAGGAACTGAAGCATATCAACAATTACCAGAGTACCATTGTGGACGATGTGCTCAAGACAAGTTATACGAAGGTGACGGACACAGGCTCCCAGCTCCTGAACGGGCTGCAGGCTACGGCTTACTGCCGCATTCGGTATACCAAAGGGGATGATTTCCAGCGTGCTGCCCGCCAGAGGGAGGTCCTGCAGGCCATAGAAGACCAGGCCAAGAAGGCAGACCTGGCGACTTTGACCCGGGTGTTCAACGATGCCGTGGGGGATATCTACACCAGCCTTGACACAGAGACTATCCTGGAACTTCTGGCTGTGATCGCCGACTATGAGATTGTGGACGAAGCAGGTTTCCCCCAGGAAGATATGCGGGCGGTGCCCAATATGGGGGCCAAGGGAAGCTGTGTGGTGCCGGTGGACCTGGAGTCCAATGTGGTGTGGTTGCACCAGTTCCTGTTCGATGATGAGGAATACGAAGTCACGGACAATGTGAAGGAATATGGTGCCAAGATTGCGGCAGATGCGGCACCTTATCTGAAAAACCGATAGGACAGGAGAGCCGGAATAAAAGAATACAGGAACCAGAAGGGAGGCATAACGGGGTGCTGCAGAAGTGTCCCGCTATGTCTTTTTTTATAAGGATTTATTCAGATTATTTTTGACAATTCCTTAGAGTGTACGCTAGGGTAAGCGGAGGATAAGTACGAAAGTAAACTTTCGTACTCTTGAAATTTATGCCCGCCAGGGGCGGGCATGGGGGTGTAAAGTTTGAAAGTAGATGTGGTAATTCCGGTGTACAAGCCGGGAACAGAATTGCTGGAACTGCTGGATCGGCTGAAGCGCCAGACAGTGTCCTTGGGGAAGATTATCTTGATGAATACCGGGCAGCAGTTTCTTGATGCGCTGACAGCAGGAACTGGCTTTGCAGAAAAATACCCGGAAGTGGAAGTACATCATCTGGCCAGGAAGGAATTTGACCATGGGGGTACCAGGCACCAGGGAGTGAGATACACAGACGGGGATGTGTTCGTGACTATGACCCAGGATGCCATGCCAGCCAGGGAAGATCTGGTGGAGAAGCTGGTAGATGCCTTAAGGGAAGGCGTTGCAGTGGCTTATGCCAGGCAGCTGCCCAGGAAGGACAGCGGTGTACTGGAACGGATCTCCAGGGAGTTCAACTATCCGGCGGCCTCCCAGGTGAAAAATGCAGGGGACATGGAACGCCTGGGGGTGAAGACCTTCTTCTGTTCCAATGTATGTGCGGCATACCGCCGGGATATTTATGAGGAATTGGGAGGGTTCATCCGCCATACAATATTCAATGAGGATATGATCTATGCAGCAGGGGCCGTGCAGGCAGGTTATTCCGTGGCATATGTGGCTGGGGCAGAGGTGATACATTCCCATACCTATACGAACCTGCAGCAGCTTCGCAGGAATTTTGACCTGGGAGTGTCCCAGGCAGATCACCCGGAAGTCTTCAGTGGGATTTCCTCTGAGTCCGAAGGAAAGAAGCTGGTGGCGCAGACCTGGAGGCGGCTGGGACAAGAGGGCTGCAGGATCCTTTTTCCCGGTTTCTGCATGCAGTGCGCTTTTAAGTATGCCGGGTATTTCCTGGGAAAACATTATAAGGGCCTGCCGCGGAAATGGGTGCTGGCCATTAGTACCAACCGGGCGTACTGGGAGGGTGGCAGACCCGGCCTGACAGAAGAAAAGGAGCCGGAGGAGGCAGGGCACGATCCAGACAGGGCACGGGCAGCATGCAGGGAATGACGAATAACAGACAGGAGCAAGGGCAGATATGTGCGGAATTGTAGGATATATTGGAAACGGGCAGGCGGCGCCTATTATATTAGACGGGCTGGCAAGGCTGGAGTACCGGGGATATGACTCGGCGGGAATGGCAGTGTATGACGGGGAGAAGATCCAGACTAGGAAGGCCATTGGAAGGCTGAAGATCCTGGAGAACCTTACCAGGGGAGGGGAGACCATGCGGGGGAATGCAGGTATCGGTCATACAAGATGGGCTACCCATGGTGCGCCCAGCGACAGGAATGCCCACCCTCATATGAACCAGGCAGGAACCATTGCAGTGGTACATAACGGCATCATTGAGAACTATATTCCCTTGAAGAAGAAAATGGCAGACAAGGGTTACCAGTTCCAGTCGGATACAGACACAGAGGTGCTGGCCCATCTGCTGGACTACTATTACAAGGGCAACCCCCTGGAAGCCATCACCAAGGTACTGCACCGGGTGGAAGGTTCCTATGCCCTTGGGATCATGTTCGCGGACTATCCGGAGGAAATCTATGCCGCCAGGAAGGACAGCCCGCTGATCGTAGGGCAGAATGCTTCCGGATGTTTCATTGCCTCGGATGTGCCTGCCATCCTGAAGTATACCAGGACGGTATATTATATGGACAACCAGGAGGTAGCCGCCCTTGGCCGGGACAGCCTGCGGTTCTTCTCCGTGGACGAGGAGGAACTGTCCAAGGAACCTGTGACCATTGACTGGGATGCGGATGCGGCAGAGAAGGCCGGATATGAACATTTTATGCTGAAGGAAATGTACGAACAGCCCAGGACCATTGCGGACACCATTTCCCCCAGGATCAAGGAAGGGGAGATCGTGATCGAGGAACTGCATATGACAGACGAGGAACTGGCTGCCGTGAAGAAGATCCATATTGTGGCCTGTGGTTCTGCCTACCACGCAGGCGTCACCGGGAAATATGTGCTGGAGGGCCTAGCCAGGATTCCGGTGGAGGTGGATGTGGCCAGTGAATTCCGTTACCGGGACCCCATCATGGAGGAAGGCAGCATGGTGATGGTCATCAGCCAGTCCGGGGAGACGGCAGATACCCTGGCGGCCCTTCGGGAATCCAAGGCCAGGGGACAGAAGGTGCTGGGGATCGTGAATGTGGTGGGAAGTTCCATTGCCAGGGAGGCAGATGCCTGCCTGTATACCTGGGCAGGGCCGGAGATTGCCGTGGCCACCACCAAAGCGTACAGCGCCCAGCTTGTGGCCCTGTACCTGCTGGCCATGAAATTTGCCAGGGTGAAAGGGGTGCTTCCCAAGGAAGAATTCCGGACCCTGCTGGGAGACCTGCAATGCCTGCCGGACCAGATTGAACTGCTCCTGGGACAGAAGCAGAAGATCCAGCATTTTGCCAGCAGGTACCTGGGGGCCAGGGATATCTTCTTCATTGGCCGGGGAATAGACTATGCCATATCCCTGGAAGGCTCCCTTAAGCTAAAAGAGATCTCCTATGTGCATTCGGAAGCTTATGCGGCAGGGGAACTGAAACATGGAACCATCTCCCTGATCGAGGAAGGAACCCTGGTGGTGGCACTGTCCACCCAGCCGTTGCTCTATCAGAAGACGATCGGCAATACCCAGGAGGTGAAGGCCAGGGGTGCATTCGTCATGGCCGTGACCAATGAGGAGAACAAGGCCATGGAGAAGGTGGCAGACTATGTGGTATATCTGCCAGGAACCACCCCCTATTTTGCCAATTCCCTGGCCATCATTCCCCTGCAGCTGTTCGCCTACTATGTGGCAGTGGGCCGGGGATGTGACGTGGATAAACCCAGGAACCTGGCAAAGTCCGTCACGGTGGAATAAACGGTTACAATTCAGTTACTGTTCACTCCGTTCACAGCAACACAATTCATACCCTTTTCATAAATGAAACACAAATCCGTCACAATTGCAGGATATACTGTGGTTACACGGTTAGGGAAAAGCAATTCCCAGACCTTACAATCCAGAGTCTGCGGAAGCAGATATCCATGCGGCAATGACGGAAAATCGCAGATAAATAGAAGAAAGGGGTAATCATTATGTACGAAAATGAAATTTATTCCAATTCTGACACAGGCACCAGTACAGGTTCCAACCAGTACACAACATACCAGACCACAGGCAGTTCATTCGGACCCGGCCAGGCAGGGGCAGGAAACCAGGCCCAGGGATACATGGCACAGGGACAGGGCATGCAGCAAGGCAGGACACCCGGGAAGAAGGGAGGCACATTCCGCAAGCTGATGCTCAGTGTGGCTCTGGGGCTGTGTTTCGGACTCTTTGCAGGAATCGGGTTCTATGCGGTACAGCTTGGAACCGGACAGTTGTCCACATCCCCGGCAGATGGCAAGGGAACCTCCATCTCCCAGCCGGTTACGGACACATCCACGGATGTGCCGGCCAACAGCGCCAATGTGTCCCATGTGACCATGGTACAGACAGATCTCACCGGTGTGGTGGAGAAGGTCATGCCGGCCATGGTGTCCATTGTGAATAATTTTACCAGCACAGGCACCACTTTCTGGGGACAGTCCTACAAACAGGACCGTGCGGCGGCAGGATCCGGGATCATTGTATCGGAGAATGAAGGGGAACTGCTCATTGTCTCCAACAACCATGTGGTGGAAGGCACCACTACCCTGGAAGTCACCTTTATCGATGGTTCCGTGGCAGAAGCTGTCATCAAGGGTACGGATCCGGAGATGGATCTGGCCGTGATCGCCGTGAAACTGGAGGATCTGACGGAGCAGACGAAGAAAGCCATCACCGTGGCGGCCCTGGGGGACAGCGATGAACTGAAGCTGGGAGAGCCGGTGATCGCCATCGGCAATGCCCTGGGATATGGCCAGTCTGTGACCAATGGCATCGTCAGCGCCTTGAACCGGGAAGTGACCATGTCCGATGGCTCCAAGGGGACCTTTATCCAGACCAATGCGGCCATCAACGAGGGGAATTCCGGTGGTGCCCTGCTGAATATTAACGGGGAAGTCATCGGCATCAACTCCAGCAAGCTCTATGGCACCACGGTGGAAGGCATGGGCTATGCCATTCCCATCAGTTCTGCAAGCCCGATTATCTCCGAACTGATGGAACGCCAGACCAGGACCAAGGTTGCGGAAGAGGAAAAGGGCTACATGGGGATCACCATGCAGAATGTCCCTGAGGATATGTCCCAGGTCTACAATATGCCCAGGGGTGTCTTCGTATATGCGGTGGAGGATGGCAGTGCCGCAGACAAGGCGGGCATCCTGAGGGGAGACATCATCACCAGATTTGATGGACAGAGGGTTTCGTCCTATACAGATCTACAGAATGTGATACAGTATTACAAGATTGGAGACACCATAACTGTCACAGTGAACCGTCTGATCAACGGCGAGTATGAGCCTTATGAACTGGAGGTTACCCTGGGAGAGAGGACGGAAGACCGATAAAGGTGGCTCCTGGAAATGGGTATCTACTCCCTTTGCAGTCAGCCGCACTACCATGTACAGAATCAAGCCCCGGACGGGATGGCCCTGTCCGGGGTTTTACGTTACTGTTCCCTTCGTTCACAGCAACACTAGCTGAACTGTTACGCATAGTTTAGAAAAAGATTACTTGTGCCAGGACGTTTTTTCCAGTATACTCGTAATAGGATCCACAGGATCGTGTGCCGCAGCTGTGCGGCAGGAATGGAGGGGACAATGTCCGATAGATACAACGAGAATGAGAACCTGGAAGATCTGCAGGATGTGGAACAGGAAGAGACGGCACAGGAAGACGGGCAGGGGAAGAATGAGGGGAAGAAAGACGCTTCCATCACTGCAAATGCAGGGAAAAGCGCCAACAGTGAATATGAGGATGTGTGTTTTATCTGCAGGAGGCCGGAGAGCAAGGCCGGGAAAATGTTCAAGCTGCCCAATAATATCTGTATCTGCAATGACTGTATGCATAAGACCATGGAGACAGTGAGCCAGTTCGACTATCAGGGGATGCTGAACAATCCCCAGTTTCAGAATGAACTGGACCAGTTGTCCAAACAGGGGGGATTCCCCAATATGGGAGGATTCCCCAATATCAGCTTCGTGAACCTGGCAGATCTTCAGGGGGATGGGGGGATCCCCAACAAGCAGAAGCTGAAAAAGAAGAAGAAAACGGAAGGGGAAAAGCCTGTACTGAACATCCGGGATATCCCGGCACCCCATAAGATCAAGGCCAGCCTGGACGAGTATGTGGTAGGACAGGAGCATGCCAAGAAGGTGATCTCGGTGGCAGTATATAACCACTATAAGAGGGTGGCCACAGGTACCATGGACAATATAGAGATAGAGAAATCCAATATGCTGATGATCGGACCTACCGGCAGCGGCAAGACTTACCTGGTGCGGACCCTGGCCCGTCTGCTGGATGTGCCCCTGGCCATTGCGGATGCCACTTCCCTCACCGAGGCCGGTTATATCGGGGATGACATTGAATCCGTGGTGTCAAAGCTTCTGGCGGCTGCAGACAACGATGTGGAGAAGGCAGAGAGGGGCATCATTTTCATCGATGAGATCGACAAGATCGCCAAGAAGAAGAATACCAACACCAGGGATGTGAGCGGGGAGAGCGTCCAGCAGGGAATGCTGAAACTCCTGGAGGGTGCCGAGGTGGAGGTGCCTGTGGGTGCCAACAGCAAGAATGCCATGGTGCCCCTGGCCACAGTGAACACCCGGAATATCCTGTTTATCTGTGGCGGTGCCTTTCCGGATCTGGAAGATATCATCAAGGAGCGTCTGACGAAGACGGCCTCCATTGGTTTCAACTCCGAACTGCGGGACAAATATGACAAGGATAAGAATATCCTGTCCAAGGTGACGGTGGAGGATATCCGGAAGTTTGGCATGATCCCGGAATTTATCGGCCGCCTGCCCATTATTTACACCCTGGAGGGGCTGACCAAGGAGATGCTGGTGAAGATTCTGAAGGAGCCGAAGAATGCCATCCTGAAGCAGTACCAGAAGTTGCTGGAACTGGATGAGGTGAAGCTGGAGTTTACGGAAGGATCCTTAGAGGCCATTGCCGACAAGGCCATGGAGCGCGATACCGGGGCCAGGGCCCTGCGGTCCATCATAGAAGATTTTATGCTGGATATCATGTACGAGATCCCCAAGGATGACAATATAGGCAGGGTGACAATCACAAAGGAGTATATCCAGGGCACAGGAGGGCCGGTGATCGACATCCGGGGCAACCTGCTGCCAGAGGTTCCCAGGCTGCCGGAAGGCGGCAGGGAGGAGTGAGGCGGCTTTGCCATTGGCTTTCGAAGGTTTTACTTGTGCAGGTAATTAGATAATTGGGATACATTTATACAACGGTTCAGTCAGGCTGGACCGTTGTATATTTTTGGCAACAGTTCAGCCAATCCATGAGTAAAGGAAGCCGCAAAGCGGCAGAAAGCGCCATAGGCGCGTCAAAGTGCCGTGAACGGCACTTGCAAATGACGTTGCTGAACTGTTACAAATTTTCGCACTATCTGGAAAATACACTTGACAAATCCCAGAAGTATGGTATCCTATTCATATGAACAATGGTTCATATGAATGAATCAAAATATGAGATGCAAATGAATTGCATCTAAAAATCAATGGGAGGGTATCATCATGAAGAAAACTTATAAGATCGAAGTGGACTGCGCAAACTGTGCCTTGAAGATGGAAGAGGCAGCGAAGAAGGTCAGCGGCGTGGAGGATGCCACAGTCAGCTTTATGACCCAGAAGATGAAGGTAGAGTTTACAGAGGGGGCAGAGCCGGGCCAGGTGATGCAGGATGTGAGGAAGGCCTGCAAGAAGGTGGAGGAGGACTGCGAGATTTTCCTGGACGAGGGCCGGTAGCGGGGCTGCCTGGGAGATGGGAATGGATATAGGTATGAGCCGGGCAGACAGATGTGCATGGCTGTGGCAGCAGCACTATATGTCCGTATCATGCGGATGGGGAGGATACTATGACCAAGAAACAGAAAAAGGTGCTCTTACGAATTATCCTGGCAGCAGTGCTGATGGTGGGGCTGCATTTTGTGCCGGTGGAGGGGATTCCCAAGTTCTTCCTGTACCTGGTGCCATACTTTGTGATCGGATATGATATCCTGCGCAAGGCAGTCCTGGGGATCCTGCACGGAGAAGTATTCGATGAGAATTTCCTAATGGCTGTGGCTACGGTAGGGGCTATGCTGCTGGGGGTCTATAAGGAAGTAAACGGCATGGATGGAGAATTCTCGGAAGGTGTGGCCGTGATGCTCTTTTACCAGGTCGGAGAACTGTTCCAGGCAGTGGCTGTGGGAAAGAGCCGCCGGAATATTACGGCCTTGATGGATATCCGTCCGGACTATGCCAATGTGGAGGATGAGGCAGGGAACCTGGAACAGGTGGATCCGGATGACGTGGAGGTGGGTACGGTGATTGTGGTGCGCCCCGGGGAAAAAGTTCCCATAGACGGGGTGGTGGTGGAAGGCACTTCCTCCTTGAATACCAGTGCCCTTACAGGGGAGAGCGTGCCCAGGGAAATTGGGGAGGGGCAGGACGTGATCAGCGGCTGTGTGAATATGAACGGGCTGCTGCGGATCCGCACTACCAGGGAATTCGGGGAGTCCACTGTGTCCAGGATACTGGATCTGGTGGAGAATTCCAGCATGAAGAAGGCACGGACAGAGAATTTCATCACCAAGTTTGCCAGGTATTATACTCCGGCGGTATGTTACAGCGCCCTGGCCCTGGCAGTGATTCCCTCTGTGATAAACCTGGTCCTGGGGAATCCTGCAGACTGGAGTACCTGGGTGATCCGTGCATTGACCTTCCTGGTCATCAGTTGTCCCTGTGCCCTGGTAATCTCCATACCCTTAAGTTTCTTCGGGGGAATCGGCGGGGCATCCTCCTGTGGGATCCTGGTCAAGGGTTCCAACTACCTGGAGGCCCTGGCCAGGACCAGATATGTAGTGTTTGATAAGACAGGGACCTTGACAAAGGGTGTGTTCCAGGTGACGAGGCTCTGCCCTTCCCGGGAATACCTGGAGACATGCCAGGGGAAGCAGGCAGAAGGATCCAGGCAGTCCCAGGCAGAGGAGAGGGATGCCGGGCAGGAGACGGAAGCAAGGGCACAGGACCGGGAGGCAGGAAGCGCTTCTGGCCTGGGGACAGTATGGGAAACTGGGGCAGCGCAGCTTCTGGAATATGCGGCCCATGCAGAGAGTTATTCCAGCCATCCTATCAGTAAGAGTCTGCGGGAGGCCTATGGGAAGGAAATCCTCCCGGGGCGGGTCACGGATGTGGAGGAGATCAGCGGTCATGGTGTCAAGGCCCTGGTGGATGGCATTCCGGTGGCAGCCGGGAACGCCAGACTGATGCAGCGGGAAGGCTTTGCCTATGAGGCAGATACCCAGGCAGGCACAGTGGTCCATGTGGCCGTGGACGGCAGCTATGCCGGGTATATCCTGATATCTGATGTGGTGAAGGAGCAGGCCGGGGAGGCAGTCCGGGCGCTGAAGAAGGCAGGCGTGAAGCAGACAGTGATGCTCACCGGGGATGCCAGGGCTGTGGCAGAGCAGGTGGCAGGGAACCTTGGCATCGACCAGGTGAAGAGCGAACTGCTCCCCGCCGACAAGGTGGAAGCCGTGGAAGGACTGCTGGCTGCCAAGGCACCGGGGGAGAACCTGGCCTTTGTGGGGGACGGCATCAATGATGCCCCTGTTCTCTCCAGGGCAGACATCGGGGTAGCCATGGGAGCGCTGGGTTCCGATGCGGCCATTGAGGCGGCAGACATTGTGCTCATGGATGACAATCCCATGAAACTGGCCACAGCCATCCGGATCTCCCGGAAATGTCTGCGGATTGTCTATGAGAACATTGTGTTTGCACTGGCCGTGAAGGCCATCTGCCTGGTACTGGGGGCAGTGGGTATTGCCAATATGTGGATTGCCATCTTTGCAGATGTGGGAGTCATGGTGATTGCGGTGCTGAATGCCATCCGGTGTCTAAGCGTGAAAGGCGAAATAAATTAAATGCATTTTGAACAGCCTATGCCACATACTATAATGTTGAATTTCCTGCCATCCATCCTGCACCGTAACAGTTCAGACAGCGCAATTGGGAAAGCAGGCCCGGCAAAAGGACGCGGAATGCCAGATCCTGTGCTGTTTTCACAAGGTATTTTCGAAGTTCCTAAAGAGTCCGGTGGATGGGATGGATGGCAGATGTAAGGGCCGTATAAGGATATGCGGGATAGGTGATGAGATGAAAGAATCGTTTGCGGTGGTTTGTATTCCCCTGCTGGGAACCACACTGGGGGCGGCCATGGTGTTTTTCATGAGAAAGCAGATGAATGGCCTGCTGGAGAAGTTGCTTCTAGGATTTGCTTCCGGGGTCATGATTGCGGCTTCGGTGTGGTCCCTGCTGCTCCCGGCCATTGAAATGGCCGGGGAAGGAGGAGGGAATGCCTGGCTGCCTGCGGCGGCAGGATTTCTTCTGGGTATGGGATTTTTACTGGTGCTGGACCGGATGGTTCCCCATCTGCATATGGACAAGGACAGGCCGGAAGGGGTCAGGAGTAGCTTTGGGAAGACTACCATGCTGCTTCTGGCAGTGACACTGCACAACCTGCCGGAGGGGATGGCGGTGGGCGTAACCCTGGCCGGGGCCTTGCTGGGAAATACAGGAATTACCCTGGCTGGGGCTTTGGTACTGTCCATAGGAATCGCGGTACAGAATTTCCCGGAGGGTGCTATTATCTCCATGCCTCTTCGCAGTGCCGGGGCTTCCAGGCCCAAGGCCTTCTGGTATGGTGTCCTGTCCGGTGTGGTGGAGCCGGTAGGGGCAGTATTCACCGTGTGGCTGGCAGAACAGGTGGTGCCCATCCTGCCTTATCTGCTGGCCTTTGCGGCAGGAGCCATGATCTATGTGGTGGTGGAAGAACTGGTGCCGGAAGCCCATTCCGGGGAATACGGGGACAGCGATATTGCCACCATGGGGGTGGCCGTGGGATTCGTGCTGATGATGGTGCTGGATGTAGCGCTGGGGTGACGATGGGGTGTTTTTCGGTGGATGATGCAGTTACTGTTCATGGGTGCTGCCGCCAGGTGCTTTCACGCGCCTTTTGCGTGATAAACCCGAGACTGCTATGTAGTGTATAGTTGCCGTGAATGGGGTGAGTGATAAGTGATGACAGACTGAGATTATCGCAGTATAAATGAAATATGGCGCAGCTGTCTGTATTGTGGTATGGTAGGAGGGGAAAGCAGAGGCTGGAGAGAGCCAAGGTAAAGAGGCAGGCCAGAAAGCATGAGACAGAAAGTGCAGGATAGAAACACAGGGCACGGCGGTCTGGCTCTGACAGATACGGCAGAAAGGACGAAAAGATGCGACTGATGATCATACGGCATGGAGATCCGGACTATGAGAAGGATTCCCTCACAGAAAAAGGCTGGCGGGAGGTGGCACTCCTGGCAGACAGGATGGTACAGTTGGATGTAAAGGCATTCTATGTGTCTCCCCTGGGACGTGCCAGGGATACGGCAGAAGCTACTTTAAGCAGAATCGGCAGGAAGGCCACAGTATGTGACTGGCTGAGGGAATTTCCGGCCCAGATTACACGTCCGGATGTGAAGGGAAGGAAAGCAATTGCCTGGGACTGGCTGCCTGAGGACTGGATGGGGGAGGAATGCTTCTATTACAGGGACAGGTGGATGGAGCACCCGGCCATGGCAGAAGGCCATGTAGGGGAGCTTTACCGGGAGGTGGTACAGGGACTGGACAGCCTGCTGGCAGAACATGGCTATGTGCGGGAGGGGGCGCTGTACCGGGCAGGGTGTGCCAATCAGGATACCCTGGTATTTTTCTGCCATTTCGGGGTGGAGTGCGTTATGCTCAGCCATCTGATGAACGTATCCCCCATGATTCTCTGGCACCACACCTGTGCGGCACCCAGCGCTGTCACCACGGTGGTCACGGAGGAGAGGCGCCAGGGTAAGGCTATATTCCGGGTCGGCAGCTTTGGGGATATTTCCCACTTGTATGCTGGAGGTGAGGAACCTGCTTTTGCAGCGCGATTCTGTGAGACTTTTGACAGTGGGGAGAGGCACGACTGACAGATTGACTTCCTGGAGGATGGATCGTATAATGGTCATACAAGGAGAATGTCTGGATGGCGGTCAGCCGGGAACAAGGAAATGGGGCTGAACGCGGCAGCACAGATGCAAAGAAAGATGATGTTGGAGGAGGACAAGGATGGAATTCATGGACAAAGTGGTCATTGTCACAGGTGGAAGCAGGGGCATTGGTTTTGCCACAGTGGAAGCTTTTCTGCAGGAGGGTGCCACAGTGGTACTCTGTGCCAGCCGCCAGGAGACTGCTGACAAGGCGGTGGCGAAGCTCCAGGAGACGTATCCTAAGGCAAAAGTGGAGGGAATCTGGCCGGCCCTGGACCATTACGGGGATGTGAAAGATGCTTTTGACAAAGTGACAGAAAAGTATGGCAGGATCGATGTGCTGGTGAACAATGCAGGTATCTCTGAGAGCACACCCTTTGCCGCGTACACGGAGGACACCTTTGATAAGGTGATGGACTTAAATGTAAAGGGAACCTTCAACTGCTCCAGGGTGGCAGCGGAAGTGATGGAGAAACAGGGAAGCGGTGTCATCCTGAATACCTCCTCCATGGTGAGCATTTCCGGCCAGCCCAGCGGTGTGGCATACCCTACCTCCAAGTTCGCGGTCAATGGTTTCACCCTTTCCCTGGCCAGGGAACTTGGACCTAAGGGTATCCGTGTGAATGCCGTGGCCCCTGGTATCACAGAGACAGACATGATGAAGGCCGTTCCCAGGGAAGTGATCGATCCCATGATCGCCCGTATCCCCCTGCGCCGGCTGGGACAACCGGAAGACATCGCCAATGCCTTCGTGTTCCTGGCCTCTGAGAAGGCTTCCTATATCACAGGGGTGGTGCTGAGTGTGGACGGACTGATGAGAACGTGATGACTATTGCGGGTAATGGTTCGTAGCGCTGGTGGGGCTTATCTGGGACGGACCGAAGCGAAACTGACCTTGTGATATTGCTTGCAGCAGGAGTATTGATCCGTATATGTCTCATTTTCATGTAATTTATAGAATGGCCGGATTCCTGGGAATCCCGGCCTTTTTTGCGTGGGCAAGGAGCCAGGGGGGAGTGCCTGCACTCCCATATGGCGAATGCCGCATTCAGGCAGGCTGGGATTGCATACACTCATACACTGGATTAGGGAATGCGTAACTTACAGGCTGGAAAATGCATCTTATGGACTTGGGCTTGCCGGAAAGCAGAATTCTGGTACAATGAAGGAAGACAGGGGGAGAGATATGAAGCTGACCATGCAGAGAATTGACCAGGGGGAGGATGAGGTCATCATCCGTTACCGGGAACAGGATAAGCGGATCCGGGCTATTGCAGAACTGATACGGGGAATGGAGCAGAAGCTGTGCGGCTCCTGTGGGGAGGAGAAAGTCATGTTCCTGCCGGAGGAGGTACTTTATCTGGAGAGTGTGGACGGGGTCAGCTTTGCCTATTTGACGGACAAGGTATGCCGGATGGGGGAAAGTCTGGGAAAACTGGCCGATGCCTTTGGCACAAGGGGATATTTTAGGTGTTCCAAGTCCATGGTGCTGAATCTGTACAGGATTGCAGCCCTGAAGAGTGAGCCGGGCAGCCGTATCCGGGCTACCATGGAAAACGGGGAACAAGTGATGATCTCCCGGAAATACGCCGGGAAGCTTCGGGAGATCCTGCGGCAGGGATGAGGGGAGCGGAAACAGGGAAAAGCGCCATGAGCTATGCGGTGGATGGCAGTCAGCAGGCTCCCTTTGGGGAGACCATAAAAAGGAGTGGAAGGACAGGAGGCCGGGGATGGAAAATCAGATGCAAGGGGATAAGAGGGCAGCATTCTGGAAGAAGCTGAAGATATGCTTCAGCAGGGAGATTGCCATAGAATACAAGGCATGCCTGTATGCGTTCTGCATTACGGTATTTTATTGCGCATTCCTGCTCTGCCAGGGCATTTTCCAGGCAGAAATAGGACATATGTGCCAGTTTTTTATACTGGCCTATCTTGTGGGGTATCTGCAGGTGTATCTGCTGCACAATTTTGATGAAGCCGGGAAGATGGGACTGCGTGAGGTCTGTTCCATGCTGTTCTGCGATAGTCTGTATACAGCCTGCTCTTATCTCCTTGGATGGTTTGACAGGCAGATCTGGGTCACGGGCCTGTTCTTCTTCTACATGCTGGTGGCATATGGATGCGTCTATCTGATCAACAGGCTGAAACGGAATATCGATACGGAGAACTTGAACCATATGCTGGCAGAATACAAGAAAAAGCAATACATGACAGAAGAATACCTGTATTCTGCTGTATGTGTGTATCAAGTTGACCCAAACGGCGAAGCTGTGAAAAGGAACCAGAAGGAACCACAAGGGGGGACAAGAGAAGCTGCAAAGGATGGACAGGCAGGGTGACAGTTACAGGAGGGCAGGCAGATGAGTGATAACAAAGCGACATATCAGAACGCCATAGATATTCGGAATCTGACAAAAAACTATGGGAAACACAGGGGGGTACAGGATCTGCACCTGGAGGTGGCGGCAGGGGATATCTTCGGGTTCCTGGGTCCCAACGGTGCAGGCAAGTCCACCACCATCCGGTGTATGCTGGGAATGCTGCGCTTTGGCCAGGGGGAAATTCGTCTCCTGGGGAAGGACTGTGTGGGCAGGGACAGGCATGCGGAAGGGGATCACAAAAGCAGCCGCCCGGGGCATCTAATGGGGAGACAGTGGCGGGAACTGATGAACCAGGTGGGTTACATGCCTTCAGAGGCCGCGTTCTATCCGGGCATGAAGGTGAGGGATGTGATACGCTTTGCGGCCCGCTGCCGGCAGAAGGACTGTTCCCGGGAGGCAGACAGGCTCTGTGGGATCCTGGAAGTGGAGGGGGACAAGAGGGTAGAGGAACTGTCCCTGGGAAACCGCAAGAAAGTCAGCATTGTCTGTGCCATGCAGCATGAGCCAAAGCTGCTGATCCTGGATGAACCTACCTCCGGCCTGGACCCCTTGATGCAGGATGCTTTCTGGGGCTTGGTATCGGAGTACAACAGCCGGGGGACCACCTGTTTTCTCTCTTCCCATGTACTCTCTGAGGTAAAACAATATTGCAGGAATGCTGCGGTGATCCGGGAAGGCAGGCTGATCCGGGCAGACAGCGTGGAGAACCTCTGCCGGTCTAACCTGCGGAAGGTACGGATGTGGGAGGACGGAAAGGAGACAGCCTTTTCCCACACGGGGACAGTGGAGGAATTGCTGCACAGGCTGGAAGGCCGCAGACTGGAGGACCTTCTGATTGAAGAACCCTCCCTGGAGGAAGTGTTCATGCACTACTTCCGGGAGGAGTGAGCCTGGGCAGGGGGCGTTTTGTCTGAAACCGGAGGGTGCCCCGGGATGGATGGCCTGGGACCTTGAGGAAAAAGGGCATTTGTGGCCGGGATACAAGGAGGATAGAAAGATGACATTATTATGGCATGAAGTAAGGAGAAATGGGAAGTCGCTGCTGATCTGGGCCTGCAGCGTAGGCCTGCTGTCGGCGGGATGTCTGCTGCTATTCCAGGGCCTGGAAGAATCCATGGGAGAGATGTCGGAGGCATTTGCCAATATGGGGATGTTTGCAACGGTCCTGGGGATGGATAAGCTGAGTATCGGTACCATGGAGGGTTTCTATGCCACGGAGATTGCCCTGTTATATGCAATCGGCGGCGCCATGTTTGCGGCCATGACGGGAGTGGCGCTGCTGTCCAAGGAGGAGGAAGGGCATACCTCGGAATTCCTGCATACACTGCCCCTTGGCAGGGCCTATATCGTGGGATGGAAATATGCGTCCCTGGTGGTGCTGGTAGTATCCTACAATGCCTTATGCCTGGCCTGGATCCTTCTGGGATTTGCAGGGGCAGGCCAGATGCCCCCTGTGAAGGAATTTGCCTGTTACCATGGGGTGCAGCTTCTGATGCACCTGGAAGTGGGAAGCGTCTGCTATCTGGCCTCCTCCCTGTGGAAGCGCAGACAGACCGGGGCAGCCCTGGGATTCGCCATGCTGCTGTATGTGGCCGACCTTCTGTGCAGGATCCTGCCGGACATGGAAGGATTGAAATACGTGACGCCTTTTTATTTTTCCAATGGGACAGATATCTTCGTGGAAGGAAGGGCAGATGGGGGACTGCTCCTGATAGCGGGATGTGTGATCCTGGTGAGTGTCCTGGGGGCGGTGGCCGTGTATCGCAGGCGGGATCTGGCGGCATGAGGAAGTGTGAAAGGTGAAAAGAAAATCTAAGCTTGTAAGAGGGGGCATAGCCCACCTCTTTGTACACAAGCTAAGATTTTCTAAGTTTCACCTAAGGAATGGCAAAGCCATTCCTTTGAGAATTTGCCTTACGGCAATTCTTCCAAGCGCGGTTTTTGTGCTTTGGCTTCACAGATTGTTTGTGCCATCAAAGATGGTACTGACGCCGAGGAAGCATGTCTGGAAGTGTAAAAAGGGAACCACGACGGGAGGGTTCTCTTTTTTTGCTAAAATTTTTATTTTCCCTTGACAAATTTTTTCCCCTGTAGTATTTTATGTTTACAGACGACATGTCGAGACTCGACATGTCGATGGAAAACACAAAGTCTGTGACATTGGAAAACGGGAAGATAGAACCACAGGGATACATAGAATGGCAGGCGACTTCGGGCTTGCAGGAAAACAGACGGGAGGGGATGGATTGGAGGAAGGTTTACAGAAAAAATACATTCCTATGACAGAGACTACGTACTATACATTGTTATCTGTTACCAGGCCCCGGCATGGATATGCCATCATGCAGTATGTGAGCAGCCTGACCAAAGGCAGGATCGTGCTGGGAACGGGCACCCTCTATACCATGGTGGGTAGGCTGGTGGCAGACGGGGTCATAGAGGTGGCCCCCAGCGAAGAGGGGAAGAAGGCCTACCGGATCACACAGACAGGACAGGAATTGCTCTGGGCAGAGACGGAGAGACTTGGGAAACAGCTTGCAGATGGCAGAAGCGTCCTGGAGGGGGAGGATGAGGCGAATGGGTAAAGAGAGAATGAAGAAAATCCGTTTCCTGTGGGGATACCAGAAGGAGAGGAAGTGGCTGGAGGACATGGCCCTCCAGGGGTGGTTTTTGGAGAATATCAACTTTGGGATATTCTATACTTTTGTAAAGGGGGAGCCAAAGCATCTGCTGTATGACCTGGACAGATTCAATCTGCCCAAGAAACCTACCCTGGAGGAGATACGGCACAAGGAAATGTTCCTGGAGATGGCTAGGGAACTGGGCTGGCGGGAGGTCACCCACGATGAGACCATGACTTACTATTTTGCCAAGGAATATGAGGAAGATGGCATCAATGAACTGTACAATGACGAGGAATCCCGAAGACACAGGGCTGCAAAATTCCGGGATTATTTGTCTGGCAATGGCAAACGCCTGATCTTCTGGGGAATGGTGATCCTGGTGATAGACCTGGTGCTTAGGATACAAATGCATTACCTGGGAGATGATTACCTGGCGTGGTACGACTGGTTTGCCCTGGTCTATGTATGCATAAACAGTGTGCTGGCATTGTCCTACTGGAAGCTGGGAGAATGGGCAGGGCGGGAAATGCGACAGACCCGGCAGGAATGGGAGGAGAGCAGGGATCGGCACAGGATGGTGCGGAAACTGATCCTCACGGCGCGGGGGCTGAGTCGTTTCCTGGCAAGGGAAGAGGAACAGGGCTGGATCCTCACGGAGGTGACTCCCATGAAATACTATTTTGAGAAAGGCCATGGGACGAAGCAGGTCTATACCATGGACAGCAAACGGATGACAAACAGGCGCCAGAAAAAGATGCACCGGCAGGAATTTAAGGATGGTAAGGACTGGAATGGCTTGAACAATGACTGGCAGGTCCAGAGTGTCCATGACGCGGAAGAAAAGGGATGGACCTTCGTCTGTGCCCTGGAAAACCGGGCGGTCATCTACCGGGGGGAAGCGGGCGTGGTAAAGCCGCTGAATGACGCCAGATATGACAACAGCCTGCGCTGTATCTCGCTGATCGGAGAATACGGGCTGTACCTGTTGTGCGGCGGCCTGGTGGGGGCGGTCATCGGGTTCTTGTGTGGATATTTTTACTTATAATAAGACTGGAATACTGGAATGACAAATGTCGTGTTGATTTTAGGAACAAGATGTGCCAGAATCCAGTGTGGATATCATTATACACAGAAAGGAAACAAGGAAAATGAAATTAGAAGTCAGAAACCTTCGCAAGAATTTCGGGGAGAAGGAAGTACTCCATGGTGTCAGCTTCCAAGTGGAAAGCGGGAAGGCACTGGGGCTGCTGGGCCGTAACGGTGCAGGCAAGACCACAACGATCCGTATCCTGATGGACGTATTCCATGCTGCCAGCGGGGAGATTCTGCTGGATGGAAGCCGGTTCGTGCCAGCCAGGCACCAGATCGGGTACCTGCCGGAGGAGAGGGGACTGTATCCCAAGCGAAAAGTCATAGACCAGATGGTCTTCCTGGCTACCCTGCGGGGCATG
This sequence comes from uncultured Acetatifactor sp., assembly GCA_910586215.1. Classification (GTDB taxonomy): domain Bacteria; phylum Bacillota; class Clostridia; order Lachnospirales; family Lachnospiraceae; genus Acetatifactor. Next base: position 21,804 of record CAJUGH010000024.1, on the reverse strand, counting down.
CAGGCCAGGGAAGCCCGGGAAAGCGCAAAAAAGTGGCTGGCAAGGCTGGAAGTTGCAGAGTATGCGGACAAGAAGCTGGAGACCCTCTCCAAAGGCAACCAGCAGAAAGTACAGCTTGCTGCCACCCTGGTGAATAATCCGGAGATCGTGATCCTGGATGAACCTTTCAGTGGCCTGGATCCAGTGAATTCCCAGATCCTGAAGGATGTGGTTAACGAACTCATCGGGGAGGACAGACTGGTGATCTTCTCCAGCCACCAGATGAGTTATGTGGAGGAATTCTGTGACCACATTGCCATTATCAACAAAGGGGAAGTGGTCCTGGCCGGGGAACTGAAGGAGATCAAGCGGGAGTACGGCAGGAACCGGCTGATGCTGGCAGCAGAGAACAAGGATGTAGGAACCCTTCAGGAACAGGTGGAGGGACAATTGTCTGACCTGGTACACATTTCCGGCAGGGGGAAAGACTTCTTGATCCTGGAACTGGTCCAGGGCACTGACAGACGCCAGGTCATGGGCAGGCTGGCCCAGACGGACATCCAGGTGGAGCGCTTTGGAAGCTACCAGCCATCCTTGAATGACATTTTTGTGGCAAAAGTGGGGGAAGAGGAGACAGTCCGCTAAAGCGGGCAGGGAGGTATAACGATGAGGAAAATAGGAATTGTATTAAAATATGAGCTGAAAGAATATTTTGCAAGCAAAGGATTTATGGCATTTACCCTGCTGCTTGCCATTGGGGCGGCGGTACTGCTGTTTCTGCCGCGGTTTGTGGATATGTCCGGCATGACCGGTGTGCAGGTAGTGGGCCAGGGCAGTGCTGCCGGGGAGACTGGCGGGGATGCTGCCGGGGCACAGGATGGGGACAGGGATGTATTCCTGTATCTGGACCAGGCAGGTGTGGTGCGGGAAGAAGTGCTACAGCAGATGTTTCCGGAGGAGGACTGGCAGGCAGTGGCAGATGAGGCTGCCCTGGTTGCCGGGGTGGAGAACCAGGAAGCCCAGGCTGGTTTTGTGGTGACAGGAGCCACCTCCTATGATTACTATGTGTATAACAAAGCCATGACGGATACCAATACGGCAATCTTTGACCAGGCCATGAAACAGTTCTACCGCATGGACTACTGTGAGGAACAGAACCTGGACCTGGCAGAGATCGCAACCATGTACGATGTGCCCATCACCATACAGGAGCAGATCCTGAATAAGGATACCAGCAGCAACTTCTGGTACTGCTATTTCCTGGTGATCATTGTATTCATGCTGATTGTCATGTACGGGCAGATGATAGCCGTGTCTGTCACCAATGAGAAGAGCAACCGGGCCATTGAGGTTCTGGTCACAAGTACTTCCTCCAATAGTCTGCTGTTCGGCAAGGTTATTGCAGGGGCCATCGGCGGTCTGTTCCAGGCAGGTGTGGTTCTGGGGGCCGTGCTGCTCTCCTACCAGTTGAACAGGCAGCAGTGGGGGGGCATGCTGGATATGTTTCTGCATGTGCCAGGGGAAGTGCTTGTCACGTTTGCGGTGTTCGGCATGGGCGGCTATCTCTTCTATGCCTTCCTGTACGGGGCCATGGGTGCCCTGGTCAGCAAGACCGAGGATGTGAGCAAGAGCGCCAGCGGTCTGATGGTGGTAATCATGGTAGTGTATTTCTTCTCCCTGGTGCAGCTGAGCAATGTGGAAGGCCCTGTGATCAAGATCCTGTCCTTCCTGCCTGTCAGTTCTTACAGCACCATGTTCGCAAGGATTGCCATGGGAACCGTGGCTCCCTGGGAGATCATTCTGTCGGCAGTGATCCTGGCGGCCTCTATTGTGGGAGCTGGTGTGCTAGGGGCGAAGCTGTACCGGATGGGAACCCTGCGGTATGGAAATCCTATCAAGCTGGGAACGGCATTGAAGGACATCAAGAAGAATGAGGCGTGAAATACCTGGATAAACAAACATTCCATGGTTCATTTTATAGTGGCAAGAAAGGGAGCCAACGACAACTGGCTCCCTTTTGCATGCTTGATACGGCTACCGGGTCTGCTTTACAGGGCAGCAGAACTCTTGTAGAGGAAGATCAGATACAGGATGGCGGCGACCAGTTCAGCAATGGTCACAACAAAGCTCCCTACTACGGCGAGGACGCCCAGGACCGGAACCAGCGCCAGGACAGATATAAGGATACTGGCCAGGTAACATATAAGGTTAACCTTCCATACCAGATCACCGCTCTTGGCGATTTCCTCAGAGCCGGTCCTGCGCAGGGTCTCTGCCACAGAAGTGCACACAAAATATGTCACCAGGAACTGCAGTACCATTCCTCCAATGGAAAGAAGGAGTCCAATGACACCTGTACCTGCAATGCCAGAGACTACGCTGAGTGCCATATTGGCAATGGTAAGCATAAATGCGGTCTTGCAGCCATCAATATTCCTGCCGGCTTCATACAGACCTACGATACTTAGGATCGAAAAGGCCAGGGCGGCAATAACGGCCACAATGTTAATGAGAGGGAGTACTGCCAGCACGATACAGACCGTGCCTCCTATCTGGGCGATGAACATCTTCTTCAAGCCTTTGCTTGCGTAAATTGTTTCCATGGAAATTCTCCTCCTTATGATGTGGGATTGTATCTGATGATTCTATTCTACGAAAGAACCATCTCATATATGTCATGTTAAGTCTTTCCATAGATAAAGTCAATGGGTTGTGGAAGTGTAAAACAATTATTTTTATACTTCCCTGGCAGCCACAGAATACAGGTACAGACACCAGGAATCCGTAAGATGCGTATCTTATACAAAGTACCATGGGAGGAAATATGTGCCATGGATTGTCGTTTCAAAATAATTTCTAATGATTATTATGATGTTATAACGGATTATCCAATGGATGGACTGGGATCTGACCTGTGTTATGCGGATGTGGATAATTTTTATGATATTATTTATTATGACAGGACAAAATACCTAAATGTCAATGAATATTTTTTTGGTTCCAGGAATGTGCCAAAGCTGTATGGACTGATGCAGGAGCAGGGGATTACTACAGTTGGCTTCGATCCAAACAGTTTGATTGCCAGTGGTATTACCCAGATCCAGAGAGATCCGCTGCGTCTCACGGGCAGAGGTGTGGTAGTCTGTATCATAGATACCGGGATCGATTACACCAACCAGGCTTTCCGCAATCCCGATGGCACCAGCCGGATCCTGGCCATATGGGACCAGACCATACAGGAGGGGAATCCACCGGAAGGATTCCAGTATGGGACAGAATATACCAGGGAGGAGATCAACCAGGCCCTGCAGGCAGAGGATCCCTTTTCCATCGTGCCAAGCAGGGACGAGATCGGGCATGGCAGCAACCTGGCGGCAGTGGCAGCAGGTAGCCGGGTCAGCGATGGGTTTACGTACCAGGGTGCGGCACCGGATGCAGATATAGTGGTAGTGAAACTTAAGCAGTGTAAATCATATATGCGGCAATTCTACTTGATCCCGCAGCTTGTGCCTGCCTACCAGGAGAATGATATCATGCTGGCTGTCCAGTATGCGGACGGATTCGCCGAACTGTTTGAAAGGCCTGTGGTGATCTGCCTGGGGCTGGGCACCAATTACGGGGACCATGCAGGCAGTTCCCCTCTGGGCAGATACTTGAATGCCGTGGCAGTGAAGCGTAATCGGGGGGTGGTGGTGGCAGGAGGCAATGAAGGCAATGCACGCCACCACTATCAGGGCAGCTTGAACCGTCAGGATGTGGAGGGTGGGGGCACCAGAAATGTGGAGGTGAGGGTGGAAGAAGGAGTGGACGGCTTCATCCTGGAACTGTGGGGCGGGATACCGGATGCATACACCGTGTCCATCCGCTCCCCAGGCGGGGAAGTGGTTCCCAGGGTCTGGCTGGGCGTGATGGACAGTGTCACATACAGTTTTGTGTATGAGAAAACCCGTGTGACCATAGCTGGTTCTCTGGTGGATCCTGCGTCCGGGGAGGAACTGGTGCTTATGCGGCTCATGGATCCCACGCCGGGAATCTGGACCTTTCAGGTGAGTGCGGCCCGGGAGAGTTTTAACGGGGAGTTCCATATGTGGCTGCCCATCAGTCAGTTTTTGAGCGCCCCTGTCTATTTCCTGGAAGCATCTCCCTATATTACCCTGACAGAACCCTCCCTGTCCATGGAGGTGATCACGGTATCCACATACAATGCAGCCAACAACAGCTTCTATGTGGATTCTGGCAGGGGATTCTCCAGGGTCGGAACCATCAAGCCGGACCTGGCGGCACCAGGGGTGGATGTCCCCACCCTGGAGGGCCGTGGTTCCGGCAGTTCCCTGGCAGCGGCCATTACCGCCGGTGCAGTGGCCCAGTTCATGCAGTGGGCTGTGGTGGAGGGAAATAATATTGTGGTGGAGAGCCGGACCATCAAGAATTATCTGATCCGGGGGGCTTCCAGGAATTCCAACATGATATATCCAAACCGGGAGTGGGGATATGGCCGCCTGAACATGGTAGGGACATTTGAAGCACTGATCGGGGTGTAAGGGTAAAGGCTGGCCTACAACTCGATGGAAAAAATAGACGCAATGGGAATAACCGTCCCATCCGTAAAAATAACCTGGTGCGTATATGCATCTATTTTCTTCACCCTGCCGCGGATTGTTATGTAACTTCCGCCATCCTTTTTCCCATCCGGCTGGAAATAGGTAATCTCACACGCTGGCTTTTGTGCCAGGTTTTCCTGGATCCACCGAAGCTGCTCATCCACCTGGGCCTTCTGGTCCTCCCCCAGTTCCACAAAGGAATCTGTCAGGCGTGCTGTCTCCCGGATGGCGGCTTCATGTCCGGTAAGGGCGGCAAATGGAGAAAACTGGGCCGCACGGTTTGAAAGCGGCATCTGGGGATATCTTCTGGATACAGGATGGGGAAGATGGAGGATGCCGTCATATTTATGGGTATCTTCTGGATTCATGCTTTATGTCCTCCAATCTGGCGGTTCCGTTCCCTGGTAGTGGCGCCTTCCTGCAGGTTCATGCCTTTTAGGATGGCATTTTTCCCGAATTTCTTTTTCACAGACAGCATGGCTTCCTGTAGTCTCCTCTCCCTGGCAAGCCGTTCCATTTCTGCTTTCCGTTCTTTTTCCAGGGCAGCATAATCCGTAAACAGGTCCAGTTGTTCGAAGGCCTCAGTCTCCTGGACCTGGGTCTCATCCACCAGGTGGCCTGCCCCGATGGTTACACGGCGGATGAGGAGACCAGGGTCAATGATCCGGTCATACAGGTTCATCATGGCATCTGTGATGATCTGGGTGGAGGAGGTTAGGCGGTGCAGGCTGGCAGTTCCCTGGGCGGGTTTCGGAACCTTCTGTCCGGCATCATATCCGATGGCCAGAAAGATCTGGTCTGTCACCAGCTTCTTATCCACCAGGTCCAGGACCAGGAGATCTGTCATCTCCCGCACGATCAGCTTTGCCTTTTCTGCATCGTAGGGGCAGTGCAGTACCTGGCCGGAACTGATGCTGTTTGATTCCGGCTTGTAGGCTTTTATCAGATCCATGGTGACAGGCTCCCACCCCCAGGCGTGGTCGATCAGAAGCTCCGCATTGACCCCGAACATGTTGTAGAGAAGCGCTTCGTTATGGTACTCCCGGTCTCCCCCCAGGGAGCAGCGTGCAATGTCCCCCATGGTAAAGAGTCCGGCGGCCTCCAGTTTCTTCCGGTAACCGTGCCCCACCCGCCAGAAGTCTGTGAGAGGGCGGTGGTTCCATAGCAGCTTTCGGTAACTCATTTCATCCAGTTGTGCTATGCGGACGCCGTTCTGGTCCGGCTCCGCATGCTTGGCCACGATGTCCATGGCAACCTTGGCAAGGTACAGGTTCGTGCCGATACCCGCGGTTGCGGTGATTCCCGTCTGGTGGAAAACATCCTGTACCATGGTGGAAGCCAGTTCCCTGGGCGTCATCCCGTAGGTCTGCAGGTACTGTGTCGCATCCAGGAACACTTCATCAATGGAGTACACATGCATGTCCTCCGGGGCGATGTACTTCATATAAATGTTGTAAATGATAGTGCTGTATTCCAGGTAAAAGGCCATCCTGGGCGTGGCAGTCAGAAAGGAGAGTTCCAGTTCCGGGTGGGAAGCCAGTTCCGGGGCAGAGCAGGAAGAACCGGTAAACTGTCCACCGGGAGCCTTGGACCTGCGAGTTGCATTTACTTCCCGTACCCGCTGGATCACCTGGAAGAGCCTTGCCCTTCCAGGTATGCCCAGGGCCTTCAGGGAGGGCGACACGGCCAGGCAGATAGTCTTCTCCGTCCTGGAGGCATCTGCCACCACGAGATTTGTGGTAAGGGGATCCAACTGCCGCTCTATGCATTCCACAGATGCATAGAAAGATTTTAAGTCGATTGCGAAATAAATGTGATTCTTATCCACGTGTGGCCTCCTTCCTCCCTGCCCGTATGCATATAGTCTGCCCCAAAACAGTGTATTTCTTTCCCTGCATCTCCAGATCTGTCCAGGTCTGGCTGGTACCCTGCAAAGTTTCCTAAGGACATTATAACAGAATGCCTGTTCGATTGCATCCTGTTTTTGCGAAATATATTCCGCGTAACAACTTTCGCTTGCTTTGTCCATGAAAATGGGGTACTGTGTAAGTTGTGGCCAGGTGATGAAGCTACAATTTTTAACATGCAGAAAGGCATTGACATGGATATTCATATGGAAGAAATGGAAGATTTCAAACGGCGGGATCTGGCCGGGCCAAGGGAGGAAAGCAGACGGGAAGAGGTTCCCTTACCGGGAGGGGAAGCCGGACCAGCAGGTGCTTCCAGGACGGAAAGCGGAGCCGGCCCGGCAACCTCGGGCAGTCTGCCGATCCTGGACAGCCCGGAAAGCCTGGATGCCCTGGACAGGCGTCTGGTGCAGGTACGGCCCTCTGCGCGGCAGCTACGGCACCAGCAGATGGAATTTTATGGGTTTATCCACTTTACCGTGAATACATTTACGGACAGGGAATGGGGGGATGGCACGGAGTCCCCGGAGATCTTCCATCCGTCCAGGCTGGATGCCCGCCAGTGGGTGGCAGTGGCGAAGGATGCCGGGATGCGTGGACTGATCCTGACCTGCAAGCACCATGACGGCTTCTGCCTGTGGCCCAGCAGGTATACGAGGCATTCGGTGGCCGCCAGTCCTTACAGGGATGGCAGGGGGGATGTGGTGCGGGAGGTTTCAGAAGCCTGTAAGGAGGCGGGGCTTGCCTTCGGGGTCTACCTGTCTCCCTGGGACAGGAATCATCCCTCCTATGGAAGCGGGAAGGAGTACGATGACTATTTTGTGAACCAGCTGACGGAACTGCTGGAAGGCTACGGGGATATCTTCGCCGTGTGGTTTGACGGTGCCTGCGGCGAGGGGAAGAATGGCAGGAAACAGGTTTACGACTGGAAGCGGTACTACGATACGGTGAGGCACCTCCAGCCTATGGCCTGTATCAGCGTCTGCGGGCCGGACGTGCGCTGGTGTGGGAACGAGGCAGGCCGTACCAGGCCCTCCGAGTGGAGCGTGGTGCCAGCCAGGGCGGCAGACACGGAGAAGATTGCGGAGAACAGCCAGCAGGCAGATGAGACGTCTTTCAGACAGCGTGAGATCACGGCCAGCGACCTGGATCTGGGAAGCAGGCAGGTGCTATGGGATGAACAGGATCTGATCTGGTATCCCGCAGAGGTGAATACGTCCATCCGGCCTGGATGGTTTTACCATGCCTGGGAGGATGAGAAGGTGAAGTCCCTGGAGGAACTGGTTCATGTCTATGAGCATTCTGTGGGGGGCAATGCCACTTTCCTGCTGAACATTGCGCCGGACCGGGAGGGACTGGTCGGCCCGGCGGATGTGGCCAGGCTCCATGAACTGGGGGAGTACCTAAGGCAGACTTACCGGGTGAATCTGGTGGAACAGGCAGCCCTTACCTGTGACACCTGCCTGGAGGGATATGGCATTGAGAATGTGCGGCGGGATACATACGACGCCTGCTTCCGGACGGCAGACGGTGTCCGGGAGTCCAGGATTACCTTGACATGGAAGGAGCCGGTAAGGGCCAGCCGCCTGGTCCTGAAGGAGAATCTGCTTCTGGGCCAGCGAGTGGAGCGTTTTGCAGTGGATGCCTGGGTGGACGGGGACTTCCGGCAGATAGCGGAGGGCACAGTCATTGGATACCGGAAAAATGTGGACCTGGGGAAAGTAGAGACAGACCGTCTGCGGATCCGCATCCTGGATGCCAGGATAGCACCAACCCTGGCTTTCCTGGGGGTATATGGGGAGTGGAGGTCCTGACCATATCTTCCTGCTGGATCTAAAAAGAACTATATGGATTTCTTTAAAAATCCTTTCGTTTTGTATTCGGTTGCATTTTAGAAAGAGTGGCTATACTGATCCTGTACATGACAGAAGAGACTGTAACAGTCCAGACAGGGCACTGGACTGTTATAAGAGTCTTCACAGGGGGTATAGGCATGAATGTTTGCATCTTAACTGGAAAATTTGGAATGGGACACTGGATGGCTTCCCTGTCCCTGCGGCAGCAGATCCTGGAGGGATATCCCGATGCCCGGGTGGAGGTCGTGGATTTCCCTGCCTATGCTGCGCCGAAAGTTTCAGAAGCCTGGTATAAAGCTTTTCGTCTGATGGTCTCCCGTGGGAGCTGTCTGTTCAATCTATATTATAAACTCACATCCCTGGGCCATCCGGATGCCAGACCGCCTTTTGAGGGCCTGCTTCTGGACCGGCTGGCAGAACTGCTGGCCGCCAGATGCCCGGATGTGGTCATTGCCACCCATCCCCTGTGTGCGCAGCTTGTATCACGACTGAAGGAGAAAGCCGGGCTGAAAGAGAAGGCCGGGCTGGACCTTCCCTTGATTACCTGTGTCACCGATGTGACTTCCCATCCGGAGTGGATCAACCGGCATACGGACTGTTATCTGGTACCCAGCAGGGAGGTGTGTCTTGGCCTGGCAGATAAAGGGGTGGATCCGGCTCTGGTACGTGTCACGGGCATACCGGTACGGGAGGAATTCCGTCATCTGTCCCACCAGGGCGGGGAGAAGCAGCGGGAACTGCTGATCATGGGAGGCGGCCTGGGGCTTCTGCCCAGGGAGGATGCTTTCTATGAAGCCTTGGACCGCCTGCCGGACACCCACACCACCCTTATCACGGGTCACAACCAGAGGTTGTATGAACACATGCAGGGGCGTTTTTCCCATATCCAGGTGATCGGCTATACCAGCCAGGTGTGGGACTACATGGAGAAGGCAGACTTGATTGTAACCAAACCGGGCGGGATCACCCTGTTCGAGGCTATTTTTGCACAGGTACCGATCCTGGCCTGGCCCCCTACCCTGCAGCAGGAGTGCAACAATGCCCGCTGGATGTGTGAGATGGGCATGGGCTGGGTGGCAGGGAGTGGAAATTGTGCAGGGGAGATCCGGGAGATCCTGTCAGACCAGGAGCGGCTTCACAGGGCCAGGGCCAGGATGGGATACCTGAAGCGGCAGTTACAGACAGAAGAACTGCCAGGGCTGATGGAAGCCATCTCTGGACGCAGGGGAGTGCGTTCCCAGGCAGGTGCCGTGACAAATGGAATTGTGTACAACATGGCAAATGGAATTGCAGGTAGCAAAGCGAATTGTATGGCGAACAGTATGGCAGGGAGGGCGGCTGTATGATGCAGGGGAAGAAGAAATGGATGGGGCTGCTGCTTCTGGCGGTGATGATGGGAGTGACAGGCAGTGTGCTGCTGAAGGGACAGTCCATGGGACTACTGTGGGACAGCATGAAACATGTGAGACCGCAGTTCCTGCTGGGAGGGCTGGCACTGATGTTCGGCTATGTGGGCTGCGAGGCCATGTGTTCCCACAAGATTCTGGGAAGGCTGGGACACAGGATATCTTACCGCCAGTGCCTGGGATATTCTTTTGTGGGTTTCTATGTAAGTTCCATTACCCCTTCTGCCACGGGGGGCCAGCCTGCCCAGATCTACTATATGAGCAAGGACCAGATTCCGGCGGCCCACGGTGCCTTGAACATGATGCTGATCGCAGCCTGCTACCAGACAGCCACGCTGGTCTGGGGAATGGGTATCTGGATGCTGTGTCCTGAGGCCAGGAACCTGGGGAAAGGATTTGATCTGCTGTTGTTCTACGGAGCGGGTATGATGATCCTGCTCACGGCCGGGATGCTGATGGTCATGTTCCTGCCGGGAGTGTCCAGGCAGATCTGTGAAGGAATCTTACGCATCCTGGAGAGGCTCCATCTGCTTAGGAATCCTGGTGCCATGCGGGCGAAGCTGGAGCAGCAGCTGGCAGAATATGCCAGGGGTGCGGCCTGTGTGAAAGCCAATCCGGGCCTGGCTGTCCAGGTACTGCTTCTGTGTCTGGTCCAACTGGGAATGTTGTTCTCCGTACCCTGGATGGTCTACCTGGCTTTCGGGCTGTCAGGACAGGGCTGGATCCAGGTGGCAGGTCTTCAGGCTATGCTGACCCTGGCGGTATGCAACCTGCCCCTGCCAGGGGCGGTGGGACCGGCCGAAGGCGGTTTTGTGTCAGCTTTCACGGCTGTATTTGGCAGCGGGCTGGTAATGCCGGCCATGCTGGTATCCCGGGGCATCAGTTTCTATGCATTCCTGCTGGTCAGTTTTACCGTATCCATTTTCGTACACCTGCGCACCAGACGCCAGGCCAGGGAGCGTGCCATACAGGAGATGATCGCCACCCAGCCGGGGAACCGGATCCAGGCCGTGAGAGGATACCTGCGCAGCAGCGGACAGCGCCATGGGCGCAGCTTTACGAATGGCGCTGTCTGAACTGTCGCCATGTGATGTGTTACTTTTCACGGCCATGCCGTTCAAGGCAACAAGTAACCAAACAACTCTCCTGTTTCATTGGAACATGTGTTTGACAGAGGATGTCTTGTGCTATATAATATATGATACCAGGGTCAAAAGGTCAATGAATCCGATGCAGGCTCGCCTGCAGAGGATTTTTGATTTTGGTACCTGCTGGCAGTATGTTTTATATTGGAAAGGGTAAGGAATCTGGAGCATAGGATACCATGAGGATCGCAATATGTGACGATGAGGCAGCCCAGAGACAGCTTCTGGGCCAATATGTGCAGGAGTGGGCAGCAACAGCCGGTGTTCGGGCAGATATAGTTTTTTTCCCCAGCGGAGAGGGCTTTTTATTTGCCTGGGAGGATGACAGGGCCTATGACCTGGTGATGCTGGATATCGAGATGGGGGAAATAAACGGCTGTGACCTGGCGGCCAGGATCCGGGGACAGGATCAGACAGTACCCATTGTGTTTGTCACGGGATATGAGGAGTATATGTCATATGGTTATGATGTGGCGGCCCTCCATTACCTGGTAAAGCCTGTGAAGAAGGACAGGCTGTTCGCCGTGCTGGACCGGGTATGGGAGGGCAGGCAGCCGGAGGAGAAGCTGCTGTTATGCACAGACCAGGGCATGGCCGGCATAGGACGGAGGAAGATCTGGTATGCGGAGGCCACTGGTCACCAGTGTACGCTGTACCTGGAGAAGGAAAGCCTGTGCCTGAAGTGCAGCATTGGTGCCCTGGAGGAACTGTTGTCCGGGGGGAAACAATTCGTGAAATGTCACCGGTCTTACCTGGTGAACCTGGAGCATGTGGCAGCAGTGCGAAGGACAGAACTGGTGCTGGATGACGGGCGGCTGGTTCCCCTTAGCCGGTATGTATACCGCCAGGTCAATGAAGCATTTGTGGCATTCTACAAGGACGGCAAGGGCGCACTGGTATAGTCCAGGACGGAAGGTGGGTTGACGGTCAGAATGGAAGTCATGTGGATCATTGTGGGGGTGGTACTGGCAGGCAACATCAGCCTGTGGATATTTTTTCTCCCCAGATATGTGCTGCGCAAGGTAAACCAGATGCAGGATGAGATGGTGAACCGCCATTACGGCGAGGTGGAGTCCATGTACCGCAGGATGCGGGGCTGGCGGCACGACTACCACAATCATATGCAGGTGCTGAAGGCCCATCTGGGCCTGGGCCAGTATGCGGAGGCGCAGGAGTACCTAAAGCGGCTGGAGGAAGACCTGGCCGGTGTGGATACGGTGCTGAAGACAGGGAATGTGATGGTGGATGCCATCTTGAACAGCAAGCTGACCCTGATCCGGGAGAGGGGGATCCAGGTGGATGCCACTGCCATTGCGCCCAGGGATGTGGGAATCTCCGGGGTGGATCTGTCCATACTCATAGGGAACCTGCTGGACAATGCCATGGAAGCCTGTGAGAAGGTACCACGGGAAGACCGTTTTATCCGGATCTATGTGGATATCTTGAAAAAGCAGTTCTACATCTGCGTGACCAATTCCATGGCTGGGAAGGCGAAAAAGGCAGGGATGGGTTTCTTCTCCAGCAAGGGGGCAGACCATGGACTGGGCCTGCTGCGCATAGACAGCATAGTGGAGAAGTATCATGGCTATTTGAACCGCCAGGCTGAGGACGGGGTATTTGCCACGGAAGTGACCCTGCCGCTGGCGCAGGAGTGAGGGACAGGACAGCAGGAATTGCGGGCAGGGATGATATATGCAGCGGCTGCAGGGAAGGCCGGGCCACAGGGACTGCAAAACAGGGATCAACGATTCGTGCAGAATGGGATACCATTGGTGCGCGAATTTTTTTATGCCGGGAAGATATGCTAAAATGTACAAGATAAGAGAAGAACTGGAGTTGCTTTTCACGGGATGGTGCCGCGAGGTGTTGTCACGCATCTTTTGCGTGACTAACCCGGGACTGTTATGTGCCAGGACGCCTGCATTTGGCGTTTGGTGCGCATCGGTTGTTGTGGCCGTGAACAGCAACGGACTGGAAGAGAGGAGAGGCCGGCCATGAATGATACATTCTATATTGCGGGGGACCGCAACAAGGGGAAACAGGGCCTTGTGCGCAATTATATCTACTATATGAAATGCATGAAGGAATGGGACAGGAAGCTTTTCTATGCAACGGTACTTGTGGCACTGCCCATGGTGGTCTTCACCCTGCTGCAGACCCTGCTGCCATCCGTGCTGGTCCAGGGGCTGGAGGAGAAGCTTCCCGTGGGCAGTATCCTGCTTCAAGTGGGGCTGCTGTCAGCGGCTTTGTGGCTTCTGGGCACCCTGGCAGGGGTGATGCAGGAATACGGCTATACCCAGCAGAGTTATTTTCCCTTATATTTCATGAAGAAATATGTAGGCAAGATCATGCGTGTGGACTATGACAAACTGGACGAGAAAGAATTCCGGAACCTGTCAGAAAACGTCTGGAATGCGGGACTCCACGGCCGGGGGATCACATATGCCATGGGACTTTTTCCGGAACTGGCGGTGAACCTGCTGTCCGTGGCAGTGTACGGCGTGCTGCTGGGTATACAGAATATCCTGCTGGTACTGGCGGTGATGGTGTCCTTAAGTGCCAATCTGTACCTGCTGGGGGTAGCCAGGAAGAAACACAGACAGTATTTCGGCCAGATCAGCAGACACGCCAGGCGGGCAGAATATATCTCCGGGCAGAGTATGGACAGTGCGGCGGGCAAGGACATCCGCATTTACAGGATGCTTGACCTCTTTCTGAAAAAATATGACCAGGCCCTGGAAAGCATGGGGAAACTGTATGGGAATATCCACAAATGGTACCTGCTTCGGAATATGTCCGGTGCATTCCTGGAATTTCTGCGGGATGGGCTGGCCTTCGGGCTGCTGGTGTATCTATTGGCAAGTGGCAGGATTACGGCAGCGGGATTCGTGTTCTGCATCGGTGCAGTGAGCCGCTTTTCCATCTGTTTTGAGATGCTCCTGCGGATCGTCATGGACTTTAATTCCGTGAATACCACCATCGGCTACGTGCGGGATTTCCTGGGAACCGGGGAGGAATGGAAACCGGAACCCCGGCTGGGAAAGGAGCGGATGGAGGAGATGGGAAAACACCCGGTGGAATTGACACTGAAGGACGTGTGCTTCTCCTATCCCGGCGGCAGGGAGATCCTGTCCCATGTGAATCTCACCATCAAGCCGGGGGAGAAACTGGCCTTGATCGGATTAAACGGTGCAGGCAAGACGACCCTGGTGAAATTGATCTGTGGATTCTACCAGCCCACCCAGGGGGAGATCCTGTTAAACGGTATCCCTATCCGGGAGTATGGCCGGGAGGAATATTATAGCCTGATTGCCGTGCTGTTCCAGGATTCCACCCTGCTGCCAGCCACCCTGGACGAGAATCTTACGGGGGTGTGGGAGGCCTGGGGACAGGAGGAGACGGCAGAGGGGCAACAGGAGGGAGAGAAGGCAAGGCAGGAAGCGGCAGAGGGCCGGGCAGATGCCAGGGCACAAGGGCAGGAGAAGGGAAATGGGAACCGGAAAGGCCGGGAGAGCGTGAAAACGCACATTGACAGGGAGCGTCTGGATCAGATCCTGGCCTTTTCCGGCTTCCAGGAGAAATATGAAAATCTGCCGAAGAAGGGCCGGACACCCCTGGTAAAGAAGCTGAACGAAGGTGCCGTGGACTTCTCCGGCGGGGAGATGCAGAAGCTGCTGTTTGCCAGGGCCATCTACAAGGATGCGCCCTTGGTGATCATGGATGAACCCACGGCAGCCCTGGATCCGGAGGCAGAGTGTGAAGTCTTTGCCGGGTTTGACAGGATGGTGGGGGAGAAGACGGCCATTTACATCTCCCACAGACTGGCCTCCTGCCGGTTCTGCCAGGACATCCTGGTGTTTGACGGCGGACAGGTGGTGCAGCGGGGCAGCCATGAAGAACTGGCGGCTGTTCCGGGACTGTACCAGAAGCTGTGGGATGCCCAGGCCCAGTATTACAAGGGGGAATAGAAACTGTCTTAAAGTGAGGAATGGACTGCCCCACAAGGTATGACAAGTATTTTAGGCACATATATTTTAGGGAGGAACCCAAAAAGGAATGTGCCATGAAGACCATTTATGTGAAAGAGATTGCCAGGAAGACTATGGGAAGACTTACGGCGGGAAAGGAAGTCAGTCCCAGGCAGGTGGCAGTGACAGTGCTGTTTTTGTGTGCCATGTTTGTGCTGGGACGGGCAGCGGCCCGGACACTGATGGAAATCCGGGAGACAGTGGGACAGGGGGTGAACCAGGAGGCAGTGCCAGATGGAGACTCCCGGAGTGGGGATCTGGGGACAGCGCGGAGTACAGGAACCCAGGATGGGGATCTGGGGGCAGCCCAGAGTACAGGAACCCAGGGTGCGGATCTGGGAACAGCCCAGGAGGCTGCACAGACCACACTCCTGGCAGAGTCCGGGAACTGGGGACTGGGCTTTGGCAAGTCCGGGGAGAAACCCACGGGCAATGCCACAGTGGCAGAAATGAAACAGTACAATGCCTATTATATGGCAGAAGGGGAGGACAAAGTGCTGTACCTGACCTTCGACTGCGGCTATGAGAACGGCAACACGGCTCCCATCCTGGATGCCCTGAAGAAGCACAATGCCCCGGCCACCTTTTTCGTGGTGGGCCATTTCCTGGAATCTGCCCCGGATATAGCAAAGCGCATGGTGGAGGAAGGACACACCGTGGGCAACCATACATACCACCATCCCGACATGTCCAAGATCTCAGACCAGGCCTCCTTCCAGCAGGAGATGGATACCGTGCGGGACAAATTCCGGGAAGTCACGGGCGCTGAACTGTCCATGTACTACAGGCCGCCCCAGGGGAAATACAGCACTGCCAACCTGCAGATGGCCAAGGACATGGGGTATGCCACCTTTTTCTGGAGCCTGGCCTATGTGGACTGGAACAAGGATGCCCAGCCCAGCCATGAGGAGGCCTTTGAGAAGCTTTGCGGTCGTGTCCATCCCGGTGCCATTGTGCTGCTCCACAGCACTTCCCAGACAAACGGGGAGATCCTGGATGAACTGCTGTCCAAGTGGGAGGAGATGGGGTATACCTTCCGGCCTTTGTCGGATTTTGTGGAAGGGGCGGGAAGCACGGGCTCTGGGACGGGAACCGGAAGTGCCAAGACCCAGGGGGCCGGTACACAGGATGCCGGAGGTGGCAGGATCCTACAGGATGAGAGGAACCGGCCAGGGGATGCAGGGGGGACTTCCTAGTCTGGTCCCCGAATGCATTCTCCTTGCCAATGCCCTTTTGGCCCTGTTCATTCGTGTCACCGCGAGGTGTTTTCACGCGCTTCCAGCGTGACAAACCTAGGCAACCTTGATTGCTGTGCGCCAAAATGGGCTGTCCCTGCCCAATTCATGACAGTAGAATGCCTGCATTCTACTGTATGTGTGCATCATGTTACTTTGAACGGCGGGGCCGTGAAAAGTGACCAGTAACCACCTGGCAGCCGGTGTTATTTTTTTATGCCATTTTACATTTATCCCTAACTGTGTTACAATATGGGACGAAGTATAAAATTTTTTGGGGAATTGTGTCTGCCCTAATCATGGACTTGTATATTTTCAACTACAGAAAAAGATAAATGAAAAATACCGTACACCGGGCAGAATGGAGGAAAGAGGGAATGGGATACAGGGCACTGGAAGAAATGAGGAAGAAAAATGTAAGCCGATATCAAGCGGATGGCCCCAGGGTACCTGCCCCGGCCGGGTACCGCAGGCTACAGGGAGGGAAGAGCAGGCCGGTCTGTAGCCTGGAGCGGGAGGCAGTGGCTTTCCTGCGGGAGTCCTGTGAGGATCTGGGATTTGACCCGGGCGGCAGCCGGGGCAGTCTGGATGACCTGGACGGAACCAGCACAAGACAGGGCCAGATTCCCTATAACATGGAGAAGGACATAGACCGCCTGTGCCTGGAAAATGCAGTACACAGGTTCCTGGAGACCGGCATTGCGGAAGATGCCTTTGATGTCTATTTCTGTTATCTGGAAATGTTCGTGGGAAATTACGGGGAATCCCGGAAGATGATAGAGATGCTGGCAGAATTTGAGTCCAATGCGGGCAGCCTGCTCATGAAACACAGGGACCATTACTCCCATTCGGTCTATGTATTCCTGATCGGCCTGGCCATCTATCACAGCAATCCCGATTTCCGCAGACAGTACGGGGCATTTTACGGGTTTTCCCAGGAAGGAAGGGAGAACAGGGCGGCCTGCCATTTCCTCAAATATTGGGGGATGGCGGCATTGTTCCATGACATCGGCTACCCCTTTGAACTGCCTGCGGAGCAGGTGAAATCTTACTTTGGTAACAGTGGCGGGAACAAGCCCTATATGGTATACCGCAATGTAGATGAGTATGTGGATATCACAGGGGATAGCCCGGATAGTGGATTCTGGCAGAGCCTGCTCCTGGGCGGGGACAAATTCCAGCCTAAGAGCCTGGATGAAATTCTGGCCCATAACATGGCATATCGTCTGGAGAAAAAGTATGGGGACTACGAAGACTACCGCAATTACCAGCAGTCCCACCCGGATGCCGGATACAGGGAATACCTTACCAGGGAAGTACTCTCCTGCAGGCCCTCCAACCCGGAGAAATTCGGAAACTTCATGGACCACGCCTATTTCAGCGCGGTGCTCCTGTTCAAGGAACTGCTGGAAGTCCTGGGGCCGGAGCAGATGACAGAATGTGCCATGGAATACATGGATGTGCTGACGGCCATCCTCCTCCACAACAGCCTGTACAAATTCTCTATCACGAACTACAAATCGTCCTACAACCAGGGCCGGCAGTTTGATGTAAGTACCCATCCCCTGGCATTCCTGCTGATGCTCTGTGACGAACTCCAGTGCTGGGATAGGGCTTCCTATGGGCAGAATTCCCGGAACGAAGTACATGCCATGGACTGTGAACTGGAGTTCCATGAGAAGGGAGTCAGTGCCACCTATGTCTTTGACCAGGGACTGAAGGCCAAGGCAGGGCGGACTGACACCAAGGGAACTTACCGGAAGCTGGTGACACCGGATGCCGGACACCCTGTCTTTCTGGCTGATATTGAGAAAATTGTGCATATCAATGAGCCTGGTACCCTGCAGCTTACCGTAGGGACGGCTTTTGGACCAAATAACCGCCTGCGGAAGAAGTACCTCTCCAACAGTAATTTCCTGCACCTGTATCATTTTGCGGTTGCCTTAAATGGCAGATACACCTATATGGGGGCAGAGGAACAGGTGGAAGACGCCAGGCTGGAAGCGGATTTCCAGAAGCTGTCCCTGGAATATAAACTGTCCAACATCAACCAGGCGAAAAAATTTGCAGGCCACCTGGATGCCATAGGATGCTTCTATACGGACAGGCCGGTGGCCTATGGCCTGGTCACAGCCTTTACCCCGCAGGACCTGGAAATCATAGGTCCCAGGGAACATCTGAGATGGCTTGCGGAGAAGCAGTCCATGGGGTGGAGCTATGGGGAAAAACAGCCAAAGGCAATCCGGGAACAGACCAGGACCCATGAACTGATGATGCAGGAAGGGGTGCCTGTAAATGCCCAGACCGCCAAGGTCCATTATGAGGAACTGCCAGACGAGGAGAAGGACAAAGACATAGAACCCATGAACAGTATGCTGAAGCTGATTGAAAAATATGACGGGCTGCGGATTTACCAGAAGCAGATATGAGTTCCTTGTATGTCCGGCTCATCCCGCGAGGGCCCATAAGTAAATATACCGTTACTGTTCACTTCTTTTACAGCAATGGATGCGCACATACAGCAGAATGCAAGCATTCTGCTGTCATGAAATGGGCAGGGACAGCTTATTTTGGTGCGTGAGCCTTAAGTCTGTATGTTGAAAAGGCACATGAAAACAACTCGCAAAAACAGTAACGATATACGCATAGAATCAGAAGGAGAGGAACGTTGGATGGAAGATACGAACGAACTGTTGAGACAGATCAAGCCCTGCGGTGAGGGGAAGAATTATATTTTTGTCAGTTACAGCAGTGCGGACAGGGATGTGGTCTACAGGGATGTGCTGGAGTTCCAGAGGCAGGGTTATAATGTGTGGCTGGATGAGAAAAACCTGGACAAGACGAAAGCTTCCTGGAAACAGGATGCCTTGAAGGCCATACAGAACTGGCGTTGCAGGCTCCTGGTCTTCTATGTCAGTAAAAATTCCCTCATCAGCAGACCATGTTATGATGAACTGATGACTACCAGGGACGAGGTGACAAGAAAACTCCATGGCTTCAAGGATTTGAAGTTTATAGCTGTTGAGGTGGAACGGTTTCATGATATCCTGCAATATAAGGAGCAGACGGCGCAGGCCCTGTACAATAGTGAGATAGACCAGGACAAATGCCTGGATAAGATCAACACCTTGTGCGATTTTGTAGATCATTTTTTTAATGGGAACAATGAACGCGTTCGGATTCATGCCAGGGGAAGTGTGGGGGATGACGGAAGATATTACGCTTCTATCCTGGGGACATTTCCAGAGGAGGCGAAAACCCCGGAAGACAGTGGACAGGCATCAGGAGGGGAAAGATCCTGGAAAGAAGTAAGCCCGGTAGCTGGGGAGAAGAAAGGGCAGGATCTTGATACATGTGGCGCCATGGTACAGGAAGGAGAAGCAGTCCAGGGAGGGAAAAGGAAAGAGGGCAAAGGTGATATCCATTATTGGATCTATGGGAAGGAATACACAGAAAACCAGTCATCCATGATGCTTAGGGTGTTTGCACAGGTCTTGAAAAGACACCAGGACAAGGTAGACCAGTTGCCGAACCAGCCATTTATGAACTGTGCATCACGGACGAACTACAAGGAACAGGCAAACAGGACAGAAAAAATGCCAAGCTATTTCCGGATCTGTGAGTTTTTTGAATTTGAAAACGGGACTTCCGTATGTATAGGAACAGCTTATGGGATTGCTGATAAAATGAAGAAAATAGCGGCCCTGCTTCGGTACTGTCAGGAGGATAGGGACATATTTTGGTCGGAGGATGTGAAACTGCCTGACAGCAGGGGCGGCACACCGGGCAGAAGAGTAGCAGATGCAGGAATGACTGCAGGAGCCAAAGGACGCAGCATTAAGACATCAAGTTCTTATCTGGAAGATTGAGGCGGGAAAATGGGAGAAAGTTTGGAAGTAAACTTCCAGATTTTGATTTCCATGGGCAATGAGCCAAGCGGCTGCGAAGCAGACATTTGGCGAATGTCGCGAGGGTCAAAAACCCGTGGCTTGCTGCGGGGGTTTTGACTGGTATGCGTGCCAAAGCACGCAAGGGGGTATAAGTTTGAAAATAAATTTTCAAATATTGATTGGTATGCCCGCTGAAGCGGGCACGGGGGTGTAAAAATGAAAAAGGAACTGGTAATTGTCATTGATTTCGGTGGCCAGTATAACCAACTGGTGGCGAGAAGGGTCAGGGAATGCAATGTGTACTGCGAGATCTACTCCTATAAGACAGACCTGGAGAAGATCAAGGCTATGAAACCCAAAGGCATCATTCTGACAGGAGGCCCCAGCAGTTGCTATGAGGAGGGGGCCGCTACCTGTCCCCCGGAACTGTTTGCACTGGGTATCCCGGTACTAGGTCTGTGCTATGGTGCCCAGCTCATGAACCTTGTCCTGGGAGGCAGGGTGGCCAGGGCGGCCCTGCGGGAATACGGTAAGACAGAAGTGGACGTGGATACCACTTCCCCCCTGTTTGCAGACGTTTCCCCCCACACGATCTGCTGGATGAGTCATTTCGACTACATTGCCCAGATGGCACCGGGGTTCCGGGCCGTGGCTACCACTGCCAACTGCCCTGTGGCAGCAGCAGAATGCCAGCAGAAAGGCTTGTACGCCATTCAGTTCCACCCGGAGGTGCTCCACACAGTGGAAGGCTCCCGGATGCTTGCTAACTTTGTGCGTGGTATCTGCGGATGCAGGGGAGACTGGAGGATGGACTCCTTTGTGGAAGAGAATATCCGGGCCATCCGGGAAAAGGTAGGATCGGGTAGGGTACTCTGTGCCCTCTCTGGCGGTGTGGATTCTTCCGTGGCAGCAGTCCTGCTCTCCAAAGCCGTGGGAGAACAATTGACCTGCGTCTTCGTGGATCATGGCCTGCTCCGCAAGGATGAGGGAGACCAGGTAGAAGCGGTCTTCGGTCCTTCCGGCAGTTATAAACTGAATTTCATCCGTGTAAATGCCCAGGAACGCTTCTACGGAAAGCTGGCCGGTGTCTTTGAACCAGAGCAGAAACGCAAGATTATAGGCGAGGAATTCATCCGGGTCTTCGAAGAGGAGGCGAGAAAGATTGGCACCGTGGACTTCCTGGTGCAGGGTACCATCTATCCCGATGTGGTGGAAAGCGGCCTGGGCGGGGAATCTGCCGTGATCAAATCCCACCACAATGTAGGCGGCCTGCCGGCCTGTGTGGATTTTAAGGAGATCATAGAACCCCTGCGCAGCCTCTTCAAGGATGAAGTTCGCAAGGCAGGACTGGAACTGGGGATCCCCGAACACCTGGTATACCGCCAGCCATTCCCCGGCCCTGGCCTGGGTGTCCGTATCATCGGGGAAGTGACTGCCGAGAAGGTGAAGATCGTCCAGGAAGCCGATGCCATCTACCGGGAAGAAATTGAGAAGGCAGGGCTGTCCGGGAAGATCGGTCAGTACTTTGCCGCCCTTACCAACATGCAGAGCGTGGGTGTCATGGGGGATGAGAGGACATATGATTATGCAGTGGCACTTAGGGCCGTGAATACCATTGACTTCATGACGGCAGAGGCAGCAGAGGTACCTTATGCTGTACTCAGCAAGGTGATGAGCAGGATTATCAATGAGGTAAAAGGGGTCAACCGTGTGCTGTATGATTTGACCAGTAAGCCGCCTGGGACCATTGAGTTCGA